>JBKECN010000028.1:0-87759 GCA_047974565.1 Actinomycetales bacterium
TGCTGGGGCCCGGTCGGGGGCGCGCTGGGCGGGCGGGCCGGGGGTCGGGCGCGGGCCGGCGGGGGGGGGGGGGGCGGCGGGTCCGGCCCGGTCCGTCGGGGCGGCGGGGGGCGGCGGGTCAGGCCCGCTCGGTCGGGTCGGTGGGGGGCGGCGGGTCGGTCCCGGGCCGTCGGGTCGGTCGGGGGCGGCGGGTCACTCCCGGCCCGTCGGGTCGGTCGGGGCAGCGGGTCAATCCCGGCCCGTCAGGTCGGTCGGGGGCAGCGGGTCAATCCCGGTCCGTCAGGTCGGTCGGGGGCGGCGGGTCAATCCGGGTCTGTCGGGTCGGTCGAACCCTTGGGGGCGGTCCCATCCCGGTCCGTCGGGTCGGTCGGGTAGCCCGCCAAATCCCGGTCGGTGGGTCGGCCGAATCGCCCGCAGCGGCGTGGGTCGGACTGATCGACCTGGGTAAGCCAGTGCACGGTCGCTGATCCGTCCGTGGCCGGTTGAGGAATCGGCGTGGAGGGTGGCAACGACGAAAACGGACCCGCAACGTGCCTATCCTGGCTGGATGACCGACGACTCCGCCGACCGCATTGTCTGGATCGACTGCGAAATGACCGGACTCGACCTCGTGAACGACGCGCTCATCGAGGTCGCGGCGATCGTCACCGATTCCGAACTCGTTCCTCTGGATGCCGGAATGTCGGTGGTCATCAAGCCGCCAGCGACGGCACTGGCGCAGATGGGCGAGGTAGTCACGACCATGCACACCACCTCCGGCCTGCTGGCCGAACTCGACGCCGGCACCACCATGGACGACGCCGAGCGACAGGTTCTGGACTACGTCCGTGCCCATGTGCCGAGCGCACGCAAGGCGCCGCTGGCGGGCAACAGCATCGGTACCGACCGCGGTTTCCTCGCCCGCGACATGCCCGAACTCGAAGGCTTCCTGCACTACCGGATGATCGACGTCTCCTCGATCAAGGAACTCGCCCGCCGCTGGTACCCACGGGTGTACTTTCAGGCGCCAGCCAAGAATGGCGGGCACCGGGCCCTGGCGGACATCACCGAGAGCATCCGCGAACTGCGGTACTACCGTCAGGCAGTCTTCGTCGGGGCCCCCGGACCCGACTCAGCGGCCGCCAAGGCCATTGCCAGCGGCCTGGACTGAGTTTCCGGTCGGCTCCCCCCAGGCCCGGCATTTGCCGGACTGAGCGATCGTCGCGAAGAAGTCTCACCCATCCCACCCCTCGGCCCGGCTACCAGCACGTCCATACCCTGAACCGATTCGCACCTCGACCGCACCGTGTCTTATGCTTGTCGTCGCCGTCACGGCAGATGGTGGGTGTAGCTCAGCTGGTAGAGCACCTGGTTGTGGTCCAGGTGGCCGCGGGTTCAAGTCCCGTCACTCACCCCACACGGGCCTGGCTCGAATGATCAACCATGGGAGACCTGGTCGAGGTTCGAGTCCGGTCGGCTCTCATGCTGGGTCCCGGATAGTCACATGCTGGGGCTCAGGGCACCGGCCGGGCCGCGTGCCCCCGTTCGGGTTGTCCCTACGACACCCGCTCCATTGTGCCTAGAAGATGGTTCGCAGCGCGGGCCCCGACCCGTATCCTGATGCCCACGGCGCATGCGAGAGGCACTTATGACCAACGATCAACCCCAGGCTGCACCCGAGACGGACGGCGAGGAGAAGCTCACCGATGACCGGGTGATGCACCTGCTGTCCGAGCATGTGCCCATCTCCCTCATCGTCGACCTGTCGCGGCCGCACGGCCCGGACTCCGAGGAGATCCTCACCGAGGAGGGCCAGCCCGAGGACGCCTGGTGGGGGGTCGACGGCGACGGCTCGGTCGACGCCGAAGAGGACGAGACCCCCTGAGGGCTGCGGCGTTCAGTCGGGTCGACGGGAGCCGTCGACGCGCGTAAGTCGATTTCGCTGAACGCTGTGCGGCCTGTAGTATCGGTCTCCGTTCGGCGCCATTAGCTCAATTGGCAGAGCAGCTGACTCTTAATCAGCGGGTTCGGGGTTCGAGTCCCTGATGGCGCACCACGAGACCACCCAAACCCCCTGCCCTCAGGGGGTTTTCGACGTCTTCGGTCTACGTCTTCGGAGGTCGATGTCCTCGGACGTCGAAGTCCTCAGGTTTCGACACGCTCAGGCTTGCGACATTCGGCAGGGGGTTCGACGACCTGGCGTGGCGACAACCTCCGAGGAGGCACACCGAGACCCAGCCGGCGCGACGGGCCAGCACCATTCCACGCTGACGGCTGCCGAGCCACGCTGAAGGCTGCCGAGCCACGCTGACGGCTGCCGAGCCCCGGCGACGCGGCGACCACAAGCCCATGACGCTGTCGCGACAGCCGACGCCAGATCACACTCCCCGCGTTGTCCGGCGTTACGCACCCCGCGACGGCTGATCGTCCCGGCCGCCACCGGGAATCGCTCGCACCACCGGTGATCTCACAGTTCGGGATCGGGCTGCGCCCCTCGGTGCTGGACTGCCAACGTCCCTGCCGCGACCGCTGCCTGCACAGCCGCTGAGTGCTCACCCCCGGCCGCGAGAGCGGCGGCGAGCGCACCGCAGAAGGCATCGCCCGCCCCAGTGGTGTCCAGGACCTCGCCGTCGACGGCCACACCAGGGACCTGGACCGAGCCCCACCGCGCCCCTTCGGCACCGAGCGTCACCAGCAGCGACTCCGGCAACTGGCCTGCGTCAGCCAACTGCTCGCCTTCGTGCTCGTTGACGACCACCGGGTCCGCAGCGTTCAGGATGCCCGGGTCGACGACCGCGAAGGGCGCCAGGTTGAGGACCACTCGGGCGCCGGCCGTCCTGGCCGACTCAACCGCGGCGGCAACCGCCTCCAGGGGAATCTCCAGCACCGTGACCAGCACATCACCCGGACCGATCCGCAAGGCAGCCAGATCCTGGCGCACCGACTCCCCGGTGTGGTCGGCATTCGCACCGGCGATGACGACGATCGCATTCTCTCCGGAGTCGGCCACGGTGATCAGCGCATGACCGGTTGGCCCCTCGACCTCACGCACCCGGGAAACGTCGATTCCCGCCTCGGCCAGCCGTCGGCGATAGGAACGTCCGGCCTCGTCGGCTCCCACCGCAGCCACCATGGCCACGCGGGCGCCGCTGCGAGCCGCGGACATCGCCTGGTTCGCTCCCTTGCCCCCGGCCCACCGGGACAGGCCCTCTCCGGCCACCGTCTCGCCGGGTGCGGGCTGGCGAGCAACCCGCGTGGTCAGATCGACGTTCACCGATCCGACGACAATCACGCGACCTGCGTCACAGTTCGTGGCCTGCTCAGTCATGACCATTGGGTATCACAGATCGGCGTGGGTCCTCCTAGCCCACGAGTCGAACTTGGAGTCGGTGAACGTCATGAGCCACCACAGCGTCGGAGCAACCTGCAAGTCGGGCATTCACAGTCAGTGCAGCGGCTGGGTGCATAGCTGGGACATTCCCGGGCAGCGGCTCGCGTGTTCCTGCGGATGCCACACGGGCGAGTTGGCTACCCACAGCCTTCCTCCGTTGCCCGCCCGGATCTTCATCCGCTGAGCCAACCCCGTCCCGGGTTGCGCCGGGGTGCTCGTCCTGACCAAGAGCACAGCGCGGACTCACGCTCGGCACCAGGGAACATGGACCGAACGCCCGCCAGGCCGGTGCAGAGGCTCGCGGTGTACCGAGGCAGAACCTTCAGGTCTTACAGGTACAACCCGGTCTGTTCATCCCCGGCCGGTGTGGTCGCTACCGCATGCAGATCGCGTTCCCGCAGCAGAATGTACGACTGGCCCTGCAACTCCACCTGGCCACGTTCCTCCGGGTCGAAGAGCACCCGATCGCCGATCTTCACCTGCCGCACGTGCTGACCCACCGCACACACCGCCGCCCAGGCCAGCCGCTTGCCCATCGTGGCCGTCGCTGGAATGACAATCCCTGCGGTGGAACGCCTTTCGCCCGCCTCGTCGGCAGTGGAGACAAGGATCCGGTCGTGCAGCATACGAATGGGCAGGTCGGCTTCGCGGGCACTCACACCAGTAACCTACCCGCCCGGGGAGCCGTCACCGCACCGTCGAGCCGGGCCACCGCGCAGATGCCAGTTGCGAGCGGATTGGGGTATGCCGACGTCGTCGCATGTGACGGCTTTGGCATGCCGCAGTGCGTCTGCCTACCCGCGGCGGGTTTCACCACCGATGGCCCTCGGGCTCTGTGGCACTAGCGGGCTCTTACACCCCGTGGGGTGGTGGAGTGCTCTTGAACCTTGCCGCGGTTGCCTCCACCAGGCGGTCGAGCTCCTTCGCAGCGGCGTCATCGCCCGCCAATCCCCCACCGGGACGACCGCGGCCCGCTTCCGGCAGGGCCTGCGCCGCCGGGGCGTCCACCGAACGCCCGATCGGGAACTCGGGCAGGTGCCTGCGGGCCTTCCTGCCGATCCACAAGGCCATCTCCACCTGTTCCCAGGTGACGTCCTCGACCTTGGTCATGCCGTCGGCAAGTCTGTAGAGCTGGAGCAACTCCTCGGCATCGCGAGCGACCTCCACCTCCTTGTCCAGGTATCGCGCCAGCCGCCACCAGCGGTCTCGGGCGTCGCTGCCCAGAGCCGCCAGACGATCCTCGTGCAGCCGGATCTGCACGCTGTACAGCGCCAGGATCGCCGCGCCCGCAGTGGCCAGCCCGGCGAAACCAGCCGACGTCACGAACTCCCAGGCCCCCTGGGTCAACCCAGTCTCCGACAGGTGGCCCAACGATGCCCCGATCACCACGCCTGAGACCAGCATGGCGACCACGAGCAGCCAGAAACTCGCCGACCTGCGCGACAGTTCCCTCATGTCACCTTTGTACCGCGGCCGACCCGGTAAGGCCGGCAACCCGCACTGCTGCTGACCCGGCTCAGACCCGCCACCCGCGCGAGGGGAGGCCGACGCCAGCCCGGGGTGAGCGAACCCGGCGGCAAGACCGCAACCGCGCGAGAGGAGGCCGCCATCCGCCTGATCGGTCGACGAACCGGGATTGTGCCGGCAATCGGCGGGTCATCATCCAGACCGAGCCCGACGTCCACCACCGGCACGCGCGGCCTCCCTCCCGATCTCGGCCGGCCGCGATCGAGCACCAAACACGTGTTGCCCCCTGGCTTGACACCACACATCGCCAGCCAGTGTCAACCGATGCAGACTGCATCTTGCAGCTACAAGTTGCATATGCAATTCTGGGGCGATGGCAACCGTCGCCCATGATCTGCACGTGCTGGTTTCCGTGATGGGTCGGCATGCAGAGGTGCTGCTCAGTCAGAGTGGAATCGGGCTGACCTACCGACGCTTCCTCGTCCTCGTCCAGGTGGCTGAGCTGGGCGGCGCCACCCAGCGCGAGCTCGCGGATCGGGCGGGAGCCAGCGAAGCCGCCATGAGCCGGATGGTCGCGGGGCTGTCCCAGGCCGGGTTGGTGCAGGTGCAGTCTGGGCCGGGGCGTCGCCGCTTGGTGCGCTTGACGAGCGAGGGTGAGCGGCGCCTCCGCCTCGGCAACGAGGTACTTGGCGACCGATTCGACGCGCTGGTCAGGTCACGCGGGGTGGAGCCGACCGAGTTGCAGACGACCATTCGAACACTGATCGCCGGACTCCAGAAGAGCGGCGTCGGCGACCCGGCAGCCGAACACCAACAGGAACCAAGCCTCGGACGCTGAGCTGCCACCGTCACCACCGAGGCGCAACGGGCGGACTCAGCACCGAGTTGCCACCGCGAACTCTTAACCTGAATGTCGAGGACTGAGTCAGATGGAGATCTGGACCCCACTTATCGCAAGTCACGCCGCCGCCGCGATAGTCGGTGTCAGCCTGGGCGTGGTGCAGTTGGTACGCCGCAAGGGCGACCTCCGCCACCGCCTGCTCGGGCTGGTCTGGGTGAGCCTGATGCTGTGGACGTCGTTCTCGTCCTTCTGGATTCGCCACCTGCGAGACGGAGCGTTCAGCTGGCTGCACATTCTCAGCCTCGTCACGCTGGTGTCGATGGGCCTGGGTGTGGTGGCGATCCGGCGTGGCAACCTTCGCGCGCATCGGGCCAATCTGGTCGGGGCGTGGATGGGCTCAATCGGCGCGTTGATCTTCGCGCTGGCCCTGCCCGCCCGGATGATCCCTACCTTCGCCGTGCACGACCCGTTCGGTGCCGGACTGGCGGCCGTGGCCCTGGCTGCCAGCACCGCGCTCGTGGTTCTGGCCGGTGATCGAGTGGCCGGCCGATTCGGTTCGGCTCCCGGCAGGCGGGGACTGACAACGCACTCGAACGGGTGACCCAAATGCCGTCGCTTCGGTGTCCGAGTATCGGCGGGTCGGTTCAGGTCTGGCTATCGGCAGGCATCGAGCGCGCAGGCGTGAGGTGTTCATCGCGCAAGATGCCCGGCGCAGGGCGCGCCGGTCAGTCCTGCTTGCGACGCCGCCTGGCCACGATGACCAGAACCAGGATCGCGGCGACGGCGCCACCGATGGCGGCGAGCCGCTCCACGCGCGGGTTGCCCTGCTCGTCGAGTACCGCGTCCCGGATCCGGTCCGCCGCTTCCTGCCGACCGTCCGCGATGAGGGTCTTAGGGTTGGCCCGCGTGGTCAACTCGTCGACCGAGTCGGCGAGCCGATGCTGACGCTCGGCGATCTCCGCGCGGATCTGTTCGGGAGTCTGCGCACCGTCCGTGCTCATGGGGGCTCCTTCGTGTGGCCGTTACCGGGCATGCCGAGGCAAACGTACTGGGGACAGTGTGTCCTAACCGCCGGGCGCGCGCTCGTCACCGCGTGTCACACGTGCTGGGCTCCCCAATCGCCGACGCCCACCCGCTCCGGCCTGACACGCGGGTGGCCCTACAGTGAAGGCCGGGCACACCCCACGATTCCATTCACCGTTGAGGAGATCCATGACCACGCAAGGCAACCGCCTCACCGTCGGCCAGCCGGCCCCGGACTTCTCCCTGCCCACCGCCGGAGGTGGCACGTTCACGCTGTCCGAGCACCGCGGCGAGCACGTGATCGTGTACTTCTACCCCGCTGCCATGACCCCGGGCTGCACCACCCAGGCCTGCGACTTCCGCGACAACCTGGCCTCCCTGACTGACAAGGGATACACGGTCGTGGGCGTCTCCCCCGACCCGGTCGCCAAACTCGACCGGTTCGTGGAGAAGGAATCCCTCACCTTCCCGCTGGCGAGCGACGCCGACCGGGCCACGATGACCGCCTACGGCACGTACGGAGAGAAGAAGAACTACGGCAAGACGGTCATGGGCACGATCCGCTCGACCATCGTGGTGGCACCGGACGGCACCGTGGAGCACGCCGCCTACAACGTGCGGGCCAAGGGGCACGTAGCCAAGCTCCGGCGTGACCTCGGCCTGGACTGACCGGCACCGCATCTGGGCTCATCGGCACCGCGGGTGTCCTGCACCGCGCCCTGACTCACCGAGGCTGGATCGCCTCCGAACGCGGTGACGGCGCACTGGCCCCGATCTCGTTGTAGGCGATCACCTCGAACCGGTACCACCCTGGCTGCAACCAGATCTGGCGTCGGCGGGCTGTCGGTGCGCTGGTGCTCGTCAACCGAGTGGACAGGACGGTCGCGTCCTCGTCCGCCGAGCTCATCCGCAAGATTCGCACCCGGTACGAGGTCAGCGGGCTCCCTCCGTCGTTGGCGGGATGACTCCATTGCACGATGACCGTCAGCGGGTCGCCGACTGCGCCCTGCAACGGAGCGCGGATCCCCGGCGCGTCGGGCACGCTCGCCTGCGCAACCGGGCCAGCGCCCGGCGTCCCGGCACCCACCGAGGCCCGCCAGGCGGCGGGGTCGGCATTGTCCATGGCAATCGCAGCCAGTTCCAAGGAGGCTCCGCCGGCGACCTGCGGCCATCCAGCGCCTCCGTAGGCGACCGTGTCAGCCTGCGTACCGTTGGGCCGGGTCAACACCAGGGTGCCCTCGGTGGGCAACTCCCCATCGAACCGATCACCGACGAATACCGGGTCGTAAGCGGAACGGAAGACAGCGTCGTCACCCACAACCACCATGGCCTGACCGGGCAGAATCACCGTCCCGGGCTGCAGGGTGGCCTCGATCGAACCTGTGATGGTCCAACCGGACAGGTCGACGGCTTCGCTGGTGGACGGATTGACCAGCTCGACGAACTGGGCCCCCGCCGCCGCGGGCGAATGCTGAATCTCACTGATCACGACGGCGGGATCGGCCGACTGGGGTGCCGGCACCCGGGCATCGGCATCGATGGCGTCGCGGCGGGATTGCACGGCCGCCAGCACGTGGGTGCGTTCGTAGGAGTACGTGCTCCAACTGGGACGGTCCCAGGCCGAGGCATCCAGCGCGTACTCGGGTGCCGCCGGCCCGAAGGTCTGGTCGAAGACGCTCTCCAGCCGCCCTTCGGCGAGCAGCTGTGCGCGCAGCGTCGCCAGTCGCCGGAAGTACATCTCGCGCCATTGCGGGTTGGCCAGCACAACCCGCATCAACTCGCTTGTCTTGTCACCGGTCTCGGCGGGGGTGACGAAGTCGGAGTACACCTGGCAACACGTGTTGCCATAGGTGTGGTCGAGGTCCCAGGGCACGATCTGCCACCGTGCCGTATCCGAGTCCTTGATCAGAACCCAGTTCTTGGAGGACGAATCCGTGTGCTGGACGATCGCGGTGACCGCGGCATAGTTGATGATCTGGGGCAGGTCGGTGTTGTCGAGCATGTACTCGGTCTCAGCCGAGCCGGTCAGCGCCAGACCATCCATGAACGCCTGCAGGTCGGAGAAGTCGTCGTCCTCGGGAGTCTCCTTCTCGAAGCGACGGGTGATCGGGCGGTTGCGGTCGAAGGCGCCGGACTCGGCCTTGTAGACAACGTCGTCGTCGTAGCCCTCCCGATCGCGCCAGGTGCCATCCCACAGGTCCATGTAGTTGTACAGACCCATGAAGGAGGAGTTGCGCTGAGTCCGGATAGGGAACATCTGTTGGTTCACCACGCCAGCATTGCGGTAACTGTCCCACGACAGCGTGGCCCGGGCATGCGAGCGGTCGCTGTAGTCGGCCTGCATCGCGAACTCATCAACCGGCTCGACCGTCCCCGGGATGGACACGGTGTGGTTTCGCGGCAGTTCGAACTTCCAGTTGGGCTTGAGATCGTCCTGGGAGTTCTGGCCGCGGATGTTCACCGTCACGTTGTCGATCACCTGCCCATTGACGGCAATGGCAGCGGGGCGCCGGATGTCCTCCAGCGGGGACCCGGTGATGTCCTGGTAGTCCGCATCCGCGATGAACCAGTGCAGGACGGGGATCCCCGAGTCGATTCCGGCGTCCGCGACGACGCCCTGGTACTTCCAGGAGTCGTCCGCTCTGGGGGCCGAAGTGGTGCGCGCGTCATTGGCCGCAGTTACCCGATAGCGCAGCAGGTGGCCCGCGGCGACTCCGGGAAGCGTCGCGGAGTACTCGTCGGGGGCCGCTCCGGTCGACGCCATCGGCAGGCTCTGCTCAGCGCCGTAGTCGACCCGATACTGCACCTGGACGCTGTCCGCACCGATCACGGTGGCGGTGACGATCACCGGCTCGTCGGCGGCGGGTGCGGATGGCGTTGCGACCGCCCCGCTGACTCGGGGGCCGAGACCGCTACCGGCACGTGAGTTGGGTGCCCCGGGGGTGCCGCCGTTGTTCGCCGACGCCGCCCAGTTGAGCGAGTCGTCGTTCTCGATCGTGGGGTCGATGAGTTCCAGCGAGGGGCCTTGCTCGTCCGCGAGTGCCGGCCACGGGTCGCGGTCGGAGTAAGTGACCTGGTCGATCGCCGTTCCCGCTGCATTACGCAGTGCCAGGGTCTCGCCACCGTTGGAGAGTTTGCCGGTGTAGATCGCCGCCGGCGACCCACCGTAGGTGGCCTGGAAGCGGGAGGCGTCGGGGCTGATCGCCAGGTAGCCGTCGGCGGCGATGCTCTGGCCTGCGGCAAAGCACAACGTGATGCCGGAGAAGCACCAGCCCGACAGATCCACCGGCGCCGAGCCGCGGTTGTGCAACTCGAGGAACTCGTCCGCGTCGAGTTCGCTTTCGGCCGAGTACATGATCTCGTTGATCACTACATCGGCCTCGGCCGCGCGCGCCGGCACGGCCACCACCGTCGTCAAGGCCAACGCGGCAATGACGGATCCGCCGCATACCCGGCCGACTGAGGACATGTTCATGAGTTCCCCCACACGCGTTCCTGTCTGACACGATTTCGTGTCAGACGCCCGACGGGAGCGTTACGTACAGTCAGAGAGTTCGGAACATTCCGGGTGAGGAACCACACGTTCGGCTCAACCTGCAGAGGAACCCTGGCACCCGAGTCCGAGAAGATCACTCAAACGGCGTAGAACTATTTCGGGCCTGCTCGCGTAAAGTCTTGGCTCGACTCTGCCATCGACGCTCGGCACCCCAGATGCCGATCCGGTGCGGGAGACGGGACTCGAACCCGTACGTCCGAAGACACAGGAACCTAAATCCTGCGTGGCTGCCAGTTACACCACTCCCGCGCAGGCGCCAGGATACGCGCGCCTGCTTCGGCGATGCACGGCGATAACCACTCTCGGTGCGAGCCGTCAGGCCCGGCGACGCCCGGCACCGCTCGGCCCCTGAGTGCCCCAACCAAATCTGAACACTTTCGTGGATCACGGAGGCCGGCGGTGGAGGTGCCCGATCGGTCACCCGGGGGCGCTGCCACGTCCGGCTCGGGTGAGTGCAGGCTAGGGTTGCCGAGTGCGGATCGCGACCTGGAACGTCAATTCAGTCCGGGCTCGGATGGACCGGGTGGAGGCCTTTCTCGAGCGCCACCAGGTGGACGTGCTCGCGGTGCAGGAGACCAAGGTAGCCACCGCCTCCTTCCCGTCAATGGGCTTGCAGGCCATGGGGTATGAGGTCGCTGCAGCCGGGGTGAACCAGTGGAACGGGGTGGCGATCATCTCCCGGGTCGGCCTGGCCGAGGTGACCACGGGCTTCGCTGGCCAGCCCTCCTGGGGTGACCCGCCGACGGTGGAGTCCCGCGCGCTCGGTGCCACCTGTGGTGGGGTCCGGATCTGGTCCCTCTACGTGCCCAACGGCCGCAAGCCCGGCGACCCGCACTATGTGTACAAGCTCGCCTGGCTGGACGCCCTACGCACCGCCGCCCGTCACTGGCTCGACGAACCGGTGGCCTTGGTCGGGGACTGGAATATCGCACCTCTGGACTCGGACGTCTTCGACATCACCCGCTTCGCCAAGGACACTCACGTGACCCCGCCGGAGCGGGCCGCCTTCTCCGGATTCCTGGACGACGGCTATGCCGACCTGGCCCGGCCGTACACCCAGGATCCGTCGATCTACACGTACTGGGACTACTACCGCCAGCGTTTCGAACGGAACCGGGGGATGCGGATCGACTTCCTGCTCGGCTCCCCAGCCCTGGCAGCGCGCACCACCGGGGCGTTCGTCGACCGGGACGAACGGGCTGGGACCGGTGCCAGTGATCACGCGCCAGTGATCATCGACGTGTCCTAGCGTCACCGAGACTGCCAGCCGTCACCCGGGTGCCGTTGCGAGCCACCCGAACACAGCGAAGCGCCAGCCGGACAACACCGGTCACCCCACGGCAACCTCTACCGTCACCTGAGACTGCCAAACCTCACCCTGGTGACGTTTGATTCAGCCGAACCCCGGGACCTGTTGGCGCGGACCTGTTGGCTCGGCGGGGCTTTCCAGGTCGGCCGCGGACAGGTCGTCGATCCCCATCCACCGCCGTTGCGCTCACGAGCCCGCGGCCACGACAAGCCACGCGCTCCTACCGGTCACGAGCACCACTCCAGAACGGACTGCCCACCCAAGCCTGAGCGCGCAGGGACCAGCCCATCGCCATCCCACGTCCACGGGCGATCTGCACCCAACCCAGGCAACCATTCCCCCACACCACGATGCGGCAGGGACAGGTGAGACGAACGAGACCACCAGGCCATCCCAGTGAACACAATTGCGTCCCACAGACACATTTGCGTACACCGGAGCCGTGGTCGGCCAACCCGACGGCACCCCCACCTACCCGACGACACCACTGCACCAGCCGATCGCGCGACACCACGTAGCGGCCGGCTTCGGCGCGGATCGATCAGGCGCGCCAGCGCCTCAGGGCTGGCATGCGGTCGCGATCAGGGCTTCCGCAGAGCCAGGATCGCCCAGCACGGGATCCGCCGACACAGCCCACGAGCAGCCCCTGCCGTGGCAGTCACGGCAGTGGCACTGTGCCGGTGCGACTGGGAAGACTCACGTCGACCGTGGACCCATTCCGCTTCACCTCCAGGGTCGGCGCCAGGCCCACCTGAACCGGCGCGCCAGAAGGTGCGACGACGTGCGCAATCGCATTCGAGCGGCCGAGGCCCTCGCAGGAGACGACAGTGCCACCAGTGACGGTGGCGGTGCAGGAGGAGACCCGGTAGGACCCTGGGGGCCCGGTGGCCGTGACGTCGGTCATGATCGAGATCGTCACGAACACCTGCCCTTCGGGCGCCCATCCACCGTCGTACACGGTGGTCTCAAGGTGAGTGATCCCCGCACTGGCGTCGTACAGATTGCCGTCCGGGCCCGCGACGTGCGGATAGTCGATCCAGACGTCACGGTCGGCCTTGCCCGGCCACGCTCTGAGGTACAGCTGCTCCGCCTGCGGATTGGACACGCGGGTCCCGGTGAAGATCTCCACGGTCTGCTTGTTCCCGTCGCTGGTGAGGGTGAGCAGACCCGTGCTCTCCGGTGCGCTGACGAGGTACTCCCGGCCCAACTCGGCGATGATCGGCGTGAGGATGCCATTGACTTCGATACCCGCCTCATTCGGCCCGGCCAGTTCGTTGGGGGCAGGCGCCTCACCCATCCGCACCAGGTAGAACGCGCGCCCCGGCGACGGGCGGTAGGTCGCCGCCCCCTGGCCGATGATCGTGGCGGTGCTCACCGGCCGCACGGACTCCACGATGACGCTCACCCCGAGGCCCTTGAGTTGAATGTCCCCTGGAAGGGCAACCGGCTCAGCGACATTGGCCGGGTCGACCGCGAAATGCGCCTTGTCCCAGACTCCGTCGGCGCTGCCTTGAGCAAAATCCAGGGAAACAGCCGTGCTGGTGTCGACGACCTGCTCGCGTCCGGAACCGTCGGCCAGCACAAAGGTCGCATCCAGGGGCTGCGCCCGCGCCGGAGCGTCCTGCGGTGCTCGGAGTGTGCCCACGATCGGCTCCCGGGCGAAGCTGAAGACATCCCACACCGCGTCGCCTTCGGCGCCCTGCCACCTCACCGGCCCGCAGACGATGCTCTCGGAGTACCGAGTCTGGCGGTGCAGGGCGTAATAGCATCCGGCGTCCGGTGCACTCACTCCCATGGCGTCCAGACCGTCGGTCCACCAGCCTTGGTAGGCAGCCAGCCCCTGGTCGGCATCGGCGACCGCGCCGGCGACCGTCTCGATGCCAGGACCGCGAGTCATGACCACTCCCCCGACGATCGCCAGGATCACCAGCAGGATTGCGCCGAGACCGGCCAGGGCCGGGAGCAAGGGGAAGCGGCGATGCGAGCGGACCGGCAGACCCATCGGCCCCTGGTGGCCCGAGTGGACAGAGCGTGGCGGGGCGGTGGGCACGAAGTCGGCTGGCCCGGTCGGGGCGTACCCAGGTGGGTCGGTGGACGCGGGCGGGGCGACCCTCTGCCGGGAGTCCGGCGACGCGGCCGGGGGCTGATGGCTCTGCGTCGGGACGCCCGGATGGCTTGCGCCCGGACGCGATACGGCTGAACGGGCGCCGTTGGCGCGGGCGCTGCCCGATCCAGCCTGGGGCTGCCAGGCACCAGCACCGGCTGGACCTGTCTCGGCGGGCGCTGTGTTGGCGGGCGTCGTACCGGCAGGGCGATGTGCCGGTGAATGGGATACCGGCTCGGGTCGGCGCGCCGCTCCTGGTGCCCCCTGGCGTGCCTGATCGGACGAACTCCCCTGACCGCCGGACGACCAGGACCCACCCGCGGACTGAGACCAGCGCCCGCGGTTGGGGAGCGAGCCTGGTGCACCGGGGCGGTGCGGGTCAGGCTTCGGCGGCAACGGTGGCTGGGACATCAGGAAAGCCTCGAATCAGGTTCACATACCGGAGTTCTGAGCACATCGGGCACCGTCCCTGCCGAGGACGCCCCGGGCAGCAAGCCTTGCAGTCGACTCGGACCTGGTGAAGAACAGGCTTCACGTCCACTCGCCCCCCGGCAAGGATATTCGGCGGTCCCGCGTCGTGTCTGGCAAACCAGAGCCATGCCTCGCCGACCTAGCCGGCCTCCCGTTTACTGACCACCTGTGTCACTGACCACCTGTGTTACTGACCACCTGTGTTACTGACCACCCGTGCGGGGCCCGGACAGCCTGACCCGATCACCGGGCTGCCACCGACCCGAACTCTGAGCCCCTGGGCCGAGGCCACTATGGCAGCGTCACGGTGCCGTTCCGACTCGGGAATCCCACGTCGAACTCCGACCCGTCCCGGTTGATGTGCAGGGTCGGGGTGACTCCCAGTTGGACGGGCGCGTCGGAGGGGGCGCTCACGTTCACGGTCGCGTACGACAAGAGGTTGCCTGGACAACTGCCGAAGGTGCCATTGGTGACGGTCGCGGTGCACGTCATCGTGTAGGTGGCTCCGGTCTTGGTGCTGGCCGCATCGCCATCGAGGGTGATGCTGGCGAAGACCTGCCCTTCGGGCGCCCAGCCGCTGTCGTACACGGTGGTCTCGATCCCGGTGATCTTCATGGTGAGGTCATAGAGATTGCCGTCCGGTCCGGTGACGTTCGGGTAGTTGATCGTCACGTCGCGGTCGGCCTTTCCGGGCCACGCCTTGAGGTAGAGCTGCTCGGCCTGCGGGTTCGACAGGCGGGTACCGGTGAAGATCTCCACGGTCTGCTTGTTTCCGTCGCTGGTCAGGGTCAGCAGACCCGAGTTCTCGGGTGCGCTGAACAGATACTCCAAGCCCGACCCCAGGCCGATCGGGGTGCCTGCGCCGTTCACCTCGATGCCGGCCTCGTTCGGCCCGCTCAACTCGTTCGGCGGGGGCGCCTGCCCCATCCGCAGCAGATAGAACACCTGACCGTCCGCAGGGCGACGCATCACCTCGGAACCGTCGACGATGGTGGCCGCGGACACCGGTCTGACCGACTCGACGATGACGCTCACCCCGAGCCCGTTGAGTTGAATGTTCCCCGGAAGGGCAATCGGCTCACCGACATTGGCGGGGTCGACGTCGAAATGCGCGTCATCCCAGACCCCGTCGGCGGCAGCTTGCGGAAACTCCAGAGGTTCGGCCGAGGAGGGATCGACGTCCTGCTCGCGCCCGGATCCGTCGGCGAACAGGAAACTCTCCGACGCCAGGGCCTGCGAGCGTTGCGGCCTGGCCGCCGGTGGGCTGATGGTGCCGTCGTCCGGCATTCGAGTGAAGGCGTACACGTCCCAGACCGCGTCGTCCGCGGCGCCCTGCCATCTCACCGGCCCACAGGCGATGCTGTCGGACATCTGCGCGTCGCGCTGGACGGCGTAGTAGCACCGCGCCTGGGGTGCGCTGACCTCCATCGAGGCCAGACCGTCAGTCCACTGTTGCTGGTAAGAGTCCAGGCCGTCGGCCGGGTCGGCCAGCGGGCCGGTAGCGGTCTCGATGCCCGGCCCCCGGGTGAGCAGTACACCCGCCACGATCACCAGGATGAGGACGAGGAGTCCGGCAACCCCGGCAAGGACGGGGACCACCGGGAACCGTCGACGCGGACGGGGCGGGGGCAGTTGAGGCATGCCGGGCGGGCCGGGCCAGCCGGTCTGCTGGCCTGAGGGAGCAGGCTGGGTGAACTGCCCCTGATAGCCGGCGGGATGCGGCTGGTTCGAACCAGGGTAAGGCTGGCCCCGACCTGGATACGGCGGGCTTTGTGGTGGCTGCTGCGAACCGGAGTACGGCTCGCCCTGACCTGGATACGGCGGGCTTTGTGGTGGCTGCTGTGGGTACGGCGGGTTCGGGCCCGGGTAGGGCTGGCCCTGCCCGGGGGACGACTGGCTCGGGGGCGGTTGCTGCGGGCTGGGGTACGGCCCGCCCTGGACTGGATACGGCGGCGGTGGATACGGCGGCTGTGGGCCCGGGTACGGCGGGCTCGGGTACGGCCCGCCCTGGCCTGCATGCGGCCGGGATTGGCCAGTGGAAGGCTGGTTCGGGGCGGCGTTCGTCTGCGGCGACCCCTGGTTCGACTCCCCCGGATGCCGGCCGCCTGGGGCTTGCGAAACCTGCTGCTGATCACCCGGACCGGGCTGATCGCTCGGACCATGGCCGGGCCAGTCTGGCCGGTGCGAAGTGGTGGCGCCGGGTATCTGCCTCGGGCTCTGCGGCGGCGGGGCCCACGGGTTACCCGCGGGATGGGGCGGCTGTGGGGATGCTGCGCGTCCCGCCGAATCATGCTGACCGGCATTCGATGCAGGTGAGGCGTCGGGCCCATCGTTCTCGGGAGTATCGGGCGCGGGCGGAGACGGTGGCTGTGCCATCGGCGGCCTCGAATCGGGTGACGGGCGAGAGGTGCTGCATCGGGGTCGGTCCACCGACGGCGCCAACCTAGCAAGTGGGCAGAGCCCGCCCTACTCCAGGAACGATACGAGCCGGGGAGCCATGGCTCGCAGGGCCTGACCCCGGTGGCTGATGGCGTTCTTCTCCGTCGGCGTGAGCTCCGCCATCGTGCGAGTGTCGCCGTCCACCCGCAGGATCGGGTCGTATCCGAACCCCCCACCACCGGACGGCTCTCGGGTGAGGGTGCCGGGTGCCCGTCCATGCTCGACGTGTTCGGTGCCGTCGGGCAGGACGAGTGCGACCGCGGCAACGAAGGCGGCACCCCGATGCTCGTCGGGCACGTCCGCCACCTGGTCCAGCAGCAAGCGCAGATTGTCGATGTCCCGGCCATGTGTCCCGCTCCACCGGGCGGAGAAGATGCCCGGCGCTCCGCCCATCACGTCGACGCAGAGTCCGGAGTCGTCGGCGAGGGCGGGCAGTCCGGTGGCGGTGCACGCCGCGTGCGCCTTGAGCAGCGCATTCTGCGCGAAGGTCACGCCCACCTCGGCAACCTCCGGCACGTCGAAGTCCCCGACGCCCACGACCGCAGACGCGAGCAACTGCTCGGACACCGTGCCGGCCAGGGCCTCGGCGAGAATGGCTCGTACCTCCCCGACCTTGTGGGCGTTGCGGGTGGCCAGCACCACCCGGGCCCGGTTGCCGGTCACCGCTCCAGACCCAGCCTGGGACTCGACCTCGGACTCGGACCCGCTCATGCCGTACCGAAGCCAGCCTTGGGCGCGGACAACGCCGATCGCTGGAGGTCGCTCAGGCGGGCGCACCCGGTCGCGGCCAGATCGAGCAGGGTGTTGAGTTCGTCCCGGTGGAAGGGCACGCCCTCGGCGGTGCCCTGCACCTCGACGAAGGACCCGGAGCCGGTGGCGACCACGTTCATGTCGGTGTCGGCCCGCACGTCTTCGAGGTAGCACAGGTCCAGGCAGGGGGTGCCGTCGACGATCCCCACGCTGACGGCGGCGACCGAGTCGGTGAGCGGATGCCCAGTCACCCAGCCCTTGGCGCGGCCGAACTCGATGGCATCTGCCAGTGCGACATAGGCACCCGTGATCGCTGCGGTGCGCGTCCCGCCGTCGGCCTGGAGCACGTCGCAGTCGAGCACGACCGTGTTCTCCCCGAGTGCCTTGGTGTCGATCACCGCACGCAGCGAGCGCCCGATCAGCCGGGAGATCTCGTGGGTGCGTCCGCCGATCCTGCCGCGCACGGACTCACGGTCCGAGCGGGTGTTGGTCGAGCGCGGCAACATCGCGTACTCCGCGGTCACCCAGCCCTTGCCCTGGCCTTTGAGCCAGCGTGGGACCCCCTCGGTGAACGACGCCGCGCACAGCACCCGGGTGGCCCCGAACTCCACGAGAACACTGCCCTCGGCGTGGTCGAGCCAGCCTCGGGTGATGCGGACGTCTCTGAGCTGATCGACGGCACGGCCGTCGGGTCGCGATCCCATGGGGCGGACTCTCCAGAGTGTGGACGGTACGGGGTGTGGACGGTACAACTCGAGCGCGAGGGTACCTGGTGTCGGCGACGCGGCCGCGTCGATCACCTGTGAACTGGTCGATCACCGGTGAACTGCCGCCAACGACTCAGAGGGTGATGACCATTCCCGGGTAGGCCAGGTCGAGCGGGCCGTCCCAGACCTCCTTGGCCTCGCCGCGAGTTCGTTCCGGATCGTTCCACGGCGGCACATGGGTGAGCACGAGCGCACCGACACCCGCCTCACCGGCAACCTGCCCGGCGCGCAAGCCGGTCAGGTGCACCCCGTGATACTCGTCGCGTCCCTCGTGAAAGGCGGCCTCGCACAAGAAGACGTCGGCCCCGGCCGCGGCCCTGGCCAGGCCGCTGCACACATCGGTGTCCCCGCTGTATGCGAGCACCGCGGTACCCGATCCGTCCTCGCGGGGACCCTCCACCCGGATGGCATAGGCAGGCACCGGATGCGCGACCCGGTATGCGGTCAGCGTCAGCGGGCCGATCCGGACGGGCACCTCCGCCGTCCACGCGAGGATGTCGAATTCCGAGTGCATCCCCGGCACGAGCGGAAGGTCATAGGCGCGGGCCAATCGCTTGCCCGCGCCAGCCGGGCCGTAGAGCACCGGGCGTCGAGGGCTGGGCCCGCCGGGCCGGTACTTGAGGTACACGTAGAGCCCGCAGGCATCGAGGTAGTGATCGGCGTGCAGGTGGGTGATCGCTATCCCGTCGATCTCCTCCAGCGCGCAGTAGCGCTGCAGCGGGCCGAGTGAGCCGCTGCCCAGATCCAGCAGTACCCGGTAGGTATAGGGGCTGCCGTCGGTGGCGAGCGAATCCGCCTCGAGCAGGTAGCACGACGCGGCCCCCGATGGCCCGGGAAACGAGCCGGAGCAGCCAACCACAGTCAACCTCACACGAAGAGGGTAGGCACGCCTGTGCGCTGGGCACGTCCACTCGGGACGCGGCCTTCATCACACTTTCTTTTTCTGTTTCTCATACATAAATGGGATGATTGATATCCCAATCGAGCGCTCGTGGAGCCGTTTTCCTGGTGCTCAACGGGCGGGCAATCTGCAGGTGAGCCTCTCGCCTGACAGCCCGCGGGTGCGCCCCGATGACTGAACACTCGGCGCACCTCATCGCCGATGAGCACGACCCGCGAAAGTGTGCGGCCGTGCGGATGACGACCGCACGGGCTGTCGGTGACCGCCGCCTGCGCCTGCGCGAGAAGTCCCGCCGGCACGCCGGGAGACGATCCACCGTGCGTGAGGCCACGGCTCGCATTGCGAGGGTGCGCGGGATGCTACGCGGGCGGTTGACGCCGACCGTCGCCGGCGTTGTCCAGCCCCTCCAGCAGCACGCCGGTCAGGACTTCCTGCAGATAACCGAGATGGTCGTAGACGTGGGCCATCCAGTGGTACTGGGCATCGTGGTCCCGCTCGCCACGGATCACGTACTCCTCGACCTGGCCGGCGTCCACCTCGTCCTCGATACCCAGGCGAGTGGCGATCACCAGCCGCAGGTCGGTGAGCACTCGGGTCAGCGCCTGGGCCTCCTCGCCGGACAGCACCGGTTTGGGCGAGCGGGCCAGCATCCGTCGCACGACAGCGATCTGACGCCGCTTGGCCGCCCGTACCTCACTCTCGGTGAACCGACGAAAGTCAGCAGCCTGAGCCTCGTCCGCGGAGCCGTCGGGCAGCAACCTGGCCATCGCCGGATCCTGGGGGATCCGGACCGGCGCAGGGTCGTCGGCACCCAGCCCGGCCAGCAGACTCTCGTCCAGACCCAACTCCCGCACCCACGACGGCTCGTCCGCGCCCTGGTGCCGGTCCTGGGCATGCTCCTGGCCCTGTTCCTTGGTGAGCATCCCGTCAAGCTCATCCAGCAGGTAACTCAGCAGGTCGGCCTCGGCTGGACCAAAGTGGGACTCGATACCCGCCCGGGTGCGTCGAAACATCAGCGATCTCGGCTGAAGGTGGCCCAGAGACCGAAACCGTGCAGCGCCTCGGTGTCGCGTTCCATCTCCTCCAGCGTCCCGTTGGAGACCACTGCCTTGCCCTTGACGTGCACATCCCGCATGAGGCGTTCGGCAATCTCACGCGAGTAGCCGAAGTAGCTCTGGAAGACGTACGTCACGTAACTCATCAGGTTCACCGGGTCGTTCCACACGACGGTCACCCACGGCTGATCCGGGCGGACGTTCGCCTTCTCCTCGATGTCGCTGACGGGAACCGGCGCCACACTCACGAACCCAGCCTACGGTCTCCACCCGAGGGCGTGCAGACGCAGATCTCGACCAGCAAGCGTCAGGGGGCAGCACCGACCGCCGTAGGCTTTCCCCTCATGACCACGTCGTTGCTCACCGATCGCTATGAGCTCACGATGATCCAGGCCGCCTTGCGCACCGGTGCCGCGCACCGCCGTAGCGTCTTCGAGTTGTTCGCCCGACGGCTGCCGGACGGTCGACGCTATGGCGTGGTGGCGGGTACCGGCAGATTCATCGAGGAACTCAGCCAGTTCCGGTTCGACGAGGCTGACCTGGAGTGGCTCGCCACCGAGGAGGTGGTGGACGAGGCGACGCTGGACTTCCTGGCCGACTACCGGTTCTCCGGATCGATCTGGGGGTACGCGGAGGGTGAGTGCTACTTCCCCGGTTCGCCGGTGCTGGTGGTCGAAGGCACTTTCGCCGAGGCGGTGATCCTGGAGACGCTGGCCCTGTCGATCTTCAACCATGACTGCGCAATCGCCTCGGCCGCCTCTCGGATGACCGGGGCGGCCGGCTCGCGGTCCTGTCTGGAGATGGGCTCTCGCCGCACTCACGAGCAGGCTGGCGTGGCGGCAGCTCGAGCCGCGGTGATCGGTGGCTTCGCCTCCACCTCCAATCTGGAGGCCGGGCGCCGCTACGGCCTGACCACCGTGGGCACCGCCGCACACTCCTTCACGCTGCTGCACGACGACGAGGAGGGCGCCTTCGCCGCGCAGGTCGCCAGCCTCGGGGCCGGCACCACCCTGCTGGTGGACACCTATGACGTACCCGCGGGCGTGGCCACCGCAGTGCGTGTTGCCGGTCCGCAACTCGGCGCCGTACGGCTGGACTCCGGCGATCTGTTGGCCCTCACCCGGCGGGTCCGAGACCAACTCGACGCACTCGGCAACACCGACACCCGGATCGTCGTCACCTCCGACCTCGATGAGCACGCCATCGCCGCGCTGGCCGCCGGACCCGTCGACGCCTACGGCGTGGGCACCTGCCTGGTCACCGGCAGTGGGGCGCCGACCGCGGGGATGGTCTACAAGCTCGTCGCCCGCGAGGACGACTCCGGGACCATGTGCGCGGTGGCCAAGGCCTCGAAGAACAAGGCGAGCGTGGGTGGGCGCAAGTTCGCGCTGCGCCGCCGCTCCTGCGCTGCCATCGCCCAGGCCGAGGTGATCGGCGTCGGCGCGCCGGCCGAGCACGACGCGGACGACCGCCCGTTGCTGGTGCCCCTGGTGCTCGACGGCGAAGTCCAGCAGGGCTGGACGGGAGCCGAGGGCGTCACCAAAGCCATTGCCCGACATCGAGACTCGATCGCCGAGCTACCGCCTCAGGCCCTGCAACTGCAGCGCGGAGAACCCTGCATTCCGACGGTCTATGTCACCGAGGACACCGACCCGCACCCGCTTGCGAACCAGGAGAAGTGATGAAGGCCCTGATCGTCGTCGACGTCCAGAACGACTTCTGCGAGGGAGGCTCCCTGGCGGTCTCCGGCGGTGCCGCCGTGGCCGGGGCCATCTCGCGGTACCTGGGCACCAACGCCGGGGACTATGCCGCGGTGGTGGGAACCCTCGACTCGCACATCGATCCTGGCGAGCACTTCTCCAGCGACCCGGACTTCGCCACCACCTGGCCTGTGCACTGCAAGGTGGGTACCTCGGGCGTGCATACCCATCCTGACCTGGCCACCGACTCGATCCAGGAGTGGTTCCGCAAGGGAGCGCACAGCGCCGCCTACTCGGGCTTCGAGGGCAGCAGCCCGGACGGCACGTCCTTGGCCGATTACCTGCGCTCGCGTGACATCGACGCGGTGGACGTGGTGGGGATCGCCACCGACCACTGCGTGCGGGCGACGGCGGTGGACGCCGCCGCCGCTGGCTTCGACACCACGGTGCTGCTGGCGCTGACCGCGGCGGTGGCACCACAGAGCACCCAGGTGGCGCTGGAGCAGCTGGCGACCGCCGGAGTCAGGGTGGAAGGCGAGCTCGCTGGCAGCTGACCCGTTACAGGCGGTGGCGAACTAGTCAATCCGTCAGATTTTCTCGAGCTTCGGCCTGCTGAACCACTCTCGCCGGCTTCTTGGTCGCGTCTCAACGAGATCGGCCACAGTGACTGGCCTTTCCCAGCTGGGATCCGGGCAGCAAATGGATACTGCCGAAATCCAAGAATGTTCTCCCATTCCGGTTGACAAGGCCGGGCTGAGTTGAAACCGTCACTCTATGTCACATCGATGACCCGCGAGGAGCACAGTGTCCGAGCAATGAGGCCCGAGCCGCTACTCGACCCGTGCCGGTCACTCAAGGCGACCGCGCCGGGCATCGTGTGAGCAAGTGCCGAGGTTCGGCACGCCGCGAAGGGTCGCCACGGGTCACCCGCGCCTCGCGGGCCGACCGATGTGACCCTATTGAGCCACCGCTTCACTAAACCGATATAACAGGAATATCAGTCACTACAGGCCATCGACGACCGAGTTTCCCATCCCCTCGGAGGAACCATGAAGAAGAACCGGACATTCGCCACCGGCCTGCTCGCCGCCGCGGCCCTCGTCGCCAGCGCCTTCAGCGGTGCCGCGGCGCAGGCCGCCGAAGACACCAAGGGCCCAGCGCTGTTCGCCCCGTCACCGGCCCGTTTCGTCGTCGGCTCACGCATCATGCGCGGGGTCTGGTATGACGACGCCGGCGAGAACGGCGGCGAGTTCACGAACGAGATCAAAGCGCGGATCACCTGGTCGGCCCAGGATCGTTCAGGCATCTGCGGCTACGACGTGTACACGGTCTTCGCAGGCATGGAACCGACACTCGAGGTCGAGGGCACCATGGAGACCTCGTACGTCACCACCGAGACAGACTACGACGACGACTTCGGCGGTGGCTCGTTCAAGGTCACCGGCTGGGACATCGTCGCCCATGACTGCGCAGGCAACACCTCCACCGTCTACGTCGCGGGCGCGCCGTGGATGGTGCAGCAGGACGGAGGTATCAAGGGCTGGCCGAGCCCCGGCCCCACCTACCACGGTGACTGGTCGACGGTCCGCAGCGTGCGGTACTCGATGGGGAGCGCGGCCCGTTCCACCACCAATGGTGACTCGGCCGACTACACCGTCGAGCCTCGCTGGGACGTCGACACGCCTCGCGTGGCCCTGGTGATGGCTAAGGGGCCGAACAACGGGGTGGTGCAGGTCGCCATCAACGGCCAAGTTCGCGCAGACGTCGACACCTACTCACCCACCGAGCGTCCTCGTGTGGTGGTCTGGCAGACCACGGCTAAGGCCGGAGACGTGATCACCCTGATCAACCGGGGTACCCCGGACCGGAGCCAGATCGATCTGGACGGCTTCCTCCTGCGGTGATTACCGCCGGATGGCCGGCCAATCCTGGTGTGGCAGGGTGGCCGGCCACCGGGAACTGATCGCCTGGGGCTTTCCCCCACCATTGGTGGAAGTGATGCACCGGGCCGTGCCCGTGGCCGACGTGCAACTCATCCGCCCGGCGCAGGGCCTGGGTGAGCCAGGCCTTGGCATCGATCACCGCCTCCTGCCACGTGTCCCGCTGCGGCGCCAGCGCGGCGATGGCCGAGGACAGCGAGCAGCCGGTGCCATGGGTGTTCCGGGTGCTCACCCGGGGTGCATCGATGTCGTGTGCGCCCTCGGCGGTGACCAGCACGTCCGTTGAGCGTCCTGGGGTGGTGAGGTGTCCGCCCTTGACCAGCACGCGTTTCGCGCCCAGGCCCCGGATGCTCTCGCCTTGGGCCACCATCGCGGCCAGATCGGTGGCCGGGCGAGACCCGGCCAGCAGCGCCGCCTCGGCCAGGTTGGGGGTGACCAGATCGGCGTGCGGCACCAGCGCGCGCAGCGCGTCGACGGCGTCCTCATCCAGCAGCCGGTCACCGCTGGTGGCCACCATCACCGGATCGATCACCAACCGCTGCGGCCGGTGGACGGTGACGAAGTCCGTGACCACCTGCACCAGTTCGGCGCTGGCGAGCATGCCGACCTTGACGGTGTCGATCCGGACATCCTCCACCAAGGTGTGCAGCTGCAGCCGGACGAAGTCCGCGGGCACCGGATGGATCCCGGTGACGCCGCGGGTGTTCTGCGCGGTGAGCGCGGTCAGCACGCTGGTGCCGTAGGCGCCAAGGCTGGAGAAGGTCTTCAGATCGGCCTGGACCCCGGCACCGCCGCTGGGATCGCTGCCGGCGATGGTCAAGGCGACGGGAGGGGCCATGGGGTCAGCCTGTCAGCACCGGGCCGCAGTGTCAGCCACCGGGCCGCAGTCTCATCCGTGCCGCGGTGTCAGCCACCGTGCCACAGTGTCATCTGGGCCGCAGTGTCAGCCACCGTGCCACAGTGTCATCCTGGCCGCGGTCTGATCCGGGCCGCAGTGTCAGCCTCGGCGTCCCAGAGCGACAGGTCCGTCGCGAACCGTCGTCGGGTGCGCCGGGCCCGACGCCCTGCTCAGCGTCCGTTATGTTCCTCCAGCCGCACCGGCAGCGGCTCAGCATGCACCAGCGAGAGTTGCTGGGTCGGTCGGGTCATCGCCACGTACAGGTCGTTACGTCCCCGCGGGCCCGAGTCGATGATCTCGGCCGGCTCGACGACGACGACGCCGTCGAACTCCAGGCCCTTGCTCTCCTCCACATCCAGGACTCCGACCTCACGGTCCAGCGCGGCCCAGCCCAGACCGACGGTCTCGTGCCCGAGCCCGGCCCGCAGGGCGGACGCCAGCTCCTGCACCCGTTCCGCCCGCGCGATCACTGCCACCCGCCCGCCGGCACCAGCACGTTGGGCCATCACGGCCGCCAGGACACCGTCGGCGAGCGCGTCTGGCGTGGGCACCGGCACGTCCTGCACCGGCCAGTCCCCCTCGCGCACCGAGGTGGGTACCTGGACCCGTTCGCCGGCCACCACCTGGGCGGCGATCCGCATGATCCGGCCGGGGGTGCGGTAACTCACCGTCAGGCTCTCGCGGCGCCAGCGGTCCTGCACGAGCGGGTTGAGTACCTGCGCCCACGACCTGGCGCCGGCCGCAGAGTGGGTCTGGGCGATGTCGCCGACCACCGTCATCGAGCGGGTCGGGTTGCGCCGACCGATGGCCCGCCACATCATCGGCGAGAGTTCCTGGGCCTCGTCCACCACGACGTGCCCGTAGGTCCAGGACCGGTCAGCGGCGGCCCGCTCGGCGAGGGTGTACTCCGGGCCCTGCTCGGCGAACCCGGCGGCGAGCTGCTCGGCGGTGACCAGGCCGCCCCCGCCGCCGGTCATCTGCAGCACCTCCCGGGCGTAGCGGGTCTGCGCATCGCGTTGTCGGGTCGCCTCGGCGGCCTCGCGCGAGGCCGCAGCCTCGTCGTGGCCGAGCAGTTCTGCCGCCTCGTCGAGCAGCGGCACGTCGTCGATCGTCATCTCGGCGTCCACGGGCCGCAGCAGCAGCCGGATCTGGGCCTCATCGAGCCAGGGGGCGGCCTGGCGGAGTCGATCGGGATCGGACAGCAGCCGGCTGACCACCCGGTGTGGGGTGAGTGGCATCCACAACAGGTTGATCTCCCGGCGGACGTCACGGGACTCACGAAGATCGGCGATCAGGTCGTCCCGATCGGCCCGGTCGAGACCACCGATCCGGTTGGCCAGCTGGTCGGCGAGCTGGGCGAGCAGATCCTTGGCGAAGGTGTTCCGGGCATCGTTGTGGGGGCGCCCGGTACGCCGGGCCTTGTCCCGGGCAGAGCGCGCCATCGCGGGACTGAGGAAGAGCTCACGACCGTCGACGACGATCCGGCGAGGCTCCGCAGGCACCCGCTGGCGGTCGCGCACCGCGCGCTGGATGGCCTGTGCCATCCGCACATCACCCTTGAGCGCGGCAACCGCGGGTTCGTCGTGGCTGGTGGCCTCCACGCCGGGCAGCAGGCGACCGGGGGTGAGCATCACCACCCCGGTCTCACCGAGGGAGGGCAGCACCTGTTCGATGTATCGCAGGAAGACCGGGCTGGGACCGATCACCAGCACCCCGCTGCGAGCCAGACGCTCCCGGTGGCTGTACAGCAGGTAGGCCGCGCGGTGCAGGGCCACGGCGGTCTTGCCGGTGCCGGGCCCGCCCTCCACGACGAGCACCCCGGAGAGCTCGGAGCGGATGATCGCGTCCTGCTCGGCCTGGATGGTGGCGACGATGTCGCCCATCCGGCCGGTGCGCTGGGCGTTGACCGCCGCCATCAGGGCGCCCTCGCCGGCCAGGTCGCCGCTCAGCTCGCTGGACAGGGCCTGCAGGTCGAGGACCTCGTCCTCCACCGAGGTGACCTGACGGTTGCGGGTGAGCACGTGTCGGCGGCGCACGACGTCGAGTGGATTGGCCGCTGTCGCCTGATAGAAGGGCATCGCCGCCTCGGCCCGCCAGTCCACCAGCAGGCGGTGCTGAGCGTCGTCGGCCAAGCCGATCCGCCCGATGTAGTAGTGCTCTCCGCCACGCTGGTCGAGACGACCGAAACACAGCCGATCCTCCACCGCACGAAGTTGGGCAAGCCGGTCTTCGTACATGGTCGCGTAGGCGTCACGCTCCGAGCGTGACTGGTGGGTTCCCCCGGATCGCGTGCGGCGAACCCGCTCCAGATCCGATGCAGCCCGCGCCCGCAACTCATCAAGCCGGGTATACAGATCATCGATCACGATCTGCTCGGCCCTGGCTGCGGCCTCCGCCGCGCCCACCCCCGGGCCACTCACTCGCTCGACCACAATCAGTCCCCAAACTGCCGACAGCAGTGGACAACATTACCCCCCTGCCCGAGGTGCGCCTGCGCAAGCGAGGTCCACCGCGTCGCGATCGGACTCCGCGAGTTGGGCACCTTCAGGCGGACGCCGACCTGTGCGCATACCCGACGTGCGTCTCGCGCCACATGGAGCGGGCCTGACAGGCGCCTCCCGGGCCCCGGAGTCTGGCGTGCCCCTCAGGGCCCGCCAGTAATCGCAGTCAGCCGACGGCTCCACGGATCGAGGCTTAGCGCAGGTAGCGACCCCAGTCCGGGTGGCGCGGGTACCCGGGCGGGGTCACCGGGACCGGCCCGTCCGCCACCCAACCACTCGAGATCGCCAACGCCTGGGCCATCCGAACCTGGGGATGATCCGGTGGCAGCATCGGCTGGGACTGGTCGATGACCACCGTCCCGGCGATCTTGTCGTGCAGACACTGTCGTCGGGGGTCCCACAGACACCACAGCACGTCCAGCAGCGAGAGCACCCCGCCGGTGAGCAGGTTGGCCAGGTAGATGACGCCGTAGCGCGCCCAGATCTGTCCATAGGTCAACTGTCCGTCGGCCCGCACCGACCTGATCCGCAAGCCGAGCAACTGCTTGCCGAAAGTGGCCCCCACCTGCCGCACCCGCAGGATGTAGTAGAAGTACGAGACCACCCCCACCAGCACGAAGGAGGCGGCGTAGAGGCCGAAAATGGCGCCGATCAGTGCGGCGGGCGAGGGCTCCTGCCCGGCGGACGTGCCGTCGGCAGCCGCGATCACTCCGCCCATCATCAGGGCGATCAACAGCCACATGATCGGCAGTGTGACGACGGAGACGAACACGCTGTCGAGCAGGCTGGCAGCCAGTCGCTTCCACACGCTCGCCAAGGGCATTCCATCGCTGAGGTGGGTGATCGGCCCGGGGGGTGGTCCCGGCGGGTAGGGCTGCCCCGGGTAGCCCTGGCCGCCGATGGCCACCGGGTAGGCCGGCGGCTGGTTGGCCGGATACGAGGTGGCGGAGTACGGCGAGGTCGGGCCAGGTGGGTGGGTCCAGGCAGAGTCCACGGGATACGGCGGGGCCGGGTCGCCCGCGTGCAGTGGCGCTGGATTGCCCGCGTACGGCGGGGCCGGGTCGCCCGCGTGCGGCGGGGTCGGCTTCGTCAGCGAGGGCTGGGGTGAGGTGCCGGGGTAATCATCGCCCGGGCGCGGCCAGGATGGCGACGCCGAGTCGGGCGAGGCGGGCCGCGCCGAGGTAGGCCAGGACTGAGACGCCGAGGCTGACGAACCAGCCTGCGCCGAGGCGGAAGGGCCTCCAGCCGGCGACCAGGTCGGCTGGCGATCCGGGGCGCCCGGCTCGGTGGCCGAAGGCGGGCCCGACTGAGCCGGCGGCTCCGGGTTCGGGGGCGTCTGACCCGAGGACGGCGTGTCGCTCATGCCCCTAGTGTCACTCATGCCACCTGATTCGGCGGCAGGCTCATCGATCCGAGTCCGGTGCCATCGTCAAGTCCGAGCCGTCCTCCGGCTGCCACCCATGCGGGTCCCAGCCTACGTCGTGCCGGAACAGGTCGGCCTCGGTTTCGCCCCGCACGACGACCCGGGCCTGCCCGTCGCGTACGGCCACCACCGGGGGGCGGGGGACGTGGTTGTAGTTGGACGCCATGGAGCGGCAGTAGGCGCCGGTACCGGGCACAGCCACCAGGTCACCACGCCTCACGTCAGCGGGTAGGAACTCATCCATCACGACGATATCGCCACTCTCGCAATGCTTTCCGACGATCCGCGTCAGGCTTGGCGGGGCCTGACTGGCCCGCGACGCCAGAGTGGCTGAGTAGTCCGCGCCATACAACGCCGTGCGGATGTTGTCGCTCATCCCCCCGTCCACCGCGACGTACCGACGAGGCTGCCCGCCGTCCACCTCGACCTGCTTCACCGTGCCCACCCGGTACAGGGTGAAAGTGGACGGAGCGGCGATCGCCCGGCCCGGTTCCACCGACACCCGGGGCACCCGCACGCCGAGATCCGCGCACTCCTTGGCGACGATGTCAGCCATCCCGTCGGCGAGTTCGACCGGGTCGAGCGGGTGCTGCTCGCTGATATAGGCCACGCCGTACCCGCCGCCCAGGTCCATCTCGGGCAACTCCACGCCATGTTCACGCACCAGCTGCGCGTGCAAACCCAGCAAGCGCCGGGCGGCCACCTCGAAGCCGTCCACGGCGAAGATCTGCGAGCCGATGTGCGAGTGCAGGCCCCGCAGCTCCAACTCCGGACGGGACAGGGCCAGCCGGGCGGCCTCGTGCGCCACTCCCCCGGCCAGGGACAATCCGCACTTCTGATCCTCGTGAGCGGTCGCGATGTACGAGTGGGTGTGCGCTTCCACGCCCACCGTCACCCGCAGCATCACCCGCGCCACCACGTCCAGCTCCGCGGCGATGTCGGCCACCCGGGCGACCTCCTCGACCGAGTCGATGACGATCCGGCCGAGTCCCACTTCGACCGCTCGGCGCAGTTCCGCGTCCGACTTGTTGTTGCCGTGCAGGGCGATCCGCGCCGGAGCCAGGCCGGCATTGAGCGCAGTGGCCAGTTCGGCCCCCGAGCAGGTGTCCAGGCACGCTCCCTCGGCGGCCACCCAGCGGGCCACTTCGGTGCATAGGAATGCTTTGCCCGCGTAGTAGACATCCGCTCCCGGCCCGGCCCGGTCGAACGAGGCGGCGAAGGCATCGACGAAGGCGCGGGTGCGAGCCCGGAAATCATCCTCGTCGAGGACGTAGAGGGCGGTGCCGAATCGCTCGGCCAAGGAGGTGACCGATAGCCCGCCGACGGTGAGCACCCCGTCGTCCCCCTTGCGCACCGACCCGGCCCACAGCCGATGGTCTAGCGCGTTCACGTCCCCGGGCAGGGCAAGCCAGGCGGGTGCCCCATATCCGTCGGCATGCAGTGCCCCAGCTTCATGTGCTCTCACAGCGATCGAGCCTACGGCGTCCTGAAGCAACCCCGGCAATGCCACCGCCGGCTCAGTCACATCGAGCGGAGCGTCCTCAGGTCCCGGGGGCCCGGTCCGGGTCGCGACCGGCTCATAGCCGGAGCCGACCTTGCCCAGCGCCCCCTGGCTTGGCCACCGGCCGACCGTCCCGACCCGGTTATCTCACCCCTTGCGACGATCCTGGTGTCAGCACTCGACCGGGCCCACTTGTCAGGGCCCGGCAACGCTGATAGAGCGTAGGAGCGGCAGCGATATCAGGGGTCTCGGGGGCGCGGACGGGATTCCGACAAAGCAGCAACGGGGGTTACTCACCCCACCCATGTGGGCCGAACGTGCATGACTTTCCCAAAGGCCCATAACCGAGGTCGCATTTGCCGGTTTACTCGACATGAGCCTGGCACCGGGATCAGGCGGAGAGGGAGTTGAATGGCGACGGTGGTGGGTCGTCCCCGCGCCCAGGCTGCCTATGAGGCAGCCGTGGCGCTGGTGGCCGCCGTCCTGCTCGCCTACCTCATAGCCGTCACCGTACGCGCTGGCCTGTGGACCCAGGTCACGCCTCTGGCCCTGGGAACCGCGGTGGTGGCGGCCCTCCTGGCGCGCTTCGAGGTCATCGTCGAAGGCCGCCGCCAAGGGGTCAGCGTCACCTTCGAGACTGCGGCCCTGGTGATGCTGCTCTTCCTCGTGCCCATCCCGGTGGCGCTGCTGGTGTGGTCGGTGCTGGTGCCCTTCGGGCTGTGCACGGACTGGCGGCGGTGGCGCAAGAACCTCTTCAACACCTCGCTGACCGTGATCTGCGGTGGAGTGCTGGTCGCAGTGCTCAGTCTCGTCGGTGCCGTCGACCCGACCGAGCCGATGACCGCCATCGGGGTGCTGCTCGGATGCTTCTTCTCCAGCCTGGCCGATATCGGGCTATCCGGATTGCACGTGTGCTTGCGCACCGGTCAGCCGCTACGCACCATGTTCGGCCCCGGCGACCTACTGATCGGCAGCGGAGTGACCACCGGAACCGCCACCATCGGCTACCTGGGGGCGTTGCTGGTGCAATCCCGGGCGCCCTGGGCGGTGGCATTACTGCTCGTGCCGGTCGGCGCGGTGATCATCGCCTCGCGCGCCACCCGGCGATCTCTGGACGACCAGCGCCGGCTCGAGGTGCTGCTGGAGGGCAGCCGCGAGCGGCGCGGTACCGACAACGCCGAGGACATCCTCGCCGCTGCCATCCGACGAGCCCAGGAACTGCTGGCCAGCCCCGGCGCGGAGTTGCGCGGCACTCCCCCGGTCGGGGACGAACTCGGCGCCCCGATCGACCTGGGCGACCACACCGTGGTGTGGCTGATCAGCCAGCCCAAGCGGGAACGGGGCACCTGGTCCGAGAGCGAGCAGCACGCCCTGGACACCCTCGCCGCCGACACCGCCGAATCCCTGGCCAGGACCCGGCTCATCTCCGAACTCAGCCGGATGGCACGGGTGGACGGCCTGTCGGGCCTGGCCAATCGGATCACCTTCTCCGGAGCGGTCCGCTCGGCTATCGCGGCCGCCCCGACCACCGGTTACCCGACCCTGGTCTATCTGGACCTGAACAACTTCAAGCAGGTCAACGACCTGCACGGGCACCATGTCGGGGACGCCCTGGTGCAGCAGGTGGCGGCCCGGCTGTCCGCGTGTGTGCCGGACGACGGGATCTGCGCCCGGCTGGGAGGCGACGAGTTCGCCATCCTGTTGCCGCCGGGCTGTCTGGTGGAGGAACTCGTCCAACTGTTGGTGACCGTGATGCAGCAGGACTTCGTCATCGAGTCGATCGTGCTGTCGGTCACCGCGAGCATCGGCGTGGCCCAGGCCGAGCCCGGCATCGACGCCGACCGGCTGTTCCGCAACGCCGACCTGGCCATGTACTACGCCAAGGCGGACCGTCAGGCCGGCCCGGCCGTCTACCACGACGGCATGTCCCTGCGCGACGAGGAGCGGGCCGAGCTCAGCGCCGATCTGGCCCGAGCGGTGGACGCGGGCGAGCTGCTGCTCTACTACCAGCCGTTGCGAGATCTGCAGTTGAACCGCATCGACGGGGTGGAGGCGCTGATCCGCTGGCAGCATCCCGAGCGGGGACTGCTCTCGGCCGACACCTTCATCGACATCGCCGAGGAGTCCGGGCTGCTGCGCCAGATCGGCGAGTGGGTGGTGCGCCAGGCGATGGCCGATGCGGTGACGATGGCCGAGGCCGCCGGTCGTCCGCTCTCGGTGGCCGTGAACGTCTCCCCGCGCCAGCTCGGCGACGACAACATCGTCGACCTGGTCGCCGAGGTGATCGACGCCGACACCAGCGGCACGCATCTGGTGCTCGAACTCACCGAACACGCGGTGATCACCGAGGACCCGATCATCCGGGACCGGCTTGAGCGGCTCGTCGAGACCGGAGTCTCCCTGGCCCTGGACGACTTCGGAGTCGGCTACTCCTCGGTCAGTTACCTGCGCTGGCTGCCGATGCAGATCCTCAAGCTGGACCGGTCACTGCTGCGCAGCCTGCCCGAGGACGAACGGGCCCGGAACCTCGTCCAGGCGCTGATCGCGATGGGCCGGGCGCTCGACCTGCTCGTCGTCGCCGAGGGCGTGGAGCGGCTCAACCAGCTCGAGTGCCTGCGCGAACTGGGCTGCCCGATGGGACAGGGATGGGGGCTGGCCCGGCCGATGCCGCTGGAGGATCTGCAGACTCTGCTCGCCCAGACCCGGACCGACCGGGTGGTCGACCTCACCTCCCGCGCCTGAACACCTACCCGGGCCCACGCTCCTGCCGGGGATGGACGCTGCCCGGCGGCGAATGCGGTGGACTCCTCGGATGGAACGCTCGACTCGCCCCGCTACGCAAAGTTCCGGTAGCCGGGTCACGTCCAGTAGCGTGTGCGGCGACCATCGGCGCTCCCTGCGTATCCGTCTCTCGATGGTGCCGCCCGGGAGACGAGCACACGGAGGCACACCCTTGTACACGTCCCAGCGACCGGATGAGACGCCCACCACCGGCTATCAGGCGGTGGGGCCCTCGCAACGCCCGATCCATCCCATGGCCCTGGGCCGGGTGTCCTCACCCGAGAAGACCGTGGACGGCTTCGTGCGGGAGTTCCTGCGCGAGCTGAACACCGGCCAGGGCGTGTCCTTGAGCCGCTCGACGATCAACGACCAGTACTTCGCCCTCGCGCACACCGTCCGCAACTACCTGATGGCGGCCTGGCTCGAGACGGCCAGCGAGCGCCGGGCCAACCCGTCCAAGGTCGTCGGCTACCTGTCCGCGGAGTATCTGCTCGGTCGTCAGCTGGGCAACGCCCTGCTGGCCACGGACCTGATCGACATCGCCGAGGAGGCGATGCGCGAGTGCGGCATCGACATCTCCACGTTGCGCGCGCAGGAGATCGAGCCCGGCCTCGGCAACGGTGGCCTGGGCCGGCTGGCCGCCTGCTTCATGGACTCCCTGGCCACCATGGACGTGCCTGCGATCGGCTACGGGATCCGCTACGAGTACGGCATCTTCACCCAGACCTTCGTCGACGGACGGCAGGTGGAGGTGCCCGACCAGTGGCTCTCGCTCGGGAGTCCATGGGAGTTCCCGCACCCGGAGCGGGCGGTGCAGGTCAACTTCGCCGGGCGCACCGAGCGTTACACCGGCGAGGACGGCCGTGAGCGAGTGCGCTGGGTTCCGGACTGGAACGTCATGGCGGTGCCTTACCACTACATGGTCCCGGGGTATCAGAACGACAAGGTCAACACGCTGCGGCTGTGGAGCGCCCAGGCCACCAAGGCCTTCGACCTGCAGATCTTCAACGCCGGCGACTACGCCGAGGCGGTGCGCGCCCAGACCTTCGCCCAGAACATCACCAAGGTGCTCTACCCGGAGGACTCCACACCGCAGGGCAAGGAGTTGCGGCTGCAGCAGCAGTACTTCTTCGTCGCCGCGTCCTTGAAGGACTTCATCGACTCGACCCTGCCCAAGGGCTTCGACCTTCGGCAGTTGCCGGAGCGAATCATCTTCCAGCTCAACGACACCCACCCGGTGATCGCGATCCCCGAGTTGATGCGGCTGCTCGTGGACGTGCACGACTTCGAATGGGACGAGGCCTGGAAGGTGACCAGGGCGTGCTTCGCCTACACCTGTCACACCCTGCTGCCCGAGGCCCTGGAGGTGTGGTCGGTCGACCTGCTCGGACGGCTGCTGCCCCGGCACCTGGAGATCATCTACCGGATCAACGAGGAGTTCCTGGAGGAGGTGCGCGAGGCCTTCCCCGGCGACGAGATGCTGGTGCGCCGGATGTCGATCATCGCCGAGCACCCCGAGCGTTCGATCCGGATGGCGCACCTGGCGACGGTGGCCGGCCTGAAGGTCAACGGTGTCGCCGCGCTGCACTCCCAGCTGCTGCGGGACAAGGTCCTGCCGGACTTCTCCGCGATGTGGCCGCAGAAGTTCACCAATGTCACCAATGGGATCACCCCGCGCCGGTTCATCCGGCTCGCCAACCGGCGACTGTCCAGCCTGATCACCGAGGCCATCGGACCCGACTGGGTGTTCGACCTCGACCAGTTGCGTCGGCTGGAGCCGCTCGCCGACGACGCCTCCTTCCGCGAGCAGTTCCGCGCGGTGAAGACGGCGAACAAGGCCCGGCTCGCGGACCGGCTGCTGATGCGGGACGGGCTGGAGGTCAGCGCGGACGGCGAGCACCTGCTGGACGTGATGGTCAAGCGGCTGCACGAGTACAAGCGCCAGACGCTTAAGGTGTTGCACATCGTCTCGCTGTACGAGGGCATCCTGTCCGGGCGCACCCCGGTGGACGAACTGACCCCGCGCACGTTCGTCTTCGGCGCCAAGGCCGCCCCTGGCTATCACATGGCCAAGGAGATCATCCACCTGATCAACATGATCGGCCAGACCATCAATGCCGACCCGCGGGTGCAGGGCCGGTTGCAGGTGGCCTTCCCGGCCAACTACAACGTCACCCTGGCCGAGACGCTGATCCCGGCCGCAGACCTGTCCGAGCAGATCTCCCTGGCCGGCAAGGAGGCTTCTGGTACCGGGAACATGAAGTTCGCACTCAACGGTGCGCTCACCATCGGTACCGACGACGGGGCCAACGTGGAGATCCGCGAGCTGGTCGGCGACGACAACTTCTTCCTGTTCGGGATGACCGAACCGGAGGTGGCCGAGCTGGCTGCTCGTGGCTACTCGCCGGGCTCTTTCTACGAGAGCGATCCGGTGCTCAAGGCGGCGATCGACCTGATCGCGTCGGGCGCCTTCAGCGGCGGCGACCGACGCGCTGTCGGTCCGGTGGTCGACGATCTGCTCGGCAACGACCGGTTCATGGCACTAGCCGACTTCGCCTCCTACCTGGCGGCTCAGGACGAGGTGGACAAGAAGTACTCGGACCAGGACGCCTGGGCCCGCTCGGCTATCCTCAACGTCGCTCGCAGCGGTTTCTTCTCCTCGGATCGCTCCATGCGCGACTACCTGGACCGGATCTGGCTGGCCTGACCTGCCGGGCCTGAAGTGCCTGGCTGACGTCAACGCGCTTCACGAGGTTGCTTGCGGTAAGGGCGACCCAGTGAACACTTTCGTGTCCCTGCGACACGTTTACGTACACCGAGCCTTCCCGCGGGCCGCCAACCGCGCCTGGTGTACACAAACACGTCCCTGAGACACGTTTGCGTACACCGAACCTGACCGCGGGCCACCACCCGCCCCTGGTGTACACAAACACGTCCCTGAGACACGTTTGCGTACACCAGCCCGCGGCAGGACCGCAGCCCAGCAGGCCCGCGGTCGGCTCGTCCAGCGCCGGCCCCCAAGCAACCGGCGGCCCACCGGGCTCCACCCCGGCGACCACGAACCCAGTGAACACTCTCGCGTCCCACGGACACGTTTACGTACACCGAACCTGAGCCGCGGGCCGTGAACCTCCGCTCTTCAGGGCCGGTGGCGACTGAACCACTACCGGCAAGGTTCGGTCAGCCGAGTTTCCAGCTGATCGTCTCGTCGCTGAAGGACAGCGTCTCCTCGGCGACGATGGTGCCGCCGGCGATGGCCTCGGCGGGCGCATCGAAGCACACCGAGTACGAGGTGCTGCCACCCTGGCGCAGGTCCGGCTGCTGCATCGCGTCGACGTCGCCGAGGGAGCAGGACGCCTCGCTGTAGTTGCGGGCGTCGGTGCCCTGGAAGGTCCACGTCAGGTCGAGCCAGGGGGTCCCGTCCTCGGTGCCGTTGTACGTGACGGTCGTGTCGAGCACGACGTACTGGCCGGTGGGCGGGTCGTTGAACTCGTTCGCCTCCTGGACGAGGGCGTTGGCGTTCTCGGTGACGCCGGTGACGGTCACCGTGTACTCACCGACCGTGCCGGTCTCGCCCAGCGCCATCGCCGCGGACGATCCCGTTGCGGGGATGTCCTCGGCCGGTGTGTCCGTGGTGGCTTCTGAGCCGTCTGCCTGGTCGGTTGAGGAGTACACCGTCGCCGAGTCGATGGCCTCGCTCACCGAGTTGAACGCGGACCCCCACAGGAACACGAACAGGACGGCCACGATGAGGGAGATCACGGACAGGATGACCCCGGCGATGGCCATCCCGCGTCCGCCCAGGTGTCGGGCCAGGGCGACGATGCCCAGGATGGCCCCGACGATGGCGAACAGGATGCTGCCGAAGTTCAGGAGGGGAATCCAGGAGCCGAGCAGGGCCAGGATGCCGAGCACGAGGGAGGCGATGGCCATGCCCTTGCGTCCGGCGGGCGGGACCGGTCCCGCGGGATACTGGCCGGGCATCTGCGGGGGCAGCTGCTGGTAATAGGCCGGGTCCTGCTGTGGGTAGGCCGAGCCTTGCCCCGGCTGGTTCGGGTCCTGTGGCGGATAGTTCTGGAACGGGCTCTGGCTCACCATGCCTCCGTGGGGATCTGATCAAAGAGCGGTACCCGCCGACGGGCTCGTGGACCCACGACGGAGTCCTGCGGCGTCGTCCCCGCGCATTTCGGGCGCACGGGGTACCAGCCACAGATACGGTGCTATGTCGACCGGCTCCCGCAGTACTTGAACGGAAAGCGATAACTATCCGAAATCAACCCCTGGCGGTCACGGCGTGGCAACCCGCTTAGCGATCGTCGAGGATGGCCCGCAGCCGCTCGAGCCGGGTGGAGAGTTCGCGCTCGTAGCCGCGATCGGTGGGGCGGTAGTAGCGGCGATCCACGACCGGATCGGGTGCGTACTGCTGCGGCGCCACCCCTACCGGCGTGTCGTGGCTGTACACGTAGCCGGCTCCGTGCCCGAGCGCGGCCGCACCGCGATAGTGGGCGTCGCGCAGGTGGGTCGGGACGGTGCCGAGCAGGCCGGCCCGCACATCGGCGACCGCCTCGTTGATGGCGACGTACGAGGCATTGGACTTCGGCGCGGTCGCCACATGCACCACGGCCTGGGCGAGCACGATCCGGGCCTCGGGCATGCCGATGAGTTGGACGGCCTGAGCGGCCGCGATGGCGCTGAGCAGGGCGCCCGGGTCGGCCATCCCCACATCCTCGCTGGCCGCGATGACGATCCGACGGGCCACGAAACGCGGGTCTTCCCCGGCCTCCAACATCCGGGCGAGGTAGTGCATCGCGGCGTCGACGTCGCTGCCGCGCATCGACTTGATGAAGGCGCTGATCACGTCGTAGTGCTGATCGCCGTCGCGGTCGTAGCGCAGGGTGGCCACGTCCAGTGCGTGCTCGGCGTCCGGCACCCCGATCACCGGCACCTCCGCCCGGGGACCGCCGCCCTCCCGGGCAGCACGATCCTGGGCCACTGCGGCGGCCGCCTCCAGGGCGGTGAGTGCCCGCCTGGCATCGCCGGACGCCAGGCGAACCAGGTGTTCGAGTGCCTCCGGGTCCAGGTCGACGGTTCCGGCCAGCCCTCGGACATCGGCGACCGCGCGTCGCAACAGGGCCGCGATGTCGTCCTCGGCCAGCGGTTCCAGGGTGAGCACCAGCGAGCGGGACAGCAGCGGGGCGATCACCGAGAACGACGGATTCTCCGTGGTGGCCGCCACCAGGGTGACCCAGCCGTTCTCCACCCCGGGCAGCAGCGCGTCCTGCTGGGCCTTGGTGAACCTATGGATCTCGTCCAGGAAGAGCACGGTGGAGCGCGCATACAGGTCGCGATCGTCGCGGGCCTTGTCCATCACGGCCCGCACGTCCTTGACCCCGGCGGTGATCGCCGACAGTTCGACGAAGACCCCGCCGCGAGCGCGGCTGATCACGTGTGCCAACGTCGTCTTTCCGGTGCCGGGAGGGCCCCACAGCACCAGCGACGTGGCCGACACCCGACTCCCGGGCTCGACCGGTTGGGCCAGCCGCCGCAACGGGCTGGCCGGGCCCACCAGGTGGGCCTGACCGACGATCTCCTCGACGGTGCGGGGCCGCATCCGCACCGCCAGCGGCCGGACCGGACCGGACGAGGGATCGGCGTCGTCGGTGTCGGCGGTGAACAGATCGGTCACGTCACTCCCGTCTCGATGCTCCGGCCGCCGGTGTCGGCGAAGGTCAGCCTCTCATTCTCGCGGGTCGCGCCCGGACGCCGGTGACCTCCTCAGCCGGTCTCGCTCGGGTCGCACGCCTCGGGATTCCACAGCCCGCGTCCATCCGCCCGGGCCGCCTGTTCGCCGGCCCGGAAGGCAGCCTGGTAGCGATACGGCTGGTCGAAGGTGTACTCCCGGGCGAATCCTGAGTCGAGTTGTTCGAGGTTGAACAGCCCGCCGTCCACCCACACGTACGCCAGGGTGCGCCCGTAGCGGTCCTGGGTGCCCTGGGAGGGGTCCGTCTCCAGGTACACCTGCCGGCCACCGAGCGCCTGCAACGCGTGTCCGGTCGCCTCTTCTCCGAAACACTCGGGCCCGTCGTGGGTTTCGGGTGAGTCGATCCCCAGCAGCCGCACCTTCACGCGTTGCCCGTCGTCTGACACCCAGATGGTGTCGCCGTCGATGACCTTGGTCACCGGGAAGGGCCCGGGCAGACCGTCCGGCATCGTCACCGGGCCGGCGCCGACCGGCTCGACTGGCTGGTCGGGGCCCAGGACACAGCCCGGACCCGTCAGCGCGAAGACGGCCAGGACAGCGAGGGCGATCCGGATGCCGCCAGGCTGCTTGCGGTTCACCGGCCCCCCGCAGCCTGCTCTGTCGGGGCGACGAGTCGCTCCTGCTGGCCAGAACCCCGGGCAATCCGCTCGACTCGAGTCATGCTCGCCGCCTTCGGCAGGGTGGGACCACACCTTGAGATTCACCGTCACGACGGGGCTGGCGCCCTCGGGTAGAGAGCCTGCCAAAGCCGCCCGTCGACGTCCCTGCACCAGCCCGGTCATAGCCGGCATTCACCACATCGACCACCCGGGGGATGAACGGCCATTCCGTGCTCGCCGCTCCCCCAACCCTGTCACGCTGGACAGATGCTCGATACCGTGGCCCGCGCTGTGTCGCGGCATCCCGGCGTGGCCTTGGCCTGCTGGGTGGTGGCCACGGCGGCGGCCTTCGCCCTGGCCCTGGGGGGTATCGGACCGGGGCTGTTCGACTCGGTGGAGACCAAGGAGCCGACGGTGCCTGGGGAGGCACTGGACGGCGAACAGATGCTCGCTGACCACCAGCCCTATGGCGAGACGGTGCAGTTGCTCGTCCTGGGAGTGGACCCTCTCGATTCGCGAGCGGTGACCCTGGTCAATCCCGAACTGATCCGAGTCCAGGGGTGGTCCGGGATCGCTGCAGTGGGCTCGCCCACGCTGTTGCCGCAGGAGGTGCCGCAGGACGATCCCCGACGGGTGGCCCTGACCGCTCGCGACGGTGACGGCTTCCTGGTCCAGGTGTCGCTGGTCAAGGACCTCAGCCAGGCCAGGGCAACGGCTTTGGAGAGCCGCACCACCGAGGTCTTCAGCAGCATCGAGGCAAGCCTTGCCTCTGCCTTCCCCGGCTCCAGCACGATCACGAGCAGCGCCGCGATAGTGACCACCGATCTGCAGGATCAGGCCGAGGCGGACCTTCGCACGGGCGAGCTGGTGGCCCTTCCGCTGTCGTTGCTGGTGATGGTGATCGTCTTCGGCGGCTTCGCCGCTGCGGGTGTGCCGCTCATCGGGGCGCTGGCCTCGATCGGCGGCGGCATGGTCTGCCTGCTCGGTGTCACCCACGTCATGGAACTGGACGCCACCGTCGTCAACGTCGTGTCGGTGATGGGCCTGGGCCTGTGCATCGACTACGGCTTGCTGATGGTGAGCCGGTACCGCGAGGAGTTGCGCGCCGTGGTGGGCCAGGCCAGCACCGCCGGACGCGACGAGGCGAGGCAGGCGCTGGTGCGTACCGTGGGCACGGCGGGCCGGACCGTGATCTTCAGCGGTGTGACCGTGGCGTTGAGCCTGGCTGGGCTGATGCTCGTCCCGTCCACGCTGCTGCGGGCGGTGGCGGTGGGGGTGGTCTGTGTCGTAGCGGTGGCGGTCCTGGTCGCGCTCACCCTGGTGCCCGCGCTGCTGGTGCTCAGCGCCAACCAGTTGCTGCGCCCCGGGCTGCTGACCCGGGTGCCCGGACTGGGCCGGGTGATCTCCGGCTTCGGCGACATTCCACCGCCGGACGGATTCTTCTCCAGGCTCGCCCGCGCGGTGCAGGCCCGCCGATGGCTGGTCCTGGTCGGGGTCACCGGCGTCCTGGTGATCCTGGCGATTCCGGCACTGCGGATCGAGACCACTTCCTCCACCGTCCAACTCCTGCCCGAGGGGCATCCGCAACGCGAGTTCTACAGCACACTCCAGACGCAGTACCCACAGTTGTGGCCGGCACCGATCCAGGCGGTGTTCCTGGACGCGACCGGCGCCCAGCGGGCCGTCGCCCTCGGCAACGAGCCGGCCGACACCACTGACCTGGCCGGCAAACAACCGTCCGCCGGCACCACCCGAACCGCTGACAACCCCGAGGCCGCTGCCGTACTCGACGACACCGAACTCGCTGGCACGACTGAACTCGCTGGCACTACCGAACTCGCTGGCGACACCGCCGTCGGCGCTGGGCCGGCGGCGGCGCAGATGGGCAAGGCCGGCAATGGTTCGGACGGTCTCGATGTCGTCCCAGCCTTGACTGAGCCGCAGACCGACGGTGGCGTGTTCGACGCCCTGGTCGCGGACTGGAGCGCGCACGTGGCCGAGTTGGCGGCGGTGGCGGAGGTGGAGCCGCCCAACCGGGTCGGGGACCTGGTGGTGGTCAACGTGGTGCCGGCGGGTGACTCCCCTGCCGACGCCGCTCAACTGAGCCGGGACCTGCCGCGCGAGCCGGACATGTGGGTGACCGGAAGCGCGGCGAAGCAGGCGAACTTCACCGACACGCTGCTGCGCGCCGCCCCCGCCATGGTGGGTCTGGTGGTGACGGCGACCTTCGTCTTGCTTTTCCTGATGACCGGCTCGGTTCTGGTGCCGGTGAAGGCCCTGGTAATGAATGCCATCTCGCTGGGGGCCACGATCGGCGTGATGGTGTGGGGATTCCAGGACGGACACCTGGAAAGGCTGCTGGATTTCACCAGCACCGGAGGTATCGAGACGTTCATTCCGGCGATCGTGCTTGCCCTGGGTTTCGGCTTGGCAATGGACTACGAGGTGTTCCTGCTGTCCCGGATCAAGGAGTGCTACGACGCCGGGATGAGCAATGACGAGGCGGTGGTGGCCGGGCTCCAGCGATCCGGGCGGATCATCAGTTCGGCCGCGCTGATCATCGTCCTGGTCTTCGTGGGCTTCACCAGCGGCAAACTGCTGGCGATCAAGGAGACCGGCGTCGCCTTGGCCGTCGGGGTCGCCCTGGACGCCTCCCTGGTCCGCCTGCTCCTCGTGCCGGCCACGATGAGCCTGCTCGGCGACCGGAACTGGTGGGCACCCAAGCCGTTACGACGCCTGCACGCGAAGTTCGGCTTCCAGCACTGACCGGGTGGTCGCCCCAGAGAACACTTTTGGGTCTGACAGACGCATTTCCGTACATCGGGGCGGCCTTCGACACATCGGGGCGACCGTGGACCCGACCGGACGCGGGCGGAACGTCACCCGGGCAACACTTGGCAACCCACGGCAACGTCTACCGTCACCCAAGCCCGCGCAACGTCACCCCGGCAAGACCCCGCGCGACGCGGAAACATCCACCGTCACCCGAGCCCGCTACGGCGACCGTCGACCCCCCTGACCCGGGCGAAACGTCACCCGAACTCCGGACCCGGTCAGGAAACGGCCCCAGCTCCGGGCGCGGGGGCTTCCGCCTGCGTGGCTGTCTGCGGCTTGGCCACGGCGTCCACCCCAGCCTCCCGGCGCTGCTGGGCGGTGATCGGGGCGGGAGCCGCGGTGAGCGGGTCGTACCCGCCCCCGGACTTGGGGAAGGCGATGACCTCGCGGATGGAGTCAGCACCACTGAGGAAGGCACACACCCGGTCCCAGCCGAAGGCCACCCCACCGTGCGGCGGTGCTCCGTAGGAGAACGCCTCCAGCAGGAAGCCGAACTTCTCCTGGGCTTCCTCGGCGCCGATCCCCATCAGGGCGAAGACCCGCTCCTGCACGTCCCGGCGGTGGATACGGACCGATCCCCCGCCGATCTCGCTGCCATTGCAGACCAGGTCGTAGGCATCGGCGAGGACCTCACCCGGAGAGGACTCCAACTGGTCGAGCCATTCGGGTTTGGGCGCGGTGAAGGCGTGGTGCACCGCCGTCCACTGGCCCGAGCCCACGGCCACGTCGCCAGCTTCCAGGGCGTCCCCGGCGGGTTCCAGCAGGGGCGGGTCCACCACCCAGACGAACGCCCAGGCGTCCTCGTCGATGAGACCACCGCGCCGGGCGATCTCGTTGCGGGCGGCGCCCAGCAGCGCTCGGGACGGCTTGGGGGCGCCGGCGGCGAAGAAGATGCAGTCCCCCGGGGTGGCTCCGGTGTGCTCGGCGAGACCGGACAGTTCCGTCTCGGACAGGTTCTTGGCCACCGGGCCGGCCAGGGTGCCGTCCTCGGCGACGGTGACATAGGCCAGACCCTTGGCACCGCGCTGTTTGGCCCACTCCTGCCAGGCGTCGAACTGGCGACGCGGCTGGGAGCCACCCCCGGGCATCACCACCGCACCCACGTAGGGCGCCTGGAACACCCGGAAGCCGGTGCCGGCGAAGTATTCGGTGCAGTCGGTCAGTTCGAGCCCGAAACGCAGGTCGGGCTTGTCTGTTCCGTACCGGGACATTGCCTCGGCGTAGCTCATCCGCGGGATCGGCAGCGGGATCTCGTGTCCGATGAGTCGCCATAGCGCCGCGATGACCTCTTCGGAGAGAGCGATGACGTCGTCCTGGTCGACGAAGCTCATCTCGATGTCGAGTTGGGTGAACTCGGGCTGCCGGTCGGCGCGGAAGTCCTCGTCGCGGTAGCACCTGGCGATCTGGTAGTAGCGCTCCATGCCCGCCACCATCAGGAGTTGCTTGAACAACTGCGGGCTTTGTGGAAGCGCATACCAGGAGCCCGGCGCCAACCGCGCCGGCACCAGGAAGTCGCGGGCCCCCTCGGGCGTCGACCGGGTCAGGGTTGGGGTCTCGATCTCGACGAAGCCGTTGTCGTCCAGGACTTTCCGAGCTGCCTTGCTGGCCTGGGCCCGCAGCCGGATGGCGTGAGCGGGCCCTTCGCGTCGCAGGTCGAGGTAGCGGTACTTCAACCGGGCCTCTTCGCCGACCTCGACGTGGGCGTCCATCTGGAAGGGCAGCGGTGCGGACGGGTTGAGCACCTCGACAGAGTCGGCGATCACCTCGATCTCGCCGGTGGGCAGCGCCGGGTTCTCGTTGCCCTCGGGACGCTTCGACACCTGGCCGGTCACCTGGAGGCAGAACTCGTTGCGCAGGCTGTGCGCCACCGCCTCGTCGCGGACCACGACCTGGCACACCCCGGAGGCGTCACGCAGGTCGAGGAAGGCCACCCCGCCGTGGTCGCGCCGACTGGCCACCCACCCGGCCAGCGTGACGGTGGAGCCTTCGTCGCCGGCTCGAAGCGAGCCAGCCTGGTGGGTGCGCAGCACGGGAGCCTTCTTCCTGGTCGGTGGCGGTGCCCACCGATCCTACGGAATCCCCGCCGGTACCCGCGCACGGATTGCCGGTGAGCCGCCCCTCACCTGTCAGCGCTGACCCAGCCTCGCACCCTCAGGGCCGACCGGGCTCGGCCGGGCCGTCCACAGACCCCCGGCCGAGCAGGCCGTTCACCCGGCGCGTCGAGGCACGACGTCATTGCACACGACCCGGTTCCTCCCGGTCCGCTTGGCCTCGTACAGGGCGTCGTCCGCCTCGTTGATCAGGTCCTTGGCGGAGATGTCGGTCTGCCCCTCGGTACTGCCCAGACCGAAACTCGCCGTGATCGAGACCTCCAACGGGCCGTCCGGACCAGTGATGACATAGGGGCGGTCGGCAACCTTGGCCCGGTATCGTTCGGCTGCGGCCGCTCCGTCCGCCAGGCTCGTCTCGTCGAAGACGGCCAGGAACTCCTCACCGCCGAGGCGGCCGATCACGTCCGCGGTTCGCCCCGTGGAGGTCAGGCGGCGGGAGGTCTCCACCAGTACCTCGTCCCCGGCGGCGTGACCGTGGGTGTCGTTGATGGACTTGAAGTTGTCCAGGTCGATCATCACCACGGTCACCGGGCGAGCACTGCGCCGTGCCCGATCGAGTGATTTGGACAGGAACGCGTTGATGGTGGGCCGGTTCCACAGGCCGGTGAGAGCGTCGTGCTGGACCTGGTACTCCAATTGCTCCTGGGTGGACTTCAGGTCGCAGTTCAGGTCGTAGATGCGCCTGGCGGACAACCGCAGGTTCATCTGGTCCATGACGACCTCGGCCATCGTGCCGATGATCTGGCGATCGCGCTCGGTGACCTCGCGCGGCTCGACATCGAGCACGCAGAGCATGCCCAGGTTGTGCCCGTCCGGGGTGGTGAGCGGGTGCCCCAGGTAGAAGCGCACTCCCATCTCGCCTGCCACCAACGGGTTAGTCAGGGTGCGCGGGTCGACGGAGGCGTCCGTGACCTCATAGAAGTCGTCCTGCAGGATCGCCGAGGCGCATAGACCCGGCTCGCGGTCGATCTGCTGAACCTCCAGGCCGTGGTGGGACTTGAACCAGATGCGATCGTGATCGACGAGGCTGACCACGGCCACGGGCACGTCCATGAGTTCGGCGACGAGTTCGGTGACCCGGTCGAAGGCACCGTCGGCGGGTGTGTCGAGGATGCCGTACACGTGCAGACTCCGCAGCCGCGCTCGTTCATCGTGTGACAGCCGGTTGACATGCCTATCCCCGGGGTCTCTGTCCGCCTCGCCCGCGTCGTCGTCGGAGGGGGCCACTGCGGCAAGCTGCCCGCCCTGCGTGGGCACCGGGAACTCGGACGTCTCGGTCGCGCCGACCCCAGACGCGGCCTGCGTCGGCTCCTTAGCACGTTTGCGTGCCTGGTCAGTGCCCACGATGGTGAGATCGGCATTCCGGCGACGGGGTATTAGCCCAGATGGACGCCCTCCGCCCGGACGGAGCAGACCCCGAACGGGTCCGTACCCTCGGTGAGCGGGGCATCGTCCTGACGGCAGGTACGGCCCGTCTCAGGACGCCGGATCCGGCACATGGAGTCGCTCGCGCGCGGCGACCGGGACCGGTGCGCTGAGCCACCCGTGTCCCCCCTTTGGACCAGTGCGGTTTCGTGGGTTTCGTGCTCCAAGCGCGGGCCATCGGCGTCAGGGCACGGGACCGGCATCCGAGCACGCGATCGGCATCCGAGCACGGGATCCTCGTCCGGGCGCGGGATCGGTGTCCGGGCGCGAGATCGGCGTCCGACCGGGGGCCATGGTCCACGCGCGACTCGGTCCACGCGCGACTCGGCCCACGCGCGACTCGGCCCAGGCACGGATCGGTCCGGCGGGGGATCGGCCAGGCGCGGGAGCGCGGAGCCGATGCAGCAGCGGGCGTACCCTCAAGGGGTGCCAGCGTGGATGCGTGCGAGCCCGGCTGCGGTGCTGCTCAGCTGGCTGCTGGTGATGACCGGCGGCCTGTCCGCCCTGGGTTCCGGTTCGGGTGCGGCTTCGGCGCTGCTCGTCTCCGCAATCGCCCTGACGGCGGTCGTGGCAACCCTTGGCCTGCTGCTGCGTCAGGGGCATCCTGCGGTGCGCACAGCGGTTCCGATGCGAGTCGGCCCGGCCACCCTGGCCCCCACCCGCCCCCGGGCCAGCAATCCGAATCGCCCGGGACGAGTGCGTCCCCGAGCTCCAGGTGCCTGACGCGCCCTCGCGTCCCTGCCCTCACCTGATCGGACTCTGGAGTTCTCCATGCTATATCGCACGCTGCACCACCCCGATGCCCACCTGGCCAGCCCACATCACGCCCTGCCCCACTCAAATCACACGCCACCCAACTCAGATCACACCCTGTCCCACTCAGATCACACCCCACCGACTGCTGATCGCACCCCGCCCCCGGATTCCGTCCAACCCGCCCCGCCTGTCCCCACCCAGGTCGGCTTCGTCCCGGGTCCCCCGAGCCAACAGCCGCGACGTGCCCAAGCACAACGCGACCCGGGGTACCCGGTCCCCATTGCGACCGGGCAACCACTCATCGGCCCAGCCGGACTCCGGCTGGAGTCCGCACCGGTCACCCCGCTCAGGCCTGTCCGGCCACGCGAGTCGCGATCGGGCTGGGCGGTGCCGGTACTGCCTCTCATCGCGCTGACCCCGAATCTGTCCGGGGTGTCGGTGACGGCACCGTCCGGATTCGTGGAGACAGTGATGTGGCCGTTCACCGCGGCCGTCTCGACGGTGCTGGTTCTCGCCCATGACCTCCTGGCGACGATCGGCGACCCGTCGCCGGGCGCCGTGTGGACCGGGTCGATCGTCCTGCTGGTCCTGGTGGTCCGTGCCGCACTGTTGCCGCTCGCGGTACGCGGGGTCCGGCTCGCCCACGCCCAGGTGCGTGCCGAACCCGAAATCTCCCGGATCCGGCGACGCTACGCCGGCCGCACCGACCGAGAGTCCCTGCTGCGCCAATCCCGCGAACTGCGTGCCGCCCAGGCCGAGCACGGGCTGGGAGCCTCGGCGATGCTGCCCGCGTTCGCGCAGGTCCCGGTGATGTCGGCGCTCTACCTGGTACTGCGCGACCTGGCCGCCGGCACCCCGGTGGGGATCATCGGCGCCGAGCTCGCGCACGCCGCCGCCAGCAGCACGGTGGCCGGTCTGCAGATGGACGACACCGCACTCCACCTCGGCCAGGCCATCCTGGCCGGCACCCTCGGGTCGCTCAACGGGTTCGCTGTACTCGCGGTACTGGCGGTCTCGATCGGCCTGCTCACCTGGCTCACCCAGCGCCATCTCGTGCTGGCCAATGCCTCGGCCGCCTCGTTGAGCGGGCCCGCCGGACCCGTGATGGCGATGATGCCCGTCCTGGCCACCGGAGGAGCCGTCGTGGCCGCCGTCCTCATGCCGGCAGGCCTGGTGCTGTACTGGCTCGCCGGGGCCGTGTGGACGGCCGGGCAGCAGGCAGTCGTCGTGCGCTTCTGGCCGACCCCGACCTCACAGGCCGCAGCCCGCTTCGGGTGAGCGCCTCGGACCGGCGCACCGGTGGGGTCGGCCGGGCGTGAGCAGCCGCGAGACGCCGGCAGCGGCCGACGTCACCGCGGTCTGGTGTACGCAAATGTGTGGCTGGGACGTGTTTGCGTACAACGGAAGCGGGCGATGGCCCGCGGTCAGATTCGGTGTACGTAAACACGTCTGAGAGACGCAAAAGCGTTCACTGGGTTCGTAGCCGCCAGAGCGGGGACCGGTGGGACGCAGATTTGTCCGGGGGCTGAACTGGACGAGCCGACTGCGGCCCGCCGGGCGTGGGCCGCCGAGGTCAGCTCGAGGCCACCGCTGCGGCCAACGCTCGCCAGGCCTCGCCCTGGGCGTTGCGCAGCCGGCGGCAGGCGGTCAGCAGTTCCTCATCGAGTTCGAGCTTCGCCTCGGCCGCGTACTGGCGGACAGCGATCTCGCGCTGCCGGTCGTTGGTCCACACCGACGACGACGCCAACGTCGCCACGTCCCATTCCACCGGACCGCGCCAGGTGTCCTCGAAGTCGCTCCAGTACACCTGCGAGTCCTCCACGTAGGCGTTGCCCGGGTGTGCGTCACCGTGCAGCGGAACCCGACGTTCGGGCGGCAGCCAGGCGGTCAGCCGAGCCACGTCCGCGACCAGCTCGCGGCATTCATCGGCCACGAGCATCGCCTCCTCGGTGTCCAGGAATCCCATCCGAGCCAGCATCATCATGGCCACATTGGTGTCGTGAGCGATCGGCTCCGGGCCCGGCAGAGCGCCCGGGTATCCGGCGAGGGCTTGGTGCAGATGGGCCAGTGACCGGCCCGCCTGACCGGGGTCGGTGAGTTTGCTGCCGGTAGGTCGCACCCGCCACATGGTGAACACCACGCCATGGCGCTCATGCGGACCCGCCAAGATGCCGGGCAGCGGCACCGGAACCCGTCCCCCGCGTGAGGCCGCCCACCGGCTCAGGTTGACCTCAGCACGCAGGTTGACCGCGGGGTCGTCGCGCACCGATGCGGTCCAGTTCGCCACGCGGGCCACCACGGGCACCGGGTCCAAACGGATGAGTGCGTTGGCGCGCCGACGCAGGACGACGGGCGTGAGCACCCCGGGGTGATCGGGGAAACGTTCGCGCAAGCCGAGGCGGATGGCCTCCTCGGCGACGAACGAGGCCAAGGGATCCTGGGTCGACCCTTCTGGCACCGACCCTTCTGGGGCCGACGCGTCCGGGGCAGGTTCATCCGGGCCCGTGCTCTGGGCGGGAACCACCGGCGCCGGATCCTGCGGAACCACGCTGCTGTGCATGCCACCGGCCGGCCCTGCCACCCTCGACTCCTCCGCGTCGCCCATTGTCATGCCCCCGCCCCTCACACAGCGGGCACTCGATCAGTCCACACCTGGATGGATGACCCGGGGAACACCATCATCGGCAGGTGGGTGCCATCGGTGGAGGTCGACCGGACCCTGCTCACCCGTTCGGAGGTCTTTGAGCTCAACGCCCGTGATGTCGCCGTCCGCCGCCGTCGCCTCGCCGGGGAACAGGACGAATGGGATGCCGCGACGATCAGCGAAGCGCAACTGCTTGCCGAACTTGTCCGGCCTGGGTGCCACCAAGGCGCTGATCCCCCGGTCACGCAACACCTGAGCGAGGCGGCGGCACCTGTCCCTGGATTCGTCGTCGGGCAGCATGACGAGCACGGCCGTGGGTACCGAGCGGGACGCGGTCAGGCCCCGGGCGAAGAGCAGCCCGAGCACCCGGGTCAGCCCGAAGGAGATGCCCACACCCGGATAGGTCGCGCGGGCGTCAGTGGCCAACGCGTCGTAACGCCCACCCGAACACGCCGAGCCGTAGGACTCCAGGCCGTGCATGGTCGTCTCGTACACGGTCCCGGTGTAGTAGTCCAGGCCTCGGGCGATGGACAGGTCCGCGACGAGTTGTCCCGGCGCGGACGCCCGCGCTGCCCGCACCACCTGACCGAGTTCGTCCAGGCCCTCGTCCAGGAGATCCGAGCGCACCCCCAAGGCTTGCACCTCGCCGATGAAGGAATCGTCGTCAGAGCGAATCTGCGCCAACTGCAAGCACTTTCGCGCCGCCTCCGCCGGCAGTCCGGATCGTTCCAGCTCCGCCAGGACGGCGTCCGCACCGACCTTGTCGAGCTTGTCGACCGCGCGCAGCACCGCGGCCGGATCCTCGGCGCCGAGGCCCCGGTAGAAACCCTCGGCGAGCTTGCGATTGTTCACCCGGATCGTCATCTCCGGCAGCCCCAAGGGCCGCAGCCGACCGAATGCCTCGGCCATCACCAACGGCATCTCCACCTCGTAGTGGAAGTCGAGCCGATCCCGGTCGACGACGTCGATGTCGACCTGAGTGAACTCCCGGTACCGCCCTTCCTGGGGGCGTTCGCCCCGCCAGACCTTCTGGATCTGGTACCGGCGGAACGGGAACTCGAGCTTGCCCGCGTTCTCCACCACGTACCGGGCGAACGGCACGGTGAGGTCGAAGTGCAACGCCAAGTCCCTGGACGGGTCGGCGGCGGCGTCCGGGTCGGCGGCCAGCCGGCGAACCCCGTAGACCTCCTTGTCGATCTCACCCTTGCGCAACAACTGCTCCAGGGTCTCGACCGCACGGGTCTCGATACCCGCGAAACCATGCAACTCGAAGACCGTGCGTAACTCATCGAGCATCCGCTGCTCGACGATCCGCTGGGCAGGGCTCCACTCGGGGAAGCCGGAGATCGGGGTCACCCGGGCCACGTCAGCTCACCTCCAGCAGATATGGGTTGGTCCGGCGTTCATGAGCCATCGTGGTGGCCGGGCCATGGCCGGGCAGCAACAGGCTCGCGTCGTCCAGCCCGAGGACGACCTCGCGCAGCGAGGTGAGCATCGCCTCGGGCGATCCACCCGGCAGATCGGTGCGTCCGATGCTGCCGGCAAAGACGACATCACCGGTGAGCACGGTGCTGGTCAGGTCGAGGTCGGCGCCGCGCACGTCGGGCACCTCGGGGAGCCGGAGCATGGCCGACCCCTCGGTGTGGCCGGGGGCGTGCAGCACCTCCACGCTCAGCCCGGCGATCTCCACGTGCTCGCGATCGGTGAGCACCTGCACGTCGGACGGCTCGGTCCAGGTCGCCGACGTGCCGAACTGCCGCTCGAGCATGGAGATCAGTCCGGGCCCGAGGGAGGACAGCGGATCCTTGAGGCGGTACTCGTCGTCGCCGTGAATGAGTGCGGGAATCGCCGGACCCTGGCAGACCGGGGTGACCGAGTACACGTGGTCGAGGTGGCCATGGGTCAGCAGCACCGCGGCTGGTCGCAGCCGATGCTCGGACAGGACCTCCTCGAGCCGGTCGAGCACACCGATGCCCGGGTCGACGACCAGGCACTCCTGGCCAGGCTCGCGGGCGATGACGTAGCAGTTCGTCTCGAAGGCCTGGGCGGGAAATCCGGTGAGCAGCACCGCGCAAGCCTAAGGGTTCCAGACACCCGCCGACCGTCGACTTTCCCGGGCCAGCCGGAGCGGGCTTGGCAGCAGCGGGCTTCGCCGGGCGGGCCTGGCGGCAGCGGGCCTGGCGGCAGCAGGTTCAGCCGCAGCGGGCCTGGCGACAGCAGGTTCAGCCGGAGACCAGGCTCGCGTAGTTGACGACCCCGAAGCCGCCCATACTGTGCACTAGGGCGTGACTGGCGTGGGGCACCTGCATGGCGCCGGCCTGGCCGGCCACCTGCAGGGCCACCATCACGTGCGCCGAGACCGCCGACGCGCCGAGCGGATGCCCGCGGGCCAGCAACCCCCCGGACGGGTTCACCGGAAGCCGCCCGTCCTTGGTCGTCCAACCGCCGTCCACCGCCCGACGTGCCTGCCCGTAGCCGACCAGGCCGAGCATCTCGTACCCGAGCAGTTCCAGGATGCTGAAGCTGTCGTGCAGTTCGATCAGGCTGAGCCGCTCGAGTTTGACCTTGGCCATCGACAGGGCCTGCCAGGCGGCTTCCCGGCCGGCTTGCAGGGCGAGTACGTCCCGGTCTGGGGTGAGCATCCCCTCGCTCGTGCAGGCATAGCCGGTGATCGTGGCAAGCGGATTGGCGGGGTCACGTCGCAGCACGATGGCAGCCGCACCATCGCTGACCGGAGAGCAATCGCTGCGCCGCAGCGGCGCGACCACGATCGGGTTACCCGGCGAGGTGGTGCCGCAGAACTCGGGGGTGGTGACCGCCCGGCGGTGCGCCCAGGGATTGACCGCGGCATTGCAGTGGTTCTTGGCCGAGATCTTCGCCAAGGCCCCGGGGAGCCAGTCGTCCGCGTCGAACCGGGCGGCGTAGTCGCGGGTCAGGGACGCGGCCAGGCTCGCGAATCGCTGCACCGTCCGCTGGCGGGCCAGCCTCGGGTCGATCCCCGCGAGCGCCCGGTTCACCTCCACCTGCCCGGCGTGGGTCATCTTCTCGACACCGACCACCAGAACCGTCTCAGCCAGCCCGGACAGCACCGCGCGGATTCCCTGGTGGACCGCCGCCGCACCGGAGGCCCCTGCGTTCTCCACCCGTGACATTGGGATGCCGGCCAGTCCCGAGGTGGGACCTCCACTGCCGATCGCCAGTGTGGAGCCGAAGGCCAACCTGACCAGCCCGCCGTTGTAATGGCCGAGGATCACCTCGTCGACCTGCCCGGGCTCCAGACCCGCGTCGGCGAGGGCTTCGGCGGTGACCCGCTCGACCAGGGACTCCACCGTCTCACCCGGCAACTTGCCGAATGGAGTGTGCGCGATTCCCACGATCCCCACCCGCGCTCGCGAACGCCTGCTCTGAGCCACCTGCTCCTCCTTCGCTGGGACGGCTCCAGCCCGTCCGCGGACCCCTGCGCTGCACGGGCGCACAGGCGGCGCTCCTGCTGGCACCACGGTACTCGCGAGGCACTGACCGACGAGGATGAGGCAGACCTCACCCCGAGGTTCGGGTTCGCCGCCGCCGACCACGGGCGAAGCCGAAAGATGGCACTTCGAATCAGACAACTCGCCGAATCCGTGAACCCGCGCGCGCCGGGTGGGATGCTCGCCCTAGACTGCACGCGTTTCCCGTCACCGGGCGCCCCGCCACGGCGTTGCGGTCTTCACCTGGAGGGTTCCAGTGTCTCCGAGCAAGCGTGAGCGCGAGTACGCCCGTCGGCGCTACAACGACTGGCAGGCGCGCCGGGACGCGCGAGCGGCCAGAAGTCGTCGTATGCGGATGATCGCGGCCATCGTCGCGGCCGCGCTGGCTGTGGCCACCGTGGTGGCCCTCGTGGTCATCGCGGCGCTGCCCGAACAGGACGCCGAGACGACCGCAGCGGACCAGTCGCCCACCACGGCGACCGAGTCGGATGCCGCCTCCAATCCCTGCCCGCCGGTCCCTGACACCGAGCCCAACACACCGTCGGATCTGGCACTGCCCGACCCGGCCACGGCGCAGGGCAAGGAGTGGACGGCAACCATCGCGACCACCTGCGGCGAGTTGACCTTCTCCCTCGACGGTGCCGCAGCCCCGCAGGCGGTGGCGAACTTCACCTACCTGGCCGAGGCAGGCTTTTTCGACAACACCCCCTGCCACCGGCTAACCACGTCCGGAATCTACGTGCTGCAGTGCGGTGACCCCGAGGGCACCGGGATGGGTGGGCCGGGATACACGTGGGGTCCGGTGGAGAACGCGCCCGCGGACGGCATCTATCCGGCCGGGACGGTGGCCATGGCCCGCCGTGCCGATGACGCCAACAGCCAGGGATCGCAGTTCTTCATCGTGTACAAGGACTCCCCCATCCCTTCGGACTCCGCGGGTGGCTACACCGTCTTCGGAAGCGTCACCTCCGGCATGGACGTGGTTCAACTGGTGAGTGAGGGCGGAACCGGGTCCAATGGCATCGAGCCGGCCCGGCCGATCTCGATCGAGTCCGTGGAGGTTTCATGAGTCAGAGCCATCCCCCCGACGACGTGACCCGCCACGACCCCGAGCCCGACCAGGACAGCCGCGAGAGAGCGATCATCGTGAGTGAGAACACCCCCGACGTGGAGATCCCCGCCTCCACGCACACCGAGCAGTCAGCGCCCGAGCTGTCAGCGCCCGAGCCGCTTGCCACCGAACCGACCCAGCCCGAGAACCTCGGGTTGGAGAGCTCCGGGTTGGACGACTCCGGGCAGGAGAGCTCCGGGCACGAGGACTCTGGGCATCCCGCCACGGCGGTGACCGATGAGGGCGACGCACCACAGGCCACCGGGTCGGACACCACCACAGCAGAGGCCACCGGGTCGGACACCGCACCAGAGGCCACCACCTCCGACACCACCACAGCAGAGGCCGGGTCCGACACCACCGCACCAGAGACCACCACCTCCGACACCACCGCACCAGAAGCCACCGCGTCGGACAGCGCCACCTCAGCTGGTGTGCCTGGCGCGTCCACACCCAAGCCCGGTGCTTCGTCCGCCGAAACGGCAGGTCAAGGCCCGCGGCCCAGCACGCCGCCAGGCCAGCGGGCCAAGGGCCGTCCCTCGCCGCGGCCATCAGGGCGGCGCCCCGGGCCCCGCCCCGGTCCGCGTCCAGGCCCACATCACCCGGCGCCACATCACCCGGGGCCGCAGCACGACGCGCCGCCGGTCCTCGCGGTGAGCGATCCCACGCCGTGGGGACGAGTGAGCGAGGACGGCAGCGTCTACGTCACCGATCCGGCAGCCGAGGGAGGCGAGCGTTTCGTCGGGTCGTATCCGAACGCGCCGGCCACCGAAGCTCTGGCCTACTACGGGCGCAAGTACGACGAGCTCGTGGCCAGCGTCGACCTTGCCGAGCAGCGGATGAGCCAGGACTCGGCCAACGCCGACGAGATCACCACCGCGTTGAAGAGCCTGCGGGAGGGCTTGTCCCAGCAGGCGGTGGTCGGTGACCTGGTCGGGCTGGCCGCCCGGATCGAATCCCTCGAAGGCGGCCTGGCCGAGCACCGCGCGGCCCAGGAGCGCGAACGGGCCGAGCGCAAGGCGCAGGCTCAGGCCGATCGCACCAAGTTGGTGGAGGAAGCCGAGACGATCGCCGGCACCGATGCCCGCCGGATGCAGTGGAAGGCCTCAACCGATCGGATGCAGACGCTGTTCGAGCAGTGGAAGTCGGCCCAACGGGAGGGCCCGCGGATCGACAAAAGCGGGGAGGACGCCCTGTGGAAGCGATTCAGCCACGCCCGCACCACCTTCGACCGCGCTCGACGACACCACTTCTCCCAGTTGCATCAGGAGCACTCCCAGGCCAAGGCCGCCAAGGAGAAGCTCATCGCCGAGGCCGAGGGGCTGTCCTCCTCGCGTGACTGGGGAGCCACCAGCGCGGCCTATCGCGACCTGATGGACCGGTGGAAGCGGGCCGGTCGAGCCGGCCGCCGCGAGGACGATGACCTGTGGGCTCGCTTTCGGGCCGCCCAGGACGTGTTCTTCAACGCCCGCAACGAGGACAACGCCAAGACCGATGCCGACATGCGCGCCAACCTGGAGGTGAAGGAGAAGCTTCTGCAGGAGGCCGAGAAGTTGGTGCCGGTCAAGGACGCCAAGTCAGCCAAGGCTGCCCTGCGCTCGATCCAGGAACGCTGGGATGCGGCCGGGAAGGTGCCACGCTCGGCCATGCACACCGTGGAACGACGGCTCAAGGCCGTCGAGCAGGCGGTGCGTGATCGTGAGGACGAACGGTGGCGCCGTGCCAATCCGGAGACCAAGGCACGTACCGAGGGTGCGCTCGGTCAACTGGAAGAGTCGATCGCCGGGCTGGAGGCCGAACTCACCAGCGCACGAGACAGCGGCGACCGGCGCAAGATCAGGGAGGCCGAGGAAGCCCTCAAGGCCAGACGTGCCTGGCTGGATCAGATCCGCAAGACCGCACGCGACCTGGGCTGAGGCTGACCGCACCTGCCACCCGACCTTGGAGGTCCCGGTGACTCGGGACCGGATGCTGCGGCCCCCGCGCCCCGGATCAGTTCCCGCAGACGCTGTCCGGGCCAGGTGCCCTCGTCCCCGCGGTGCCCGGCTCTCCCCGAGCCGACCTCTGCGGATGGCGGACCGTGACCAGGTCGCAGCCCCGAGCCGCGCGCTGCCGGCCTGGGAGCTGCCGGCCTGAACCGCACCGCTGCGCCAGGAATCGGATCACCGGTGGCCGGTGTGTGTCGGCGAGACCTGTCCGGATCGCTCGGCGCATCTCGTCAACTCAGCCAGATCGGCGCGGGACTCGATACCGGGTGACTTCGTCATCCACAGCCCCGCCCGCGTGTGGCCGGTGATCCACACCCCGGCCCGCGGGTGGCGTCGAACTCCCTGGCTCAGGTGTCATAGCGGGCGTGATGACGGTGAGAACGGCCGAGGCCGTAAGGCCGAACGGTCCCGACAGCGACGGGGCCGACAAGGACGTGTTGGCGGTCGGGCCCGGCACGAGTCGGGCCTGGCTGGAATCGATGCGCCGCGAGGGTCTGCTGGTAGCGGTGGGCGACTGCTATCTCGTCGGGGACGTCGCCGATAGGCCCGCAGCCCGGCGGCGGGCGTTGGCGGCGGCGGTCCCGGACGGCGTCGTGATCGGCCTGTCCACCGCCGTGTGGGCGCTGGGTGGGCCGCCGACGGATCCATCGCCCAGGCCGCGAAGCGCCAGTGCGCTGGTGGCGGCCGGTTCGAGGGCGATCCCGGTACACATCTTCAGTCCAGGTGCGCGGGTGTGCCCCCAACTACGGGTGCACGTGGCGCGGGTCCCTGCCCAGGACACGGTTCAGGTGGACGGGCTCACTCTCACCACGGCCACCCGGACCCTGGTCGATCTGGCCTTGACCGGTGAAGCCCACGACGACGAGGCACTGCGCTGGCTGCTCACCCGGGCCGGGGTGAGCCCGGTCGAGGCCATGTCGGCGCTCGCCGAACGAGGCCGGGTACGCCGACGTGATCACGCCCTGCAGGTGCTGCGGCTGGTGTACGCCGGCGTAACCAACCCGATTGCCACGGCGTCGCTGTCCGGGCAGAGCGCCGCCACCCAGCAAGTCCCTGCGGACAGCCCGCCACCGGACTGAACGGGAATCTCCTGCCCCGGGGTTGTGGCCCGGGGCTGAACCCTGCCAGAGCCCATCGCCAGGCTGTCGCCAGGCCGGTCAGCGCTCCCGGCTCCCCTCGTTCTGCCGGTACACGTCGTAGACACCAGGCACGTTGCGGACGGCTTCGAGCACCTCGTCCAGGTGGGCGGGTTCGCCCATCTCGAAGACGAAGCGGGAGATCGCCACCCGTTCCCGGCTCGTGGACACGGACGCGGACAGGATGTTGACGTGGTTGTCGGACAGGGTGCGGGTGATGTCCGAGAGCAGGCCGTTGCGATCGACCGCCTCGACCTGGATGTGTACCAGGAAGACGCTGTTGCCCGACACGGCCCACTCCACGTCGACGAGCCGCTCGACCTGCTTGCGCAGGGAAGCCACATTGGTGCAGTCGACCCTATGCACCGACACCCCGCTGCCGCGGGTGATGAAGCCGATGATCTCGTCGCGCGGCACCGGCGTGCAGCATTTGGCGAGCTTGACCCAGACATCGTCCACGCCTCGCACCACGACCCCGGAGTCGCCGTGGCTGCGTCGGCGGCCGGTGCCAATCGCCACCGTCGCCTCGGCGATGTCCTCCTCGGCGGCATCCTCGCCCCCCAGCAGCGCCACGAGTTTGGACACCACGCTGTTCGCCGAGACGTGGTTCTCCCCGATCGCCGCATACAGCGCCGAGACGTCCTGATAGCGAAGCTCGTTGGCCAGCGTCACCAGTGAGGCGTGAGACATCAGGCGTTGCAGCGGCAGCTGCTGCTTGCGCATCGCTTTGACCAATGCGGCCTTGCCGTGGTCGATCGCGTCCTCGCGGCGTTCCTTGGTGAACCACTGCTTGATCTTGTTGCGGGCGCGAGGGCTGGCCACAAAGGTGAGCCAGTCCCGACTCGGGCCGGCGTCGGCCACCTTGGAGGTGAAGATCTCGACGGTGTCGCCGGTCTCGAGTTGGGACTCCAACGCCACCAGCCGGCCGTTGACCCGGGCCCCCATCGTGCGGTGGCCGACTTCGGTGTGGACGGCGTAGGCGAAGTCAACCGGCGTGGAGCCGGACGGCAGCGAGATGATGTCGCCCTTGGGGGTGAAGACATAGACCAGGGTGCTGCCCACGTCGTAGCGCAGGCTGTCGAGGAACTCGGCCGGGTCCTTGGTGTCGTTCTGCCAGTCGACCAGATTGCGCAGCCAGGGCATGTCCTGCTTGTCGCCCGGCTCCACTGAGCGCTGCTTGTACTTCCAGTGTGCGGCGATGCCGAGTTCGGCACGTTGGTGCATCAGGTGGGTGCGGATCTGGATCTCGACGGGCTTGCCCTGCGGACCGATCACCGTCGTGTGCAACGACTGGTACATGTTGAACTTGGGCATCGCGATGTAGTCCTTGAACCGGCCGGGCACCGGATTCCATCGCGCGTGCACGGTGCCGAGCACGCCGTAGCACTCGCCCACGGTGTCCACCAGGACCCGTACCCCGACGAGGTCGTAGATGTCCGAGAAGTCTCGTCCGCGCACCACCATCTTCTGGTAGATGGAGTAGTAGTGCTTTGGTCGTCCGCTCACGGTGGCCTTGATCCGCGCCTGGCGCAGGTCGTCCTTGACGATCTCGCTCACCTCGTGCAGGTAACTCTCCCGGGCCGGGGCGTGATCTGCCACCATCTGCACGATCTCTTCGTACAGACCGGGTTTGAGAGTCGCGAAGGAGAGGTCCTCCAACTCCCACTTGATCGCGTTCATGCCCAGCCGGTGAGCTAGGGGTGCGTAGATCTCCAGGGTCTCGGTGGCCTTCTTCTGCGCCGAGGCCACCGACACGTAACCCCAGGTGCGGGCGTTGTGCAGACGGTCGGCGAGTTTGATCACCAGGACCCGGATGTCACGGGACATCGCCACGACCATCTTGCGCACGCTCTCGGCCTGGGCGGCCTCGCCGTATTCGACCTTGTCGAGTTTGGTCACCCCGTCCACCAGCAGGGCGATCTCGTCACCGTAATCGCGGCGTACGTCGTCCAGTGAATAGTCGGTGTCCTCCACCACGTCGTGCAGCAGCGCCGCGGCGAGCGTGGGCGGAGTCAGCCCGATCTCGGCCAGAATCGTGGCCACCGCCACCGGGTGCGTGATGTACGGATCGCCGCTCTTGCGGCGCTGACCCCGGTGGGCCACCTCGGCGGTGGCATACGCCCGCTCGATCAAAGTGGTGTCGGCCTTGGGATGGCTGGCCAGCAGAGTGCGCAGCAGCGGCTCGAGGACTTGGGGGGTGGACGGCTGGGTCCGGCCGCCCAACCGCGCCAACCGGGCCCGGATCCCGATCGGGCCGGTGTCGTTGGGGCCCAGCGGGGGCGCGCCGAGGGCTCCGATGCCTGCCGAGCCCCCCGGGACCGATCTGGCCGGGACGCCCACGCCGAGGACGCGCTCGGGTGCCAGGGAGTTGGTCGGGGTGCGGGTGGCCGGTGCGCTGGCGTCGGCCGCAGAGGTGGGCGCCCCCTCGCGGGGCTCGGAGCGTGCGTCAGGTGCAGGGCTACTCATGAGGTCACCCCTTTCCGGCTGCGGAGTTCAGCGGGTGCTGGAAACCAGGGATTTCTCAGTGTAGGCGTTGGTGACACGAACCCGTGACGCGCTTGAAAGACAGCGGTAAAGCACGCCGTCTGCTGGGTTGGTCACGACCCGGGCAGCTCGGGTCGTGGCCGAGCGCCATAAACGGCCGACCTCCGAGCGGCCGACGTACAAGCGGCGGGCCCCAGGTCGGCTCGCGCGTACCGCGGGTAGCAGGCGGCGTCGGCTCATGGACCCGTCCGGACCAGACGCATCGGCTCACAGACCCGTCCGGATCAGCGGCATCGGCTCACCGGGCCGTCCGGATCAGCGACCTCGGCTCGCGGACCCGTCCGGACCAGACGCATCGGCTCACGGACCCGTCCGGACCAGACGCATCGGCTCACGGACCCGTCCGGACCAGACGCATCGGCTCGCGCAACCGTCCGGACCAGACGCATCGGCTCACGGACCCGTCCGGATCAGCGGCGGCGGCTCCGCGGGACCCGGCGGGGCTGGTTGCGTGGCCCCCGCGGGCGAGGCAGGTCGACGTCGCCGACTGCGTCCGGAGATTCGGCCGAATCGGATGTACTGGATGAACCACCAGACGAACCGGATGCGACGACGGTGACCTTCTCCTTCTCCGGCTGGGAACGGGCGCTCTTGGCCCGGGCCCGAGCCACGGCGGCAGCCTGCTCGACCACTCTGGGGTCGCGCGAGCGCAGCAGCACCAGCAGCGGGGGCGCCAGGAAGATCGAGGAGTAAGTGCCGGCGATCATCCCGACGAAGAGCGCCAGCGAGATGTCCTTCAAGGTGCCCGCCCCGAGCAGGAAGGCGCCGATGAACAGGATCGCCCCCACCGGGAGCAGCGCCACCACCGAGGTGTTGATGGACCGCACCAGGGTCTGGTTGACGGCCAGGTTGACCGCCTCGGCGTAGGTGCGCTTGGTCGAGGAGAAGATGTGCGCGGTGTTCTCCCGCACCTTGTCGAAGACGACGACGGTGTCGTAGAGGGAGTAGCCCAGGATGGTCAGGAAGCCGATCACCGACGCCGGGGACACCTCGAAGCCGGTCAGAGCGTAAATGCCCGCCGTCGCCGCGAGGTCGTGCAACAACGCGAGCACGGCGGCGACAGCCATCTGCCAGGCACGGAAGTATCCGGTGATGACGATGCTCACCAGCACGAGGAAGATGCCCAGGCCGGTCAGGGCCTTGCGCGTGACGTCGCTACCCCACGAGGCTCCGACATACGAGGACGTGACATTCGAGGCGGACACGTCGTAGGCGGCGGCCAGGTCGTCGCGAAGGGTGTTTGTCTCCTCGTCGCTGAGCCTCTCGGTCTGCACCTGGATGGCGTTGCCCCCGAGCACACTGACCCGCGGCGCCTCGGCCCCAGGGACGGCGTCCTGGACCACCTGGGTGGCGATGGACTGGTCGGGGTTGGACAGGCCGGAGACCTGGAACTGCGACCCACCACGGAACTCGATGCTGGGGTTGAGGCCGCGCACGGCGATGATCCCGATGCTCACCAGCACGGTGATGCCGGCGATCGCGAGCCAGCGGCGCCAGTTCCCGACGAAGTTGTAGGAGCGCTTACCCGAGTACAGGTCGTTGCCGAAGGCCGCAAAGCGGGAGGCCATGGTCAGTTCTCCTTCGTCAGCGACGTGGTTCCGGCGGGTCGCGCCGTTCGCGCACCCGCGGTCAGGTCGCCGTCCTCGGCCGAGTCGTCCGGCCCGGTGGAGTCGTCAGCCTCGGCGGCCTCCTGTGCGGCGGCCTCCTCGGCTCGACGCTGGGCGGCCTTGCGCTCGGCGATCGTCATGCGTTCCGAGCCGGTGCGCACCCGCCCGCGGCCTGCGTAGACCGGCGCGCGGCCCAGGTGCTCGGCGTCGAAGCCGGACAACCGGTGCCCACCTCCGAAGAAGCGGGTCCGGGCCAGGATGGACACCAGCGGGTGGGTGAAGAGCATCACCACGACGAGGTCCAGCAGCGTGGTCAGGCCCAGGGTGAAAGCGAACCCGCGCACTCCGCCGACCGCCAACAGGTACAGCACGACGGCTGCCAGCAGGTTGATCGCATCGGAGGCGATGATGGTCCGGCGGGCCCGGGTCCACCCGGTCTCCACCGCCGCCACCAGCGTGCGGCCCTCGCGGACCTCATCGCGGATCCGCTCGAAGTACACGATGAACGAGTCGGCGGTGACACCGATGGCGATGATCAGGCCGGCCACACCCGGCAACGACAGCCGATAGCCGTAGGCCCAGCCGAGCAGGCAGATGGCCAGGTAGGTCAGCAGCCCGGTGACCGCGAGGCTGGCCACCGTCACCAGACCCAGGGCGCGGTACTGGAAGAGCGAATACACCACGACGAGGACGAGCCCGATCAGGCCGGCCAACAGGCCGTTACGCAACTGCTCCGAGCCCAGCAGCGCCGAGATCTGCTCGCTCGACTCGACGGTGAAGGACATCGGCAGGGCACCGAACTTCAGCTGGTTCGCCAACTGCGATGCGGACTGCTGGGTGAACGAGCCGGAGATCTCCGCGCGACCGTCGGTGATCACCGCATTGGTGGTGGGCGCGGACACGACCAGGCCGTCCAGGACGATGGCGAACTGGTTCTGCGGCTGCTGCAGGCCGATGAGCCGGGTGGTCACCTCCCGGAACTGGTCGGCACCCTCGGCGTCGAACTCCAGGTTGACCACCCACTGGCCGGTGGATCCACCCTGGGCGTTGGTGCCCATCCCGGACGAGGCGGCGCTGATCCGTGCGCCCTGCACCTCCACAGGCCCCAGGACGTACTTGGCGGCGCCGTCCTGAGAGCAGGTGACGATTGCGGTGTCCGGGTCTCCGGGGCCGTTCAGTCGGTTCGCCGGGTCGGTGCAGTCCAAGGCAATGAACTGCTGGTACATCTCGTCGGTGACCTGGGCCGGGTCCGAGGCTGTGCCGGTGGCGGCTGTCTCGGGTGCGGCGCCGGGGTCGACCACAGCGTTGGGGTCCACCGCGCCAGGGTCGACTACGGCGTTGGGGTCCACCGCGTTGGGATCGGGGGTGGCGGCCGCGTCGCCCGCCGCCGGGGTGGCCGAGAGCACGGGGGGAACTGCTCGCTGGTCCGTGCTGGTCACCGGAGCCGGGACGGTCCCGGAATCGGTGGCCGCCCCCTCCGTGGCTGCGGGATCGGCTGCCGGGTCGACTGCGCCATCGGTGGACGGATCGGTCGGTGTCTGCGTGCCATCGGTGGCCGCACCGTCGGTGGCGCCGGTGTCGGTGCTGATCGGCCCCCCGGCGGCCTCCCCGATCACTGGGCGGAACTGCATCTGGGCAGACTGGCTGACCAGTTGGATGGCGCGTTCCTGCTCGGCCGGGTCTCCGGGTAGCGAGACGACGATGTTCTGCCCGCCCTGGCTGACGATCTCAGCCTCGGCCACGCCGCTGGAGTCAACGCGCTGGCGAATGATCTCGATCGCCTGGTTGATGGAGTTCGTCGTGATCGCATCCGAACCGGCCTCGACCTTGGGCGTCAGGATGATCTGCGTTCCGCCCGCCAGGTCGAGGGCCAAGCGCGGCTGGAAAGATGCCGTGCTCCACATCACACCCGCGGACAGGGTGGCCACCAAGCTCACGATGAGCACGGCGAGAGCGATCAGCGGTCGCCGCGCTCGGGTCTTTCTCGACACTGTGGGTCCTTCGCGTTGCGGGTCGAGCGGTCAGGGATGACCTCGCCGGTCGGAGGCGCGGGAGGTCGCGGTGGTGAGACCGGCTTCCACCTCGGGTGAGACAGCTCCGGTGAGCATCCTCGGCAGGATTGCCCCACTACCTAAGCGTGGGAATGAGATTAATTGCCGTGTTTGCCTGGGTCATCGTTCTTGCCCCGGTCCGGGTCGATACGACCCGACGAGCCGGGGCCGTCACCCCACCCGGGGGCGGAGTCGTCATCAGCGCCCCCGTCCTTGGTCAGTGACACGTGCCCGTCGGCCGAGCCGTGCGGACCGTCGGAGTCCATTGCGGAGTGCACGTCGAAGGGCAGGTCGCCGTCGGCGAAGGCTGGCTCCTCGGGCGGCAGCACCCTGGACAGGGCGGCGGTGAGCATCGTCACCTGCACGCCTGGGGCTACCTCGAGGTGCATCTTGTCCCCCTCGACACCCACGACGGTGCCGAACATGCCCGCGGTGGTCATCACCCGGTCGCCCGGGGTCAGGCCCGCGCGCTGACGCTGTTGCTCGGCTTGGGTCTTGCGCTGCCGGGAGAACATGTAGAACACCAGACCCAGCAGCAGGAGCGGAAGGAGGAGGGACGGATCCACGAGTGCGTTCACGACTCCTGTCGTTGTCGATCCACCGACCGGTCGGTCGGCGTGCGCCTGGCCCGGTGCGGGCCGCGCGGGCATCGGGCGCCCGCCCTGGCACGGACGGGCCCCGGCCGATTCTACAAGTGCCGGGCTCGCACGCCGAGTAGGCCGGGACCCTTGTCTCGCCGCGTTCGAACAACGGCCCTTCACTGCGTTCGAACACCGGCCGTCCGCCGCGTCGATCGCGGCCCGTTCGGCCGCAGCGGCGAGCGTGTCGATGTCGGTGCCCTCGCAGCACCCTGACAGCCAGGAGAATCACCCCAGGTCGAGACCGAGCTGGGCCGTGGCCGGGGCTGGCAGTCCGAGGTGCCGCCACGCAGCCTCGGTGGCAATCCGGCCCCTGGGCGTCCTGCCCATCAGGCCCTCACGCACCAGGAAGGGCTCGGCTACCGTCTCGACGGTATCGGGCTCCTCCCCGACGGCGACGGCGAGCGTGGAGAGGCCGACCGGCCCTCCGCCGAAGCGCTGGCACAGGGCAAGGAGCACGCCCCGGTCGAGACGGTCCAGACCGATGGCGTCCACCTGGTAGACCTCCAAGGCCGCCTGCGCGGCTTCCAGGTCGACCACCCCCGTGCCGCGCACCTCGGCCCAGTCGCGGACCCGGCGCAGCAGCCGGTTGGCGATACGCGGGGTGCCTCGCGAGCGTTTCGCGATCTCGCGGGCACCCTCGTCTGTCACCGTGATGCCCAGCAACCCGGCCGAGCGGTGCAGCACGATCTCCAGATCCTCGGAGGCGTAGAACTCCAGGTGTGCCGTGAATCCGAATCGGTCGCGCAGCGGGGCGGTGAGCAGGCCCGAACGGGTGGTAGCCCCGACCAGGGTGAACGGGGGTAACTGCAGCGGAATGGCCGTGGCGCCGGGGCCCTTGCCGACGACGACGTCGACCCGGAAGTCCTCCATCGCGAGGTAGAGCATCTCCTCCGCCGGACGTGCCGTGCGGTGGATCTCGTCGAGGAAGAGCACCTCGTTCTCTTCGAGGGATGACAGCAGTGCCGCCAGGTCGCCGGCATGCTGGATCGCCGGGCCACTGGTAACCCGCACGGAACTGCCGAGCTCGGCCGCCACGATCATCGCCAGGGTCGTCTTGCCCAGGCCGGGCGGGCCCGACAGCAGGATGTGATCGGGCGGACGGTGCCGGGCCCGGGCCGCGTCCAGCACCAGCGACAGCTGCTCGCGCACCGTCGGTTGACCGACGAAATCAGCCAGCCGCCGGGGTCGCAGCGCCGCTTCGGCGGCCCGCTCGACCGCGTCCGCGGCCGGGGAGACGACCCGGGCCGACTCCAGCGCTTCGGCTTCGGCGGCCTCCTGCTGGGGGTTCACGTCGAACTCGATCTCCCGGCCGGCATTCGAGCCGGGCCCGCCGGTCACTGGGTGCCCAGGTAGCGCAGTGCGGCCCGCAACACGGTGGCCACATCCCCGGCCGGGCTCTCCTGGGTTACCGCGGCCACAGCCGCCTCGGCCTGTTTGGCCGACCAGCCCAGACCGACCAGTGCGTCACCGACCTCGGCATAGGACGGGCCGAGTGGGTTGGCCGCCGGACGGACCGGCGATCTGACATCGGTCGGCGCGCCGAGCCGGTCGGCCAGGTCGAGAACGAGCCGCTGGGCCCCCTTGCGGCCGATACCCGGCACCCGACACAGGGCGGTCAGATCTTCGTCGGCGATGGCTCTCCTCAGGCCCTCGGGTGAGTGCACCGCGAGCATCGCCAGAGCCAGCCGCGGCCCGATACCGGAAACCGTCTGCACCACCTCGAAGACGTCCCGCTCGTCAGCGTCGGCGAAGCCGTACAGGGTCAGGGAGTCTTCCCGCACGACCAGACTGGTGGCCAGGCTGGTCATCTCACCCTCCCGTAGCCCCGCCAGAGTCGCCGGGGTGGCGGCCACTCGTAGGCCGACTCCGCCCACCTCGACCACTGCAGCGTCCAGGCGCACAGCCAGAACCATGCCCCGCACACTCGCGATCATGACCCACCTCTTTCGAACCCTGTGACGAACCTCTGAACCGGCACCGGGCAGGACCGAGGCCGACACCGCTCACCGAAGCCGTCGGCAGGCCGACCATGCGACCGCCGACCATGCCATCGCCGACGATGCGACGCCGGCCCAGCCGAAGCCGGACTGGACAACTGTTCGGAACCTAGCAGCCCCGACCGACAACGCCTCGGATCAGGCCCGGCGCGCCCGCCGTTCGGCCTCCAGCCAGGTCCGTTGCGCGGGGGTGAGGGGCCCGGACGTCCCACCGGCCGGGCCGACTGGGACGGCTAGCCCAGGGCCTCGCCACAGTTGACAGATCCCGAGCGCCAGGGCGTCCGCGGCGTCGGCGGGACGGGGTGACTCGCTGAGCCCGAGGATGCGGGTCACCATGGCCGTCACCTGTGCCTTGGGGGCTCGGCCCGAGCCGGTCACCGCAGCCTTGACCTCGGTCGGGGTATGCAGCACGACGGGTAGACCTGCTCTGGCTCCCACCAGGACGGCCACCCCGCTGGCCTGCGCGGTGCCCATCACCGAGGTGACATTGGCCTGGCTGAAGACTCGTTCGACGGCCACCACGTCGGGGGCGTGGGCAGTTACCACACGCTCGATCTCCCCGGCCAGGGTGAGCAGCCGGGCGGCCAGGTCGTCGCCGGCGGGTGTGCGCACGACCTCCACATGGACGAGACGAGCCCGTCGACCGGGCCGCGATTCCACGACGCCCAGACCGCACCGGGTCAGGCCGGGATCCACACCGAGCACTCGCACCCGTCCAGGGTGCCCGGCCCCGGGCCCGAACGCCTGTCGCCACGCGGCTGTCCCGCGCCTCGGCATCGCGATAGTCGTCACCCGCGACGTGGCCCGGGCCGCACGCTTCAGCCGATCTCGGCCATCACCTCGTCCGAGACGTCGAAGTTGGCGTAGACGTTCTGCACGTCGTCGCTGTCCTCCAGCGCATCGATCAGTCGGAAGAGCTTGGCAGCCTTCTCCGCGTCGACCTCGATCTGGGCCGACGGGACGAACTGCGCCTCGGCGGAGTCGTAGTCGATCCCGGCGTCCTGCAGGGCGGTGCGCACGGCGACCAGGTCACTCGCCTCACTGATCACCTCAAACGATTCGCCCAGATCGTTGACCTCCTCCGCACCCGCGTCGAGCACCGCGAGCAGGACGTCGTCCTCGGTGAGCTCACCCTTGGGCACCACGACGACACCCTTGCGGGCAAAGAGGTAGGAGACCGAACCCGGATCGGCCAGCGAACCGCCGTTGCGGGTGAAGGCGACCCGCACGTCGGACGCGGCGCGGTTGCGGTTGTCGGTCAGGCACTCCACGAGCATGGCGACCCCGCCGGGGGCGTAGCCCTCGTACATGATGGTCTGGTAGTCGGCTCCGCCGGTCTCGGCGCCCGAGCCACGCTTGACCGCGCGGTCGATATTGTCGTTGGGTACCGAGGATTTCTTCGCCTTCTGAATGGCGTCATACAGCGTTGGGTTGCCGGCCGGGTCGCCACCGCCGGTGCGCGCGGCCACCTCGATGTTCTTGATGAGCTTGGCGAACATCTTGCCGCGCTTGGCGTCGACGACGGCCTTCTTGTGCTTGGTGGTGGCCCACTTGGAGTGGCCGCTCATAACTCTCCCTCGATCAGCTGCTTCGATCTGTGCCTGGGATGGCTTCGTGCCGGGCGCTCGGCGGCGCGGAGCAGTCTCCACGCGCCGGCCGGGCCCGGGAGTCCCGGACGTTCGTGCTCGCCATCCTATCCGCCCCGGCCGTACACCCCGGGACCGGAACGACAGACGCGGGGACGAGAGCCACCTGCGTGGCTCGGGTTGGCTTTCCACCAGGAGCGTGCCGTGGCCACGACCGACAGGCTTGACTCACACAGACCGACCGCCAGACACAAACGGGTCAATCAACGACCTGCGCGTCAAGCGCCCGGCGGGCCCGACCGATACGGGCGCAGTGACCACCTCTCCTGCCCACAGCCCCGAGGCCGGCTGGTATGCGGACCCGCAGGGTTCGGCCCAGTTGCGCTTCTTCGACGGACAACTCTGGACCGACCACCTGCGCCCGGCTCCAGCCTTCGAAACTGGCCCAGCCGGTGGGGTCAATGTCATGGCGCGGCAGCCTGCTCAGGACGCGTCCCACGGGCCGGACAATGTCGTGCACTACCTGATCCCGGTAGGCCGGTCCTGGCAGTCGGTGGTGGCCCCATGGATCGGGATCTTCTCCATCTTCCTCTGGATTCTGGGCCCGGTCAGTTTCGGGTTCGGAGTGTGGGCGTGGCAGGTGGGCAATCGGGGTGGTCACGGTCGTGGTCGCGCGATGATCGCCATGATGCTGGGTGCCCTGTCGACCGTCATGATGCTGCTCTGGGGGGTCGCGGCGTTCATGGTCTCCATCCGCTGAACTCACGCTCTCGCCGTTCGTCGCGCGACTCCCTCCCCCCGGGCGGCCCGGCAGATACCGCTGATGCCGCTTGGGCTCGGCCCGTGCTTCGGTCAGAGCCCAGGGTGGGTCCGACGACGCTGCCGATCCGTCGGGAACGCCGGTCCCTCGGCCTCTCGGAGAATCTTCCAGGACGCGGCCACGCGCGGTGCCCGTGCGTTGTCCGTCCTCGGTGGTACTCATGACCGCATGGCCTCACCAACTCTCGGCACCCTTGAGACAACACCGCTGGCAGAACGCCCGGAGCTGCTCGCCTCGCCGGTAGTGACCGCGTCCCATCTGGTACCCGCGGCCGGGGTCGCGCCGATCGATCCCACGCTCGCGGACACCGCCGAGTTCTGTCGGGCCTACCAGGTCGGCCTGGACGTCAGCGCCAACTGCGTCATCGTCGCTGGTCGGCGCGGTGACGCGGTGCGCTACGCCGCCTGTGTCGTCCTGGCGACCACCAGGGCGGATGTCAACACGCTGGTGCGCAAGCGCCTGGACGCGCGGCGCGCCTCCTTCGCCGACCAGCAGACCGCGACCTCCGCCACCGGCATGGAGTACGGCGGGATCACCCCGATCGGTCTGCCACCGCAGTGGCTGTTGCTCATCGACGAGGCCGTGGCCGCCACCAAACTCGTGGTCATCGGCAGCGGGCTGCGCCGCTCGAAGATCGTCATCTCCGGGTCCGACCTGGCGAGCCTGCCCGCAGCGGAGGTGGTGCACGGGCTCGGACGTCCCTTGCCGACCTGAGCTCACGGGCTAGCAGTCCGGCACCGACCAAGGTTCCACGAGCGCAGGACCGGTCGGCGCCCGTGTGGTCTCGGCGTCGGTGTGCTGTCTGTGTCGGTGTGCTGTCGGTGTCGGTGTGCTGTCGGTGTCGCTGCCACGCGAACAGTCGGGGGTGTCGGCGAGCCTTGCCACGCGGGCAGCGCGGGCGGCTCTCAGCCGCCCGGCACCCCGGGCGAGCGCAGGCTGGCGGGGGGCTGGTCGTCGAACTCGACCGTTCGCGGCATCGGCGCGCTGCCGGCCAGGCGAAGCCAGCGCACCACTCTTTTGCGGCGTACCGCGATCGCGGCCACCGCGGCGTCGTTGTGCAGCCTGCGGGCCAGCTGGGTGAGGTGACATGCCTGGGCCAGGGACTGCACCAGCGGCTGGACCAGCACCTCGACTTCCACGGGCCCGAGCGTGCTGCGCAAGGTCTGGGAGAGCTGAGACTCGGCGACCTCCCGCTCACTCGGCATCCCGGCCAGCCTGGAGAGCGGACGCTCCTGTTCCCGGACGAGATCCACCTGCAGGCTGGACGCGGCTCGCCCGGCCGCCGCGTGCAGCAGGGCGGCCGATGCCGGGTCGAGCACGCCACTGACCGACACCTCGACCGCCTCCTGACTACGCCGCAGGAGTTGCACGTCCAGGGTGGCGGCCGCCCCCTCCACCCTGCGGTGCAACCGGTCCAGTCGGGTGGCGACGAAGGTCAGGTACCAGGCAACCAGGACGACGCCGGCCGCCAGGGCCAGCCACCACCATCCGCTGCTCACAGCAACCACCTGGTCACAGCAACCACCACCTGCTCACAGCACAGGCCTGGAGTCCCCGGCGAGCACGAGGTCATACATGGTGAGGATCTGCTCGGCCACGCTCGACCAGTCGTAGCGCCGGGCCCGATTCCGACCGAGTTCCCGCAGCGTGCCGCGCCGGGCCGGGTCGGCGAGCAGGGCGAGCGCGCCATCGGCCAGCGCCCGCGGGTCACCGGTGCGGAACAACGCGCCGCAGGCTCCGGAATCGAGCACCCGCACGAAGGCGGGCAGGTCACTGGCCAGCACCGGGGCACCGGCAGCCATCGCCTCCACCAGAACGATCCCGAAACTCTCCCCACCGGTTTGCGGGGCGATGTAGAGGTCCGTCGAGGCCAGCAACCCCACCTTGTCGGCCTCGCTCACCTCGCCGAGCACCTGCACCACTCCCTCGGGCAGGCCCACCGCGGCGAAGCCCGCCTGAGCGGCCGCCACGTCCCCGCGGCCGGCGACGATCAGCCGGGTGCCGGGGCGCTCGGCCAGGATCCGGGGCATCGCCTCGGTGAGTACCGAAAGGCCCTTGCGAGGTTCGTCCGTTCGGCCCAGGAAGAGCATGGTGTCCGCGCGCGAGGGCCGTCCTCCGGGCACCGTCGGCTTCGTCTGCTCCGGCAGGATCGCCTGGGGTCGGGCTGCGAGGAACCTGCTGGCGTCCACCCCGTTGGGAATGACGACGGCGTCCCCGCCCAGGTGGTCGGTCACCGTCCGGCGGGCGTCCTCGGATACCGCGATCCGGGCCTCGATCTTCTCCAGCGCGGGACGAAGGAGGGGAAACACTGCCTGCAGCGCCCGCGAGCGGGTGATGGAGGTATGGAAAGTGGCCACCACGGGCTGTCTATCCACGGCCACAAGCGCGATCAGCGAGAGGCTGGGGATCTGTGGCTCGTGCAGGTGAACCACGTCGAAGTCGCCTTCGTCCAGCCACCGGCGTACCCGGGCCGAGGCCACCGGTCCGAAGGCGAGGCGGGCGACCGACCCGTTGTAGGGCACGGCCAGTGCCCGCCCGGTCGAGGTGACGTAGTCGGGTACCGGGGTGTCGTCGTCGGCGGGTGCCAGCACGTCGACGTCGTGGCCGGCGCGCAGCAGGTACTCGGCGAACTCACGCACGTGCAATTGGACCCCGCCGGGTACATCGAGGCTGTAGGGGCAGACCAGCCCGACCTTGAGGGGGGTGCGCACGGTCAGGTCGGCTGGAGACTGGCGGCGACGTGCCGGCGCCGCAGTGTCGCGGTCCGGTCACCTGGCCAGTGGTCGACAACAGCGTCTGGGGCCCCGGCTCGAGGCGACGTGCCCCGCTCGACAGGCTCGGCGCGGCTCGCGCACCAACCCCGGCCGCGGTCGGCCCTGGTCAGCGCCGCCGCCCCAAGCGTGCCCGACGTGGGACGGCCCGATCGCCGGCTGCCCGCCGTGCCGCCCCGTGCCGCGAACGCGCCGACCGGCGTGAGTCGGCCTCGCGGTACAGGTCCTCGGCAAAGACGGGTTGCAGCATGTGCCAGTCCGCCGGGGTGGCGGCGATGCCCGCGCCCAGGGCCGCAGCGACCCCTTCGACACCGGTACGCACCCGCTCATGCCGGGTGCCGGTGCCGAGGTCGACCCGCGGGTGGAAGGTGATCACCGTCCGGTAGCCCGACTCGGGCCAGCCGTCCGCGTCCACCGCGACCTTCTCGTAGATGATGGTCACCGGCACCAGCGGCGCCGCGGTGAGGTCGGCCAGCACCGCCGGCCCGGACGCCACCCTGGCCTGGTGACCGCACAGGTCGGCCTGGGCACCGCTACCGGTGAGGTCACGGTCCGCCAGCAGGGCGACGATGTGGCCGTCCTTGAGGGCACGGCACAGTTCACCGACCAGCCCCGGCTCACCGAGCGGGTGGACGGTCATCCCGAGCTGCTGGCGGACCTCCAGGAAGGACTGGTACACCTCGGCGGGCTCCAGCCTCTCGGCGACCGTCGTCACCGGCCCGAGGTCGTACACGCTCCACGCCCCGGCCAGATCCCAGTTGCCCTGGTGGGCCAGCGCGAAGACGACGCCCTTGCCCTCGGCGAGCGCCTCGCGAACGGGCGCGTCCCCCTCGACCCGGACGCTGGCCAGCACCTGCTCGCGGGACCAGGTGGAGATCCGGAAGACCTCACACCAATACCGCAGGTAACTGCGCAGGGCGGCCTTGGACATCTGTGGGATGGCAGCGGGCTCCACGCCGACGGCGGCCAGGTTTGCCTCCAGCCGACGAACCCCGACACCGCGGCGACGCCACGTCGCGTCGGCGGCCGCCGCCGCCAGGAAGTACGCCTGGGAGGCGGGCAGGGCTCGCAGCGCCCGCCAGCCGTAGAGGTAGGCGCGGGCGCTCAGCGGCACCCGTGGCGTGGCAGCGGAGGAGTCGGTGGTCACCTCGGCCGGGGATGTCCCGGCGGAGTTGGACTGACCAGGTTGCGCCTCGGAGTCGGCAGGTCCGTCCGATCTGTGCGGCAAGCGTCGTAACCGCAGTCGGTCGGAGAGCCCCACAGCCCGCTGCCTGCGTCCCGAAGGATGCTCATCGGTGCTCGATTCCTGAACCGCGCTCATCTACCTATCGTTCCTGTCGGCTGACTCGTCCGTCGTCGTCTGTTCTCACCTGCGGTTCGCTGATCCCAGCGGTATCGTCCCGGCCTATCGACCGAACCGACCCCGGTTCGCTCTGCGGCGCCGGGCTCGCCGGTGCGCCCACGGCTCTCTCGGGCCGTAGACCCGGGGCCACACGCGTGGCCGGGCGGGGGTCGGGACGGCACGGTGCGGCGCCTCGCTCGCCTCGCCGCCGACGCGAGGGCGGGCGAACCACGAGGACCCCTCGAATCCCGAGCCGGTCGAGTGCCACGAGCCTGCGCCCGGCGCGGCCCCACGGTAGCGAGAGGTCCGCGCCCCGATCTGGCCGGAGAACAGCCGGCCGGCACCGACCTCGGCACGAGGCTCGGGCAGGGTCACGATCGTGGGTGGCTGCTGCTCCACGCCGACGCCGGGTAGCGGGCCGGCCTGGGCGGCTGCTGCTGCCTGAATGCCTGCCTCGGTCTGGATGCCTGCCTCGGTCTCGTGCTGCGCAGCCAGTCGCTGCATGGCCTGGGCGCGCACGACGAGCACCCGCTGCAGGACGGTGACGGCGCTGGCCAGTGCGAGCAGCCCCAGGATCAAGGTCATCACCCATCCGGGCGCGCCGAGCCCCACGAGGAGGATGGCCAGCAGCACCGCGACCAGCCGGTCGGCGCGCTCGGCGATGCCCACCGCCGCTTCCATCTGTAGCCCCTCGGCACGGGCCCGTGCATAGGGCACCACGGAGCCGAGCACCAGGCACGCCAGGGCCAGCGCCAGGTCGAGGTGCGAACGCCCCGCGTAGTACAGCACCAGCCCGGCGAAGATCGCACCGTCGCCGAACCGGTCGAGGGTGGAGTCGAGGAAGGCGCCGAAGTCCTTGGAGCGGCGATGACCCCGGGACTGCAGTTCGCGGGCCATGATGCCGTCGATGCTGTCGGTCATGGCGAAGCAGGCGATGAGTAGCGCGGCCGCGGTGAAATGCCCGGTCGGCAGCAGCCAGAGCGCCACTACCACCACGCCGAGGGTGCCCGCCACGGTCACCGCGTCGGGCCCGATACCGAGCCGCAGCAACCCGCGCGCCACCGGTGTGAAGACCGGCGTGGTCACCACGCGTCCGTGATTGCTCAACATGATGGGGTCCAGACTAGGGCCTCGAGCGCGACGGGGGCATGAGTGACGCGTCATCCCTCACCAGGCGCACACATCCCGACCGGGCCCTGCAGCCGGGCCGACCAGCAGCGCTATGCGCACGGACTGGGCCCTGGCAAGCCGGGCCGAGCAGGCACAGCCGGCCGGACGGGCACCGGGAGGCCAGTCCGTGTCCGCCCGCGGGGTCCGCCCTCGGGCAAGGTCCCGCCGCGAACCCCGGCTCGAGCCGGACTCCCCCACCGCTGCGCGATGTCGCGCGCAGGTCGTCGTGGCCCACCCCTCAACCGGGCGTTCGTGATGAGTAGTGTGTGCCAGACATCACGTCGGGTGCCCGCCGAGTGGACGTGTGCGCCGCGGCCGGGCATCGCTCAGGAGGAGTTTCGGTGAGCACGTCGCAGGTCCGCAACATCGTCGTCGTCGGTCATACCGGGGCCGGGAAGACTTCGCTCATCGAAGCGCTCCTGCACGGCACCGGAGCGATCCCCCGGCCCGGAACCGTCAACGAGGGCACCACGGTGTCCGATCACGCCGACATCGAGCATCAGCTCGGGCGCTCGGTGCATCTGTCCACCGCGTACACCGTGGTCGACCACCCTCAGATGGAGGGGACCTCGGTGCGGCTGGCCTTCCTCGACACACCGGGACACCCGGATTTCGTGGGTGAGCTGCGGGCGGGGCTGCGTGCCGCCGATGCGGCGCTCTTCGTCGTCTCGGCGGTCGACGGAGTGGACGGCGCAACCCGGCTGGCCTGGCAGGAGTGCGCTGCGGTCCAGATGCCGCGCATGGTGGTGATCACCCAACTCGACCGCCCGCGCGCGAATTATCTCGACGCGGTGGCCACCTGCGCCGAAGCCTTCGGTGAGGGCGTGCAGCCGATCTACATCCCGGTGACCGGCTCGGACGGGCTCAGCGAGGGAGAGCCGACGGGTGTGCTCGGCCTGCTGTCGTGGACCTTGTACGACGAGTCGGGCGGCCTGCTCACGATGGCTCCGGCCAGCAGTGACCTGGTGGATCGGTACCTGCCCACCCGCAACACGCTCGTCGAGGGCATCATCGCCGAATCCGAGGACGACGATCTGCTCGAGCGATACCTGGGCGGCCTGCGCGTGCCCTTCAGCCAGCTGGTCGCAGATCTTGAGTCGGCGGTGGCCCGCGGCACCTTCTACCCGGTGGTCCCGGCCATCCCCATCTCCGGCCTGGGGGTGCGCGAGATCGTCGAGGTCCTCGTCCAGGCCCTGCCCACCCCGGGCGAGCACCCGGTGCCGATCGTGACCACGCCCGAAGGCGAGGCCCGCGAGCAGATCACCGCCAGCGCGGACGGCCCCCTGCTGGCCGAGGTGGTCAAGACCTCAACCGACCCGTATGTCGGCCGTGCCAGTCTGGTGCGGATCTTCTCCGGCCGGCTGCGGGCCACCGACAACGTGCACGTCTCCGGCCACGCCGAACGCTTCGCCGATGCCGACCTGAGTGAGCCGGAGGCTGACGAGGAGGGTCACGACCTGGACGAGCGGGCGGCCAGCATCTCGCTGGCCCAGGGCTCGAAACTGACACCGATCGACGAAGCCGTCGCCGGCGACATCGTCGTGGTCACCAAGCTCATGCACGCCGAGACCGGTGACACCCTGTCCAGCCCGTCCGAGCCGTTGCTCTTGCAGCCCTGGGTGCTGCCCGAGCCACTGTTGCCGACGGCGATCTCGGCACCCTCCAGCGCGGTGGAGGACAAACTCGCCCATGCCCTCAAGCGCATCCATGCCGAGGACCCGACCGCGCGCGTGGTGGTCGACCCGCAGACCAGGCAGCAGGTGTTGTGGACGATGGGCGAGTCGCACCTGCAGGTACTGCTGGACGCGATCGCCAGGCACTCCGGCGTGGAGCCGGTCACCTCGCCGGTCCGGGTGGCATTGCGGGAGACCGTCAAGGGGTCCGCGCCGGGGCACGGCAGGCACGTCAAGCAGTCCGGTGGACACGGCCAGTACGCCATCGTCGACGTCATCGTCGAACCGCTCGAACAGGGCGCCGGCTTCGAGTTCGTCGACGAGGTCACCGGTGGGGATGTCCCGCGCCAGTTCATCCCGAGCGTCGAGAAAGGTGTGCGCGCCCAACTCGCCCAAGGAGTGCACGGGAATCCGATGGTCGACATCCGGGTGCGGTTGATCGGCGGCAAGGCGCACAGCGTGGACTCCTCCGACGCGGCCTTCCAGTCCGCCGGTGCGCTCGCCCTCGTCGAGGCCGCCACCAAGGCGGGCATCGTGTTGCTCGAGCCGGTGGACGACATCGAGGTCGAGGTCGACGACGAGTACATGGGTTCGGTCATCTCGGATCTGTCCTCGCGGCGGGGGCAGGTCAGCGGCGGCACCAGCGCCGACGACGGCACCTCGGGACGCACCACGATCGCCGCCTCGGTGCCGGCCTTCGAACTGACCCGGTACGCGGTCGACCTGCGTTCCCTGGCCCACGGGACCGGCAACTTCACTCGCCGCTACAGCCACCACAGCGCTGTCCCAGCCAATGTCGAGGCCAAGCTCGTGGAGCAGTGAGCAGATCACTCGTGGAGCAGTGAGCAGATCGACGGAGCAGCATCGCCGGGTATCGCGACCCGTGGTGAGTACCTCGTGTCCAGCACTGGCGCTGGGCGATCCTGATTCGATCTGGCGTGGCGCGACCGGCGCGGCACCGCTGCCCCAACGACCTTGTCAGTGACATCCTCGTTGCGAACCGCAATGCCCGGTCGGCCGATACGAACAGACCCGGGTGGAAAGCACCACGCATTCATCGATCCATACTTTGTGAGTTACATACCTGGCGCAATGAACACATTGCTTATTTCGAATGTCCAGGCCAATTCGACTCGCGTAGGGTAATGCCTCGGGGTACGGTAAGTGTCGATATGACTGGACTGCGTCACTGTCACACCATGTCATCGAGAGTTGCACCCAAGCGTGCTACAGCAGGACGACACAACGTTCAAGTCGCCCACGGTGCTAGCGCGTTTGGGTGAACCGGAACAAAGGGTTTCCCATCTACGGTGACCGTGGGTCATGATGGGTGCGCAGCGGCGATACGTGGGATGACACCTCGCCAGATCACGACCAACGTTGCACGACTGGCGACATCCGGGGGCGCCGGTGTCTGATATTCAAAGGGGTGGGAAGTCATATGCCGTTCGTCGTCCTCGAACCTATGCCGCTCGTGGTGACCGACCAGGCGACTCTCCACGACCTGCAAGCAATCATCGACGGAATGGCTCCGATTCGCGAGCCAGCCATTGACGTGGCCACCTTTGAGCCTGACGTGCATCCCTCGGGCGCGGCTCTCTGCCGACGTTCCCCCGCGTCGTGAGAGCGATTATCCGCTGAGGGGTTGCACCGCCCCCCGGCTCGGTGGCCAGCGAGACGGCCGGGACCCATGTGGTCCCGGCCGTTCTCGTCTGCGCCGAGCCGCTGCCTCACGGCCGGTGAGTGTGATTCGCTGCCACCGGGGATCGGACGATGCAGATCGCTGGGCCAGGGCGATGCCAGGTCCCCGATTCACCACGACGCCAGATCGAAGGTTCAGGGCAATCGAGGCCAGGCTGCAGCCAGCTTGGCTCGAGTGTCACCGAGCAACTCCGGCAGCGCCTTGGTCCGTCCGATGATCGGCAGGAAGTTGGCATCGCCTCCCCACCGCGGCACCACGTGCTGGTGCAGGTGCGCGGCGATCCCGGCCCCGGCCACGGCACCCTGGTTCATCCCGAGATTGAAGCCGTCCGGCGAGCTCACCTCGCGGATCACCCGCATCGCCGTCTGGGTGCTGCGGGAGAGTTCGTCGGTCTCCGCCTCGGTGAGATCGGTGAAGTCCGCGACATGCCGGTAGGGACACACCATGAGGTGTCCGGGGTTGTAGGGATACAGGTTGAGCACCGCGAAACACAGCCGCCCCCGAGCCACCACCAAGGGCGCATCCAGGTCCGCACCGGCGCGACAGAACGGGCACTGAGGGCCGGGTAGCTCGTCGACCGGCTTGTCCTCACCGGCGATATAGACCATGCGATGCGGGGTCCACAGACGCTCGTACCCGTCCGGCTCGCCGGTGAAGTCGGCGGGCGCCTCGTGGGCTGCGGCGCCCGGCGACGAGGCCGCCGACCCGGCAGCATCCTGGGCCACGATCAGACCTGGACCCGGGTGCGGATGGCCTCCACGATCCGCGACACGGCCTCGTCGACAGGCACGCCGTTGTCCTGGCGCCCGTCACGGAACCGGAATGACACCGCCCCGTTGGCCTCGTCCTCGCCACCGGCGATGAGCATGAATGGCACCTTGGCCTTGGTGTGGGTGCGGATCTTCTTCTGCATCCGGTCGGTGGAGTCGTCCACCTCCACCCGCACCCCGTGCGCGCAGAGCCGGGAGGCCACCTCGTGCAGGTAATCGACGAAAGGCTCGGCGACCGGGACGCAGACCACCTGCACCGGAGCCAACCACGGGGGGAAGGCTCCCGCATAGTGCTCGGTCAGCACGCCCATGAACCGCTCGATGGAACCGAACTTGGCGGAGTGGATCATCACCGGCTGCTGGCGGGAGCCGTCCGCCGCGACGTACTCCAGACCGAATCTCTCGGGCTGGTTGAAGTCGTACTGGATGGTGGACATCTGCCAGGTTCGGCCGATGGCGTCCTTGGCCTGGACCGAGATCTTCGGGCCGTAGAAGGCAGCGCCGCCGGGGTCGGGTACGAGTTCCAGCCCGGACTCCTCACCGACCTGCTGCAGCACCGCGGTGGCCTGCGCCCACTGCTCGTCGTTGCCGATGAACTTCTCCGGCTTGGAGTCGTCCCGGGTGGATAGTTCGAGGTAGTACTCGGTGAGCCCGAAGTCGCGTAGCAGGCTGGTGACGAAGTTCAGCAGGTGCTTGACCTCGTCCGCCGCACCCTCGCGAGTCACGTACGAGTGCGAGTCGTCCTGGGTGATCATCCGGACCCTGGTCAGGCCCTGCAGCACGCCGGACTTCTCGTCGCGGTAGACGGTGCCGAACTCGAACAGACGCATGGGCAGGTCCCGGTAGGAGCGACCCCGGCTGCGGTAGATGAGGTTATGGCCGGGGCAGTTCATCGCCTTGAGGCGGTAGTCACTGCCCTCGGCGTGCATCGGCGGGAACATGCCCTCGCCGTAGTAGGGCAGGTGCCCGGAGGTGTAGAAGAGGTCTTCCTTGGCGATGTGCGGGGTTCCGACGTAGGAGAAACCCTCCTCGATGTGCCGCCTGCGGACGTAGTCCTCCATCTCGCGCTTGATCACCCCTCCCTTGGGGTGGAAGACCGGGAGCCCGGGGCCGAGCAACTCGGGGAAGGAGAACAGGTCGAGTTCGGCTCCGAGTTTGCGGTGGTCCCGCCGCTCCGCCTCGGCCAGCCGCTCCTTGTAGGCGACGAGTTCGTCCTTGGTAGGCCAGGCGGTGCCGTAGATCCGCTGGAGTTGCGGGTTCTTCTCACTCCCCCGCCAGTAGGCGGCCGCCGAGCGGGTGAGCGCGAAACCGTTGCCGATGAACTTGGTGGACGGTAGGTGCGGGCCTCGGCACAGGTCCTTCCAGGCCAGGCTGTCGTCCCTGCGACGGTTGTCGTAGATGGTCAGTTCACCCGCACCGACCTCGACGCCCGCTCCATCGTCGTCCGCTTCGCCCACTCCGCTCTTGAGCCCGATGAGTTCGACCTTGTACGGCTCATCGGCAAGTTCGACGAGCGCCTCGCCGTCGGTGGTGACCCGACGCCGGAAGGTCTGGCCCTCCTTGACGATCCGCTGCATCGCCTTCTCGAGTTTGGACAGATCCTGCGGGGTGAAGGGGGTGTCGACGTCGAAGTCGTAGTAGAAGCCGTCGGTGATAGGCGGGCCGATGCCGAGCTTGGCGGCCGGATTGGCCTGTTGCACGGCCTGGGCCAGCACGTGGGCCGCCGAGTGTCGCAGCACCGCGAGACCATCCGGGGAATCGATGCTGACCGGCTCCAGGACGTCCCCGTCGGTCAGCTCGTGGGTGAGATCTCGCAGCTCGCCGTTGACCCGCGCCACCACGATGGCCTGGGGCCCGTGCGCCGGCCCGGCCTCGGCCTCGAAGATGGCCGCTCCAGCAGTCGTGCCGACCGCCACCGATCGCGACTGGTCCGCGACGGTGATCTTCAGGTGGTCGGCCACTGGTCCTCCTTGGTGAGTGTGCGGGCTGTCGTGACGACATGGCGGGGTGGAGCTGGTGTTGTTGCTCAACCGGCGCAGCACAACGGCTGGTGCCGCAGCGAGCACGCGCACGTGCTCACCATGATGCTATCGACAGTGCGCCCGGCGAGCCGAGCGTGGGCCCAGGCGCGGCGACCTCATCATGACCGGCGCGTGGACCGATCGGCGGAGGCCTCGCCAGGGGCGCCTCAATGCCGGGTGGTGATGACGCTCGTGCGGAACATCAGGTCGTGCAGGCACTGTCGCTTGTTCGTGTCGACCAGACACCACACCGCGTCCACCAGGCCGAAGATGCTGCAGGAGACGCGGTTGAGCACGAAGGGCGCCAACGGTCGTCCCAGCGCCTGCATCCAGGTCAGCCGGGCGCCGCCGCGGGCGGGCACTACCTGCAGCCGAAAGATCATCTTGCCGATCGTGGCGCCGCGCATCCTCAACAGCACGCCCTCGTACAGGATCGTCACCGCAAGCCCGGCGACGAGCATGGCCTGGACGAAGGTGGTGTACTCCGGGGAGTCCAGCACCGCCGTGACGGCGTCCATGGTGACCGTGCCGCCGGCCAGTTGCTCGTCGATCACCCGGGAGTAGTCGGCGAACCAGGGTTGGACCAGCAGGCCGACCAGCAGCAGCGTGATGGCCCAGTCGACGATTCGGGCCAACAGCCGCAGCCACACGCTGCCCAGCGGTGCTTGGCCGGGAAGCCTGCCATCGGGAGTCACCGGATAGGGCTGGTAGGCCGCTGGAACTCCGGGCTGGCTCGCGGAGTACGGCGCCACCGGCGGGACGGCCTGGCCGCGCTGCTGGGTCTGGCCGTACTGGGCTTGGCCGTAAGGCTGGGGCTGACTGGTGGGCTGGGCTTGGCCGTACGGCTGGGGCTGACTGGTGGGCTGGGCCTGAGCCTGCGGCTGGGACTGGCTGCTTTGCGGAGACTGAGCGTAGGGCGGCCAGCCGGGAGAGCCGGGCTGCTGGCCCGGCGCCTCGACGCCGTGGGGTGAGGTGTGCGACGCAGTGTCGGGCTTGTCCAAGCTCACCGACGCGGCTGTCTGACCGTCCGAGGGCCCGGAATGGTCGGCGACCGCCTCGCCCAGCTCAGCGGTCGGCGGTACCGCCGGCACCGCCCCCTCGGCGGACACGGTGCGTTCGGTCCAGGCACTGCCGTCCCACCAGCGCAGGCGCTGGGAGTCGGCCGGGTCGGGGTACCAGCCCTCCTCGGGTCTCATACCCCGATCCTGTCATGAGTCGTGGGCCACATCGGGTCACTCCACCCGCACGGTGTCGCCAAGGCTGATCGTTCCCGGCTCCACGACGTCGGCGTAGACGCCCAGGCAATGCTTGGGCAGTCGGGTGATCCGGAGCATGACCTCACCGATCCGCACCGTGCGATCCAGCCACTGCCGTTCGCCACCCGGGGTACCCAACTCGAGCACGAGGTTGGCACGCGGGTCGGCATCGCACCCGCTCGGTGCGTCCGGCGCCTGTGCCGCGTCCGCGCTGACGAGGTGGACGGCCGCGGACATCCGGTGTCCCTGCGCGGAGGTGACCAGGCGAGCGCCGGGAAGTTCGTGGGCGAGCACGTCGGCCGCGTCGCCGTGCCGGGTGCCGGTGTCCACCTGCAGACCGTCCGGCCCCAATGATGCGCGCCAGCCTGGCAGCTGGGGCAGGGCCTTCGCGTTCGCCGGCACACCCCGCACCTCGACCGCATGGGATCGGTCTCCGACAAGACCACGTTGATCGACCTCACAGCGCGTCATTGCCTGTCCGCCTGCGGATTTCAGCGGGTAGCGGGTGATCTGCTGGACGGTGCCGACGTTCATTCCGCTTCCTTGTGGGTCATGAGTCGCTGAACGCCTTCGCGTCCCGGTGAGGCCGATGTCCGGTGCCGGGACTGACCCGGGGACGCTGGGTTGTCCGACAGAAACGAAGGTACCCAATCGTTCAGTGCCGCTGGGCCAGGTCTGACAGGCCCTGAGGTCGGTTCGGGGTTGAGCGACGTTCGGTGGGCCTTCCTGGGCGGTTCTCACACTCGCGGCCGACGCTGAGAATCTGATTTCTCGTGTTCTCAACCTGATTCCCGTGTTCTCAAGGACTCCGTGGGCCGTGGGTCCATGTCAAGGACGCCCGAATAGGCACCATACCCGTGGTCCGGCGGCGAGAGAACCGTGAAGGCTCAACCTCGACCCGGTGAAGCGTGCCGAGTTCGTCGCCGACCAGCCGGTGTCGTTAGGGCAGGCAGGTGAGCCCGTGCGGGCCATCGCCGCGAGGTTCGGCGTGCTCCGCGGTACCGTGCCAGCGTTCGTCCGGCAGGCTGGTATCCCCACGAGGGACAGGCTGGTGTCCCCGCGAGGGAGCTGAGCCGGTGCGGGTGAGGGTGGCCCGCGAGCCTGCCCCGAGGGGCGCCATTGTTAGAGGAGAAATCCGCCTCGCCGTCTACTGTCTACTGTGCGACCGACCGGCGACGTGCGGAAGGTGAGTCGTTCGAGGGCGGCTGAGGGCGGGGGCTCCCGGCGGGTGATGCTGGCTCGGAGTGCGTGCTGTCCGGGCCGTTGTGGTGGGTGCGACCGCTCCCGGGTCGCGCGGGTGTCGCAAGGGTGGCGTTCGTGCGCCAGTGGTGCTCGGCTCGGCCTCCCCAGGTGACGGCGGCAAGGAGGATGAGTGCGCCAGCGAGCCCGGTCGGGCCGATGGTGTCGCCCGCGAGGAGGATGCCGATGCCGAGTGCCCAGGCCGGCTCGGTGCCGAGCAAGATGCCGGCGCGGGAGGCGGAGGTGTGCTTGGTGGCCCAGAGCTGTCCGAGGAAGGCCACCAGGGTGCAGCCGATGCTGAGGTAGGCCAGAACCGCCCAGTCGTGCCCGGTGAGGTGCGCCAGGCTGCCGCGGGCTGGGCCGCCGCCCCACAGGGTGAAGACGATCGCGCCGAAGGTGAGCTCGATGGTGGTCAGCGGCAGCACGTCGGCTCCGCCTGCGGTGAGGCGGGCTCCAGCGACACCGAGGAGGGCGCGGGTCACGGCGGCGGCCAGAATGAGGAGGTCGCCGGTGTTCGGTGTGGACAGGCCCTCGCCGCCGACCAGGAGCGCGACACCGGCGATACCGAGCAGCACGGCGGCCATGAGTTGGCCGGACAGGCGTCGACGGGCCGCGGCGGATTCGAGGATCGGGGTGAAGAGCACGGACAGCCCGATGATGAGACCGGCGTTGGTGGCGCTGGTGAGGGTGACGCCGATGGTCTCCAAGGCGATGGTCGCCGCGCGCAGGGTGCCAAGCAGCAGTCCCGGCCCGGTGACCGCGCGCAGGGCGCGAAACCTGCGGCGGCCAGCGGCGATGGCGAGCAGGATGAGGGCGGCGGGCAGGAACCGCAGGCACATCACCGCGGCCGCGGAGGTGGCTTCGGCGAGGTCTTTCGCGGCGAGGTAGCTGCCGCCCCATACGACGGCTACGGCGAGCAGGACGGCATCGGGCAGCAGGCGGGAGCGGGACACGAATCCCACGATCGCCCGCCCGCACCTTTAGAACAACGGGCACCTTCTTCACCGACGTGTAAGCATTGCTTCATGGAAGTCCATCACCTCAAAACGCTGCGGGAGCTGCGTGACCGCGGCTCCGTCACCGCGGTCGCGCAGGCTCTGCACCTGTCGCCCTCGGCGGTCTCGCAGCAGCTCGCCGCGTTGCAGCGCGCCACGCCGGTTCGGTTGACCGAACAGCGCGGGCGAGTGCTCGCGCTGACCGCTGCGGGCCTGCGAGTCGCGGACGCGGCGGAGGAGGTCATCGCCGCACTTGCTCGCACCGAGGGTGCGGTGACGGAGTTTCTGGCCGAGCGTGGGGAGCCGGTGACGGTGACCGCATTCCACAGCGCGGGGCTGGCGTGGTTTCCCGCCTTGATCGAGCGAGCCGGCGCGGAGCCAGCCGGGCCGCAGGTGCGGGTGCGGGACGAGGACGTCTCCACCGAGGAGTTCCCATTGCTTGCCGCCGATCATGACATCGTCATCGCACACCGTCCGCTCGGCTCCGAGCCCTGGCCCGAGGCGCGGGTGAGCGTGACACCGCTGATCGAGGAGCCCATCGACCTTGCGGTGAGCCGAGCCCATCGCCTCGCCTCGCGGCCGTCGGTGCGGCTCGGCGAGCTCTCCGGTGAGACCTGGTCGGCCGCGCACGAGGGATTCCCGCTGGAGCCCCTCCTGGTCCAAGCCGTGTCGGCCAGCGCCGGCGAGCCGATCCGGATCGCCCACCGGGTCAACGAGTTCAACGTCGTGGCCGCGATCATCGCCCGCACGAACACGGTCGGCCTGCTGCCGCGCTACACAGGCCTCGGCGCCCAGTTCGCCGACCAGGTGGTGCTGCTGCCGATCGAGGACCTCCACGTCGGCCGCCAAATCGACCTGCTCACCCGCCGCGACACCATCGCTCGCCACAGTGTCCGCACCGTCATCGAGTGGATCACGACCATCGCCGCACGCTGAGTGCCCACTGTCCGCTCGGCGGAAGCGACCGGCCGCATCGCGCGCCCCCACAGCGTCGGGCCGACCCGTTCCGCCGTGGTGCGGAGCCTTCGATGCGCTGCTCGACCCTGCGCTCCAAGCCGACACGCTCGCCTCCGACGAACCGGTGCAGGCAGGGGCAGACGCTAAGGCTGTTCTTGTCGGAAGTTCGAGCTTCCAACATTGGGGTGGGCGATACTGGGTTCGAACCAGTGACCTCCTCGGTGTGAACGAGGCGCTCTACCACTGAGCCAATCGCCCGTCGGGCTGGTGCCCGGCAGCGCAAGACAGCGTACCCGATCTGCGGACGTGCCTCGTACCGGCTTTCCGGCGCGGGCGGCCAGTTGCGCGTGATGGGCCTGCGGCGCGGCTGCACTAGGCATTGTTGAGACCTCCCCGCGACCTGCCTCGTCCACCGGGACCGTGACGGCCGGACCTGCCTCACCCGACCAATGGCAGCAGGGCCAGGCCGTTGGCGAGCCAGGCGGGCGTCCACCCGGGCACCCCGACGATGGCCAGTGCAAACCACATCGCGAGCAAGATCGCCACGACGAGCGCAGCGACCATGGCGCCGCGCACCCACCGCGGCTGGCGGGCACTCCACGTTGCGAACCTGCGGACCGTGTGGTTGGCGTGGAAAAGCACCTTCGATGCCCAGACGAACTCGGTGGCCAACACGGCAAGGCCGACCAGGAAGAGCGGCACCCCGCCGGGGCCGGGCAGCCATCCGATGCTGATGGCCAGCAGCATGATCGAGACCCCGACCACGCCGACGACGAAGCGGTAGGCACCCCGCAGGCGCGGTCGGGACCGTAGGCTGCGCCGCCATCTGGCCCGGTCCACGCGGTTTGCCCTGGCCCGGCCGGCGCGCAGTCGGACCGGCAGACGCGGCGGGGGCGCCGGGGTCGATCCGGGACCACCGTTCGGCACGCTTGAGCGTCCCGCCCCAGCCGAACTCACCGCACCAGCCGCGGAGATGGACGATGGGAGACCGCCGGGCGAATCCGGCAGCGGCAGCGCCGAGACCGGTCGCACCTCGGACGGCTCCGCGCGGCCAGCAGGCTGCGGCGACGCCGAGGTTGACATGTGCCTCAGCCTAGGTGCGCGCTCTGCCATCTCCACCCGACTCTCCGTGACCCGTCAACTCTCGCTGAACCTCCGACTCTGCGTGAACCGCCCCTGACCAACCGCGAACGCCCGCTCCGAGCGTGCTCGCCGGCCCCGACGCGCCGACCACGGCCGTGCATCCATGCTCCTTCCACGATCACGCACCCGGGTTCGTTCCCGCCGCGATTCACCGGGATCAGGCCCAGCCGATCGGCCTGCCCCTGGTCCAGGACTGGCACCCCCACACAGGTGCCACCTCATGCCCACCAACCCAAACGGCAACGACGCCACCAGCAGCTGGTCGAACACGGGTGGACAACTACCCCTACCCGGCATCCCCAGACCCCCCACAGCGGCAGCGGCACGACACCCACAGAACAAGCCCCACCTACCCCGACACCAGGAGCCAGCCCACAATGAACCCGCTCGAGCAAATGGGCCAACCCACCCACGCTGGAGCCCGAATGCCCATGTCAAAGTTGAAATCCCACACTCTGCGCGACCGGCTCGAGGCCTTCGTTGCCGGCCGCCCGGTCACCACCAGCGGCTCTCTGCGGGACCGACTCATGACCGCCTTCGGCCACTCCTCACGCGACCCCAACCTCACCGCCGCCTCCGCCCAACTCGGCATCTCCACCGGACAACTACGACGCTGGGTCACTGGTCAGGTACGACGCCCCAACCCCGACAAGATCAAAGACCTAACAAAGCCGCCAGCCACGCCCTCAACTCCAAAGCCGGACGAGCTGGCATGGCCCAACGCGGACCACCCCCAAGAACCGGCGCCTCACCATCACCGTCTGCCCACCACCTCCAACAAGCCTGGATCGGCCGCGGCAACCCCGGCGCCGTCGACTGGCTCCACGAACCACTGGGCCCAAAACTACGCAGCCGGCGGCTGGGAATTGAAAACCATCACCGACTTCCAATGGGAATGAACAGGATGCGGGACCCGCTGCGGGGGATCTGCCCCCACTGCACCGTGCGGCTACACCGTGCATACTGGTGAGTATGGTGCATTGGACTAAGAAGGCATGGGGTAGAACCGTGCTGGGTCTTGCCGTCATCATCGCGGCGGGCGTGGGTTTATGGACCTTGATGGCCTCATCCACTCCGACAGTCGCTGCGAGAGACTCGGACACCGTCACCGTAATCCAAGGAGACGCGAACACTGTCACAGTCGAGGCGGGAGGCGAGCAAGTTAGCGTTGACACATCCGCGGCCCATGTCGAGGACACCTTGGCCGAACTTCCTGGCGCTGCCGATCCGCCACGTTCGATGCCAGCACCCTTCCTTGTGGCAGGAACGGGAACAGAGGGACTCGTCGTCCGCGACGGTGTGACGGCCGAGAATGACCGTGTCACGCATGACGGTGTCGAAGCGATATGGATCGAAGGATCTGTCGTATACGTGGACTGCCAAGTGCGAGACCAGTGGGCACCCGCCCTAGGCTCAACCACGTGGTACAAGGTTCGTTGGCCGCGGGTCGCCGACCAAGGCGACTACTGGTCCAACGCTGAATGGCTCCACCCAATCGGCCACAATGGCGCCGTCCCCCTCTGCTCACCGTAGTTGACGACGGACCGCGGTCCGCGCAGTCGGAAGTGGTGCACGAGAAAAAGGGGGTTGGGGTGGAGTCATCGGCTCGGGTGTTGTGTGAGGCGATCGACCGGGCGATCGTTACTGAGGGCTGGTCTAAAGCCGGGTTGGCTCGGGCGTTGGCTCATGGGTCGCCCCGCACGGTCAAGACGTGGCAGAACCTGTTGTCAAGGTGGTCGTCGGGAAGTGAGGTACCCAGCGACCACGATCTGGACGCCCTCGCGGACCACTTCCCGGACACGACGGTGGCAGAACTACGTCGCATCAAAGATCGGGTCCGCCCCGGCGGAAAGGTCCAAGGCAAACCCCCGCGGACCAGGCCAGGGTGGCCGAGCAAAGTCGCCCACCCCTGCAACCAGGGGTGGGGACCGGCACCACAGTTCCCCACCGAGTTGGCAGGTTGGAGACTTGAGCGGTCCTGGGGTGACATGCCCCGCGCGCTCATTGGCGATGAGTGGACCCCTGCGCGAGGTCCAGACCTGCAGAGTTTCCCTTCGACCATGAACGGGTGTGACACCCAACGATTCCTGGTGCGCTGGCGGGTGGTCTCTGGATGTCTGGTCGAGGCCCGGTGGAACAGGTCTGATGTCGTGTTCGGGCCTGTGGTCATCGCCGCGGGTGGCTGGCTTGATCTGGACGGTTGCGCTGGACCCGAGTTCCACCTGTCCAACGTCCCAGGCGATGGATCCACCCTGGCAGATGTGACTGTCGAGGTTCAGCAGTGGATCCCGGCGCCCTAGCACTGGTGTCCGGTTGGGGTCGAGGCGGGGGTGTGGGGGTGGGGGTGGGGGCGTGGAGGGTGAATCGGAGGCTGTGGAATTGGGCGGTGAAGTGGAGGGGGCGGCCGGTGATAGCGGCTATGGCCAAGATGAGTGCGGGCAGGATCAGGATGATCACCGCGATGGCCAGGATGGTGCTGGTGTCGGTCATGACATCAGTACGCCGTGGGTGGTGGGGTGTCCCGGTGACGCGGGATGGGGTCGGGATGGGGATTCGCCGGAGTCCCGCGAAAAAATAAGGTGATGTGGGGTGTGCGCGTGGGATTGTCGGGATACTGAGCGGCTAAGGCGGGTTGGGGCATGCCAATGTCGTCGCATATGGCGAGGTTGGCATGCAGTTCGCAACGCTGGCCCTGGGTGGGCTGCGCTTCGGGTGAATTGTCGGTGGGCTGGGTGCGCGCTTCGAGGCTCGGGTGGACCCACGATTACCAGCTAGACCCAGTTCGACCCAGCTAGACGGGTTTGTGGTGGTTGACCTGTTCCCGCATCCGCAGCACGTGGA
>JBKECN010000073.1:0-124963 GCA_047974565.1 Actinomycetales bacterium
GCCGGTCGGCCCGCGGCCAGGCCCGGCCCGGCTCAGCCAGGTCCGGCTCAACCCGCCCCCGGCCAACCTGGTCCGGCGACACCGAGCCCGGCCCCAGCCACTCCGGCACCGAGCCCGGCCCAGTCGGCGCCAACGCCCGGTCCGGCCGGACCGGCGCCTGCTCAGCCCGGCTCGGCTCAGCCAGGCTCGGCTCGGCCCGGCGCTGCTCAGCCTGCTGCGCGGACCTCGCCGGCCCAGCCCGGTCCGAAATCCCCGGCCCCAGGCCCGCGCTCGGACGCACCCCGTCGTGGCGACGGCGACCGACCGACGCGTCCGGGTCCGCGGCCGACACCGGCTCAGCCTTCCGGCGGTGCCGAGCGTCCCGGCTCCCCGTCCGCACCCGGAGGTCGTTCGGGCGGGCGTTCGGCGCCCGCTCCGGGTCCCCGTGCGCCTCGACCGTCCGGCTCCCAGGGTGGGTCCGGGGGCGGTGACCGGGGCCCCCGCCCCGGTACGCGCCCGGGTAACAACCCGTTCGCATCCAGCCAGGGGATGCCCCGCCCAGGCGGGCGGCCCGGTCCCAAGCCGCAGGGCGGCGGGGGTCCTGGTGGCCCACGTCCGGGGAACAACCCGTTCGCATCCAGCCAGGGCATGCCCCGCCCCGGTGGCCGTAGTGGCGGCGCCCCCGGTGGCGATCGTCCCGGCGGCCCACGTCCCGCTGCGGGTGCCGGCGGTCCCCGCCCGGGCGGTCCGCGCCCCAACCCGGGGATGATGCCGCGCAGCAGTTCGGTCGGTCGTCCCGGTGCACCCGCGGACGGTCGGGCCGGCGGTGGCCGGGGTCGTCCCGGTGGTGGCGGCGGCGGTCGTCCCGGCGGCGGTGGCCCCCCCGGTGGCGGTGGCTTCGGCAAGGGGGCGCGTGGCCGCGGCGGTACCCAGGGCGCCTTCGGGCGTGCGGGTGGACGTCCGGTCCGTGGTCGCAAGTCCAAGCGCGCCAAGCGCCAGGAGTTCGAGGCGATGTCGGCGCCCTCGGTGGGCGGCGTCACCGTCCCCCGTGGCGACGGCAGCACCGTCGTTCGGCTGCGTCGTGGGGCCACCCTCACCGACTTCGCCGAGCGGATCGACGCCAACCCGGCCAGCCTGGTGACCGTGCTCTTCGCCCTCGGCGAGATGGCCACGGTGAACCAGAGCCTGGACGAGGAGACCTTCCAACTGCTCGGCGCCGAACTCGGCTACGACATCCAGGTGGTCTCGGCGGAGGACGAGGAGCGTGAGCTCTTCGAGCAGTTCAACATCGACCTGTCCGACACCGACCACGAGGACGACGAGGACCTGCAGCCGCGGCCGCCGGTGGTGACCGTCATGGGTCACGTCGACCACGGTAAGACGCGGCTGCTGGACGCCATCCGGCACGCCAACGTCATGGCCGGGGAGGCAGGCGGCATCACCCAGCACATCGGCGCCTACCAGGTGGCCACCGTGCTGGACGGCGAGCCCCGCAAGATCACCTTCATCGACACCCCGGGCCACGAGGCGTTCACCGCCATGCGTGCCCGCGGTGCCAAGGTGACCGACATCGCCGTGCTGGTGGTCGCCGCCGACGACGGCGTCATGCCCCAGACGATCGAGGCGTTGAACCACGCCCACGCCGCCGGTGTGCCGGTGGTCGTGGCGGTCAACAAGATCGACAAGGAGGGCGCCAACCCCGACAAGGTCATGCAGCAGCTCACCGAGTACAACCTGGTCGCCGAGGAGTACGGCGGCGACACGATGTTCGTGCCCGTCTCGGCGCGCGAGAAGATCAACATCGACAAGTTGCTCGAGGCGATCCTGCTCACCGCCGACGCCGCTCTGGAACTGACCGCCAACCCCGACCGGGATGCTCGCGGTGTGGCCATCGAGGCGCATCTGGACAAGGGCCGGGGCGCCACCGCCACGGTGCTCGTCCAGTCCGGCACGCTGCGGGTCGGCGATGCCATCGTGGCGGGCTCGGCCCATGGCCGGGTACGCGCGATGCTCGACGACGAGGGCAAGAACGTCAGCGAGGCGCCCCCGTCGTTCCCGGTGATGGTGCTCGGTCTGCAATCCGTACCCGGCGCCGGCGACACCTTCGTGGTGGCGCAGGACGACCGCACGGCACGACAGATCGCCGAGAAGCGGGAAGCCGCCGATCGGGCTGCGCTGCTCGCGCGGCGCCGCAAGCGGATCTCGCTGGACAACCTCGACGCCGCCCTGGCGGCCGGCAAGGTGGAGACGCTCAACCTCATCATCAAGGGCGACGTCTCCGGTTCGGTCGAAGCGCTGGAGGAGTCGCTGCTCAAGATCGAGGTCAGCGACGAGGTCGATCTGCGGATCATCCACCGCGGTGTCGGTGCGATCACCCAGAACGACGTCAACCTCGCCACCGTCGACGACGCGGTCATCATCGGCTTCAACGTGCGGCCCGCCGAGCGAGTCGCCGACCTGGCCGAGCGTGAAGGCGTCGACGTCCGCTACTACTCGGTGATCTACCAGGCCATCGAGGAGATCGAGGCGGCCCTGAAGGGCATGCTCAAGCCGGAGTTCGAGGAGGTGCAGCTCGGCAGCGCCGAGGTGCGCGAGGTCTTCCGCTCCTCCAAGTTCGGCAACATCGCCGGGTGCCTGGTGCGCTCGGGCATCGTCCGCCGCAACGCCAAGGCGCGGCTGGTGCGCGACGGCATCGTCGTGGGGGAGAACCTCACCGTCGAGTCGCTGCGCCGCTTCAAGGACGATGCCACCGAGGTCCGTGAGGGCTTCGAGTGCGGTGTTGGCCTCGGGTCGTTCAACGACATCAAGGTCGAGGACGTCATCGAGACCTACGAGATCCGCGAGAAGGCCCGTACCTGAACGGGTTCCGCCCCCGCCATGAGGTGAGCCGATGATCGTCGGGTCGTTGCGGCTGGACCTGCTGCTGGGCGAGGTCTCCTCGCTCAAGCAGAAGCGGGCCGTGGTCCGGCCGGTCGTGGCGGCGCTGCGTCGATTCGACGTCAGCGCCGCCGAGACCGCCCACCACGACCTGCTGCGAAGGGCGGAGATCGGGGTGAGTCTGGTCGGGGCAGACGCCGCCCACGTCCGCCAGGTATTGGACCGGTGCGAACGCGAGATCGCCTCCCGCCCCGAGGTGGACCTACTCTCAGCCCATGCCGTCCTCTGGGACGACGAGGATGAGTAGCCGCTGAAGGCTGAGGCCCGCCACCGACACGCAGTTGCCGGGCTGAGGAAGCGCCGGCATGAAGCCAGGGGGCCGGCCTGGAACGAAGGCACGACCCCAGTTCGACAGACAGGAGTGAGACGGTGGCAGACACCGCACGCGCCCGAAAGCTCGCCGACCGGATCAAGGTCGTGGTCGCGGAGTCCCTGGAGCACCGGGTCAAGGACCCGCGACTCGGCTTCATCACCATCACCGACGCCCGGGTGACCGGCGACCTGCAGCACGCCACCGTCTTCTACACGGTGCTCGGTGACGAGCAGGAGAAGGAGGCCACCGCGGCGGCCCTGGAGTCGGTCAAGGGACGGCTGCGCAGCGAGGTGGGCCGGGCCACCGGTGTGCGGCTGACCCCGTCGCTGGAGTTCGTCGCCGACGCGGTGCCCGAGAACGCCGCGTCGATCGAAGACCTGCTGCGCCGTGCCCACGAGCAGGACGAGGCGGTCGCGGCGCTTGCCGTCGGCAAGACGTTCGCCGGTGAGTCGGATCCGTACCGGCACGACGCCGAGTTCGACGACGATGAGTTGGACGAGGCCGAATTGGACGACGATTCCGGGGACGAGTTCGACGGAGCGGACGTCCTCGACGACCTCGACGAGGATGCGAGCCCGATGTCGCAGGTGGGCGAGGCCGGGTCCGACGGGGTTCCGGGACGGTAGCCGTCGTGGCCGCAGCCGCCGAGGTGACCCCCGGGGTCGTGGTCATCGACAAGCCGTCCGAATGGACGAGTCATGATGTGGTGGCCCGGATGCGTCGCATCGCGGGCACTCGCAAGGTCGGCCACGCCGGCACGCTCGACCCGATGGCCACCGGGGTGCTGGTACTCGGCATCGGTGCCGCCACCCGGCTGCTCACCTACGTGGTCGGGGTGGACAAGAGCTACACGGCCACGATTCGGCTGGGGATCGACACCACCACCGATGACGCCGACGGAGAGGTTCTCAGCCGTACCGATGCCAGCGGACTCACCCGGGACGACCTGCTCGCCGCCGTGGATCGGCTGACCGGCGATCTCGAGCAGGTGCCCAGTACGGTCAGCGCGATCAAGATCGACGGCAAACGGGCCTATGCCCGGGCCCGGGGTGGTGAGGACGTGCGGCTGGCCGCTCGCCCGGTCACCGTCTCACGCTTCGAGATCATCGACATCCGGAGCGAAAATGCCCAGGACACAATGGTTTTGGACCTCGATGTCGAAGTGGACGTGTCGTCGGGCACCTATGTGCGGGCGCTGGCCCGCGACTTGGGTGCCGCGCTTGGCGTCGGAGGCCACCTCACGTCCTTGCGTCGCACCCGGGTGGGACCCTTCTCGCTGGCCCAGGCGGTGACCCTCGAGCAGGCGGCCCATCGACTCGAACCGCTGACCCCGGCCGACGCGGTGGCCGAACTCATGCCAGTGCGCCGGCTCGAGCACGAGGAGTCCGCCGCGGTCGGCCACGGCAAGCGGATCGCCGGCTCGGGCCAGGGGGCCGGCCCCATCGCGGCGCTCGACGCGGATGGCCGCCTGGTGGCGATCCTGCGCGAGGACGGCCCACGGGCCCGGCCGGTGCTCGTCATGCCCGCCCGATAGGCCGGGCGGGACCTTTCCACCGCCGCCCGGCTAGGTGCCGAATCCGCGGTCCAGCGCCGCTGAACTGCCCGATCGTCCAGGCCAGTACTGAGCCCCTGGCACAGGCTGATCTCCCGGTCCGGCCCAGGCTCCCGAGGCCCCGCGATCGGGTCGTGTCGGCATCGACGCCACACCCGGAGCACCCCGTGAGATGAACCGGGTGCGCGGGGCTGGCAGAGTATCCCTGTCCTGCATCCACCGGGGTGCATTACCGAGCGAGGAGAGCCTTTCGTGCAGCGCTGGAGCGACGTGGCCGAGGTACCGGCCGGCTTCGGGCCGACCGTGGTGTCGCTCGGCAATTTCGACGGGGTGCATCGGGGTCATCAGTGGGCCCTGGCGCGGCTGGTGGAGCAGGCCCGGGCGCGCGGAGCCAAGGCGGTGGCGATCACCTTCGAGCCGCATCCGCTGCACGTGCTGTACCCCGATCGCGCCCCCGAGCTCATCACCGATCTTGCCGGACGCCTGGAGATCATGCAGGGCACCGGGCTGGACGCCGTCCTGGTGCTGGCCTTCACCCGCGAACTCGCCTCGATGACTCCCCGCGAGTTCGTGGAGCAGGTCCTGCTCAAAGGCCTGGACGCCTGCGCGGTGGTGGTCGGGCACGACATGCGTTTCGGGGTGCGGAACTCCGGCGACCTCGGCACGATGCGTGAGCTGGGGGCCGAACTCGGCTTCGAAGTGGTCGTCACCGACGACCTCAACGGCCCCCATGAGGGCAGTGGCGCAGAACGCCGATGGTCGTCCTCGTGGGTGCGCGAGATGCTCGCCGCTGGCGACGTCCGAGCCGTGACCCGCGCCCTCGGCCGCGATCACCGAGTAGTCGGCGAGGTGGTGCACGGCGACCACCGCGGTCGCGAGCTGGGCTTCCCGACCGCGAACCTCACCCAGGACAGCGTCGGCATGGTGCCCGCCGACGGGGTCTACGCGGGATGGCTGGTGCGCCTGGCCGCGGGGCTTGACGATCCGGATCGCCGGCTCCCCGCCGCGATCTCGGTCGGCACCAATCCCACCTTCGAAGGCACCCAGCGGCGGGTCGAGGCCTATGTCCTGGATCGCTCCGATCTGGACCTGTACGGCCAGCGGGTCGCCCTGGAGTTCGTCGAGCGGCTGCGGCCCACCCTGACCTTCGACGGCGTCGAGCCGCTGGTGGCGCAGATGCACACCGACGTGGCGCAGTGCCGGGCGATTCTGGCCGGGGCTGCCCAGTCCCCGCAGCGCTGATTCCCCTCGCAGCGCTGATTGCCCTCGCAGCGCTGTTGCAGCTGCTCATCGAAACCTGCTGATCCTGAGACGGCGCTGACGGGGGAGTCGATGCCGAGGTGGGCTGATGCGCGGGGGTGCGCGGCACTCGCCCACCGATCCTCGCCGCTTGCGTCCACCGGGCCGTGATCACCGTCGGATCCATCCGCCACCGGGGATAAAACGGCCCACGGGTTGGAGGAATCCGGGAAGTATCCAGACCCAAGCGCGCACCGGCGGGGCGGGCAGGGCAGGATGGCTGCATCACGCGCCGAGGCCAGCCGGGAACCTGGCACGAAGGGAAGTGGACCGTGGGTACGACGAAGTATGTCTACGATTTTTCCGAGGGCGATAAGAACGCCAAGGATCTACTCGGTGGCAAGGGCGCCAATCTCGCCGAGATGACGCGAATCGGGCTACCCGTGCCCCCCGGGTTCACCATCACCACCGAGGCCTGCCGCTACTACCTGCACCACGGCACGAATCCGCCCGAGTTGGCCTCCCAGGTGGACGAGTACCTGGCCGCCCTGGAGCAGGCTCGAGGCAAGACCCTCGGCGGCGCGAAGGATCCACTCCTGGTCTCGGTCCGCTCGGGAGCCAAGTTCTCCATGCCGGGCATGATGGAGACGGTGCTCAACATCGGCCTCAACGACACCTCCGTAGAAGGCCTGGCCGAGGTCTCGGGCAATGAGCGCTTCGCCTGGGACTCCTACCGGCGGCTGCTGGCGATGTTCGGCAAGACCGTGCTGGACCTGTCCGGCGAGATCTTCGAGAGTGCCTTGGAACGCGCCAAGGAGTCCCGTGGCATCGAGAAGGACACGGACCTCGACGTCGACGCCCTCAAGGAGATCGTCGCCGCCTCCAAGCAGGCCATCAAGGACGCCACCGGCAAGGACTTCCCCCAGGATCCCCGGGAGCAGATGAACGCCGCGGTCGAGGCGGTGTTCAGCAGTTGGAACACCGACCGGGCCGTCATCTATCGGCGCCAGGAGCGCATCCCGGACGACCTGGGCACCGCCGTGAACATCTGCAGCATGGTATTCGGCAACCTCGGCGACACCTCCGGCACCGGGGTCTGCTTCACCCGCGACCCGGCGTCCGGCCATCAGGGCGTCTACGGCGATTACCTGCAGAACGCTCAGGGTGAGGATGTCGTCGCCGGTATCCGCAACACGCTGTCTCTGGGCGATCTGGAGAAGCTCGACAAGAAGAGCTATGACCAGCTGCTGGACATCATGGGCACCTTGGAGCGGCACTACAAGGACCTGTGCGACATCGAGTTCACCATCGAGAACGGCACCCTGTGGATGCTGCAGACCCGGGTCGGCAAGCGCACTGCGGCCGCCGCCTTCCGAATCGCCACCCAACTGGTGGACGAGGGGATCATCGACCTGGATGAGGCCCTGACCCGCGTCACCGGCGATCAACTCGCCCAGTTGATGTTCCCCCAGTTCGACTCCTCGGCCCAGCGCAGCGTCATCGCCCGGGGGATGCCCGCCAGCCCCGGCGCGGCGGTGGGCAAGGTGGCCCTCGATTCGGCCACCGCGGTGAAGATGGCCAACGCCGGCGAGGACGTCATCCTCGTCCGGCGCGAGACCAACCCCGACGACCTGCGGGGCATGGTGGTCGCCCGTGGCGTGCTCACCTCTCGAGGGGGTAAGACCTCCCACGCGGCGGTGGTGGCACGCGGCATGGGGCGCACCTGCGTGGTCGGCTGCGAAGCCTTGCGGGTGGACCCGACCCACCTCCAGGTGCGCCTCACCGACGGGACGATCATCTCCGAGGGGGATGTCATCTCCATCGACGGCTCCACCGGTGAGGTCTTCCTCGGTTCGGTGCCGGTGATGCCCAGCCACGTCGTCCAGGCGCTGCTGGGTGAGGGCACCGAGGCCGGGGAGACCGAGGTCGTGGCCGCGGTGCTGCGGTTGATGGCGCACGCGGACGCGCGTCGTCGGCTCGGGGTGCGCGCCAATGCCGACACCGACGAGGACGCCACCCGGGCCCGCCAGTTCGGGGCCGAGGGCATCGGCCTGTGCCGGACCGAGCACATGTTCCTGGGTGAGCGTCGTAAGCGCGTCGAGCGGGTCATCCTGGCCCGTACCGACGAGGCTCGTGAGTCTGCGCTCGCCGAACTCCTGCCGCTGCAACGCGAGGACTTCACCCACATCTTGCGGGCGATGGACGGCCTGCCGGTGACGATCCGGCTGCTCGACCCGCCGCTGCACGAGTTCCTGCCCGACCTGACCACGTTGTCGGTGGAGGTGGCGGTGGCTCAGGCCACCGGCAAGCCCGACCTCGAGGCGGAGGAACTGCTGCGCGAGGTCCAGCAGATGCACGAACTCAACCCGATGCTCGGTACCCGCGGGGTACGCCTCGGCGTCATCATTCCCGCGCTCTTCCGGCTGCAGGTGCGGGCTGTCTCCGAGGCCGCCGCCGACCTGATCATCGAGGGCAAGAACCCGCGCCCCGAGATCATGGTGCCGCTGGTGGCCGCGGTCGACGAGTTGCGGATCATGCGCGAGATGTCCGAGGCGGTGATCGCCGAGGTGGCCGCAGAGCGCGGGGTGGACCTGAGTTTCCTGATCGGGACCATGGTCGAACTGCCGCGGGCGGCGATGGCTGCCGCGCACATCGCCGCGGAGGCCGAGTTCTTCTCGTTCGGCACGAACGACATGACTCAGACCACCTGGGGTTTCAGCCGCGACGACGTGGAGGCCGCGTTCTTCCCGCAGTACATCGAGGCTGGCATCTTCTCGGTGAACCCGTTCGAGTCGATCGACGTCGAGGGGGTGGGCCGGATCGTCTCGATCGCTGCCTGGGAGGGCAAGGAAGTCCGTCCCGACCTCAAGCTCGGAGTCTGTGGCGAGCACGGTGGCGACCCGGCCTCGATCCAGTTCTTCGAGCAGATCCTGCTCGACTACGTCTCCTGCTCACCCTTCCGGGTGCCGGTGGCCAGGCTGGAAGCCGGCCGGGCCGCGGTGTTGCGTCCCGGGTCGTCCGCGAGCGCTCAGGAAGCCCAGCACCGCATCGACGTGACCGATTCCGCGGCCGCGGTGAACGCCTGATCGGTGAAGGTGTGATCACAGCCGCGTCGACCGATCGGTTGCCCCGGGCGTGGTCGTTCCGACGCTGATCAGTGTCGGGGCGGTCACCCGGGTGATCGCGGTGCTGCGGTCGCGCAGCGCAGCCGCACCCGAGCCGGTTGCCCGACGGGCGGCCTGGCTCGGGTGTCTCGTCCTGCCGCTCGGCTCGGATGCGGAAGGAGCCACCGACCGAGTGGGTGCCCGGTGTCGGCTGTGTGCCGAATGAGGGTGGGCGACCAGGTCCCGTGGTCGGGGCGTCCCCGTAGCCTGGTCGTCGAGGGCCTGGTCGTCGAGAGCCTGGTCGTCAGGCTTGTGGCCAGGGCGGCGCCGCCACGGGGCCCGTCGACCCGGTCCCGCCGTCCCGCGGGTGCGTTGGGTTGTCTGCCCCCGGCCGGCCACCGGCGATCGGTCGAGTGGTCTGAGATCGGCGACTTTCGTCGGGAATCCCATTCTCTCGACATAATTCCGACAAGAACTTGTGACCAGCTAAATCGAGGCGACGGGGTTGACCTTGCCTGTTCTGGAGATTAACGTCGAGTTGTTGACGATATGACCATTAGGTCATCTCTCGGTAATGTCTGGTGCAGTGGGCGCTGATGCATTGGCGGCATCGAGTATGTAGGGATTCTGAGTATTCGATGGTGGCGCAGCCAATAGAGCAGGGCGTTGCGGTGTCGATACTTTCTTGGGCCGCGATGGGCAACGCCGTTTCGACGTTGTCGGTCGTGACTCGGGAGAGACAGAGCACGTCCCGAAGGGGTGGAGGGTCCTGATGAAGCGAACAAGCGTTTCGGTACTACCGGGGATTGTGGTGTTGACCGCGGGAGTGATGATGTCCGCCCCAGCATCGGCGGCCACCTCCGCTCCCGCAATCGCCGCTGAGACCGCGACGGCATCGGTGAGCGAATCCCTGGAGGCGTATCCGGGCCTGCGGGTGGCCGGGGCCGCGCAAGATCACGCCGACGTGGTGGAGCAGTTGGCTGCGGTGGAGCAACTCGTGCGTGAGTGCATGGCCGCTCAGGGCCTGGCCTACACCCCCCAGGTCGCCGGGCAAGCATCCCCCACCGCCAACGACGAACAGGTGGCCGCTATGGCGAGCCAGCAGGAGCGGGATCGCTGGTGGATCGCGTACGTGGGCAGCCCGCAGCAGGTGGCCGCCTCGGCGGCGGCCGCACCGGCAGGTGGGTGCCTGGCGTCGTCGATGAGCCGGGTCGACAGCGTCTTCGCGATCAAGAACGAACTGCGCGCCGACCTTGATGCGCTCACCAGCCAACCAGGCTGGGCGCAGGACGCCGCGGCGCAAGCCGAGTTCATCACCCGGCACCGAGCCAGTCTCCAGGACCATGCGGCCCGCCAGGAGGCGCAGCGGGCCTGGGTCGCCGAGTTGGCCGCCAAAGCCACAACGTGACCCGATCGGATCCACCCTGACCCCGCCCTGATCTCGCGCTGATGTCGACGGCGGCGGAGCCGCCTGGGTGGGGACACGCTCGAAAGGCTGCTCCGGAGCGCCCGAAGCGCGTACTACGGTCGAAGCATGTCGACACCCTCGGGCGAACCGCCAGTCAATCAACTACCACCACCCTCGGGGGTCCCGATCGGGACGCCGGCGTCAGGCGCGGCAGCGGTGGTACCGGTGAAGGTGGAGGACAAGCCGTTTCGACGGGGATTCGGTCTCGGTACCGGGTTCACGCTGGGGGCCGGACTGATCTCGCTCCTGGTATTCGGCGTCATGTCCGGAATCGCGGTACTGTCCACGCTCGCACTGAGCGCGGCCTTCACCGACTCAGCGGCCTCCACCCAACGGCAGAACCTGTGGGGCAGCCCCACCGCCAGCAACACCCTGATCGCGGTCGAGGTTCGCGGGCCGATCCTCGGCGACTCGACAGGTCAGCCCCCGCTGTTCTCCCAGGGCGTGTACGGGTACGACGTGGCCGACCAGCTCGATGGCCTCTCCGAGGACGATGCGGCCGGGGTGATCCTGGAACTCGACACCCCGGGCGGCACCATCTACGGGTCGAAGGCGATCGCCGACGCCGTCCAGCGCTACCGGGAGCGCACCGGTAATCCCGTGGTGGCCTACGTGCGGGGAGTGTCGGCCTCCGGAGGGATGTACGCGATGGCCGGCGCCGACGAGATCATCGTCGATCACGGCACCGTGGTCGGCTCGATCGGCGTGATCATGGGGCCCTTCTCCCGCTATCGCGACGTGACCGCGGTGGACGGTGGCCTGCTCAGCGGAGGAGTCACCGCACCGGGAGGGATCACCGAGGAGTACCTCAGCCGCGGTAAGGGGAAAGACCTTGGCAACCCCTACCGGGACATGACCCCGGAGGAGCGAGCCACCCTCGACTCCTGGCTGGACACCGAATACTCGAACTTCGTCAACCACGTGGCGTCGAACCGCGAGATCGATCCGCAGACCATCGTCGACTCCTACGGTGCTTACCTGTTCGGGCCCGCCACGGCGATCGAGAACAAGCTCGCCGACGCCGAACTCGGCCGTGACGACGCCTATCGACGGGCCGCCGCACTCGCCGAGGTCGACCCCGATGACACCAACGTCCAGGCTGAGATCGACAGTGCCAGCTTCGTCTCCATGTTGCTGGGCACATCCGGCTCCTCGGCGTCGGGGTCGGCGATGGCGCCGGAGGACGTCCAGGCCGGCCGGACGGCGATCAGAGCCAGCCAGCTGTGCGTCGGCGAGGCCGGCGTCCTGGCAGTGCACGGTGATCTGACGGCGTACTGCACCGAGTAACTTGCCCGGCCCGACTGGTATGACCGTTGTCCTGTGTGGCGGGCGGCGTGGCGCCCGTCGGCCAGTGAACACTTATCTGTCTGTGGGACGCGAAAGTGTTCATTGGGGACTGGGCGGCTTGAGCGGGCCGCTACTCGCGCGAGGCGGACACCGTGGCCAGGGCTGCCTCCAGGTGCCGAGACTCCACAGCCCCCACGTCGGCCTGCGATCCGATCGACTCGCGCATCGCAGCCAGGGCGGCCTCGCGGATGAGCGCGTCGCAGTCGGCATTGGAGAAGCCCTCGGTACGGGCCGCCACCTCGTCCAGGTCCACGTCCGGGGACAGCGGGGTACGCCGGGAGACGGCGCGCAGCACCTGGGCCCGGGCCGCTCGATCTGGACGCGGAACATAGACATGACGTTCCAGGCGCCCTGGACGCAGTACCGCCGGATCGATCTGATCGATCCGATTGGTGGCGCCGATCACCACCACCCCGTTGCGGGCCTGCATTCCGTCGAGTTCGGTGAGCAAGGCCGCCACCACCCGGTCGGTGGTCCCCGAGTCACCGCCCTTCCCGCGGATCGGGGCGAGCGCGTCCACCTCGTCGAGGAAGATCAGGGCGGGAGCGCTGGCGCGGGCGGCGTGGAAGAGGTCGCGCACGCCCTGCTCGGATTGACCCACCCACTTGCTCAGCAGCTCGGCACCCTTGACCGAGAGAACACTGACCCGGCCGCTACCGGCCAGCGCCCGCACCAGGAAGGTCTTCCCGCAGCCCGGTGGACCATGCAACAACACCCCGCCCGGGGACGCCACGCCCAGCCGGGCGAAGGTCTCGGGATGCTGCAGCGGCCACAGCACGGTCTCGATCAGAGCCTGCTTGGCCTCTGCCATGTCACCCACGTCGTCCAGGGTCAGATCGGGCACCGGCATGGCCCGTCCTTGCGCCGTGCTCGGGAGCACCACGTCGAGCGCGGCGTCGAAGTCGGCGTGCGTGACAGAGGCCACCGCTGCCTCCCGGGCCCGGTAGGCGGCCCGCAGCGCCGCCTCGCGCACCAGTCGCTGCAGGTCCGCACGCACGAAACCCGGTGTCCGTGAGGCAAGGTCGCCCAGATCGAGGTCAGATGTCGGCATCGAGGCGATGAATGAACCCAGCATCTGCTCGCGGGCGGTCTCGTCGGGTGGGGAGATCACCAGTTCGCGGTCCAGTCGCCCGGCGGCGCGAACCTGCGGGTGGACCGCGGACGGCTGGTGCGAGGTGCAGACCACGGCCACCCGGGGGTCGCGCACCGCTCGTTCGATCAGCCGTAGCGTCGATGCCAGCAAGGGAGCCTGACCCGGGGGCTGACCTGCGGGGCACAGGGCTTCGATGTCGTCGATGAGCAGCACGCCCGGGGAGGTGGCCGCGGCTGCGTCGAGCGCATCGGCCATCACCTGGGTCGGGTCGGGCGACTCCAGCACCTCGGGCGCCCAGACCCGCTCGAGCCGGGCACCCACGGCCTGGCAGGCGGCGCGCACCACCTCCGCGCACCCGGCCCCGGGTGGCGCGGTGAGCAGGACGCCGAGCTGGTGGTCACTGCCCAGGCGACGCAGCAGATCCCGCCGGTGAAAGTCCAGATCGAGCCACTCGATGAGCAGGCGGGTGGGCTCGCCGAGCCCCGGCGGGGTCGGCGCCTGGACGGGCGCCACCGAGAACGCCGGGACCGGACTCGGCGGCAGGGAGTCGGCCGGGGCCGACGGCGCTGCCTGGCCGGGTCGCGACGAACCGGCCGGCGGGAAGAATGCCGGGGTCGGTGGCGACGGTGCGGCCGGTTGCCAGGTCTCTTGCGGGGCCGGGGGCGGTGGGCCCGCAGCCGCTGGTCGTGCCCGCGGGCTGGGTGAAAACGGGCTCGGTGGAAACGGGCTGGGTGGAAGAAGGTCTGGCCCGGCTCCGGCCTGTCCGGCTCGGGGAGAGTGCTCGGCCCGATCCACCCGATCGGTGTGACTCGGCTGATCGACTGGCCGATGGAAAGGATCGGCCGGGCGGCTCGGCGCGGGGGACGGGACCGGCAGCGTCTGCGCGGCCTGCCGCCAGGCATCGGCGGTGGCTGCGCTGGGCTGTCGCACGCCCAACTGCCGGGCCTGGCGCGAGCTACCCGGCCGCTGGGCGGTGGAGCCGTGCCACTGCACCTGCGTGTCCGGTGCCACCACCCCGGCCAGCGCCGGCTCGCACTCGACCACGGTGAAGGTCATCTGTTGCCAGCCCTGGCCGATCAGTCGGGCCAGCTCGAGCCGTTCGGCGTCCCGGCTGGTGCGGTCGACGCCGGCGGCCAGGCTGTAGTCCTGGGCAAGCAGGGACAGGGTGTCGTGCCGGCTCACCGGCTTGCCGAGTAATGCCGAACGCAACAACTCCGGATCCACCGACTCGGTGACGAAGTCGGCACCGTGCACGACCAGCCGCCGACACGTTCGCATCGGTGCGCGTTCGATCGTGATCGTCTGGCGGGCTTGGGCGTTGGCCACCGTCAGGTCGTCGCACCAGGCGATCCGAGGATCCGAGCCCGGCGCCGACTTGGCCAGCAGCGCAGCGGTCGGACGCGCCCCGGTGACCACGGCAACGTCCCAGGGGGCCAGGCTCAGCGCCTGCATCACCTGGGGCGAGACTCGGATCAGTCCCCGCCGGGCATCCAGGGGTGACAGCCCGGTCGCCACCGCGAGGGTCACCGAGGAGGGCATTCGGTCATTCTTCCAGCGGTCCGGCCAGCGGGAAGGGTCTTTCGGTGCCTCCAGGGCTCTCCAGAGCAGGTCCGAGGCTCCAGAGCAGGTCCAGGGAGCCGACGGATCTGATCCGGTCACGCCATCACCGGCGTTGATTTCGGGCCAGTGCCTCCCGGCTGCTAGCCTGAATGGTGCCGTCTGAACGGCCGCGGATCCAGAGTGCCCGGGTGAACCAGCCCCGAGGCGCCGCGCAACGAGTCAACCAAGGGAGAACAGTGCCTCTCGACGCTGCCACCAAGCAGAAGATCATGGCCGAGTACGCAACCGTCGAGGGTGACACCGGTTCACCCGAGGTTCAGGTCGCGATGCTCACTCAGCGCATCAAGGACCTCACCGAACACCTCAAGACCCACAAGCACGATCACCACAGCCGCCGTGGTCTGTTGCTCCTGGTCGGCCGTCGCCGCCGGTTGCTGCAGTACCTGGCCAAGATCGACATCGAGCGCTACCGCTCCCTCATTGAGCGGCTCGGCCTGCGCCGATGACCTCAGAACGCGGCCCGCGCCTCGCGCGGGCCGCGTTCTCACGTCCGCACCACTCGCATACCCACAACCGAATACGACACAACCCTCGAGCCCGGGCGCCGGGCCAGCCGGGTCCTCGGTAGTGATCTCCGCACCTCGAACGCTTGGACGGTGCGTGGGTCTCGATCGAAGACCAGGCATTCCGGCCGGGTGACCGGGCTCCGTACAGAACGGAGCAGACCCCTATGGAGGGTCCTGACATCACCTTCGCCGAAGCCGTCATCGACAACGGCTCTTTCGGCACCCGTACCGTCCGGTTCGAGACCGGACGCCTCGCCCGCCAGGCTGCCGGCAGCGTCAGCGCCTACCTGGACGGGGAGACCATGCTGTTGTCCGCGACCACCGCGGGCAAGCACCCCAAGGAGCACTTCGACTTCTTCCCGCTCACCGTGGACGTCGAGGAGCGGATGTACGCGGCGGGCAAGATCCCCGGCTCGTTCTTCCGCCGCGAGGGCCGTCCGTCCACCGAGGCGATCCTGGCCTGCCGGTTGATCGACCGGCCGCTGCGCCCGTCCTTCGTCTCCGGCCTGCGCAACGAGGTGCAGGTGGTCGTCACCGTGCTCGCCCTCGAGCCCGACGACCCGTACGACGTGCTCGCCATCAACGCCGCCTCGCTGTCCACCCAGATCTCCGGTCTGCCCTTCTCGGGGCCGATCGCCGGGGTGCGGATCGCGCTCATCGACGGGCAGTGGGTGGCCTTCCCGCGGCACTCCGAGCTCGAGCGCGCCGTCTTCGACATGGTCGTGGCCGGGCGCGTCGTCGGTGACGACGTGGCCATCATGATGGTCGAGGCCGAGGCCACCGAGGGTTCCTGGAGCCTCATCCAGGGCGGGGCGACCAAGCCCACCGAGGACATCGTCGCCCAGGGTCTGGAGGCGGCCAAGCCGTTCCTGCGCCAGCTCTGCCAGGCCCAGGCCGAGGTGGCCGCCAAGGCCGCCAAGGAGACCCGCGAGTTCCCGCGCTTCCCCGACTACGCCGACGACGCCTACCAGGCCGTCGAGGCGCACAGCCGCGACGAACTGGCCTCGGCCATCACGATCGCCGGCAAGGCCGAGCGCGAGAGCGAGCTGGACGCCATCCGCGACCGGATGCTCGGCGCGCTCAGCGAGAACTTCGAGGGCCGGGAGAAGGAGCTGCACGCGGCTCTGCGCTCGGTCACCAAGAAGATGGTGCGCCAGCGGATGCTGCGCGACAAGGTGCGCATGGACGGGCGCGGGCTGCGCGACATCCGCACCCTCTCCGCCGAGGTCGAGGTGATTCCCCGGGTGCACGGCTCGGCGCTCTTCGAGCGTGGCGAGACCCAGATCCTCGGGGTCACCACGCTCAACATGCTGCGGATGGAGCAGCAGCTGGACACGCTCTCCCCGGTCACCCGCAAGCGGTACATGCACAACTACAACTTCCCGCCCTTCTCCACCGGTGAGACCGGCCGGGTCGGTTCACCCAAGCGGCGCGAGATCGGCCACGGCGCGCTCGCCGAGCGCGCCCTGGTGGCGGTGCTGCCCAGCCGCGAGGAGTTCCCGTACGCGATCCGTCAGGTGTCCGAGGCGATGGGCTCCAACGGCTCCACCTCGATGGGGTCCGTCTGTGCCTCCACCCTGGCCCTGCTCAACGCCGGTGTCCCGCTGCGCGCCCCGGTGGCCGGCATCGCGATGGGCCTGGTCTCGGACACCGTCGACGGCCAGACCGAGTACGTGGCGCTGACCGACATCCTCGGAGCCGAGGACGCCTTCGGTGACATGGACTTCAAGGTCGCCGGTACCCGCGACTTCGTCACCGCCATCCAGCTGGACACCAAGCTCGACGGCATCCCGGCCTCCGTGCTCGCCGGAGCGCTCACCCAGGCCCGCGAGGCCCGGCTGTACATCCTCGACGTGATGAACGAGGCCATCGACAGCCCCGACGAGATGAGCGCCTACGCACCCCGAGTGCTCACCGTCCAGGTGCCGGTGGACAAGATCGGCGAGGTCATCGGCCCGAAGGGCAAGATGATCAACCAGATCCAGGAGGACACCGGCGCGCAGATCACCATCGAGGACGACGGCACCGTCTACATCGGTGCGGTCGACGGCCCGTCCGCGGAGGCGGCCCGCACGATGATCAACGGCATCGCCAACCCGCACGTCCCCGAAGTGGGCGAGCGTTTCGTCGGCACCGTCGTGAAGATCACCAGCTTCGGGGCGTTCGTCTCGCTCACCCCGGGCAAGGACGGCCTGCTGCACATCAGCCAGATCCGCAAGATGGTCGGTGGCAAGCGCATCGACTCGGTCGAGGACGTCGTCAAGGTGGGCCAGAAGGTCCAGGTCCAGATCGCCGAGATCGACGACCGTGGCAAGCTCTCGCTCACGCCCGTCATCGAGGAGTCCGAGTCGCCGGAGTCGCTGGCCGCGGCAGGTGCGAGTTCTGAGTGAGCTCGTGAGCGCTGCCGAACGCCGCGCCGTCGTCGCCGGGCAGGAGGTCGCCGCAGGAGTGCGGCGCACCGTCCTGCCCGGCGGTGTCCGGGTGGTGAGTGAGAACATGCCAGGGTTGCGCTCGGCCACCCTCGGCATGTGGGTGGGGGTCGGCTCGCGCGACGAGACCGCAGACTGTTACGGCTCCACCCATTTCCTGGAGCACCTGCTGTTCAAGGGCACGGCCAGGCGCGACGCGCTGAGCATCGCCGAGGCCTTCGACTCGGTCGGGGGAGAGGCCAACGCCGCCACCAGCAAGGAGCACACCTGCTACTTCGCCCGGGTCAGCGACGTCGATCTGCCGATGGCCGTGGACGTGATCGGCGACATGGTGGCCAATGCCAGCCTCAGCCCGCACGAGGTGGACGTCGAGCGCGGCGTCATCCTTGAGGAACTGGCGATGAACGAGGACGACCCCGGCGACGTCGCGCACGAGCGCTTCGCCGAGGTCGTGATGGATCCCAACCCGCTGGCCCGCCCGATCGGCGGCACCCCGCAGGCGATCCGCGAGGTCAGCCGAGAGCGCATCGACGAGCACTACCGCCAGCACTACATTCCGCCCGGCCTGGTGATCACCGCGGCGGGTGGAGTCGACCATGACGCGCTGTGCGAACTGGTCGCCTCCGCCTTGGGTGAATGGGTCGGGGCCGATGCCGCGCCGCTGCCGGCACGCGGGCCTGGATCGATCGAAACATTCACCGACGGAACGATTCTCACCGTTCAGCGACCGATCGAGCAGGCACACGTGCTGCTCGGGGGTCTCGGCCTGGTGGCCACCGATCCGCGCCGCTACGCGATGTCGGTACTCACCACGGTGCTCGGCGGTGGGATGTCCTCCCGGCTCTTCCAAGAGGTTCGTGAGCGGCGTGGGCTGGCCTACTCGGTGTACTCCTTCGCCGCCGGTTACTCCGACTCGGGCTACTACGGCATGTACGCCGCGTGCACCCCGGCGCACGTCGCCGAGGTCGTGGACGTGCTCACTGACCAGTGGCGTCAGGTGGCCGAGCACTCGATCACCGCGCACGAACTCGAGCGCGGGATCGGGCAACTATGTGGCTCGCTGGTGCTCGGCCTGGAGGACTCCGGATCGCGGATGTCGCGGCTCGGCAAGTCAGAGCTGGTGTACGGCGAATACGTCACCTTGGATGAGGCCTTGCGGCGGATTCGTGCCGTCACTGTCGAAGATGTCCAGAGCCTGGCCGCTGAACTCGGCGCCCGGCCACGTTCACTCGTGACGGTGGGCCCGATGGACGAAGACCCGGTGACCAGCCTGGGCTGAGCCGGCTGTTCAGCCACGAAAGGCGCCTTCTCACAGCGAGAGCGGTTGCGCGGAAACAGTTTTGCCGATGCACGACCATGTGTGTGTCCTACCGAGGTGGTCGTCGTCGTCAACCGGGCGCTTGGAGCGGTGCAGTCGCTCGCCAGCGCGTGGCACGAGGGCTCAACGCCGAACCGCGAGGACGTGGAGAACCTGACCGACGAGGCCCGCGGCGCGATCGATGCCGCGGAGTACCGCCGCCGGGCCCACGCCGCCGCCCGGCGAGAGGGCCGCCGCCGCGCGCTGATGGGGTTCGGCACGTGGGAGTCGTACTACTACCCCGCCGCCTGACGAGGCACTCCATTCCGCGAGGGCAACGGCCGCACCGGGAAGGCGTTCATGGAGCACGTCGCGCAGCGGTCGCGCTTCACGCTCGACTTCGGCCAAGTGACTCCAGACGTGTGGAACCAGGCGTCCCAACTCAGCCGGCCCGACATGTTCTGCGACGCTCCCGAGCCAGCGTCACTCGTGCCTGTGTTCCGGGCGATCGCTCAGCCGCGCACGACCGGCCCGGCGACGCCGCCGAGCGCGGGCGGGTCGGCCGCCCACGCGTCCTATCCGCAGGTCGCAACTCAGCCGAACGAATTCTCGTCGTTGGCTCGCCCGCGCCCCGTCCGGTACGGCATACTTCACTGTGCAGAGTTAGACCTGCGCGTGCTCCGGGGTCGGTGAAAATCCGAACCGGCGGTGACAGTCCGCGACCCGTCCGCAACCAGCGGGCGGTTGACCTGGTGGAATTCCAGGACCGACGGTGATAGTCCGGATGGGAGGTTGCACGCCGGCGTTTGCCTTTGCCGCAGTCCCTCGCAGGGGCTGATCCGGGTCGGCACCTCGTGTCGAGGCGGAACAGTCCGGGTCGCGACCAGTCCGCTTCGGCGGTTCTGGACGTGAGCCACCGCGGGCCGATGCCGAGTTGATCGGCTCGTCGGCCGGTTCGCCAGGGCTCGGCGAGAGCTTCCGTCGTTCCCCGGGCTCGTGCCTGAGCGGACGGGAGCGGGAGTGTTCACCGGAATCGTGGAAGAACTCGGTCGTGTCGAGTTCATCGAGTCATTGCCTGATTCGGCGCGCCTGGGCGTGCGCGGGCCCCTCGTATGCTCGGACGCCTCCCACGGCGACTCGATCGCCGTCAACGGGGTGTGCCTGACCGTCACCGAGTCCGACGGGTCCGTCTTCGTCGCCGACGTGATGGCCGAAACCCTCGCCCGTACCAGCCTTGGATCCCGCGCGCCCGGCTCACCGGTCAACCTCGAACGTGCCCTGCGCGCGGACGCCCGCCTCGGTGGGCACATCGTCCAAGGACACGTCGATGGGGTCGGGCGACTGCTGGCGATCACCCCGGGGGAGCGGTGGACCGTCGTACGAGTGGGCATCGACACCAGCCTGGCCGGGTACCTGGCAGAGAAGGGTTCGATCGCCGTGGACGGCGTCTCGCTCACCGTCAGCGCGGTGAGTTCCCCCAGCGCGGACGCCGCCTGGTTCGAGGTCAGCCTCATCCCGACCACGCTCGACCTCACCACCCTCGGCCTGGCCGGCGTCGGCGACCCGGTCAACCTCGAGGTGGACGTGCTGGCCAAGTACGTGGCCCGGCTCGTGGCCTCGGGCAGCATCGCCGCCCCGCCCGAGGGCAGTGATCCCGGTCCACCGATCGGCCGTGATCGCGGTCTGTTCGGGGCGGCCGAGGCCGACCCCGACCCCGACGCCGGGTCACCGGTCCACGCACCCCAGGTCCCGGCCGCACCACTCACCAACCCGCCCGCCACTGTTCAGGAGACCCTGCGATGAGCATCCGAATCGACAGCATCGCCGAGGCCGTGGACCAGTTGAGACGAGGTCGTCCGGTCGTCGTCCTGGACTCGCCCGACCGGGAGAACGAGGGCGACCTGGTGATGCCGGCGGAGGCCGCCACCACAGAGTGGATCGCCCTGTTCGCCCGGCACGGCAGCGGCTTCATCTGCGCGCCGATGCCCTGCGAGCGAGCCGATGCGCTGGGGCTGCCGCTGATGGTGGCGCGCAACGAGGAGTCGCTGCAGACCGCCTTCACCATCACCGTCGACGCCAAGCACGGGGTGAGCACCGGGATCAGCGCCGCCGATCGGGCACATACCCTGCGACTGCTCGCCGATCCCAGTACCCGGCCCACAGACTTGGTGCGCCCCGGGCACGTGCTACCGCTGCGCGCTCACCCTGGCGGAGTACAGGCCAGGCCCGGGCACACCGAGGCCGCCGTGGCACTCACCAGGATGGCCGGCCGGGGCGAGGTCGGGATCATCGTCGAACTCGTCGAGGACGACGGGTCGATGAAGCGCGCACCCTCCTGCCGGGCCTTCGCCGACGAGCACGGCCTGTGCCTGGTGACGATCGCCGACCTGCGCGCGCACCTCGAGCACGGGTCGGACCATCCGAGGCAGGCATCGCCCCAGCCCGCCACCGCAACGATCCCCGACAGCCACCACGTCACGAACCCGCCGCGGCCGACCCGTGTCGACCAGCAGGAACGCACCCTGACGCACGTGGCAAGCACCCGACTACCGACCCGCTCAGGGCTCTTCACCGCCCACGGCTACCGGGACGGGATGGGCGTGGAGCACATCGCCCTGGTGGCCGGCTCACCGGATGGATCCGAGCCGGCCCTGGTGCGGGTGCATTCGGAGTGCCTGACCGGGGACGTGCTCGGGTCGCTGCGGTGCGACTGCGGGCCCCAACTCCAGGCATCCCTGGAACTCATCGGCCACCACGGTCGAGGTGTGGTGGTCTACCTGCGCGGCCACGAGGGGCGCGGCATCGGGTTGGCCTCGAAACTGGCGGCCTACGCCCTGCAGGACGGTGGACGCGACACCGTCGACGCGAACCTCGACCTCGGCCTGCCAGTGGACAGCCGCGACTACGGCACCGCCGCCCAGATCCTGGAAGACCTTGGCGTGCAACGGGTCCGGCTGCTCACCAACAACCCCGAGAAGGTCGACGCACTGCGTCGACACGGTCTCACCGTCACCGAGCGGGTGCCTTTGGTGGTGGGTGCCTCGGCCGAGAACGAGGGCTATCTCGACGCCAAACGCCGACGCCTCGGGCACCACCTGCCCCCCGCCCCGGAGTTGTCCGGCCACGACCACGACGCCCTGCACGAAGGAGCACTGCGATGAGCGGCGACGGTTCCCCCGTCCTGAGCGTTCCGTCAGCCAACCATCTCAAGGTGGCCATCGTGGCCGCCAGTTGGCACCAGACGGTGATGGATGGCCTGCTCGCCGGGGCTCGGCGGGCGTTGGCCGAGGCGGAGGTCGCCGACCCCCTCGTGGTGCGGGTGCCGGGCACCTTCGAACTGCCGGTGGCAGCCGCCCGGCTCGCCCGCTCGGGCTACGACGCGGTGGTCACGCTCGGCGTCGTGGTGCGCGGCGGCACCCCGCACTTCGACTACGTCTGCGATGCCGCCACGTACGGCCTGACCAAGGTGAGTGTGGAAACCGGTGTGCCGGTGGGCTTCGGGGTGCTCACCTGCGACGACGACGCCCAGGCCCTGGACCGGGCCGGACTTCCCGGCTCGACCCACGACAAGGGATACGAGGCGGCCGCCGCAGCCGTGCTGACCGCCGTGACTCTCGACCAGTCGCTGGTCGCGAGCGCCTGATCGGACCCCTCCTCGCCGAATCGTCGCCTCCGGTGCCATTGACCAGAACTTGATACGTTTCGCCGAGTGGTCGCCCGCGACCGTCGATTTCACGCTTTCCGGGCAGTTTGTTCTCGTCGTGTCACGTCGGCCCGGGGGCCGTGCGAGGCGTCGTAGGATGCCATCTCCTGATGGGTTTCGACAGGACGTACCCGAGAAACCCCTCTAGGATCGAAGCAGGTTCGGGAGGTGGCTTCAGCGCATGAGCAATGCCCGCGGGGTCGGTGCTCGCCAGCGGCTGAGCAGGGCGAGCGTGGTGACCGAGGCGATCGACTTCGTCGACGAGAACGGCCTGCCGGCGCTGACCATGAGACGCCTGGGTCGGCGGCTGGGCGTCGAGGCGATGTCTCTGTATCGATATGTCAACGGCCGCGAGGACCTGCTCGAGGCGATGGTCGACGATCTGGTCGGGCGATTGCGCCGGGGCAAGTCGGTCGACCTGCCCAATGACACCTGGCAGGCGTACGTGGTGTGGTTGGCCCACGCGGTACGGGCGATGGCCGTCGAGCACCCGCACCTGTTCCCGCTGGTGGCGACCAGGCACCCCAGCGCGCCGTGGCTACGACCGCCGCTGCGCAGCCTGGAGGTGGTCGAGGAGTTCCTGGCCACGATGACTGATCGCGGCTTCTCCCCGGAGCGAGCGGTGCGGGCGTACCAGATGTTCACCACCTTCCTGCTCGGGCATCTGCTGCTGGAGTCCACCCACCGCTCCACGTCCCCGACCATGGCCGAGGAACAGTTGGAGGGGTCGGAGGCCATCGAGGCGGGGGTGGCCGATGCCACTACCGGGGCCGGCTCCGATGCCGTCCAGCACGCTGCTACATCCGGAGCCGCCGACTCGGCGGCGTCTGCCGGTTCCGGGCTCGGGCCGGACTCGGACGAGGAACTCTCCGAGTACCCGCACATTGAGAAGTTCGCCGACCTGCTCACCCAGGAGCGCTCGGACGAGGAGTTCGAAGAGGCCCTGGAGGTACTGATCGGACGCCTGGAGACCACGACTGGTCTCTCGCCGATGTGACTGGCCGGGCATGGCAACCCTGTGAGGTGAATGGCGGGCCTGCGTGATGGGCGTCCGGGTGGGGAGCCGGGCCGTCACGCGTGCCGTCACGCGTGCCGTCAGGTCATTCCCGCGGGCACGCCCTAGAGTTGTCGTCCATGACGATCAAGGTGGCCGTGATCGGTGCGGCCGGACGGATGGGCCGCACGGTGATCGAGGCGGTCGATGCCGCCCCGGATCTCGACTTGGCCGCCACCGTCGACCTCGGAGATGACCTGGGCCTGATCACCGAGGCCGGCGCGCAGGTAGCGGTGGACTTCTCGGTCCCGGACGCGGCCCCGGCCAATGTGGCCTGGCTGATCGACCACGGGGTTCATGCCGTCGTCGGGGCGACCGGCTGGGACGAGGCTCGGTTGACCACGGTACGAGACCACCTCGGTGCCGACCCCACCGTCGGGGTACTGATCGCCCCGAACTTCGCCCTCGGAGCCGTCCTGGCCATGCGCTTCGCCCAGTTGGCGGCCCCGTACTACGAATCCGCGGAGGTCGTCGAACTGCATCACCCGGACAAGGTCGACGCCCCGTCCGGCACCGCCCGGCACACCGGGGAGCTCATCACCCAGACCCGTCGACAGGCCGGCCTGTCCGCACCGCCCGATGCGACGAACACCGGCCTGGACGGCGCCCGCGGGGCCCAGGTGGGCGATGTGCGGGTGCATGCGGTCCGGCTACGGGGTCTGGTGGCGCACGAGGAGATCCTTTTCGGTGGCCCTGGGGAACAACTGACCATTCGGCATGACTCGTTCGACCGGGTGTCCTTCATGCCGGGAGTGCTGCTCGGTGTGCGGAACGTCGGTTCGCGTCCCGGGCTGACTGTCGGCCTGGACGGCTACCTGGATCTGTGACTCCCGTCGGGGGTCGCTCCGTGGGTTCTTGACCGTCCAGCGTGTGCGCGTACGTTTCGTCCCGAGCGTGCCGCTAGCGCCTGATTCAGCCCGAGGACGGGCGTAACAGCCTGCTAACGATGTCGGGCTCGCTCCGATGGAGTTTGAGGGATCGAGGTGCCTCTGGTTTCGTGAGGCGGGCGGGTTCGCGCAGCGAGGCGCCCCGCCGTCGGCTCGTCCGGGTCGGCCGGCGACATCCAGACCGGAGGCGCGATGGCTGCCATCACGGCAACTGAGCTCTACAAGGTGTTCGGGAAGCGTCCCGAGCGTGGCGTCCAAGCCCTGCGTGCGGGCTCCCGCCGCGAGGAACTGCGCGAGCAGGGGCTGACCGCCGCTGTCATCGACGCCAGCTTCGAGGTCCAGCACGGTCAGATCTTCGTGGTGATGGGCTTGTCCGGGTCGGGTAAGTCCACCTTGATCCGCATGGTCAACGGCCTTCTCGACATCACCAGCGGCTCGGTGGAGATCGACGGGGACGACGTGGCTGGTCTCTCCGGCGAGCGTCTGCGCCGGGTGCGCCGGGAGAAGGTCAGCATGGTCTTCCAGCACTTCGCGCTGCTGCCGCACCGCACCGTGGGGGAGAACGCCGCTTACGCCCTGGAGATCCAGGGCGTCAACCGCGCCGACCGCGAGCGCCGCGCCGAGGAGGCATTGGGCATGGTGGACCTCGCGGGTTGGGGTCCGTCGATGCCCGATCAGTTGTCCGGTGGCATGCGCCAGCGGGTGGGCCTGGCCCGCGCGCTGGCAGCCGGTACCGAGATTCTCCTGATGGATGAGGCCTTCAGCGCTCTCGACCCACTGATCCGCCGCGGCATGCAGGACCAGCTGCTGGATCTGCAACATCGCCTGGACAAGACCATCCTGTTCATCACCCACGACCTCAACGAGGCGATGCGACTGGGGGACCGGATCGCCATGATGCGCGACGGGCGGATCGAGCAGATCGGCTCGGCCGAGGAGATCCTCGACCGTCCCGCGAACAACTATGTCGCCCAGTTCGTCCAGGACGTGGACCGTACTCGGGTGCTCACCGCCGGCTCGGTGATGGAACAACCGGTGGGGGTACTCGGTGCTGAGCAGGGCGTGCTGTCAGCGCAGAAGCTCATGCGCGAGTACCAGCTCACGCATCTGCTCGTCCTCAACCGCGATCGGACGCTGTGCGGGATGCTGCACGAGCCCGATGTGGCCCGGGCGGTGGCGGACCTGAGCAAAGAACTCCCGCTGCTGCCACCTGCCGAGGTGTCCACCGTGTCGGCCGAGCAGGTCCTCGCCGAGCTGTTCGGTGCGGCCGCGGCGCATCGGGCGCCGATCGTCGTGCTGGACGATCACCGGCGTGTGGCGGGGATCATTCCCCAGGTGACGCTGTTGGCGGCTGCCGCCGGGCCCATGCATCAATCAGAGCCGGCCACCGTGGGGGGTGTTCGCTGATGTCCTCGTCCACAGATTCCTGGATCCCGCAGATCCCGGTCGGCGATTGGGTCGAGTCCGGGATCGATTGGCTCACCGACAACGCAGAGCCCGTCTTCGACCTGATCAGCGAGGTCATGGGCGCGCTCGTGGAGAGCCTGACCAGCCTGCTCAACTATCCACCCGCGACGGTCGCGATCCTGATCTTCGCGCTGCTGGGGTGGCTGCTGCGTTCCTGGCGGCTCGGGCTGGGCACCCTGCTCGGGTTCGTCCTCATCGTCGGCATGGGGATGTGGACCCCGGCGATGGAGACTCTGGCTCTCGTCCTGGTGGCCACGCTGATCGCGGTCCTCATCGCGGTGCCGGTGGGCATCCTGGCCGCGCGAAGTCCGGTGGTCAGCGCCATCGTCAAGCCGCTGCTGGACTTCATGCAGACGATGCCCGCCTTCGTCTACCTCATTCCGGCGGTGACCTTCTTCAGCATCGGCGTGGTCCCGGGCCTGTTCTCGACGATCATCTTCGCGTTGCCACCGGGGGTGCGGCTGACCGAACTCGGCATCCGCCAGGTGGACCGGGAAACCGTGGAGGCCGGGCATGCCTTCGGTGCCACGCCCCGGCAGATCCTGCGAGGAATCCAACTGCCCCTGGCCCTGCCGACGATCATGGCGGGGGTCAACCAGGTCATCATGCTTGCCCTGTCGATGGCCGTCATCGCCGGCATGGTGGGGGCCAACGGCCTCGGCGAGATCGTCGTGTCCTCGATCGCCACCCTCGACACCGCCAAGGGCGTCTCTGCCGGGCTCGGCGTGGTGATCCTGGCCATCTATCTGGATCGGCTCACCGGCGCCTTCGGCGGAGGGCTGCGGCCCGGCTCACTGCTGGCCGCGATCCGGAACCGTCGCCGGTCGACCGGCACCGACACGGATCGGCCCGCCACCACCGAGCCGGGGATCGTCTCTGGGCCAGTAAGCACGGAGAAGTCGGGCTCGAGCGAACCCGCTGCGGATCGGTCGCAGCGCGATCGGCAGGCGCCGGTGTAGCCCACCAGGCCTGTGGGGAACCATCCCGCCGGTCAGCACAGCCACCAACCCGGGAGCCCGTCGGGCTCTCGAGATCGAGAGGAGCATGACTGCAATGAAGCGAACCGGAAGAGGCCTTGCCCTGGTCATGGCGATGTCGCTCGCGCTGGCCGCCTGCGGCGGCAGCGACGACACATCGTCGACGACCAGCGAGTCCAGCGGCGACGACAAGGGCACCATCACCCTGGGATATATCCCCTCGTGGACCGATGGTCTGTCCACCGCGTACCTCTTGCAGAACCAACTGGAGAAGCAGGGATACACCGTCGAGATGCAGACGCTCACCGAGCCGGCGCCGCTGTACGCCGGGCTCGCCAACGGAGACGTGGACATCTACCCCTCGGCCTGGCCCGAGGTCACCCACGCCTCGTACATGGAGGAATACGGCGACGACATCGAGGATCTCGGCGCGTACTACGCGAACGCCAAGCTGACCATGGCGGTGCCGACCTACACCGACATCACCTCGATCGAGGAATTGCCCGCCAACGCTGCACGCTTCGACGGCAAGGTGATCGGTATCGAGGCCGGTGCCGGGCTGACCAAGGCAACCCAGGAGAAGGTCTTCCCCGAGTACGGGCTCGATGCCGATTACGAGTTGGTCACCTCCTCCACGCCGGCGATGCTCACCGAACTGAAGAACGCCACGGACAACAACAAGGACATCGTCGTCACCCTGTGGCGGCCGTTCTGGGCCAACAGCGCCTTCCCGGTGAAGGACCTCGAGGACCCCAAGGGCGCGCTCGGAGGTTCGGAGAGCCTGCACTTCCTCGGCACCAAGGGCTTCAGTGAGGCGAACCCCGAGGCCGCCGACCTCATCGCCGGTATCAAGCTCGACGACACCGAGTACGGCTCGCTGGAGGACATGGTCGTCAACGAGTACGGCGAAGGCAAGGAAGCCGAGGCGGTCACCGCCTGGCTGGAGGCCAACCCCGACGCCTTCGACACTGAGCTGCAGTAGGCAGCACAGCACGGACTCTGCGGCGTATCGCCGCGCAGCACGGCCCCGGGCGACCTGCCCGGGGCCGTGGGTTATCTACGATCGCGCGGCCCCGGCGAGCGCCCCGTTCAGGCGAGCGGTATTGAGGTGAGCAGTTCGGCCAGGATGCCCATCCCGCGATGCAATTGGTCCGGTGACGAGTTGGTGAAGTTCAACCGCAGCGTGTCGCGAGGCATGTCATCGCCGGCATAGAACGGCGCTCCCGGGACGAAGGCCACCTTGCGGCGCACTGCCTGGTCGAGCAGCTCGGTGGTGTCGCGGCCGTCGAGCACCCGCACCCAGCAGAACATGCCGCCCTCGGGATCGCTGCGCTCGACCACTTCGTCGGCCAGTTCGTCCAGCAGGCGGCACATGAGGGCCGCGCGCTCTGCGTACACCTCGCGCACCCGAGCAATCTGGCGTGGGAGAACGTCGGCCAGCAGATCAGTGACGATCAACTGGTCCAGGGTGGGGCTGTGCAGATCCGCACCCTGTTTCGCCATCACGAGCGAGCGGATAATCGGCTTGGCGGCCTGCACCCAGCCCTCGCGCAATCCGGGCGCCAGGGTCTTGGAGAAGCTCGAACAACGCACCACCAGGCTGGTCTCCAGATCGCCGGTGAGATCGATCGACAGGGCGTGCAGGTTCGGCAACGGCTCTGCGCGAAAGCGCAACGCTCCGTACGGATCATCCTCGATGATGAGCAATCCGTGCCGCGCTGCCAACTCGACCAGGGCCCGTCGGCGCTCCAGGGTCAGAGTGCGTCCGGTGGGGTTGGCGAAGTTCGGCACGAGGTAGAGCAGGGTGGCGCGGTGATCCTGCAGCCAGGCCGCCAGCGCGTCCACGTCCAGGCCGTCCTGGTCCGAAGGAATCGAGACGAAGCGCGGCTGGAACGGTGAGAACGCCTGCAGGGCACCGAGATAGGTCGGGCTCTCGACCAGCACGGTGTCGCCCGGATCGATCAGGATGCGGGCCAGCAGGTCCAGTCCCTGCTGCGACCCGGTGACGATCTGCACGTTGTCCGGGCCGAGGACCCGCCCCTGGGGAGTGCGAGATTGGGCGGCGATCCATTCGCGCAGGGGAAGGTGGCCTTCGGTGGTGGAGTACTGCAGCGCGGCCGGCCCGTACTCGTCCAAGACCCTGGCCGCTGCCTGGCCGACCTCGCGCACCGGGAAGAGCTCGGGAGCCGGGAGCCCGCCGGCGAAGGAGATGACGTCCGGCTGCGCGGTGACCTTGAGGATCTCCCGGATGGTGCTGGCGGTCATCGCCCGGGCACGTGCGGACAGCAGGTTCTCCAGGGCGGAGTCGTGGGTCATCTCCATACCCTAGGACATACAACTATCTGATGGCCTTGCATCGGGGCGTCGGTCGTTCAGCGTGGGTTGTTGAGCCCGGTTGTTCGGCCTCGGTTGCTGAGCCGGCCTATCGGCTCGTGCCCGGATCGCGGGCGGCCAGGCTCACCTCGCGGGTCAACTGCTCCAGCGGGCCTCGCCCGGACGCGCCCAGCAGGCGCGCCCCGACCCGGTACAGGCAGGCCCCGACGGTGAGCACGGCCACCTCGATCACCCAGATCCGAACCGACACCGCACCCGAGGGCTCGGGCCACAGCTGAGTGCGGATGGACTCCACGAAGACGTGCACCGTGTACAGCGTCAGGGGCATCGAACCCACCACCTGCAGCGGCCAGGTCGCGGTGCGCAGGACCGCTACCCGGGTCACCAGCAGACAGGCGCCGAGCACGGTGACCGCGGCTGCGGAGGTGGCCAGCAGGTCCAGGCTCGTCCCGGAATGCCGCAGGTCGGTCAGTTGCCACCACCAGGTGTTCGTCGGTGCGGTGCCGTAGAAACTGTGCACCGAACCGCCGACGACGACGCTCGGATGATCCGCGGGCACAGTGAGCCGGGCGGAGATGCCCCACGCCGCGTCCGCGGCACGCGCGCCGACGAAGCAGACCGTCCAGGTCAGCGCACCCCCGAACACCAACAGTGCACCCGAGCCGGTCAGCAACCGGCTGCGGCCGATGGCCATCCCGATCAGCAGATAGGCCGTCCAGACCAGCACCGGGTAGTAGCCGGTGAGGGTCAGTTGAGTGAGGGCGGCGACCGGGTGCGCAAGGTCGAACCAGGAGGTGACCGGCCCGGGGGAGTCCCCGGGCAGGGGGAATCGCCGCAGCGCGAAACTCACCTGTGGCGCGATGACGATCCACCCTGCCGCCAGCCCGGTCAGTGCCGGGGCGCGCAGCGGCACCAGCAGCGCAGCGATGGCGAAGAGCAGCCCGTAGTTGACCAGCACCACCGCGATGTGTTCGGCGAACAGCCCGAGGGTGAGTCCGATGGCGGCGATCACTCCTGCGCGGGCGAGCAGGGCACGCGCGGCGGGCGCCCAGCGTCCCGGAGTGCGGCGGCCGGTCACCAGGGTCACCGACACTCCGGCCAGCACCGCGAAGGTCGCCGCCGCCCGGCCGTCCACCATCGCGTGCACGGCGTCTGCGGCGCCGGGGGAGCGGGTCACGATGTGCGCGGCCATCATCGCCACCAGGGCGATGCCCCGAGCCAGGTCGATACCCAGGATGCGGCTGGGGTCGGTGTGCGCACTTGCAGTCGCTGCGGGCGTCGCCGGTGCCCGGTTCAGGTCGGCAGGCTGTCCGGACCCGGGCGTGCCCGGGTTCTCGTCGGCGTCCGAGGGGTACATATCACCCCCACCCGAGGGCGCGCACCGCTGCAGCGGCCACGGCCCCCACGATGACGACGACGATGAAAGGGGCCCGCAGCACCAGGGCGATCGCGGCGCAGGCCAGGGCGGCGACCCGGGCATCCAGGATGATCCGCTGTCCGCCGTCGAAGGTCTGCACGACCACCATCGCGGCGAGCAGTCCAGCAGTCACCAGCCCGGCCACTCGGGAGAACCGGGGATTGGCCAGCACGTGCGCGGGCACCACATTGCCGGCCAGCTTGAAACCGAAACAGATCGCGCTGGCCAGCAGCACCCATCCCCACATGCTCATCGCGCAGGCTTCCTCATCGGGGCCCACGGCGTCATCCGGGTCCACAGCGTCATCCGGGCCAGCGGCGTGATCCGGGCCCACAGCGTCATCGGGTGCCTCCACTCGCCGCTACCCGTGGTCGGGCTCGGCGCGTCACCGGGCCTCGCGAGCGATGGGAGCGACCAGGGCCGTCGCTGCGGCCACTCCGGCGGCAGCCAGCACCGGCACACCGGCCGGGGTGAACGAGATCGACGCGAGCGCCACCGCCGCCGCGGCCAGCGCGCCCACCCGCGCCAACGGAGTGGACAGTCGCGGCCACAGCAGCGCCAGGAAGGCTGCGACGGCGGCCCCGTCGAGGCCGTACCGGCGTGGGTCGCCCAGCACGTCACCCAGCAGGGCTCCGATCAGGGTGGTGAGATTCCACAGCACGAAGACCGCTGCCCCGGTGACCCAGAATCCGCGCCGCCGCTCGGCCTGCGTGGGCTGGGCCAGGCCGACCGCGGTCGACTCGTCGATGGTCAGGTGCGCGGCCAGCGCCCGAGACCCCACCCGGCGCACCCCCAGCATCGGCACCACCTGGAGTGAGTACAAGCTGTTGCGCACGCCCAGCAGGGCGGCGGTGGCTGTCGCGGCCAGGCCCGAACCGCCGGTGCCGATGATCCCGACGAAGGCGAATTGGCTCCCGCCGGTGAACATCAGCAGGCTGAGCGCGCAGGTCTGCCAGACCGACAGGCCGGCGGCCACCGAGAGCGCACCGAAGGAGATGCCGTAGGCACCCGTTGCCACCCCGACGGACAGCCCCTGCCGGACGGCTGGGCTGAACGTGGCTGTCGTCTCGATCACAAGAACCTTTCGGGGTCGGTGGAGGCGTCGGACCCGAGTAAGGCTACGAAATGTTCTTCCACGAGCCGAATCTCTCCGGTGATCAGTTCTCGGCGGGCACCGTCGGGACGAAAACCGGCCGACACGAGCAGTGCCCGGCGGGCCTCGTCGGCCTCGGGCGACCAGCTGCCTAGGCTGGTGATCCCGGCGTCGAGGGCGCCGCGGGCCGCCGCAGCCAGCAGGCGGGACCCGTGACCCTGCCGTTGGTGTGCCGGATCGACGGCGAGAGCGACGATGTCGCCCGCCTCGTCGTGGGCGAGGAAGCCCACCACGAGGTCGTCGCCGACCGCCACGTGTACTGCGTGCCGCGGGCTGGGCGGGGCGGCAATCGCCCGACGCCAGGTCGCGGTGATCGCAGCGGTCTGCTCGGCGTCCTGGCTCGGGTCGAGCAGGTCGCCGACCAAGTGGGAGTACGCGCCGCGCCAGGACCGCAACTGGATGGCGGCCAGGGTGGGCGCGTCGGTAGGGGTGGCGGTTCGCACATGAACGCTGGTCACCACCTCATCCTGCCGGGTCGGCGGTTCCAGACCACGCGGTGCCCGGGTCGCCCGCGCCGGCGCCTACGATCTGGCCATGGTCGAGTCTCGTTCCGACGTGCTGGTCGACCGCAGTTTCAGAGTCACTTTGATCTTCAAGGGCCTGGACGGGCTCCTGGAACTGATCGGCGGCATCCTCTTCACGGTGGTGTCCCCGGACCAGATCAACGACGTGGTGAGGACTCTCACTGCTCATGAGCTCTCCGAGGACCCGAACGACGTGGTGGCCAATGCGCTGGTGAACGCCGCCGCCAGGATCGATGTCTCCGCGGCGTCCTTCGCTTCGCTGTATCTGTTGTTGCACGGCTTGAGCAAAGTGGTCCTGGTTGGTTTCGTCATGCGAGGCCACCTGTGGGCCTATCCGGCCCTGATCGCTTTCCTGCTGACTTTCATCGCCTACCAGATCTACCGGCTTCAGCTTGACTTCGGGTGGGGGCTGTTGTTGTTGACGCTCTTCGACTGCGTCATGGTCGTGCTCACCTGGCTGGAGTACCGGCGGCGAAAGAGCATGGCAGAGGCCTCGCCTGCCGTGTGAGAAGGCCGTCGGCCCGGATCCTGGTCACGAGTGAGGGATGCCGGTCGGTGAGGCCGCGCGCAGACCGGCCGGCTCGAGCGTCGGGTTGTCCCTGGGCCGTATCGGTGTCATAGCCTCGCGCAGGTGACCTCTCTGGCGACTCTTACCGATCGCACTTTCGACGCCGTCCTGTTCGACATGGACGGCACTCTCATCAACTCCATTCCGGTGGTGGAGCGCAGCTGGCTGCAGTGGGCGCAGGAGTTCGGCGTCGACCCCTACCAGTTGCACGGCCTGCACGGCATCCCGGCCAAAGGGGTGATCTCCCGGCTGTTGCCGCAGCAGCGGTGGGATGAGGCGATCGCCCGGATCTGTGAGCTGGAGGAGAACGACACCGAGGGGATCGTCGTCCTGCCGGGTGCGCTGGACGCGCTGACCGGCCTGCCGCCCGGACGCGCGGCGATCGCCACCTCGTGCACCCGCGAGCTGGCCCGGGTCCGGATAGCGGCCACCGGGCTACCGGTGCCCACGGTGGTGGTCACCGCCGAGCAGACCGAGGTGGGCAAACCGGCTCCCGACCCGTACCTGCTGGCCGCGAGGCTGCTGGGCGTCGACCCGACCCGATGTCTGGTGGTCGAGGACGCCACCGGCGGCGTTCAGGCGGGCCGGGCCGCCGGCTGCGCCACGCTCGCGGTGCTGACTCACCTGACCCCCGGCAGCAGCGGAGCGGACGCCGAAGTGGCCGACCTGGCTGCGGTCTCGTTCGTCGTGAACGCCGAAGGCGTGCGACTGCGGCCGGCCGGAGGTGCCCGGTGATCGTGCTCTTCGGTACTCGGCTCTACCGCGAGGTGCTCGGCGTGGCCACCATGGTGTGCCCTCGCTGCGGCCAGATCGCCGCCCAGCGGGTGGAGCGTCGGCGGACCAAGTTCACCCTCTTCTTCATCCCGCTCATCCCGCTGTCCACCAGTTACCGGGTCCAGTGCGCGGCCTGTGCGGTCGAGACCACGGTGGATGAACAGGAGGCCCATCGGCTGGTCTCCGCCCGGTGAGCCCGGCCAACGTCATGAGGTTGGCTGGGTTCTGAACGTGCGCGGGGCGGGGGCTCAGTCGGTGGATGTGTGCTCGGGGTACGGGATGTCGTCCAGCGTGGTGGCGTGCAGCACCTCGATCACCTTCTCCGCCTCGGTGGCCGGGTTGACGAAGGCCAGTCGCAGTGCGGTGGCGCCCTGGTAGGAGGTCGGCACGCACAGGATCACCCCGGCCTTGGCCAGCCGGTCGGACCACCGGTCGTAGTCCGCCTCGGACCACCCGGGCCGGTCGAAGAGCACCACCGACAGTTCCGGGGACTTCAGCAGCCGCAGGTTCTCCGAATGCTCGATCCACGCCGCGACCTCGTGCGCGGTGATCACCGTGGTCTCGATCGCGGTGGCGTAGGCGTCGGTGCCGTGGGTGGCCAGGCTGAACCAGAAGGGCAGACCCCGAGCCCGGCGGGACAGGTGGATGGCCAGGTCGGAGGGGTTGATCGCCTCCCGATCCACCCGGTCGAGATAGGACGCGTGCTGGGCGTGTGCTGCGCGGGCGTCGTCGATGTCGCGATAGATGAGCGCGCAGCAGTCGTAGGTGGCGAAGAGCCACTTGTGCGGGTCGACGATGAACGAGTGCGCCCGCTCGATCCCCTCGTACAGCGGTTGCAATCGGGGGGAGGCCAGCCCGGCCCCGCCGTAGGCGCCGTCCACGTGCATCCAGGCGCCGATCTCCTCGCAGACATCGGCGATGCCGGCCAGGTCGTCGATGATTCCGGCATTGGTGGTGCCGGCGGAGGCGACCACGGCGAAAACCCGCTCGGGAGAGGTGATCGCGTCTCGCAGGGCGGGCCCGGTGAGGTGCCCTGTGCTGTCCTCGGGGACGGTGAGCACCTCGACGTCCATCACTCGGGCGGCGGCCGCGATAGAGGAGTGCGCGCCCTGCGAGCACGCCACCTGCCAGCCGTCGGCGGGCCGGCCGCCACGCTCACGCTGGGCCTTGGCGCGAGCCGCCACCAAGGCGGACAGGTTGCCGGTGGTGCCACCGGAGACGAAGCAGCCGCCGGCGGTACCGGGCCAGCCCAGTAGCCCGGTCAGCCAGGCCAATGCCTCGTTCTCGGCGTGGATGGCGCCCGCCCCGGCCTCCCACAGCCCGGCGAAGATGTTGGCGCTGGTGGTGACCACGTCGAAGGCCACGGCGGCCCCGGTGGGTGCGGCGGGGATGTACGCCAGGTTCATCGGGTCGTCCTGGGCGCGGGTGGCCGGTTCCACGACGGTCTCGAAGAGTTCCAGGGCGCGGCGCCCGCCGATGCCCTCGGGCGTGATGGTCTGACCCAACGCGCTGGCCAGTTCGGACGCCGGGCGGGCCGTGGTCTTGGGATCGGAGGACCGCACCACCCGGTTCTCGGCCCACGCGAAAGCGTCGGTGACAATGGTGGACTCGTCCCCCCAGACCGGTGCGCGTCGCCCAGCCAACAACGGCGGGTGGGGCGAGTTCTGGATCGGGGGATCGGCCGGCTGATCGGCGCCCATGGCTTCCTCCGGGACGGATGGGCCCACGACGAGGCCCTGACCCGCGAACCTGCCGTCGGCGCTTGACGGGAGACTGTTCGTAGCCTAACGGTTCGCTGGGGTCAGGGCCATGCGGTTGGGTGGACTGGGCGCGGTCGTACCCGGGCTCGCACGGGCCGATCAGCGCGGCGGGCCACCCGCGATGAACTCCTCGAGGCGCTCGCGGGCCACGTCGTCGGGCAACTGCTCCGGCGGGGACTTCATGAAGTAGGAGGCCGCCGCGGACACCGGGCCGCCGATTCCGCGGTCGAGGGCGATCTTCGCGCAACGGACCGCGTCGATGATCACCCCGGCCGAGTTGGGGGAGTCCCACACCTCGAGCTTGTACTCCAGGCTGATCGGCACGTCGCCGAAGGCGCGTCCTTCGAGCCGCACGAAGGCCCACTTGCGGTCGTCGAGCCAGGCGACGTAGTCGCTGGGCCCGATGTGCACGTTGCGGTCGGTGAGTTCGCCCTGGACGTTGGAGGTCACCGCGCGGGTCTTGGAGATCTTCTTGGACTGCAGACGGCGGCGTTCGAGCATGTTCTTGAAGTCCATGTTCCCGCCGACGTTGAGTTGGTACGTGCGGTCGACGGTGACGCCGCGGTCTTCGAACAGCTTGGCCAGCACCCGGTGGGTGATGGTGGCCCCGACCTGGGACTTGATGTCGTCCCCGACGATCGGCAGACCTGCCGCAGTGAACTTCTCCGCCCACTCCGGGGTGCTGGCGATGAAGACCGGCAGGGCGTTGACGAAGGCGCACCCGGCGTCGATCGCGCACTGGGCGTAGAAACGGGCCGCGTCCTCCGAGCCGACTGGCAGGTAGCAGACCAGGACGTCGACCTGCGCCTGCGTGAGCGCGGCCACCACGTCGACGGGGTCGGCCTCGGACTCATCGATGGTGTCGGTGTAGTACTCACCCAGGCCGTCCAGGGTGGGGCCGCGCTGCACAAGCACCCCGGTGGAGGGCACCTCGCAGATGCTGATGGTGTTGTTCTCGCTCGAACCGATCGCGTCCGCCAGGTCGAGGCCGACCTTCTTGGCGTCCACGTCGAAGGCGGCGACAAACTCGATGTCACGCACGTGGTACTCGCCGAGTTGGACGTGCATGAGGCCGGGGACGGTGTCCTGCGGGTCGGCGTCACGGTAGTAGTGGACGCCCTGGATGAGGGAGGCGGCGCAGTTTCCCACGCCAACGATGGCTGTGCGCAGAGTAGGCATGCGGACATTAGAGCGCACATGTTCTGCAGCCGTGACATCGAGGGGGCCTTGTCGGGTCGGAAATCACAGGATCTGCACAGCCACCGGGCTGACGTCCGGTGCGCTCGGCCTGCGGGCGTCGGGTACGCGCGCACCGCCAGGGCCAGTCAGGCTCGCGCAGCGCCGACCTGGGCTCGCTCAGGGCGAGACCGGGCTCGCTCAGGGCAGAACCGGATGCCGCCCAGGCGGTGGAGGCGGTGTACTGGAGTCGGCTGCCGGACCTGTGCCGGATGCCGACCAGCACCAAGACGACCGACCGGCCAGAGCCGGTGGAAGGGATCCCCATGCGCACGTTGCTCAACCTCATCTGGTTCTTCTTCGGAGGGTTGTGGCTGTCGATCGGCTACGTGCTGTTCGGAATCCTGGCGTGCCTGCTGATCATCACCATCCCGGCCGGGGTCGCCTCCTTCCGGATGGCCGCCTTCGCGCTGTGGCCCTTCGGTAAGGCGGTGGTGCCTCAGCCGGGCGCCGGCGCCGGCTCGGCCGTGATGAACTTCCTGTGGTTCCTCATCGCCGGGGTCTGGCTGGCTCTCGGTCACATCACCACCGCCTTTGCCCAGGCCATCACGATCATCGGGATCCCGCTCGCGCTGGCCAATCTCAAGATGATCCCGGTAACCTGCTTCCCGTTCGGCAAGCAGATCGTCGACATTGATGCGCTTGCGGTGGGGGTCACCCCCATGTACTTGGCCGAGCCTGTGGCACGGTGAGCGTGCTGGGGCATTCGCCCCTCGCCGAATAGCCGGGCTGGCACCATCCAGTCGCACAGACCGGTCTTCCGGGCCAGCAATGAATCGGTGTCGGGCTACGTCGAGTAGTCCGACACGTCCAACGATTGAGGGTGTAAGGCAGGGGGTTCGTCGCGTGATCGTTCCCGCTAGGGTGCGGAATATCGTCATCGTGTTGACCGGATGTGTCGCAGCGGCTGGATTGGCATTCGCTATCCGACCCGATTCGGCGTCGAGCCACGTGTCCACGAGCGGACCTCCCGCGGCGCAGACCGAGGTCGCCTTGAACCAGGCTCTCGCGGCTGTGCTGGGGACCCCGGGACAGAGGACCGCATCAGAGAAGTTGATCTACACCGACCTTCAGGGTGAGATCCTCTCCTGCATGACAGAGGGTGGCGTGGACTATTCTCCACCGCCCTTCACGGATATGTACCAGGGGATCTCCGAGGTGCTGCCCGACTATGAGTACTTTGCGTTCATCCCGCTCAGCGCCACGACCGGTGGTGGCCCACTCGAAGTCTCCCGTGAACTGGCGATGGCGTACCGGCCTGAGGATCAGGAGCCCGGAATACGGGCGCTCTCAGCGGCCGAGCAGCAGAAGTACCTGGAGGTGCAGAATTCCTGCATCCCGCAAGAAATGCCCGACTATGACGTCACTGACGGGGCCCTCTATGTCTCACTCGAGGAGCTCATGGGCGACGTCAATGCCGACCTTGCCCCCCAGATCGACGACTACCGAGAGTGCATGTCGTCGGCGGGGTTCCAGTTCGAGGAGTTCAGTGAGTTCCCCGGTCTGATTCGCAGTCACTTCGCGAGCCCCACGGATCCGTCCGGAATGGCTTTTCAGCAGGCCGCCATCGAGGCCGATGACAACTGCCGAGCGAACCTGCACGCTGACGCGGTGGCCGGCCTATCTGCGCGCCTTGCGGAGTGGATCGACGACAATCGGGTGGCCCTGGACGAATCTCGCTCCGCGTGGCACCAGATCGACGTGGAGGCCGACCGTCGAGCCCAGGAGTTCACGGACCTCGCCCCGAACGCCTGAGCCTGGACCAGCGCCGTCCGGGTGCGCTCAGCGAGCGTGCTCGCCGTCCAGCAGGATGATGGAGTTGCGAGTGGCGTCGTAACCTGCGCGCCGGCGTGTGGGCAGATCGGCTGGTCCACCGCGGACGAAACCGTGCCGCAGGAACCACTGGGGGGTGCGGGTGGTGAGCGCGAACAGTGTGGACAGCCCTCGCTCGCGGGTGAGCACCCGGGCCCGGCGCAGCAGACTGGCCGCCAGGTCCCGCCCTCGATAGTCCGGATGCACTGCCACACAAGCGAACTCGGCTGCCGACTCCTCGGGATAGGGGATCAGCGCATTGCACGCGATCACCATGCCGTCGCGCACCATCACCGAGAAGGTGTCGATGTCGACCTCGAGTTGCTCGCGGCTGCGCGGCACCAGGAAGCCGGCCTCCTCCAAGGGACGGATCAGGTCGGCGATGCCGCCCACGTCGTCCACGCCGGCCGCCCGGGTGGCCTCGTAGTCGTCCTGTGCGGCGATCATCAGGCCGTAGCCGTCCCGGGTGTACAACTCCCGCAGCAGCGGGGACGGCCCCTCGGTGCCGATCAGGTGCACCCGCTTGACCCCGTTGCGACACGACGCCAGGGCGGCCCGCACGCAGTTGCGGTCCTCGGCGGACAACTCGCGCTCGCGCAGTTCCACGGCCAGCAGGCGCTCTGCCACCGACAGGGAGAGCTGACCATCGTCACCGGCGGCGCCTGCCAGATGCCAGGAGCCGGGCTCGGACGAGATGACGAAGACGAGTTTGTCCGCGCCCAGGCCGGTGGCCACTGCCTCGGCGACGTCGGCGTTGCGCAGGTTGAACGTCTCGCCCGTGGGGGAGTAGCCCACCGGTGAGATGAGCACGATCCGGTCGGTGCCCAGCGCGGACTTGATCTCGGCGATGTCCACCTGGCGCACCAGGCCGGTGAGCTGGTGGTCGACGCCTTGGCGCACGCCGACCGCCTGGGCCGAGACCCAGGTGCCGCCCAGCACCTTGAGCCGGGACCCGGCCATCGGGGTCGCCGCCTGATTGCCGGTGAGGCGGGCCTCGATATCCATCCGCAGCACGCCGACTGCGGCCTTGACCGCCTGCATGCTCGGTTCGTCGGTGACTCGCAGATCGCCGACGAAGCGGGGCTCCAGCCCCCGGATCGCCAATTCGGCCTCGATCTGCGGGCGGGCCCCGTGCACCAGCACCACCCGCACCCCCAGGCTGGACAGCAGGGCGATGTCCCCCAGTAGTCGGTCCACGTCGTCCCGGGCGCAGATCTCCCCGGGGAAGGCGATGACGAAGGTCTTGCCGTGATGGCGGTGAACGTACGGCGCGGCGCTGCGGATGGCCGCGACGAACGTGGCGCCGTCCACCTTCCCGGTCCCCGGTACCGGGGCATCGGGATCCGGGGGGAGTGCCGCGGCCCGGTCCGCCGGTGTGGCGGACGGCTCCTGCATCTGGCTCAGGGTGCGACCCGTCCGTTCGTGACGAAGGCCTGGTGGGTCAAGGGCATCAGCTCGCGCCAGGCGTCCTCCATCTGCTCCGCGCACATCTCGATCTCGCGTTGCGGATACGACGGGAAGGCCGACTCTGGGTGCTTGGTGCGCAGCGAGAGGAAGTTCATCAACGACCGGGCGTTCACCGTGACATACATCGAGGAGTAGATGGTCAGCGGCAACACGATCCTGGCCACCTCCCGGGCCACCCCGGCCTCGAGCATCCGCTGGTACGCGGCGTAGGCCTGTTCACAGACCTGCCGGGTCTGCTGCTGCACGAGTTCCAACTGCTCGGGGCTGCCCTCGACGAACTCGTACGCACCCGGCTTGCCCTGTTGGACGAGTCTGCGCTGGGGACCGGGCACGTAGAAGACCGGCCGCAGTTCGCGGTAGCGCCCGGACTCCTCGTTGTACGAGGCGATCCGGTGCCGCATGAACTCCCGGAAGACGAAGATCGGCGCCTGCACGTAGAACGTCATCGAGTTGTGCTCGAAGGGTGAGCCGTGCCGGTCCCGCATGAGGAAGTTGATCAGCCCCGACGAACGGGAGGCGTCGGCATCCACATTCGCCAGTGTCTTCTCGCCCTGGGTGGACACCCGGGCGGCGAAGAGCACGTCGTTGTCATGGGCGCTGGAGCGCACCAGTTGGACGGTGACGTCCGAACGGAAGGTGGGCTCCTCGCTCACGAGATCTCGGCCAGCTTGCCCATCGGTTGTCCGATGGTGTCGAGCAGTCCGGCGAACCAGGCCTGTGAGGTGTCGAAGGGCTTGTGCCCGGCGATCCGCGGGAACTCGATGGCCCGGAGTTCGTCGTTGTTGCCCTCGTCGTTGCCGATCACCCCGGGCACGCCCGCGAGGGCGGAATCCACGGCCAGGTGGCACATCTGCCGGATCAGTTCGCGGTCGGCTTCTCCGGCCGGCGCCGAGCGGGAGAAGTACCCGGACTTCTGCACCATCTGCTTCTCCGCCTCCAGGTCGCCGGCGAAGGCCTTGGCGAACCACTGCCCAGGGTTGATCTTGTCGATCATCACGTGCCCGAACGGGTCTCGCTGCACGGTGTGCCCGCGCGCCTCCATGTTGGCGACGATCTCCTTCACTCCGGCACCCTCGGACAGGAAGATGTTCACGCAGCCGAACTCGTCCATGATGGCCTTGAGCCGGTCCGCCTCGCCGACCAGGTCGATGACGAGTTCGGGGATGTAGACCGCGTGCACCGCCCACTTCTCGGCGTTGAGGCCGATCGAGGGCAACCACTCCTGCTCGGCATGCCAGGCCATGTACTCCCGGGCCGCGGCAGCAGTCAGCCATCCACAGTTGCGGCCCATCACCTCGTGCACGATGAGCATCCGCGGGTTCGAGCCATGCTCGGCCAGGACGTTCTGAGCGAACCTGGACGCCTCCACCGCGGCGGTCTGGGCCCCCAGGCTCTGCCGGATCGGCACCACATCGTTGTCGATCGTCTTGGGCAGGCCGACGACAGTCAGGTCGAAGCCGTTCTCGTGCAGGTAGGCGGCCAGATCCGCTGCCGTGGTGTTGGTGTCGTCGCCGCCGATGGTGTGCAGCACGTCGACCTCGTCCTCGCGCAACTGCTGGGCGGCCTTGGCCAACGCCGTCTCACCCTCGACGATGAGTCCCCGCTTGAGGCAGTCGGCGTCGTTGGTGAGTTTGACCCGGCTGTTGCCGATCGGGCTGCCCCCGTGCCGGTGCAACACCTCGATCTTGGCCCGAGCCTCGGCATCGATGACGATCTTGTCGCCTCGTAGCAGACCGTAGTAACCGTGCCGGTAGGCGATGATCTCGATCCCGGGATCAACCGCGGTGTAACGCTCGATCAGCGCGGCCACCGCGCTGGACAGGCAGGGGGCGTACCCACCGGCAGTGAGCAGGGCAACGCGACGAACGCTCATGGCCGTCGATCCTAGGGCACGCGGGGTCAACCCTGCCTCGTGCCCCGGTGGGGGTCAGGCGGGGATGCTGGTCAGCAGATCGGCCATGATCGGGCCGGCGGTCTGCGAACCGGACGCACCCTCGGCGACGAAGACGCTCACCGCCAGGTCGCCGCGCCCGGCGATCATCCAGGCGCGCGTGCCGGGCGGGACGGCCTCACCGAACTCGGCGGTCCCCGTCTTGGCCAGGACAGGTTGGCCCGGTACGCCGGCCAGGACTCGGGCGGTCCCGGAGCTGACCACGGCTGCGGTCATCGACCGCAACGCTTCTGCCTCTTGGGGTGTCAGTGCCGGTCCGACCAGGATCGGGGCCGGTGGCGCCGGGTCGTTCACCAGCCGCGGGGTCACCGTGCTGCCGTTGACGATGCTGGCCATCACGGTGGCCATCGCCACCGGCGACGTGGTCACCTTGCCCTGGCCGATCCGGGCGGCCGCGTGCTCGGTGGCGGTCCCGTCCACGGGTACTGCGCCTGGGTAGGCGTCGGCGCCGGTCGATTTCGGATCCCACCCGATCCCCAGACTTGCCGCTGCCGAGGCCAGTGCGTCGGGGGACACGTCCTGGGCGGCCCCGATGAACGCGGTGTTGCAGCTGAGCATGAGGGCCTCGCCCAAGGTCATGGTGCCCACACGGTCGGCGGGGAAGTCGCTGTAGTTAGAGAAGGTGCGTCCGTCGACGGTGATCGCGGCCGGGCACTCCACCGGCGAGTCGGGGGTGAGCCCGGTGCGCAGCAGCGCCAGCGCGGTGACCACCTTGAAGGTGGATCCCGGTGCGTACCGTCCCAGCATCGCCGTCGAGTAGCCCTGTCCACCCGGTCCGCTCGCCGCCGCCAGCACCTCACCGGTGGACGGGCGGATCACCACGATGGCACTGGGTGGGCCCACCTGGGAGAGCAGATCCTCGGCCGTTGACTGGATCGCCGGATCCAGCGTGGTCGACAGGGGAGCGCCGGGTACCGGGTCGACCTGGTACAGGGTCCGCGGTGTCCCGTCCTGGCGGCCGGCCAGCACCGCGACGCCGGGCTGTCCGCCGAGGTGATCGTCGTAGCGGGCCTGCAGGCCGGACAGGCCGACCACGTCCCCCTTGGTGTAACGGCCGGGGTTCTCGGTGAGAATCTCCTCGGTCACCTCCCCGACGCTGCCCAGCACCGGGCGGGCGAACTCCCTCGTGGGTGCCAGCGGTCGCGTGTCGTGCAGGGCCACCGCGCCGGGGATCTGCGGGATACCCGCCCGCACCGGCTGGGGAACCTCGGCGGCGCGCAGCACGATGGCCTCCACGAACTGGCGCGGGCCCGCGTTGATCACCCGGGTGGCGTACGAATCCGGGTCCACACCGACTAGTGCGGCCAACGACCGGGCCGAGGCCTCGGCCTGCTCGGGGGTGATCTTCGCCCGGTCGATGCCGAAGCGGACGACCTCGCGGTCGGTCACCAGAGTGCTCGCGCCCGCCCCCAGCACGTCGGCTCGCTTGGCTTGAGAGTGCTTGAGTGACAACGTTTCTCCCGCCGCCACATCGGCGACGATGCCGGGCTCCCAGCGCACCTGCCAGCCGTCGTCGCCCTGGGACATCCGAGCGGTGGTGCGGTACGTCCAGGTAGCGGTGCGATCCGCCCCGGCCGGCACCGTCCAAGAGTGCTCGAGGGAGGCTGTCGCGGTGGCGTCCTCGTCGTCCTCGGAGACCGAGGCCACCCGTACCTCGTCGGTGAGATCGCCCAGCCCGGCGACGATCTCGCCACGTTGGGCAGTTGCCTGCTCGGGGGTGGCCCCGGTGATCGGCACGTCAGCCAGCGACCCCGAGGACAGTCCGGTGGCCAGTTGCCCCGCCACCTCCTGCGGGTCCGGTCCACCGCATCCGGTGATCGCGGCACTGCCGGTGACCACGGCCGCCACCAGCGCCATCCGCGCCCAGCCGGCCGATGACGACAGGGGCCGGGCTGGGGCGCGTCCGCGAGATCGAGGTGACACAGGCTCATCCCATCACGACATGTGCCCGCCCCGGGTCAGCCCTGGCGGTTCGTGACCGTGACGAGCGCTCCGGGGATTGCGGCCGACGTCCTCGGTTGGGTGGTCAGCCCGCACCGAGCAGGGGTTGCATGCCGATCACCGGTTGGATGCCGATGGAGGCGTTGCGCGCCGCCAAACGTCACCCGGGTGACGTTGCGCCCCGCCGAACGTGACCCGGGTGACGAAGTGCCGCCGGTGGCGACGGTAGAGGTCACCGTGCACGGCCAGACGTGACTCGGGTGACGAAGTGCCGCCGGTGGTGACGGTAGAGGTCACCCTGCAGGGCCAAACGTGACCCGGGTGACGTTGCGCACCGCCAAACGTGACCCGGGTGACGAAGTGCGGCCCTTGGCGACGGTAGAGGTGACCCCGCAGGGCCAAACGTGACCCGGGTGACGAAGTGCGGCCCATGGCGACGGTAGAGGTCACCCTGCAGGGCCAAACGTGACCCGGGTGACGTTGCGCACCGCCAAACGTGACCCGGGTGACGAAGTGCGGCCCTTGGCGACGCTAGAGGTGACCCAGCAGGGCCAAAAGTGACCCGGGTGACGAAGTGCGGCCCATGGCGACGGTAGAGGTCACCCTGCAGGGCCAAACGTGACCCGGGTGACGAAGTGCGGCCCTTGGCGACGGTAGAGGTGACCCTGCAGGGCTAAACGTGACCCGGGTGACGAACTGCGGCCAGGTCCAGGTCACCCTGCAACGCCAAACGTGACCCGGGTGACGAAGTGCGGCCGATGGCGACGCTAGAGGTGACCCTGCAGCGCCAAACGTGACCCGGGTGACGAACTGCGGCCAGGTCCAGCTCACCCTGCAACGCCACCAACCAAACGTGACCCTGGTGACGAAGTGCGGCCCATGGCGACGGTAGAGGTCACCCGGCAGGGCCAAACGTGACCCGGGTGACGTTGTGCACCGCCAAACGTGACCCGGGTGACGAAGTGCGGCCGATGGCGACACTAGAGGTCACCCTGCAGGGCCAAACGTGACCCGGGTGACGTTGCGCACCGCCAAACGTGACCTGGGTGACGTTTTGGCGGGGCTACGTCAGGTGTTCACCGGCCCATCCTCGAGCCCAGACCGACTTGAGAGAAGAGCCCGACTCAGCGGTTGACGGCCTTGCGTCCCTGCGCGCCAACGACGATCGAGACGCCGATGGCGGCCAGCACCACCTGGATGATGAGGATGAGGATGAAACTGGTGAGCCCCACCGCACCGGCGATGGCCGTGCCGATGAGGGCGGCGACGATGCCGATCACCAGGGTGAGCCAGATCGGGATGGACTGCCGCCCCGGGACCACGAGCCGGCCCAGGGCTCCCACCACGAGGCCGACGAAAATTGCGCTGAAGAATCCGGTGATGTCCATGTCGAGTCCTCCTTCTCGCTGGGCGGGCTTTCCGCCCTGCACTCCGACGCGCGTCGGATGCATGTGTGCATGGCTCATCCACGCGTGGCGTGGGGATGCGTGAAGACCTGGGGTGGGATGCGCAATGAAGCCGCGGCACCGAAGGTCCGGGCGGACATTCCTGCGCTGGAGCCCGTCCGGATGAGCCGTCCTGACCACACGAGCATCCGTCACGTCTGCCGTTCTCGCCACACGAAACTCGGGTGTGCGGGCACCGTTACGCAGTCGAGACCGCCGGACGCGCACGGCACACGGTGACTGGCGTCGATGTGCGGTTTGCGCCGCGGGGTGGGCAGTACCTCACCGGTGACGCGGGTCGCCTGGGTCGGCGCGGACTACGCTGAGACCGTGAACCCGGTGCACCTGGACGAATTGCTGGCAGCCGAGCCCGACGAGAACGGGCTGGACGCCTACCGGTCGCTGCCCGCCGCGCAACAGCCGCCGTGGCCGGACCATGACGAACTCGAGCGGGCCTGCGCCTCGCTGCGCTCTTTCCCGCCCTTGGTCTTCGCCGGTGAGGCGGACCTGTTGCGCGGTTACCTGGCCGAGGCGGCCACCGGCCGGGCTTTTCTGCTGCAGGGCGGGGATTGCGCCGAGACGTTCGCCGACGCGACCGCCGACTCCATCCGGCGCCGGATCAAGACCATCCTGCAGATGGCCGTCGTGCTCACCTACGGCGCGTCCATGCCGGTGATCAAGATGGGTCGGATGGCTGGTCAGTTCGCCAAGCCCCGCTCCTCGGACTCCGAGACCCGGCAGGACGTGACCCTGCCGGCGTACCGGGGGGACGCGGTGAACGACTACGCCTTCACCGAGCAGGCCCGGACCCCGGACCCGCAACGCCTCGTCCGCGCGTACCACACCTCGGCTGCCACCCTGAATCTCGTCCGGGCCTTCACCACCGGCGGATTCGCCGACCTGCGTCAGGTGCACGAGTGGAACCGTGGCTTCGCCATGTCGTCGGCAAACGCCCGGTACGACGCCCTGGCCAACGAGATCGACCGGGCGATGCGTTTCATGCGCGCCTGCGGAGCGGATTTCGATGCGCTGCGGACGGTGGAGTTCTTCTCCTCCCACGAGGCGCTGCTGCTGGACTACGAACGCGCGCTGACCCGGATCGACTCGCGCACCGGTACGCCGTACAACGTCTCGGCCCACTTCCTGTGGATCGGTGAGCGCACCCGTCAGCTGGACGGCGCCCACGTCGACTTCTTGTCGCGGGTGCGGAACCCGATCGGCGTCAAGCTCGGGCCGACGGCCACCGGGGACGAGGTCCTGGCGCTGATGGACAAGCTCGATCCGGATCGTGAGCCGGGCCGGCTGACCTTCATCACCAGGATGGGCGCGGGCAAGATTCGGGACGCCCTGCCGCCGTTGCTGGAGCGGGTGGCCGAGGCCGGGGAGCGGCCGGTGTGGGTGTGTGATCCCATGCACGGCAACGGCTTCACCTCGCCGACCGGCTACAAGACGCGCCGCTTCGACGACGTGATGGATGAGATGCGGGGCTTCTTCGAGGCGCACGCCCAGGTCGGGACGGTGCCCGGCGGCCTGCACATGGAACTCACCGGGGAGACCGTCACCGAGATCCTCGGGGGCCTCGAGGCGATCTCCGACGATGACCTGGGCACCCGCTACGAGAGCCTGTGTGACCCGCGGCTGAACCACCAGCAGTCCCTGGAGTTGGCCTTTCTCGTGGCGGACTACCTGCGCCAGCGCTGAGTCCGCAGGGGTTGTGCGGCGGTGTCGGGCCTTTCGGCTGACCCCACTTCGACTGACCCCACACCACAGGCCCGGGTCGATACCTCGCCCGGGCCTGCGTGGGGGCCTACTGGCCGTTCGGCAGCGCGATCGACCACATGAGTGCGGTGTGCGAGGCGGAGTCCGTACTCGCCGGCACTTCGCCGTAGCTCTGCAGCACCTTCTGGCCGGTGTCTGCCATCAGGCTGCAGACCCGTCCACCGCCGGTGCCGCAGGCGGCCGTGCGGGTGGCCGCCGCGGGGTCGGCCGTCCAAGACGTGGTCGAACTGGACTTGTCGCTCCAGTACGAGACAACCCAGTCGCCGTCCGAGGCCGGCACAGTCGGGGTGTAGCGGGTGGTCGTGTCGTCGGAGGAGCCGCGGGAGACCGCCACCGGAGTGGCCGAGCCTGTGCCGGACCAGACGCCCATCGTCAGGGAGAACTTCACCGTGCCTGGTTCGGTGAAGGTCACCGGGGAGCCGGGTTCGCCCGGCTCGATCACCTTCGACCAGACCGTCGATCGCAGGCTTGATCCTTGGGTGGCCGAGCCCAACTGCACCCAGCCAGGCGCGTCGGGGCCGGTCGCCGGAAGGCTGGAATCGGTCATGGTGTACACGAGGACTGCTCGGTCACCGGGGGCGGCCGTCGCCGGGATCTGCACCTGCGGCAGGCTGGAGTTCCCTGCCGAGGAGTCTGCGGCGACGTAGCCGATGGTCGAGGTTGCCGGCTGGCCTTCCACGGTGACCCAGCGAACCTTGGTGTCGGTCTGGCCTCGATTGTCCCGCGCCTCCAGCTTGACCCGGTAGGTGCCGGACTGGGCGTAGGTGTGGCTCGGGGTGCGGCCGGAACCGACGCCACCGTCTCCGAACTTCCACTGGTAGCCGACCACGTCGCCGTCCGGGTCGCTGCTCAGGCCGCCGTCGAACGCGCAGGTCAACTGGTCACAGCTGCTCGCGAAGTCGGCCACGGGAGCGGCATTGTCGCCCTTGGTGATACGCACCGAGTCGACGCCTCCGGTGAAATAGTCACAGGTGACGTTGATTTGGTTGCAGTTGAGCTTGCCGCCGATGGTCATCGGGTAGTCGTTGTCGATGTACCCGGTCGAGCCGAGCTTGCGACTTCGGTACTCGCCGTCGACGTACATGGTCACCCCCTCGGGAGTGAGTGAGCAGGTGAGGGTGTGCCAATGTCCGTCGTTCAGTGGGGTGACCGCACTCGTGGCCACGCGACCCGCCGACCCCTTGAACAAGCACGAGGGGACGCCTCCGGGAGCCTGGATCTTCCACTGCCCACCGGGTGTGGTTGCCTGCCCCTTCTGAATGATGTTCCCGAACCTATGGACGAATCGGAACCGTAACTCGATCGTGAAGTCCTCACCTGCGGGCTCGAGGTCGGTGTCGTCAGGTACTTGGACGATCCGCTCGGGCGCGGGTGGGTACTCCGTTGGTGAGCGGTACGGCCATTCGTAGCCGACCGAGTCCTCGAAGACCGCGCCGGTCACCACGGCGGTCGGATTCACCGATCCATTCCCGCCGCGGCCGGAGGAGTCGGTCAGCACCGAGGCTCCGTTGGGCTCGTCGAATCGGTAGTCGGCTCCGACCCATCCCGGTTGGCCGGCGTGGGCTGCCGGCGGCAAAGCGCCGAGCATCATCACGGCCAACATCGGCACAGTCAGCAGGCATGCCCAAGCAGACCTAGTACGCATTGTTGCCCCCACACCTTCGATCGTCGCGACCTTCGCGTTGTCCCGCCCCAAGAATCAAAGTCCTACCTCACGAGCCTAGGTCAGCCTTGCCCATTCGGCCTATCCGCCGAAAGAGTTGTTTCTCACGCTGAGTAACTCCTGGAGTGGACGTAGGAGACCGCTCCGGGGTTCCTGATACATCCCGTGAATCTCGATCACGTAGCCATCCCAGGGTTGGGGAGGTGAGCGAGGTTAGGTCACATCAGCCTGAAATGGCTCACCGGTTCGGGCGAGGGTCTCCGAGGTGTTACCGCAGTTCAGGGCACTAGATCTGCCGATTTGAGTGCTATGCGGCTGATGGCCGGTCATTCGGATTTCAGGCAACAGCGGGCTTCGACAAATGACGGCCCTAAACCACTCGGATGGTGACGGTGCTTCCCTTCGGGGCGGTTCCCCCGGATGGGTTCTGCTCACGCACCGTGTCGAACGCTCCGCCCAGCACCTTCTCGACATTCACCTGGAATCCAGCGGCCTGCAATTGCTGAGTGGCCTCGGCGGAGGACAGGTTGATGACATTGGGCACCGGCACCAACGGGGGCCCCGCCGAGACCACCAAGCGGACCGTGTCTCCACGGAACAGCGTCCCCGAGCGCGGGCTCTGACGGATCACCACACCCTGCTCGACGGTCTCGCTGTACTCGGTGCTCGTGGTTGCCCTGAGGCCGGCTGCCTCGATGGCCGACGTCGCATTGCTAGCCGACTGCCCCGCGACGGCTGGAACATCGATGGGCTGGCGGCCCTTGGAGACGACGATCGAGACCGCGTCGCCGCGTTGGATCGGTTCCTCAGCGGCCGGCGACTGGGACACGATGTTGCCTTCATCGATGGACTCCGAGTACTCCTCGCCTGTGGTCTCGCCCAGCGCCAGCCCCTGCGCGGCCAGGGTGTCGGTGGCCGCCTCGGGAGAACTGTCGACGATGCTCGGGGTGCCCGTGGTGAGGGTGTCCTTGGTGACCACCACGGTGACCGTGCCCCCCTTGCGGACGCGCTCGCCGGCGGCCGGGTCGGTACGGATCACCTCGCCGATGGGCACTTCGTCGCTGTACTCGTCGACCTGTTCCATCCTCAGGCCCTGCTCGGTGAGGGTGGCCTTGGCCTGCTCGGCCGTCCCGGTCACCGACGGCGTGGTGATGTACGCGCCAGGGCCTGCGGTGAAGAACCAGCCGACCCCTCCCAGCACCACCGCCAGGACGATCATCGCCACCAGGATCAGTGGTCCGCGCCGACGCCGGGTCGGCTCTGGTGGCTCGGCCGCGGTGAGGGGAATCGCGTGCTGGTGGTCGTCGGTCGGGTCGGCGCCACCCTGGACCAGCCCGTCGGCCGGGGTGGGCACCGGGTCGTCCGACGGCTCGTCGCCGACCACTCGGGTGGGGTGCGGGGAACTCGGGGTGGGACCGATGCCGCCGGTCTGGGCGACGACCGGCACCACCGGCGGTGCGGCGGGAATCCGGTCCAACTCGGCGTCGCTGAGCTGGGAGTGCACCTGGTGAGCCAGGGCCCGCAACTCGGCCGCGTCGCGCGGGCGCAGGTCCGGATCCCGAGCGGTGGACCAGGTGACGATCTCGTCCACGGCCACGGGCAGCCCCGGGTCGAGAGTGGAGGGGGCCGGTACCTGTTCGTTGACGTGTTGGAAGGCCACCTGGATGGGAACCTCACCGACGTACGGCTGGCGACCGGTGAGCATCTCGAAGGTCATGATCCCGGCGGCGTAGACGTCCGATCGGGCGTCGGCGACGCCCCGAGTGACCAGTTCGGGAGACAGGTATGCGGCGGTGCCCATAAGCATGCCGGTGGTGGCGGAGGAGTGCGACAGGCTGGCGGCGCGGGCGAGCCCGAAGTCGGCCACCTTGACCCGTCCGTCTGCGGTGATCAGGACGTTCTCCGGCTTGACGTCCCGGTGCACGAAACCGGCCCGGTGGGCCGCTGACAATGCGTCCAGCAGAGGTTCGAGCACTTCGAGGGTCTCACCGACCGTCAGGGCGCCTCGCTCGTTGAGCAGGTCGCGCAGGGTGGTGCCGGGCACGTACTCCATCACGAGGTAGACGTCGTCGCCCTGCTGACCCTGGTCGAAGACCGCGACGATGCTGGGGTGCGACATCTGCGCCGCAGCCTTGGCCTCGCGGTGGAAGCGGGCCACGAACTGCGGGTCGTCGGCCAGGTGTGGATGCATGACCTTGACCGCGACCTCCCGATCGAGCCGCGAGTCGGTGGCCAGGTAGACCGTGGCCATGCCGCCGCGCGCGATTCGGGAGGTCACTCGGTACCGGCCGTCGAGCACTCTGCCGACGAGCGAGTCCTGCGACGCCCTCATGCCGCCTGAGTCTATGGACCGAGGAGGCAAAGTCGGTGCAGCCGGGGCTCAGCGGTAGCGATTCTTGTGTGCCTGAACGGCCTTGACGTAACTCTGGGTGTCGGTGAACATCCCGCGGCTACGCACCGAGGCCAATCCCTGGTAGTAGGCGGCGATGGCGATCTCCTCGCTGCCGGCTGCTCGCAGGTTGGCGCGCAGGATCAGCACCCCGGCGGTGACATTGTCCTGCGGGTCGAGCAGGTCGAGCTGGCGTCCGGCCAGTTGGGAGGCCCACACGCCCGAAGACGGGATCACCTGCATCGTGCCCACCGCGTTGGCCGGCGAGACCGCGCGCTGGTTGAAGCCGGACTCCTGGTAGGCCACCGCCTGTGCCAGCGCCGGATCCACCCCGTAGCGGCGAGCCGTGGCCGCGACCATGGCCTGCATGCTGGCCCGGCTCGGTACCGAGCGCTGGGCCAAGGTGGCGTGATTGGACGACGCCGCGTTGGTCACCTCGGAGGCATAGGTGCGTCCGGCGAAGGTGCTGGCGACAGCGGACGCCCCGGACGGCAGGGTCACTCGCTGGCCGATCTGGAGGACGTCGCTGATGCCGGGGTTGGCCTGGCGTAGGGCGCTCAGGGACACGCCACGGCTGGCGGCGATGCCGCTGAGGGTGTCGCCGGAGCGCACCGAGTAGGTGCCGCCGGAAGCGCTGCTGGCGGGGGAGCTGGTCGATGATGAGGAGGCCTTGGCTCCGGACGGCAGGGTGACTCGCTGGCCGATCTGGAGCAGGTCGCTCATCCCGGCGTTGGCCTGGCGCAAGGCGGCCAGGGACACCCCGTGCCGGGAGGCGATGCCGCTGAGGGTGTCGCCGGATTGCACCGTATAGGCCCCACCCGAGCTACCCGCCGACCGGGAGCCGGTGGACCCGGCTGCCGGCAGGGTGAGTACCTGGCCGGGGTGGATCATCGAGCCCGAGATGCCATTGGTCGACTGGAGCGCGGACACCGCGACGCCGTTGCGGGCGGCGATCCCGCTGAGGGTGTCCCCGGCTCGCACCGTGTACCGGGCCCTGGTGGGTGCGCCCAGGACGACGGAGGCGATGGGGGAGGCCTGGGCCTTGGCCAGTTGTGCCGCATGCCGTGGCCCGCTGTGGTGCTCGGTGACGGCCGAGGCCGGCGCTGACGTGGTGGTCAGGCCCAAGGCGGCCAGCATGGCGAGCGGCATCAGATGCGTCCGGGCGGTCCGGTGGGTGCGGTTCGTCACGGGTGATGTTCCTCGGTCTCGTGGTCTCTCGGAGCTCGCTCAACCTCTGATACGAAATTAGATTTGTGAGGCTGATGTGACTCATGTTCTCAAAGAGAGTAGTCCACGGCGAGAGTTTCCCCTGAATGACAACGATGTAGTTACGTCTGGTAACCGTTTGGAGACCTCGAGTTGCGCCGACGGGGGTGCCTGGGGACGCCCGGGTGGGGCACCCGGTCACGCGTGGACGCGCTCGCGTCACGCGCATGCGCGCGGGTTGGGTGAGACCATGTGCCGGTGAGACACGATGTGGGCGCACGCGCGCCGGAATCTCGCGACCCGCACGACCTCGAGGCCTCGCCGGACGAGGCGTTGCGGGCCGACGTCGACGCGCTGGCGGGAGAATGGTTGACCCTGCCGGAGGCCGCCGAGGAACTCGGGGTGGGCATCACCGAGATTCGTTCGATGCTCAGCGACAACGTCATGGTGGCGATTCGTCGCGGCCACCCGGCCGTGCTCAGCGTGCCGGCGGCGCTGATCCGTCCCGAGCCGCTGGCCAGTTTCCCAGGTACCTGGACAGTTCTTCAGGACGCCGGATTCGGTGATCTGGAGGCGTTGCGCTGGCTGTTCACCGAGGGGGAGGGGCCGGCCCCCATCACCCTGCTGCGCGCCGGGCGCAAGCGTGAGGTGCGGCGTCAGGCGCAGGCACTGGCTCTGTAGACACCCTGCGTGGCCCCCTGTGCAGGGCTTGGTGCGACATGTCACACTTAACCATGATCACTGTTTACATCCTGTACCCGAAGTCCGGCGACTCGACCTTCGACATGGACTACTACACGGCTACCCACCTGCCGATGCTGGCCCGGGCGCTGGGCGAGGCCTGCGTGCAGTGGGGGGCCACCTCCGCGCACGGGGACGATTACCACGCGGTGGGCTGGGCCAATGTCACCAGCGCCGCGGCCTTCGATGCTGCGATGGCAGAGCACGGCGCAGCCATCATGGCCGACGTCGCGAATTACACGAGCGTCGAGCCGGTGCTGCTGACCGGAGACACTGTGGTGTAACCATCGAGGCCAGGGGCCGGGGCTGTCCGTGGCCGGCTCTCCTTGCTCGGATGCTCACTGGTCGGGTGTCGGCCAGGAGCGGATCCGTTCGGCGGCCACCATCCCGCGGATGAGGGCTCCGGCCACCAGGTCGTAAGGGCCGCCATCGGCCACCTCGACGTTGCCGGGCCGTTGGCCGCGTAGCAGCAGTTGACGTCGTGCGGTGGCCGCGATCGGGCCGGCGAACGGGGAGCCGTGCCGCTGTCCCCGCGCGAGCCAGTCCACCGGGGTGAAGACCTGCTCGACGGCGGCGGAGCCGAAACCCGTGAAACCGCGGGCCTGCAGCACCGTGAGGATGTGATCGCGGTAGTGGCCGGCGATCCGGCCCCAGTCCTGAGAGGTCGTGACGAGTCGGCCCGCGTCGTTGTTGCGGCGCATCTGCGAGTAGTACCCCAGATGCGGAGTCGCGGTGAGCACGCTGGCGATGACACCGGACGCTGTGGGCGCGGCGTGCTGGGCCTGGCCAGCCGCCGCCTCGCCGTTCGCCCCGGGGCGGGCCTGCGACTGGGTCCATTCCAGAGGGGACGGCCTCAGCAATTCGACCAGCAGGGTCGGGTCGGTGGGCAGCCGACCGATCTGCACCTCCTCGGCGCCGAGGGAGCGGTTCGGTCGCAGCGCCTCGGCCAGCCCGAACGAGCCAGCGCGTCCCGGTGACCCCTCGCGTCCGAAGGACACGGTGCGGGTGGCGGTCTGGTCCGGGGCCTCGAACTGCCCCGCCGCCACGAGTAGCCAGCACGAGGGCGGCGTCGGCCACCGACGGATAGCCGTCGTCGTTCCCGGCTCGGGATCCAGCAGAGTGCGGGCGGTGACCGGGTCGGTGGCCAGTACCAGTGCATCGCAGTCGATCTCGAGGGCGTCCGGTGGCTGGGCTTGCCCAGATCGAACCTCGCCGGCGGGCCCGCGCTGCTCGGCCCGCACCGCCACCACCCGGCGCCCGCGGCGCACCAGGCCGGTCACCGTGACGCCGGTTTGGATGGTGCCCCCGACTGCTCGCACGGCCTCGGCCAAGCCCTCTGCCAACCGGTGCATGCCGCCGACCGGTCGCCAGGCGCCCGCGACGAGGTCGGCATAGCAACTGAGCGCCGACGTGCCCGGGGTCGACAGCCCGGGCACCACCGTCCAGTCGTACAGTCGCCGCAGCCGGGGATCGTGGACATACCCGGCCACGCTCCCGATTGCGCGTAGTTGCCGGCGCAGGTCCTGCGTCGTGCGTCCCAGCCTGGTCAGCGTGCCTGATCTGCGGGCCGAATCGCCGTCGCCGGCTTGGTCCAGCAGCGCATCCAGGGCGGGGTGCAGGTCGGCGAGCGTGGAGCGGGTCGACGCGGTGACATCGTCGAGGAACCGGGCCATCCCGTCGCGATCGGCAGGGCCGCAGAAGTCCGCCAGCTCGGCGAGCATGGCCGCCCGATCACGGTGCACGGTGAGCACACTCGCGTCGGCGAACCTGGCCTGCAACGGGGGATCGAGCGGGGTGAGCGTGACATGGTCGTCCATCGACAGCCCGGCTGCCTCGAAGCACGCCCGCACCACCTCGGGCAAGCCGAAGGACTGTGGGCCGAACTCCAGCGGAAGCGGACCGGAGCCGGTGTCGTGCACGAGCATTCCGAGCAGTCCGCCGGTCACCGGCTCGCGCTCCAGGACGTCCACCTGCCACCCGGCTGCGGCCAGGTGCAGGCCCGCGGCCAGGCCGGCCAGGCCGGCACCGACGACGACAGCGCGGGGGCTCACCCCTGCCGCCGCGTGGCGACCTCGACCAAGTCCAGCAGCACCTGCCGAGCGGGCTGGTCGATCACGTCGGTATCGGCGGCCACCCGCGCGGATTCGGCCAGCGAACTGATCCGAGCCTCGACCCGATCCAGGGCATGGTCGGCCAGGAGGGTGCGCAGGTCGTCGATCTCGGTGTCGGCCAGATCCGGGCGGCCGATCCGGTCGAGCAGGGCGGCATCCGCGCCCCGGCAGCGCTCGCGGGCGAGCGCCACCAGCAGGGTCTGCTTGCCCTCGCGCAGATCGTCCCCCGAAGGCTTGCCGGTGACGTCCGGGTCGCCATACACGCCAAGGACGTCGTCTCGCAGTTGGAAGGCCTCGCCGAGAGCCTCGGCGTATTCGTGGTAGGCATCCCGGGTCTGCTGGCTCGCCCCGGCCAGGGCGGCGCCCACCGCCAACGGTCGGTCAACCGTGTAACTGATCGTCTTGAGCTGGATCACCCGGGTGGCCAGGCGGGCCGCGTCCGGGCCATTGGGCCGGGCGCCGACCAGCACATCGAGATACTGCCCGGCAGTGAGCACGACGATCATCTCGTCGTAGACGGCCAGCCCGGCTTCGCGCCGGTCGGTGGGCATGGCGGCCGTGCCGCGGTGCATCAGGTGGGCACTGGCGGACAGGCACAGGTCGCCGGCCAGGATCGCCGTCGCCTCCCCGAAGCGGGCCGGATCTCCCCGCCAACCGCGGGCCCGATGCTGGGCCTCCAGCCGCCTATGGGCGGCGGGCAGGCCGCGACGCAGGTCGGAGGCGTCGATGATGTCATCGTGCAGCAATGCCGCCGCCTGGACCAGCTCGAGCCCGGCGGCCACGGTGATGATGTCGTCGTTCCCACTGCGCCCGGCCCCGCGCCACCCCCAATAGCAGAAGGCAGCCCGCAGCCGCTTGCCACCTCGCAACAGGTCGTCGATGGCGTCCACGCCCGCGTCCAGATCCTCATCCACCGCGACGAGGGTGGAGCGCACCTGCCGCGCCCACTGCGCCAGCACGGTATCGACGTTCGCGCGCAGCCCTTCGCGGTCCACCGGGTGGGACCGGCCGCGTCGCGGGGTGGCCGGGGAGTGTGCCTGCGGTGGCAGCGTCTGGGCGTCGATCGGGTCGTCACTCGGCACGGGAACAGCCTGCCACCTGATGGCGGCGCGGCGGTGCCCGGGAGGGTGGGAGTCAGTACGCGTGGTGACCCGGCGGGCGATCGGATCGGCCGCTTCGGACGTGTCGATGGTCACGCCGAAGCAGCCGGACATCCTGTCTAGGCTGGACGGTATGGCATCCGCCCAACCCACCGTCCGGGAGCTGCTCGCTTCGCGGCGTGCCTGCTACTCCTTCGAGTTCTTCCCACCGGCCGACGCCGATGGGGAACGTCGGCTGTGGTCGGCCGTGGATCGGCTTCGGGGCCTCGACCCGGCCTTCGTCTCGGTGACCTATGGCGCCGGCGGTTCCACCCGCGACCGCAGCGTGCGGCTGGCCCACGAGCTCGTCGGCTCGGGGCTGACCACGGTGGCCCACCTCACCTGCGTAGGCGCCACCCGTGCCGAACTCGGCACCGTGGTGGGCGAGTTCATCGACGCCGGGGTCGCCAACCTGCTGGCGTTGCGTGGGGATCCGCCCGGTGGCCCCGGCGCGGTGTGGGAGCCGCACGCCGGGGGACTCGACCATGCCGACGAACTCGTCGAGCTGATCGGTGAGATCGACGACGGGATATGCGTGGGGGTGGCCGCGACTACCCAGCCGCACCCGGGCAGCGGCGACCTGGAGCGGGACGCCCGGGTGTTGGCCCGCAAGGCTCGTCTCGGCGCGCAGTTCGCGATCACCCAATTGTTCTTCGAGGCGCGTGAGTACGTGGAACTGGTCGAGCGCGCGGCTCGGCACGGGTGTCACATCCCGATCATTCCCGGCCTGATGCCGATCACCAATGCCGCTCAACTGGAACGTTTCGCGCAGATGGCGGGGGTACCGATCCCCGCCTGGCTGGTGGAGCGGATCGAGCGGGTGCGTCACGACCGGGTGCAGGTGCGTCAGGTCGGCCTGGAGGTGGCCGTCGACCTGGCCCGCGGCCTGCTCGATGCCGGTGCGCCGGGACTGCACACGTACACGTTGAACCGCGCCGCAGCGGCCACCGAGATCTTCGACGCGCTGGGTCTGGTGCGCTCGGGAGTCTGAGGCCGCTCGGCCCCGGGTGCACCGGCCCTCAGCGGCAGTGCCGCGCCGGAACGACCAGCGGACGGTGAGGGGCTCGCCGGTCTGCCGGTTCCGGGCCTGCTCCGAACGGGCCGACGGCCCGGCAGCGGGTGAGGTTTCGCGGGTTCCAGCGCCATTCGAGCGAACAGCGTCATACTCCGGGCCCGGATGGGTCATCCTCATAGCGCACACGTTGTGCCCCGCCGGGGGGCGGAAACGGGTGGTGACGGTCTCGGTTCGATGGGGGTCAGCCGGGAACGGTGCCGCTCGGCTGCGGCGGTGCTGGGGTTCGGCTCGATGGGGGTCGGCCGGCCCGGCACCGTGCGCGGTGAGTGACGCCGGAGCGACTCGATGGGGGTCGGTCGCATCGGACGTTCGCTCTGATGACGGCGCCCGTCGCCGGCAGGATCGGGGGATCCTGGCCGCGACGGGCGCCGCCGACGTCTGGTCATCGTGGCCCTGGGTGCCGGCAGCGATCCGCGGCAACTCGTCCTTGTGTGTGTGGGGGGACTCTCAATTCACCTCGACCGGGGCACCGGCGGTGATCCGCAGCAACTCGTCGTAGTGGGTCGGAAAGACCGTGCGTGGATGTCCGGCGGCCGCCCATACCTGAGGGTGATTGGCCAGGGTCACGTCCACGAGGGTCTGGATCGGCTCGGGATGTCCCACCGGAGCCACCCCGCCGATGGCGAAACCGGTGTGCTTGCGCACGTAGTCGGGATCTGCCTTGGTCACCGCGTCGACGGCGAGCACCGAGGCCAGGTGATCGGTGTTGCATCGGTGCGCGCCGCTGGTCATCACCAGCAGCGGCCGGTCGGTCCCATCGCTGTCGACCGCCTTGAACACCACCGAGTTGGCGATGGCCGCCGGGGTGACGCCCAGGGCCTGCGCGGCGAGTGCGGCGGTGCGTACATGGTCGTCCAAGATCACGGGCTCTCCACCGGCCTGGAGGCCGGCGAGTGCGGCGCGCACCCGAGCGACAGCGGGGTGATCGAGCAGGTCGTCTGGCATGTCTGGAGATTACTGCCGTCGCCACGGTTCGCGCTGCTGAGGTTCGCCGAGGGCGCACCCCCGCCCGATGTCGGGCGCAGGCGGCTCGCTGCGGCCGATGGTGCTGGCTATTGCAGAGCCGAGGTGAGCCGGAAGACGTTGTCCAGGTATCGCTTTGGCAGGGGGCGGGAACGCCATTGCTCGAGGGTGAGTTCGGTGCACTCGGCCCGGTACTGCTCGACCACGTCGCGCAGGCCGTCGACGAAATCTCCGCCGGTACCCATCAGGGTGATCTCGTAGTCCAGGTCGAAGGAGCGCATGTCGAGGTTCGAGGAGCCGAAGACGGCCACGGTGCGGTCCACGGTGAAGAACTTCGAGTGCAGGATGGTGGGTTTGGGATAGCGCCAGATCCGCACCCCTGACTCGAACAGCGCGGTGTAGTAGGAGCTCTGGGCATGGTCGACCATGAACTGGTCGGCTTGCTCGCTGACGAACAGGTCCACCATCACCCCCCGGTAGGCGGCGGTGGTGATCGCCGCCAGCAGGGACTCGTCCGGCACGAAGTAGGGGCTGACGATGTGCAGTTCGTCCTGGGCGAGGTGGATCAGGCTGGTGAACAAGCGCAGATTGGGTTCGGTGGTGAAACCCGGGCCGGACGGGACGAGCTGGAAGGCGTTCACCGAGTCGCCGACGAGGTGCTCAGCCTGGTTCAGGCTGTCCCAGTCGGGGGTGAGGCGCTCGCCGCATTCGGTGTACCAGTCGACGACGAAGACTGCCTCCAGGCTGGCCACGATCCGGCCGGAGAGTTGGATCATCGAGTCTCGCCAGTGCCGTCCGGCCTTGACGTGGTTGGGCATCAGATAACTGGAGTCGATGATGTTCTGCGAGCCCATGAAGCCGACTTTTCCGTCCACGACGACGAGCTTGCGGTGATTGCGCAGGTCTGGCCGACGCCAGCGGAGGCGGAACGGGTTGATCGGCATCATGAGGTGGGATGTGATGCCGGCCTCGGCCAGGCGAGGCTGCAGTTTCTTGAAGCCGGGGTACTTGCGCGAGCCGATGTGGTCCAGCAGGACGCGGACGGTGACTCCTCTGCTCGCCGCCCGGGCCAGGGCGCTGAAGAAGACGTCCGTGGTGTGGTCCCAGGCCATGATGTAGACCTCGACGTGGACGTAGCGTTCGGCCTTGTCGATCGCGGCCGCCATCGCCGCCAGAGAGCCTTCGTAGTTCGTGTAGATCCCCTCGTTGACGCCGGTGACCGCGGGCAGTGAGGTGAGTTTGCGGTTCAGCGCCACCAGGCTGTCCAGACCCGGGGCGAGATCGACCCCGCTGGGCACGTCCTTGAGGTGGACCAGGCCCTCGCGCAGCAGGGTGTTCGCCTCGGCCTGGATCCGGTGTCGGCGCCGGTTGACGTAGGGGCTGCCGATGAGCAGGAAGAGCGGTAGCCCGACGACCGGAAGGACCAGGATGAGCAGCAGCCACGCCATCGAGGATGAGGGGCGCCGGTTCTCCGGGACCAGGCCGATCGCGGCGATCTTCACCGAGTACTCCACGATCAGGTAGATGACGCCCCACGTGGACAAGGTCATGGCCGCTCCGCTGTCGATCTGACGGTCGAGTCCAGCCCGTGCCCGGACCGGTGCGTGGCCATTCTGGCCCACCGGACGCTGTGTGGGGGACCGGGGGAGCCCGGGTGAGGGCTTGACCGTTCGAGTTCGGTCCACGGGGGACTGCTCAGGGCCATCCTGGACTGTCGCAGGGGTGACCAGGGGGTGTCGGCGGGGGTGGGGACGAATGTCAGTGGTGGGTGATGAGGTGATGACCTCAACCCGCGAGGGGTTGACATGTTCAGAAGATCGGACGCACTATAGAACGCATATTCGATTCCCGCCGAGTTCGGCGGACCTGCGAGAACCTCGTCATCGGCGAGGCTGCTCGCTCCTCATCCACGGCACAGCCATGCCGTGCCGGGCGCGTTGACGCGTGTCCGCGCGCGGCCTTTGGGCCACGACGGGTCGCGACCGTCGTGAGGTCGGCCGGGTGTGACGCCTCGACCCCGTCATGCCCGGCCGGCCGATTCGGGTCGACCATTTTTGTTCTGACGACATCGACGCGCCTGCCGCGTCGGACCTGAGGAGAGGTCATGGCTCGAACCATTCTCGATCCCGTCTATGTCCGCACCAGAGCTGTCGAACCGGTTTCGCGGCAGGGGGGTGCGACGGTGCTACCCGATCTGCCATCCGGTTCGTCGAGGGCGTCCCTGGCCGATGTCCCTGCCGGTCTTTCGGCTACGTCGGATAGTGAAAGTTTTGCCGCACAAGAGGTTTCGATCTCTGGAGGAGGTGAACAGCCCGAGCAGTTCATCTGGCGAGACCGGCTCTACGTGGTGCGCACGGTTCTCGGCTACTGGCGCGAGCGGCAGGACTGGTGGTCGCGCGTGGAGGCGTTGGCAGTGCACGGGGACGACGAGCCGCCACCCACGGTGGCCGATGCGGCGGCCTGTGGAGATCGCGAGGTGTGGCGGGTGCAGGCCACTGCCGGTCGCCGGTCGAGCGGAGTGTTCGAACTGTGCGCCGACGGTGCCGGGCCGTCCGCCGGCCGTGAGTGGCGGCTTCTGCGGGTGGAGGACTGACGCGGCCCCACACTGCGGGAGGGCGCACCTGCGCTAAACCGCTGCCAGGCAATGACTTTGCCTCATTTCGACAGGAAATCAGCACGTCAGTCGAGAGCCTGACCCCAGTCAAACTCGGCCGGAACCCCGGGCCGGGAGAACCTCACGAAGGAGAGTGACGATGAGTGTTTCGTTGTACACCGGTTCGTCGTGTACCGGCCGCGACCTTGATCGGATGCCGGTGCGCACCCACCCCGCCTGGGTGCCGTGCGCCGGTGATCGTGGACCCGATGCCGGACGGCCCGGCCCGGGGACGGGGGCGGGTCGGCCGGGGTGGAGCGGGCCCACGGGCCGGGCCGGGTATCCGCCGGTGATGGTGTCCGCGGCTCAGTTGCTCCGGCGTTGCGAGGAGAGTCTTCGGGCCGCCGAGCGGCTCACCGATCCCGCGCAGCGGTACTGCGCCGCACACCTGGCCGCGATCCGGGCGGCGGCGGCTGTGCTCGCCGTGCGTGGCCGTCCACGTCGTGGCTCGGGCGCGCTGAACGTCTGGGAGGTGTTGCCCCGGGTGGCACCCGAACTACGCGAGTGGGCCGTGTTCTACTCCGACAGCGCGGTCCGGCGCGCGGCGGTGGAGGCGGGCAGGTCGATCGTGGTGACCCAGCGCGACGCCGACGATCTGTGTCGCCAGACCGAGGGCTTCGCCCGGCTGGTGGCGCAGGAGCTCGGTCTGCTCGGCCTGACGGCCTGAGGCCGAAAGGGCTGGACGTCTCGATGAGCTTCACCCACCTGCATGTGGCTTCGGGGTACTCCATGCAGTACGGAGCCTCGAGTCCGGCGGCCCTGGTGCAACGGGCCGCCGAGCTCGGGCTGCCTCGGATGGCGCTGACCGACCGGGACGGTCTCTACGGCGCGGTGAAGTTCGTCTCGGCGGCGAGCGCCGCAGGCATCGCCCCGATCCTCGGGGTCGACCTGGCGGTGCAGGCCAGCGGACTTCTCGCCGGGTTGCCCGCCTGGGCCGATCCGGCTGCGGCTGCGGCGGCCAGCCTGGCTCGGGGAGCGCCGGTGCGTGGCGGTGGGGTGGTGGACCCGCGTCACGCCCGGGTGGTGGTGCTGGCCCACTCGAGCCGATCCGGCTCTGCTCGGGTGGACACCGACCGGGGCCGGGTGGCCCCAGGCTGGTCGGCGTTGTGCCGACTGGTCTCGGGCACCCACCTGCGGGCAGATCGTGGGGAGCCGGTGGCCACCACCGGGCTGATCGCCGCCCATGCCGCGGCCGAGCACCTGCCGGGCGAGTCGCGGCCGGGCGATCCCGGCGCCCTCACCGTGCTGCTCGGCCCGTCATCGGAGCTGGGTCGGGCGGTGCTGGCGCGTCGGCTCGATCTGGCGCGTGCGGTGCTGGCGCACTGGTATGACGCGGTGCCCCTGGGCGCGCTGGCGATCGAGGTGGTCTGCCACGACGGGCCCGCCAGTTCACCGGCCAGTCTCGCGCACGCCGCCAGGATGCTCGGTTTCGCCCGCGAGGTGGGGATGCCCGCGGTACTCACCATGGCGGTGCGGTATGCCACCCCCGAGGGGGCGGCTACCGCGGATCTGCTCGACGCCGCCCGTCGGCTGGTGCCACTGGGTACCCGGCACCTCGACCGCACCACGTCCGCGGGTTACCTGACCTCGGTCACCCAGATGGCCCAGCTGGCCGAGCGGATCGTCACCGCCGCCGGGCTCGGGGCCCAGGCCGTCACCGACCTGCTGGGCGAGACCGAGCGCCTGGCCGATCGGTGCCAGCTCGATCCCGGCACCGATCTCGGCATCGGTGAGGTGCACCTGCCCGAGCCATGGGTTGTCACCCGGGGGGTGGCCACCAGCACGCACCAGGCGGATGTCGAGTTGCGTCGCCGGTGCGAGGCTGCGGTCGACCGTCGCTATCCGGGGGCCTCACCGTCCCGGCTGGCCGTGGTGCGAGATCGCCTGAACGAGGAGTTGGCCACCATCGCCGGGCTGGGCTATCCCACGTACTTCCTCACCGTGGCCGAGGTGTGCCAGTTGATCCGCGAGCGCGGGGTCCGGGTGGCCGCTCGGGGCTCGGGTGCGGGCAGCCTGGTCAATCACCTGCTCGGGATCTCCGGGGTGGAGCCGATCGACCTCGGCCTGTTGATGGAACGGTTCTGTACCCCGCTGCGAGCCGAGCTGCCAGACATCGACATCGACGTGGAGTCCGCGCGCCGCACCGAGATCTACGAGTGGATCCTTGATCGCTTCGGTGGGCAGCGGGTCAGCTGTGTCTCGATGATGGACACCTACCGGGTCCGGCATGCCATCCGTGACGTGGGTGCGGCCCTCGGTCTGCCGCCCTCCGAGATCGACACGATCGCCACCGCCTTCCCGCACATCCGGGCCCGGGACGTGCGTTCGGCCTTGGCTGAACTGCCCGAGCTGGGGCGCAGCGGGCTCACCGCGCCGCGGTATCGGCTGCTCTTCGATCTGGTCGAACGGCTCGACGGCCTGCCCCGGCACATCGCCGTGCATCCCTGCGGGGTGCTGCTCGGTAACGCCGGCCTGCTGGACCGCACTCCGGTGGAGGCCAGCTGGCAGGGCTTCCCGATGAGCCAGTTCGACAAGGATGACGTGGAGGTGCTCGGGCTGCTCAAGCTGGACGTGCTCGGCATCCGGATGCAGTCCGCGATGGCCCACGCCGTCTCGGAGGTGACCAGGGTAGACGGTGCGCAGGCGGTCACGGCCGGCAACCACCCGGGCTGGGCCACCCAGGAGGTCGGTTATCTCGATCCGCAGACCGGCGAGATCGAGTTGGACGCGGTGCCTCTGGACGACGAGACCACCTTCCGGTTGATCCGCTCCGCCCATACCCTGGGGTGCTTCCAGATCGAATCGCCCGGTCAGCGTGAGTTGGTCGGCAAGTTTGCCCCGCAGAACTTCACCGACCTCATCATCGACATCTCGTTGTTCCGGCCCGGGCCGGTCAAGTCCGACATGATCACCCCGTTTCTGCGGGCCCGGCAGGGCTGGTCGCAGGCCAGTTACCTGCACGAGAGCCTCATCGCGGCCTTGGAGGAGACCCGGGGTGTGGTGGTCTTCCACGAGCAGGTGATCCGGATCGTCGGCGAGGTGGCCGGCGTCCCGCTCGATCGGGCCGACGAGGTGCGAAGGTCGATGGGCAGCACCGACGGTCAGCAGGAGGTGCAGGCCTGGTTGCGGCCCCGAGCGGCCGAGCGGGGGTACACCGAGGATGAGATCGACCAGATCTGGGCGGTGCTCACTGCGTTCGCCTCCTTCGGGTTCTGCAAGGCCCACGCCGCCGCCTTCGCGCTGCCGACCTATCAGTCCGCCTGGCTCAAGGCCCATCACCCGGCCGCTTTTCTTGCCGGGGTGCTCACCCACGACCCGGGTATGTACCCCAAGCGGCTCATCCTCGATGACGCACGGAATCTGGGCATCAGCGTCCTCGGCCTGGACGTCAACCGTTCCCAGGGTGAGTACCGGGTCGAACTGCTGGAGGGCGAGTCCGATCCGGTGCGGGGCGAACTCGCCGATCCGGAGCGGGTACCGGTGTCTGAGCGGGCACCAAAACCAACACCAGCACCAGCACCAGGATCAGAACCAGCACCAGAACCAGAACCAGAACCAGAACCACCAGCACCAGAGCCGGCCGGGCAGGATGAGTCGGGACGGCATGAGCGCACGCTGCACCCCATGCAGGCGGTCACCGACAGCGAGCAGATGCGTTACGACTCCTGGGTTCCCGATGGCTCCGGTTATGGCATCCGGCTGGCCCTGTCCGATGTCAAGGGCATCAGCGCGGCCGAGGTGAACCGGATCGTGGCCGGCCAGCCCTACGTCTCATTGGCCGACTTCTGGCACCGGGCCCGGGCCAGTCGTCCGATCGTGGAGAACCTCGTGCTGGCCGGAGCCTTCGACTCCCTCTACGGCCTGGGAGCTGGGCTGTCGGTGCGGCCGCGGGGCAGGCCGACCCACCGTGACCTGTTGCTCCAGGTGGCCGACTTGGATCGCTGGTCGAGATCGGTGCTCGGCTCGCGTACCGCCAGAGGGCGAAACCGACCCACTTCGGTGGTGGTGGGCGATGGCAGCACCGTGATGGGTGACGAGGTCGTGCATCTCGACCCGTCGTCCGCTGCGGCCCGGCAGTCCCAGGCAGCCGCCCCGGTTCCCCACGCGTCGCACCTGCAGGTGCAGACCGCACTCGATCTGGCGGATGCTCCCGAGCAGGCCACTCCCAGTGGATTGCCCGAGTTCACCGCAGCCGAACGGGTGCGGGCCGAGTTGGAGATCCTCGGCCTGGACGCCAGCTCTCATCTGGTGCGGTTCTACCTGCCGATGCTGCGAGATCTGGGAGTGGTGCCGTCCCGGACCCTGCTGGCTCAGCGCAGCCGTAGTGAGCTGCTGGTCGCCGGGGTCAAGGTGGCTACCCAGACCCCGCCGATCCGCTCCGGTAGGCGGGTGGTCTTCCTGACCCTGGACGACTCCACCGGCCCGGTCGATGCCACCTTCTTCGAGGACGTTCAAGGCCCTTATGCGGCAACTGTTTTCGGATCATGGCTGTTGCTGGTCAGGGGGGAGTTGCGTCGCACCGGGCCGCGAGGTGCGTCATTGCGGGCCACGGGCGCCTGGGATCTGTCGGTTCTCTGGGAGACGTGGTGCTCGGGTGGGCGACAGGCCGTACGTGGCCTGATGGAGCCGGTCGAGGAGGTTCTGACCCGGCCGCGTCGCGACGATCCGGGTCGTGTCCGCCAGGCGAGCAGCGCGCCGACCGCGGTGTTCCAGCGGGACGAGGGCCCGGCCCGGGTCTACGGAGTCGAACGGGATGACGGCCATACCCGTGGCCCGGTCGATGCCCAGGGCCCGGAGGAGGAGCGGGCTGCGGCGGCGCGGCTGAGGCAACTCATTGCGGCCCGAGCCGGTGACCCACCCGTCGACCCGCCGGTCTGGCCGGACGCTCCCGGACGCTCCGGTTCCCCGTCCCGCAGTGAGCCGTCCCGCAGTGAGCCGTCCCGTAGCGGGCAGAGCCAGCCCGAACCCGTTGCCGCACAGCCCGGCAGGCGTCGAGTGCTGGTTCACGCGAGTGGCTTTCGCCAGTCGCCCTATGCCGACCTGCAGCCTCCGGGGGGTGATGTGCGCTCCACCCGTACTCAGGCCAGTGGCAGGCCTGCTCCACGGGCCCTGTGGCACGCGAGCCCGGGAAGCTCGGGCCGATGACGGGCAAGCTCGGGTCGATGACGGGCAAGCTCAGGTCGATGACGGGCGAACTCAGGCTGGTGAGGGGCGAGTTCGGGCCGGTCATCCGGGGCCGGGCGGAGCCTGCGGGTAGGCTGGGCCGGACACGACGATCGCGTCTCAGGCCCACGGCAGTGCTCGTGCGTCCGCGTCCCTTGGAGGTTGCGTGGAGAGTCCCGCAGTGCTCGCGGCCGGCATCGACCGGTTGCTTGCCGGCAGCCACCTGCCCTCCACGCACGGCCCGCAGGAGACTCCCGGAGCGGAGTCCGGCCCCGACGCTGCGCGTGCCGATGCCGGGAATGAGTTCGGAGTGCGTCAGGTGCTCGATCTGGGTGGTGGCACCGGGGGGCAGGCGGTTCGCCTGGCCAAGCTCGGCCACCACGTCACCGTCGTCGATCCGAGCGCAGACGCCTTGGCGATCCTGGCCCGGCGGGTTCGCGACGAGGGCCTGGAACAGGTTCTGCGTGGCGTGCAAGGCGACGCGGAGGACTTGGCGAGTGTCATCGCCGACGACAGCATCGATCTTGTGCTCTGTCACGGGGTGCTGGAGGTGGTCGACGACCCGCGGGCCGCGCTGCGCTCGGTTCACCGGGTGCTGCACTCGGGCGGGATGCTCAGCCTGGTCGTCTCCCAACGTGACGCCGCGGTGCTCTCCCGTGTCGTGGCCGGTCAGATCCGGGCCGCTCGGCAACTGCTGCAGGATCCGGACGGTCGGTGGGGGCCCGGCGACCCGCTGCAGCGCCGCTTCACCGGTCCCGGTCTGGACGACCTGCTCGCCGAAACCGGTTTCGAGGTGCTCGGTAGCGAGGGCATCCGCCCCTTCAGCGACCTGGTGCCCTATGCGGCCATCGCCGACGACCCCTCCGCGATGGTCGACCTCGCCACGCTCGAGGAGATCGCCGCCACCGTCCCGGCCCTGCGGGCCGTGGCCGGCCATCTGCATGTGCACGCCAGCCCACGCTGACCGAGGTATGCCAGCCCGAGGTATGCCAACCCGCGCCGACCGACGGGTGTCGGTGGGGTCTGCGAAGGTGGGCCGGTGACCCGAAGCCAGTTGGACCGTGGGGATGCCGGGGAGGCATCGCACCTGTCCGGCGACGACACCGGCTGTCACATCCTGCATGTCGACATGGATGCCTTCTACGCCTCGGTCGAGTTGATCGAGCGTCCGCACCTGCGTGGTCAGCCTGTCATCGTCGGCGGTGGCGGGCGCAGCGTCGTGCTGTCGGCGACCTATGAGGCGCGTCGGCTGGGGGTGCATTCGGCGATGCCGATGTCACGGGCTCGCCGTCTCGCGCCCACCGCCCATGTCATCAGCCCGAGCCATGGGCGGTACAGCGAGGTGTCGGCCGGAGTGATGCAGGTGTTCGGTTCCATCACCCCGGCGGTGGAGCCGCTCAGTCTCGACGAGGCATTTCTCGATGTCACCGGGGCGATCCGGCGGCTCGGCTCGCCCCGGCAGATCGCCGAGTTGATCCGGGCCAGGGTCGCGGCCGAGCAGCGGATCACCTGCTCGGTGGGAGTGGCCGGCACGAAGTTCGTGGCCAAGCTCGCCTCGTCTCGGTGCAAACCCGACGGTCTGCTCGTGGTCCCCGCCGACGAGACCATCGACTACCTGCACCCATTGCCGGTCACCGCGCTGTGGGGAGTGGGGGAGAAGACGGCCGACCGGCTCGAACGGCTCGGGCTGCGCACGATCGGTCAACTGGCCCACACCCCGCTGACGACTCTGCAACGCAGCCTCGGCCCGGCCGCGGGGCGGCACCTGCATGATCTGGCCTGGGGGCTCGACCCACGCAGGGTGGTGAGTGAGCAGGCCGAGAAGAGCATCGGTGCCGAGGAGACCTTCGGCACGGACGTCGACGACGCGCAGGTGCTGACCCGGGAGATTCTGCGGCTCAGTGACCGCACCGCGCGGCGCCTGCGGGCTGCCGGGTGCGCCGGGCGCACCGTCACCCTGAAGGTGCGGTTCGCCGACTTCACCACGATCACTCGCTCCAAGCGGCTCCGGGAGCCGACTGATCTGGCCCGCGACATCAACGCGTGTGCCCGTTCGCTCTTCGACGCCCTGCGCCTGGAGCGGGCCCGGGTCCGGCTCATCGGAGTGCGGGTCGAGGGCATCGTCGAAGGCGGCGTGCAGGCCCATCAACTCGCCATCGGAGAGCGGCCGCAAGGCTGGCGCGAGGCCGAGCGGGCCAGCGATCGAGCGGTTGCCCGGTTCGGTCCGCGCAGCGTCCGCCCAGCCAGTCTGCTGGCGGCGGAGTCGGCCCGGTCACGGCCCAGCCCGCCGGTCGACGGTGCCCCACCTCCCGAATGAGCGGGCCAGGCTCCGCGAGACGTCGCGTCACTGCTCGACACGAGCGAGTTGTCTGCGCTCGATCGCTGGGGCTGAAGGTCGCCTCGACACTGGCGGCAGAGAGATGGCGGCAGAGAGACGATGGTCGCGACCACGAAGGGTCGCGACCATGGATGAACCCGGATTGGCCCACCTCGGGCAGGCCATCATCGACGGCCCGCAGGCCGGGTTCTAGTTCTGCTGCTCTCCGCGCCGACGGTCCCAGCGCTGCTCGAGCCGGTTGTACAGAGCGTCGCCGCCGGAACGCGACGATCGGCCTTGGCCGCTGGAACGAGCGCTCTGCTGTTGACCGGCCGGGGCCGCCGGCCGGGAGATGCCGTAGTACACCCCGGACAGTGCCAAGAGGAAGCCCGGCACCGCCAGCAGCGGCCAGCGCTGCGAGACGGCTACGACGATGAGCACAAGACCGACGACGAGGCTGACGGCCGCGATGGCCATCCGCTTGCCACTACGCGCGCCCGAGCGGGCGCCACGCATGGCAGAAGCAAACCGAGGGTCCTCGGCAACCAGTTGTTGCTCCATCTGCGAAAGCAACTTCTGTTCGTGCTCCGATAAAGGCACGTCGCACCCCTTCCCACCATGCTCGCCCGGGGCCAACCACCCGGGCTGTGTCTAAGCGTACGACCCCGGGGCCAGCCCTGCGCACCGGAGACCAGGATTCGGTTGGAAATGTCAAGGAACCACGCCGACGGCGTGCTCCCCGGAACCGTCGAACCTACCTCCTCAGATCCATAACGATACGCGTCGCAGGTTCGTTCCGGCAGGGGAGGCTGCTATCTTTCGCGCTTCCGGTTTCGCCGACCGATCCGTGCCACCCACGCGGCGTACCCCGCCGACACGTTCTCGCTTGCCGCGCGCAGCCGCCGCAAGCCCGAGCGCGGCAGCAAGCGGGCCCGCCATACCGTCGCGGCTGCCTGGTCGCGGCGCAGCGCGGTGGCCACGGCTCGGGCATCGGCACGATCGTCCGACGGTTCCAGCGTCTGCTGCGGCGCGTACCGGGACACCTCGACCCGTTCAGCCAGCCGGTGCAATCGGCCGGCGTCCTGCGGCTCCATCCGGGTGACCACGCTGCCCGCGACCTGCCGGATCGTGGACGAGGGCGCGACCGGCATTCCCAGATCATCGAGATCGTCCACGATCTCCGACCAGGCCGCCTCGGCACTGGCCCGGGGATCGCTCGCCGCCCGCCACCGCCGGCGCCGGGTCCAACTCCTGGTCGCGGCAGGCAGCATCAACAACGCCACCGCGCTCAGGCCGAGCATCACCACCGGCCAACTGACCCGTCCCAGCGCCGAACGCAGCCGCTCCCAGAACGTGGGGGCGGCGGCCGGGGCCACCTCCACGGGCACCTGTTCGTCGAGGCTCGGGGTCGGAGTCGGGGTGGGTGTCGGAGTCGGGGTGAGCACCGCATCCGGCTCGGTCTCCGGCCGCGCCCACGCGGGCAGGCTCGGCGCCTGAACTGCGGGCGTCGGTTCGAAACGCACCCACCCAGCACCCTCGAAGTACAGTTCCGGCCAGGCGTGGGCATCGCGCTGGCGCACAGTCCAGGTCCCGTCCCCGACCCGCTCACCCTGCTGGAAGCCCACAGCGATCCGGGCGGGTATGCCCAGCGTGCGGGCCATCACCGCCATCGTCGAGGCGAAGTGCACGCAGTACCCCGACTTGCGCTCCAGGAAGTCCATGATCGCTCCCGACCCGGTCTGGGCAGGCGCGTCGAGGGTGTACGAGAAACCACCTTCGGTGCGCAGCCAGGTCTGCAGCCGCATGGCTCGCTCGTAGTCGGTCCCGTCACCGGCGATCTGACGGGCCTGGGTCTCGATCTGCTGGGGCAATGCCGGCAGCGCGGTCCACTGCGTCATGCCCAGGTCGGTCGGCGCCGCGGACAGCGCCGCCGGATCGGGAGTGACCACCTGGTGTTCGACGGTGTACGACAGGCCCTGCTCGGTCTGGATGTGGTCGCCGACGATGTTCAGGGTCTGCGGGTCGTACAGCCAGGCACCGGCCACGTCGACCCGGGTGGCCGGGTAGGGCGCCGGCAGCCAGGTCTGACGGAGCCCCGCGATGGTGATGGTCGTGGTGGCGGGCTCGGTCGGTGCCGAGGTGAGCCCAGGCGGTGCCGGCAGACCGTCCTGCACGGTGTCACCACGATCGACGGCACCATAGGTGGGCTCCCAGATCTGACCATCGAAGTCGTCCACCGTAAGCACCCGGATCGGCTCGGGCTGCGACAGGCTGGTGCGGTAGCTCAGCACCGGGGTGTTGCTGCGGCTGCGCAGGCTCTCGCGCATGTCCAGGATCGGGTTGAGTACTGCGATGAGGCTGTCACCGCCACCGAGCCCGGCGGGTGGGACGAGCCGGGTGGACAGTCCGGGCAGCACGGCAGGCACGCCCAGCGCCAGCGCCAGACACAGCCCGATCACCACGACCCCGTCCAGCCCGGGCAGACCCCAGCGTTGCCGTGCCGGCCGCACCAGGGGCCCCCACTCCCGGGCCCGGGTCAGGTCGCTGCCCACCAGCAGCGCCAGGTAGCCGGCGGCGGCCAGCGCGAAACTCCACGCCGGGACTCCGGCGTCCGACAGGCCGGCCGTGGGCAACAGAATCGCCAGGAGTGGAATGCCTGCCGCCGCCGGGGTGTCCGTGGCGCCGGCCAGGATGTCGGTGAACCACCACGCGAAGGCCAGCCCGAGCACCACGAGCAGGCGATTCGGGTCGGTGTCCGGCAGTGGCGGGGGCAGCCGGTACACCGCGTCCGCAGCGATCTCCAGTTCGTGCCACAGGAATTGCAGGCTGGCCGGGGTGGGCAGCACCGCCGTGCCGAAGAGGGCGTTGGTGCCGATCAGCGCTGCGGCCGCCCCGGCCAGCGATCCGACGGCCTGGTTCGCCGCAACACTCACCGCGAGATTGACCCCGGCCGCCACGATCAGCACCACCAGGGTCTCGCTCCACCACTGCCACCCCTGGACCAGCGGCGACAGTGCGGTGGCAGCCGCCAGCACCGCGGCCACCACCAGTATCCGGCGGCGCACCAGGGTGCGGGTCGGGGTGGTCACCGGGGGCTCCGAGGGGCATCGGCCGCCCAGGACTCCGGACGGCCCCCGACGCCGGCGTACGGCGCAGGCGGCCACGGCGCGCCGACCTCGCGTTTGATCCCCGGCCCGTCGTCGGCAGGTGACGAGCCGGCATCGCCCACCGCGGCGGCCCAGGCGTCGGGGATCGCGGTGCGGGCCCCGTAGGTCACGGTCCGCCAGCGGGCGTGGGCGAGCCGGTCGCGCGCCTCGGCGAGGTCTGCCTCCAGCCGGGCGGCCTGCCCGTCGGGCAGATCCGCCCAGGAGGCGGGGGCGGCGAGCAGCGCGACCCCACCCGCGTGACGCGTCAGCGGCCGCACGGCATGGGCGGTGACCTCGCCGAGGACGGCCACGATGAGGTGACTGTCGGGCTCGGTGGCCACCAGGCTGACCCCTTGGTCCAAGGTGTCCGCCGGCTGCGGGGTGAGCACCGCCAGCCGCGAGAGCAGCGCCGTCCGGGCCTCGCCGTCGAGCGCGTCGACCCAGCCCGGGTCCGTGCCGTCCACGATGAGCCGCACCGCGAAACCCGCCTCGCCCAGGTGCACGCACACCGAGGCTGCCGCGCTGATCGCCCACTCCAGCGAACCGTCCCCGCCGGGCGAACCCGCCCCGGACCCGTCGCCAGGCTCGCCCCGGTGGCCGTCCAGGCGAGCGTCCAGCAGCACCGTGGCCCGGTGTTCGTCGGCCTGCTCCTGCCGGCGCACCATCAATTCGCCGCGCCGGGCGGTACTCGGCCAGTGCACCCGGCGCAGGTCATCCCCCTGGCGGTACTGGCGGGTGGTCACGTCGTACTCGCCCGCGCTCGCGGTGTGCATCTGCGCGGACTCCCCGACCCCCGCCGTCCCGGCGCCCGGCCCCCGGCCGGACAGCGGGTGAATCCGCGGCAGCACGAGGATTCCGTCCACCCGCGGGTAGGTGCGCGCGAGTTGTGCCATCCCCAGCGCGTCCCCGGTGTACAGGGTCATCGGCCCGAGCGGATACTCCCCACGGCGGGTGCCGGTCACGTGGTAACTCACCGAGAGCGCCTGGTCGGGTGCCAACCGGTCGATGCTGAACCTGGGGCCCTCACCGAGTTCCTCCGGCAGGGCTTCTTCGGCTCGCTGGACCCGGGTGAGCGTGCGGCTGGGATTGAGGATCTGCACGTGCACGCTCGCCTGGCCGCCCACCTCGATCTGAGCCGGAGTGAGCTGTCGGCGCAGCCGGGTCACCGCCGGTGCCAGAAGCAGCAGCGCCACCCCGAGCGCGGGGACCGCCAGCAGCAGCACGGCAAGGCGCAGTGCGTCTCGCTGGCCGGTGGCCACTGCGGCGGCGAGCGCGGCCACACCGGAGCCGAGGAAGATCCAGCCGCGCATGGTCAGGGTCGAGGTCAGCGGGCCCAGCATCGCGACCTCACACTCGTCGCACCTGCACCTGGCGGAGCAGGTCCTCGACGATGAGTTCGGGGGTCACCCCGCTCATCCGCGCGTCGCTGGATAGCAGCAGCCGGTGTGCGAGCACAGGTACTGCCAGTTCCTGCACGTCGTCCGGGCTGACATAGGAGCGGCCCGCCATCGCGGCCTGCGCCTGGCACGCTCGCAGCAGATGCAGGCTGGCGCGGGGAGAGGCCCCCAGCTTGAGCTGAGGATGGCGCCTGGTCGCCGAGACCAGGTTGACGACATAGTGCTTGACCTCGTCGGTGGCGTCGACGCCCAGCACGATCCGGGCGAGCCGGCGGACGGTGGCATCGTCGGTCACCGGGATCAGGCGCTCGAGAGGGTCCCGCTCATCTCGGGACGACAGCATGGCCATCTCGGCCCGGGCAGACGGATATCCCATCGAGACTTGGCAGGTGAAGCGGTCCCGCTGGGCTTCGGGCAGGGAGAAGGTGCCGGCCATCTCGATCGGATTCTGGGTGGCGAAAACCAGGAACGGCAACTGTAACGGGTAGCTGATCCCGTCGACGGTCACCTGACGCTCCTCCATGCATTCCAGCAACGCCGACTGGGTCTTGGGGGAGGCCCGGTTGATCTCGTCCCCGACGACGATATTCGCGAAGACCGCACCGGGCTTGAACTCGAAGGTCCGGGTCTCCTGGTTGAAGATCGACACCCCGGTGATGTCGCTGGGCAGCAGATCCGGGGTGAACTGGATGCGGCGCACCGTGCAGTCGATCGCCCGGGCCAGGGACTTGGCCAGCATCGTCTTGCCCACCCCGGGCACATCCTCCACGAGCACGTGCCCGCCGGCGAGCAGTGTGGTCAGCACGATCCGCACGACGTCCGGCTTGCCTTCGATCACCGACTCCATCGCGGCCCGGATCCGCTCGGTCGTCTCGGTGAGTTCCTCCAGGGCCGCCGGGGTTGCGGGGTCGGCGGAGAGCACCGTTGTGACCGGGCGGCGCAGGGCTGCGTGGGCTGGCCCGCCCGAGTGTCCGGACGAGCGGGTGGCGGGGGAGGCCTCACTCGGCGGGACCGGGGAGTTCACGGGGCGTGGAACCTCTTCCTCCGCTCGAGCGGCGAGCCGGGGTGACCGGCTCGGAGACGGACGAGCTGGCACGAGCGGGTTTGACGACGTGGGGTCGGGTCGGCGGGTGCGGGTGAGCGGGGTGGTGACGGGTGCGGTGCGGGCGGTTGACAGATACGACGGTACGCCAGGGGTCTGACAGGTCGCTGTGAGAACGTCGGCCGGCTGGTCGGTGCACGAGCCTTTCGAGCGGCCGTCGGGGCGTTGCCGGCATCTGGGCGCCTCGCCACCGAGCGGTTTCGCTGAAAGGCTCCCCCACTTCCCCCCACCTTCACTCCTCGCTTCGATCGAGGCACCCGATCTTCGTGGCCATTTACCCGATATACGCGATATACGAGGCGCCGTCCTGCGCTCGATAGGCGGTCTTACGGGCAGCGGACACTCCCGCCGTCACCACCTCGCACCGCGCCTAACGGGACGCTGGCCTGCGGTTTTGTTGCCAAAGCGGGCAGATCGCCGCGACTCGATCGTTATCTCCACGTGATTCGTGGGGGGAAGTGGGGTATGGTGGGGGTCATTGGAGGCTCCTGGTCGTCACGGGGGGTCTCAGGCAGTCGTGGAGGGAGGCCCCGATGTTCCTCGGGACCTATTCCCCGCGGCTGGATGACAAGGGCCGGCTGATCCTGCCGGCCAAGTTCCGTGACCAGTTGGCCGACGGCCTGGTGGTCACCCGAGGTCAGGAGCGCTGCTTGTTCGTGTTCCCAGCGGAAGAGTTCTCCCGGGTGCACGAGCAGCTTCGCCAAGCACCTGTCTCGAGCAAGAACGCTCGCGACTACCTGCGTGTGCTGTTGTCCGGGGCCTCCGACGAGGTGCCCGACCGGCAGGGCCGCATCACCATTCCAGCCACCCTTCGCCAGTACGCACATCTGGACCGCGACTGCGCGGTCATCGGTTCCGGCTCTCGAGTCGAGATCTGGGACGCCGCCGCCTGGCGCGATTACCTGGCCGAGCAGGAGGAAGCCTTCTCCTCGGTGGCCGAGGAGGTCGTGCCCGGCCTGTTCTGACCGGCCCGTCCGGCCGGCTTCCGGCCGCCCAGCCGACTCGGCCACCGGCTCCGTCCGGCCCGGTCTCCAGCCGTCCGTTCCTGACACACCTTCCCCGGTGTCAGGCCGCGACGGAGGGAGACCCGGCCGGACGGTCCCGTCCAACCCCGCCATCGCCCTGCCTTCCTTCGGCGCGCCCACGCCCACCCACGACCCGAGGACCTCGATGACAGACCCCGCGCAGGTGCACGTGCCGGTGCTGCGGGAGACCTGCATCGACCTGCTGGCTCCCGCCCTGGGCCGCCCCGACGCCGTCGTCGTGGACGCCACCCTGGGCATGGGTGGACACAGCCACGCCCTGCTCGAGCGCTTTCCCGAGGTGCGTCTGGTGGGCATCGACCGCGACCCCGCCGCACTCGACCTGGCCGGACGCAGGCTCGCCGGACACCGCTCGCGGATCCACCTGGTGCACGCCGTGTACGACCGGATCGGCGACGTGCTCAGTGACCTGGGGCTGGAGACGGCGGACGGCATCCTCTTCGACCTGGGCGTCTCGTCCCTGCAATTGGATCAGGACGAGCGGGGTTTCTCCTACGCTCGCGACACTCCACTGGACATGCGGATGGACCCCACCGACGGGCCGACGGCTGCGCACGTGCTCAACACGTACTCCGTCGAGGAACTGACCCGGGTGCTGCGTGAGTACGGGCAGGAGCGGTTCGCCCGCCGGATCGCCTCAGCGGTGGTCGCCCAACGCGATCGCGAACCCTTCACCGGCAGCGCGCGTCTGGTCCAGGTGATCCGCGACAGCGTGCCGGCGGCCACCAGACGCACCGGCGGCAACCCGGCCAAGCGCACCTTCCAGGCGCTGCGGGTCGAAGTCAACGCCGAATTGGCCGTGCTCGCCCAGGCATTGCCGGCGGCCATCGACGCCCTGGCCGTCGGCGGACGGATCGTCGTCATGAGCTATCAGTCCCTGGAGGACCGGATCACCAAACGCATCCTCACCCGGGCCGCCACCTCCACCGCGCCCCCGGACCTGCCGGTGGTGCCACCGGATCAGCAACCGGTGCTGGAACTGCTCACTCGCGGGGCGGTGCAGGCCGACGAGGCCGAGGTCGCGGCCAACCCCCGGGCCGCCTCGGTGCGGCTTCGGGCGGCCCGCAAGCTGCGTTCCGTGCCGCCCCCGGAGCGCTCGCGCTCGTGGAGAAGGAGAGTCGCATGAGCACCGCCACCGCGCTGCGCAGCAGCGCCGCCAACCGGGTGCACGCGCTGCGGCCGGCCCTTCGGCTCCTCACCCCGCCGATCCGGCGCCGCTGGCGGCCCAGTTTCGCCGCGTACTGCGGGCTCATCATGGTCGGTTGCCTGGCCGCTCTGCTGATGATCAACATCCTGCTCACCCGAGGCGCCTACACCGAGCAGCGCCTCACCATGCAGCAGGTGGCGCTGAAGGAGCAGCAGCAGGCGCTGGCCGAACAGGTGGCGCACAAGTCCGCGCCCGAGGTGCTGGCCCAGCGGGCGCGTGCGCTGGGGATGATCCCGAACTCCAGTCCAGCGTTCCTGGCACTGTCCAGCGGCACCATCCTCGGTGTCCCCACCCCGGCCCAGGTGGCCCTGGCGCCGTCCTCGGCCGAACTCGAAGGTGCGCCGCTGACACCTGAACAGCAGGCCGCCGCCGCGGCTGCGGCCAATGGTGGCGCCGCAGCCGTCGGGGCGGCGCCCACCGTGGAGCCCGGTCAGGGCGCGCAGGACTCCTCCGGCACGACCGGAGCTGCGTCGACCGACTCGGCGTCGACAGACTCGGCGTCGACCGACTCGGCGTCGACAGACTCGGCGACAGGTACGGCCTCGACAGGCACCGGTGGGCAGAGTTCCGACGGCGCGCATCTGAGCACCTCGGGCAATCAGGCCGCCACAGGCCCCAGCACCAGCACGGGCGCGGGTGGCGACGCGGCCACCCCCCAGAGTCAAGGCGGCGATGGCGCCGTTGTGTCCGGACAGTGAGGTGACCCGATGACGATCGCCCCTCCCCGCCCGCCGCGGGTCGAGCGAGACCACCCGGCGCCGGCGGCACCGTCCACCCAGTTGCGCCGGGCCAGGGTGTTCACCATCGTCACGCTGATCGCGGTGCTGGCCTTCGCCGGACGGCTGTTGCAGATCCAGGTGATGGACGCCGGGGACCTAGCCGAGCGAGCCCTGGGGCAGCGGCTGGTCACCACCAAGCTGGTGGCCGACCGAGGCCGCATCGTGGACGCCTCCGGGGTGGTCCTCGCCGACAACGTCGAGCGTCGCAATGTCACGGTCGACCAGACCCTGGTGGGCGAGTACTCCACCGGGGTGGAGGGAGCCGCCCGAGACATCGCCGCGATCACCGGCGCCGACCCGGACAAGTTGCAGGAGAACATGACCGGCGACCGGGTCTTCGCCTACGTCATCAAGGGCGTCACACCGGAGCAGTGGCGGGCGATCCAGAAGCTGGGCGTACCCGGGATGTACTCCGAGCCGATGTCGGTCCGCAACTATCCGGCCGGCCCGGTGGCCGGCAACCTGCTCGGATTCACCAACTCCGAGGGCGTGGGAGCCGGCGGTCTGGAGAGCCAGCTGAACAGCCAACTGGCCGGCCAGGACGGCGAGCGAATGTACGAGCGGGGCCGCTCGGGGCAGATGATCCCCACCGGGGAGAACCAACAGACCGCGGCGGTCAACGGCCGGGACGTGGAACTGACCATCAACCGCGACCTGCAGTGGTACGCCCAGCAGGCCATCACCGCCCAGGTGCAGGCCACCGAGGCCGAATGGGGCAGCGTCGTGGTGCTGGACGTCAAGACCGGAGACATTCTCGCCCTGGCCGAGTCGCCCTCGGTGGACCCCAACAACCCGGGGAGCTCGCCGGCCGAGGACCGTGGCTCGCGGGCGCTCTCGGACGTCTTCGAGCCCGGGTCGACGTCCAAGGTGATCACCGCCGCCGCAGTGCTGGAGGAGGGGCTGGTCACCCCAACGTCCCGATTCACGGTGCCCGACACCTATGAGATGCCCAACGGGCAGTCGTTCCGCGACTCGCACCCGCACCCCACCGAGCAACGCACCTTCGCGGGCGTGCTGGCCGAGTCGTCCAACACCGGCACGGTGATGGCCGGAGCCAAACTCACCAAGCAGCAGCGCTACGACTATCTGCGCAAATTCGGGCTGGGCAGCAAGTCAGGTCTGGACTTCCCCGGCGAGACCGGCGGCATCCTCACCACCCCCGACAAGTGGGACGGCCGGCAGCAGTACACCGTGCTCTTCGGGCAGGGCGTCTCGCTCAATGCGCTGCAGTCGGCGTCGGTCTTCGCCACCATCGCCAACGACGGGGTGCGGATGACGCCACGCCTGGTCAAGGCAACCGAGGACGAGGGCGGTGAGATGGTGCCCGCGCCGGAGAGCACCGGCACCCAGGTGGTGAGCAAGAAGACCGCCGAGCAGGTCCAGACGATGCTGGAGTCCGCGGTCGCCGAGGGCACTGGCGGCAACGCTCAGATCGCCGGCTACCGGATCGCCGGCAAGACCGGTACCGCGCAGGCCCCGGACGACCGGGGCGGTTATTCCGGCTACACCGGCTCCTTCATCGGGATGGCCCCGGCCGGAGACCCGGAGATTGTCGTCGGGGTGACCCTGCAGCGCCCGACGAACGGTTATTACGGCGGCACCGTGGCGGCGCCGGTGTTCCGGGACGTGATGACCTTCGCCTTGCAGCAGCGGGCCATTCCACCCACGCAGGGCGACCCCACGCTGTACCCGCTCGAGTACTGAGCCCGCCGTTTCGAGGTACCGATCCGGACCTGGCCGGTTCAGCTGCGCTTGTCCTGCATCTGGCGCGCCAGGCTCGTGGTGACCTCGGACACCGGCCTGCGGCCGGCCAGTGCCTCGCGCACCACGTCGGCCTGGGACGCCGGGGTCATCCCGTCCACCGGCTGGTCGTTGTCGAGGTTGGTCGGGAAGGGGTACCCCTCGGCGCTGGCCGCGATCACCCGCTCCAGCCGAGCCCGGTCCGCCCCCGCGCACGCCCGGGTGAGCAGGCTCGGATAGATGGCCTGGACGACGGCTGCGCGGTCCACCGTCTCCATCGCCCGTCCGAACGCCGAGGACACCTGCAGCAGATTCGCCATCCGTCGGATGTCCGCGGTGTGGTTGGAGCCGGCCGCGTGGAACAGCGCGGGGTTGAAGAACACCGCATCGCCCGTCCTCAGCGGCAACTGGACGTGATTCGCGGCGAAGTACTCCTGGAAGTCCTCGCGCCAGTAGGCCAGGAAGCCCGGACCGTACTTCTGCGAGTGCGGCAAGTAGAGCGTCGGGCCGGACTCCACGGGCATGTCACAGTGCGCCACCGCGCCCTGCAGGGTCAACGTCATGGACAGCCGGTGCACGTGCTCGGGGTAGTGGCTGCAGGCGTCCGCAGACAGGAAACCCAGGTGGTAGTCGCGGTGCACGGTCTGCCCCGCCCCGCCGGGGTTGACGACGTTGATCTGCGAGGTCACCTGGTAGCCGGGCCCGAGCCAGGCGGTGGACGCAAGGGCCAGGATGTCGTTGTCGTAGTAGTCGACGAAGACCTCGGGATGGGCGAGCGCGAGCTTCTCCAGGGCGTTCCACACCCTGTCGTTCGCCCCCGGCGCGGCGAAATGGTCACCGGCCGTGGCTCCGGAGCGCTTCTGCTCGGCGATGAGGTCGTCGAAGGCGGCACTGGCGCGGGCGACCACGCCCGGGTCGAAAGCGCCGGTGAAGACGGCGATCCCGGGACCGTCGGCGAAGACTCCGGCCAGTTCGGCGAGCACCTGGCGGTACTCGAGTGGGTCCTGCATCGCCTCGCGCAGCTCGGCGGACGAGTACACCACCACGCCCTGCCGGATTCCCTCGGCGTGTGGGTAGTCGGTCAGTTCGGTGGTCTGGCCGACGATCCGCTCGAGATCCTCGATCCGGCAGTCGTCGATGGACCAATAGCCGGGTGGGCGGGAGTGTGTCGTCGTCATGGCTGCTCCAAGGGATGGTTGCCTGAGTCCGAACCGGGCACGTCCTCAATGGTGTGCCCGGTTCTGCAGAGACCGTGCGTCCACTGTCGGGGATGGATCGAGCCCTGCCAACACCCAGAACACCTCAAGAACACCTCAGCCCAGCAGGCACGGCCCTGACGGGGACGGCTACCGTGCGGACATGGCGCACAGCCATCGGATCCGCGACATCGCCGAGCAGTCCGGCCTCTCGGCTGCCACCGTGGACCGGGTGCTGCACTCGCGGCCATCGGCCAGCGCCCGCGCCACTCGTCAGGTCGAGCAGGCCATCCTCGACCTGGATCGCCAGCAGACCCAACTGCGGCTCGCCGCGGCCACCCTGATGGTCGATGTCGTGCTGCAGGCTCCCCGGCGATTCACCGACGCCGTGCGCTCGGCGGTCGAGGCCGAACTGGTGCAGGTACGGCCGGTCACCGCCCGCGCCCGCTTCCACATCCGGGAGGTGGGCGGGGCGGACGACCTCGCCGAGCTGCTCGACACGATCTCTCGGCGCGGACGCTCCAGCCAGGCTGTGCTGCTCAAAGCGCCGGACCATCCCGACGTGGCCGAGGCGATCACCCGCCTGACCCGCCGCCGGATCCCAGTGGTGACCCTGGTCACCGACGTGCGCCACAGCCCCCGGGTGGCGTATGTCGGCCTGGACAACGCCAGTGCCGGCGCCACGGCCGCCTACCTCGTCGCCACCACGCTGCGCGGCCGCGTTGATCGGGTCGGTCAGCCGGTGCTCGTCACCTCCACGCAGGCGTCCTTCTTCGGCGAGCGGGAGCGGTGGATGAGTTTCTCAGCCGAACTGGCCCGCCTGGAGCCGGACCGCCGGGTGGTTCTCGTCCCGGACGCCGACGGTTTGGACGAGCGGGTCCGCAGCGCCGTCACGCCGGTGATCGCCGATGAACCTGCGGTGGCCGCGGTGTACTCCATCGGCGGGGGAAACCAGGCACTGACCGATCTACTGGTGGAGACCGGGCGGGTGCCGCAGGTGTACGTCGCGCACGACCTGGACGCGGACAACCGACGGCTGCTTGCTCAGGGACGGGTGAGTTTGGTCTTGCACCACGACCTGCGCCGGGATGTCCGCTCGGCCCTGGTGCAGGCGCTGCGTCATCACGGCTTGATGCGTGGGGCGCCACGCACCGTCTTCTCCCCGGTCGAGGTGATCACTCCACATAACCTTCCGACAAGTTCTCGCTAATCAATCAAAACGGAAAGGCAGCGTGCTCGGGATGGCGGGGGTGAGTCATCTCCGTCCGCGCGGCGCTCGGCGAGTCCGAGGTGACGTGAGGACAGGCGAGAAGGTCGCCTGCGGTGCGATGCAGGCTATTCCAGCTGGAATTTGCCGGTCCGGGGTGGCTTCGACGCGCCGCGACACGCGGGGGGAGTGTCGAGCCCTCGAGGTGCTCGATCGCTGTGCGCTATTCGAACGACACGCCAGTCGCGGCAACGCGATTCCACGGATGTGAGTCACGAAATGGTGGTTCCGACGCGATTACCGCGCTTCTTGGACAGTTTGCCGGTAGTTGTTCGCTTGGCTAGTCTGGGCCGATTCGACGGCTGAACCCCGCTGACTCGAACAGATGATCCCCCAGTGGTCGTGGCGTGGTTCTGTCCGAAGGGGAAGGGAAACTAACGTGCGCAAAGCCGTTGGCGTTGTCGGCGTTGCTGTGGCGACTGCCGGCCTGCTCATGGGGTCGTTGTCCGCTCAGGCCGCGGTGTATCAGACCAGCACCATCGACACATTCGCCGGGACAGGCGAACAGGTCTTCTCCGGCGATGGAGGACCCGCCGTGGAAGCGGGAATCAACCAGCCCCGCGACACCGACGTCATGCCTGACGGCAGCGTGGTCATCACCGACACGTTCAATGATCGGATCCGCCGGGTGAGTCCGGACGGCATCATCACCACGATCGCCGGTAATGGCAGCCAGGAATACAACGGTGATGGGATTCCGGCCACCGAGGCCAGTCTGGCCTGGCCGCACGATGTGGCCGTCGATCCCAAGAGCGGGAACGTGTACATCGCCGACGCCCAACACCACCGGATTCGGGTCGTCACCCCGGATGGCATTATCTCCACCTTCGCCGGCACCGGTGAGATCGGCTCCTCCGGCGACGACGGCCCCGCAGTCGAGGCCACCTTGAAATACCCGAAGTCGGTAGCCGTGCGCGGCAACGCGCTGATCACGGCCGGGCTGGACAACAAGGTGCGCAGCATCAACTTCGACACCCGAATCATCAGCACCCTGGTCGGCACTGGTGAGGCTGGCTTCTCCGGCGACGGTGGCCCGTCCCGAGCCGCCCAGCTCAACGGACCTCAGCGGCTGGCGGTCGACTCCCAGCGCAACGTATACATCGCCGACACGAAGAACTGCGCGATCCGCAGGTTCGACACCGAGACCGGCACTGTGTCCACGGTGGCGGGCGTCGGCGGAGAGTGCGGCTACGACGGCGACGGCGGCCCCGGCCAGCAGGCGAAGCTCTCCCATCCCCGGGGGCTGGCCTTGGACGGCGACGACCGGCTCTACATCGCTGACAGCGACAACGCCCGTATCCGCATGCTCAATCTGAGCAAGAATGTGATCCGTACCATCGGTGGTGGCGGCCAGACCGGCTACGCCGGCGAGGGTGTCGTGGTTGACCAGGCACTGTTCTACCAGCCGCGCGGATTGACCATCACCGCCAGCGGAGACCTGCTGGTTGCCGACACCTTTAACTCCCGGGTGAGGATTGTCCGTTCTGAGTGGTGAGGCGCCGACGGCGTCCCCCGGGCGGTCTGGCCAGCAGGGGCAACGCGACCTGTGAGGTGAGCAGTGCCATGGCGCGGCTCGCCGGAAGGTGTCACATCAGAGACAACCTGCGCCTATCGTGTCGTCAGTGTCTCGTCTCACCGATCTGAGCCTGGCCAATCGGTCACTGGCCGCCCTGGCAACCGTCATCATCGCGGTCGCCGGGGTGATCAGTGCGCTCACGCTCAAGCAGGAGCTGCTCCCGTCCCTGCAGTTCCCCGTCGTCGCGGTCGCCAGTTCCGTCCCGGGGGCCGACGCGGAAGTCGTCGACGCCCAGGTGACCCGGCCCATCGAGTCCGCGGCCAACGGCCTGGATGGGGTGCAGAAGGTCGAGTCCACGTCCTCGGTAGGGACGTCGATGGTGACCGTCACCCTCGACTACGGCACCGACGTCAAGGCCGCGCGTAGCGAACTGCAGGCCGGGGTGAACGACATCACCACGTTGCCGGACGGAACCACGACCCGGGTGATCGCGGGCAACATCGACGACTTCCCGATCATGCAGGTGGCGGTGGTCGCCCCGGTCGCCGAGGAGGCACCGGTCGACCCAACGGCACCGGACTCCGGCCCGATCGACCCCGAAACCGGCCTGCCCACCCTCGACCCGGCGGCCGAGACCTCCACCGCCGACTTCGCCCGGCAGTTGCGCGAGACCGCGGTCCCGGCCTTGGCCAAGATCGACGGAGTCCGGGACGTGCAGGTAGGCGGCTCGGGCACCCAGGTGGTGACGATCACCGTGGACCCGGCGGCCGCGGCCGCAGCCGGGGTGACGATGCCGATCATCCAGGCCGCCCTGGCCAGCAATGGCATCGCCGTGCCGGCCGGCTCCCTCACCGAGGGGGCCAGTGCCCTCAACGTGCAGGTCGGCGTCCCCTTCGCCACGGTCGAGGAGATCCAGGGCATCCCGCTGTTGGGGGCCGTGCCGGCTGACACCACTCAGCCCGCGCCGGTTCGCACGGGCCTGGCAAGCGATGCCGAAACTGCCCATCGCGAAACCGCTGATCCCGGAACTGCCGATCCCGGAACTGCAACGTCAGCTCCCGAGCCGACCAGCACTGCCCTGGGTGCGCCGGTGCGGGCGGCGAACGTGGTGCCGGGGGGTACCTGCGAGTTCGACCAGCGGGGCGTGCCGTGTACTGCCACGATCCAGGCGCCGTGTACCCCTGGCCCGGAACTGCCCCCGCCCGGCACCTGCACGCTGAGCCCCTCGGTGAGCGTGAGCACCACCACGGGCCCGGTCACCACCGCCACCCGCACCGAGACCGCCACCCGCACGGCCACCTCCACCCAGACCGTCACCGCGACCCAGCAGGTGACCGTGCCGCAGTACATCACCGTGCAGGCACCCGCCCCGGTGGCCCCGGACGTCCCGCCGCCCACGCTCGGTTCGGTGGCCACCGTGAGCATGGGCGAGGGGCCGGTGTCCGGGTATACCCGCACCAATGGCGAGCCCTCGCTGACGCTGGGCATCCGCAAGAGCGCGGACGGCAACACGGTGTCGATCTCCCACGATGTGCGGGCCGAGTTGGCCTCCCTGGAGAGCCAGACCGGGGGCCGCTACACGGTCATCTACGACCAAGCTCCCTACATTGAGGAGTCGGTTGCCGACCTGACCACCGAGGGCCTGCTCGGGCTCGGTTTCGCCGTGCTCGTGGTGCTGCTCTTCCTCATGTCGCTGCGGATGACCCTGGTCACCGCGGTGTCGATCCCGCTGTCCCTGCTTATCGCCTTGATCGGCCTCAAGGTCGGCGGGTACTCGCTCAACATCCTCACCCTGGGTGCGCTGACCATCGCGGTCGGCCGGGTCGTGGACGACTCGATCGTCGTGGTGGAGAACGTCAAACGCCATGTCGACGGCGGGGACGACTGGCTGGTGGCGATCCCGGCTGCGGTGCGCGAGGTGGCCGGAGCCATCACCTCCTCCACCCTGGCCACCGCCGCGGTCTTCCTGCCGATCGGGGTGGTCGGCGGCCAAGTCGGTGAACTGTTCCGGCCCTTCGCACTCACCGTGGTACTGGCCCTGCTGGCCTCGCTGCTGGTGGCGCTGACCATCATTCCGGTGATCACGTACTGGCTGCTCTCCCGGGACCGCAAGCGCGCCGGGGCGGGTAAGACCGGGCGTTCCGGGGTGGGCCGGCGAAGCCGTCGCGCCTCGAAGGCCGGGAAGCCGGACGCCGGGAAGCCGGACGCTGGCGCAGCCAGTGCCGCCGGGGCCGCGGCCGCAACTACCGCCGCTGCCTCCACCGGCCCGCGGCCGACCAGCCTGACCAAGACCGGAGCTGGTGAATCCAGCCGCGATGCATCCGGCCTCCGTGCCGACTCCGATGGCGACCCAGGCCACCGGCGGAGCTCGCCCGACGCCGAGACCGAGGTCATCGCCGCCGCACCGGGTGTGCCGCCCGCGCTGCCGGTGGGGGAGACGGCTGTGATGCCGGTGAGCCGTGGTCCCGCCACGCCCGGTGCCGCCCGGCCACCCGCCACCCACCCGTCGGCGCGCACTCCCGCCGGTGCCGGATCTGCGGCGAAGACCAGCTCCGCCCGCCCGGGCCCGTCCAGCACCGGCCCGTCCAGCACCGGCCCGTCCAGCGCAGGCCCGTCCCGGACTCGTACGGCGACCGCTTCCACCGCCACGCCTGCCAAGGGTTCGCGGGGACGCGGGGTTCGCCTGCGCCGCACCTATGTACGCGTGCTCACCGCGGCGCTGCGCCGGCCGGTCGTCACCGTGCTGATCGCTCTCGTCGTACTCGTGCTCACCGGGCTGGGTGCCACCCAACTCAAGACCGACTTCATCGGCGACTCCGGCCAGGACACGGTCGTCATCACCCAGCAGTTGCCGGCCGGCACGGCACTGTCCGCCACGGACGAAGCCGCTCGGGCCGTCGAGGACGCCCTGGCCGCCCGGTCGGACGTGCGCGACTACGAGGTGAGCGTCGGCTCCGCAGACGCCTCGGCAGCCCTGCTCGGCGGCGGCGGCGAGAACACCGCCCAGTACTACCTCACCCTGGCCGACGGCGTGGACTCCGCGGACGCGATGGCCGCGATCCGCGCCAACCTGGCCACCCGCCCGGAGCTCGGCCAGTTCACCGTCGGCAACGGCGATCCGGCCCAGTCCAACGTGGTCGCGGTACGGATCAGCGGCTCGGACCCCGCCGCCCTGCAGGTCGCCGCGGACCGGGTGTACGCCCGGGTCAGCAAGGTGCCCGGCGCCACCGACGTGACCAACACCATCTCCCAGTCGGTGCCTTCGATCCAGGTCACCGTGAACCGCCAGGCCGCCGCCGACAACGGCCTTACCGAAGCCTCGATCGGTCAGCTCGTCGCGGCTGCTCTGCGCGGCAGCCCGGTCGGCGAGGTCGCCGTCGACGGCGATCCCTATGGCGCGGTGGTGGTGGCCCCCACCACCCCGATGACCGTGGACGAGTTGCGGGCCCTTCCGGTGGGTGCCACCACGCTGGGCCAGGTGGCCACCGTGGAGGAGGTCTCCTCGGCGACCACGGTGACCCGCCTGGACGGGGAGCGGATCGCCACCGTCACCGCCGCACCCGCCGGAGACGACCTCGGCGCGTTCACCACCGCGGTGACCAGCGCGGTGCGCGCGGCCAACATCCCCGCCGGCACGACGGCCACGATCGGGGGCGTCAGCGCCGATCAGCGCGAGGCCTTCTCCCAGCTGGGCCTGGCCCTGCTGGCGGCGATCGCGCTGGTGTACCTGGTGATGGTCGCCACCTTCCGCAGCCTCGTCCAGCCGCTCATCCTGCTGGTCAGCATCCCGCTGGCCGCCACCGGCGCGGTGGCCGGCCTGCTCGTCACCGGAGTCCCGCTCGGAGTGGCCGCGATCATCGGCCTGCTCATGCTCGTGGGCATCGTGGTGACCAACGCCATCGTGTTGGTCGACCTCGTCAACCAGACCCGGCGGCGAGGACGGTCGGTGTACGACTCGATCCTGCAGGGCGCCGAGCTTCGGCTGCGCCCGATCCTGATGACCGCGCTGGCCACGATCTTCGCGCTGGTGCCGATGGCGCTGTCGATCACCGGGGGAGGCGCGTTCATCAGCCAACCACTGGCCATCGTGGTGATCGGAGGGCTGCTTAGCTCGACCCTGCTCACCCTGGTCGTGGTGCCGGTGCTCTATTGGCTCGTCGAGGGACGCGCCGAACGCCGCAAGCAGGCCGGCGTGGCCAAGGGCCGGCGCAAAGCCGGCGGGTCGAAGAGGACGGCCGCGAAGAAGACCTCGGAGAAGGCGACAGCGACGAAGGGTGCCGCGGCCGGGCCAGGGGCGTCACAGTCCACCGGCGCAGCCGGCAAGGGGTCGAACGGTCCGGCCCCGACGACCGGCACCACCAGGCAGGCGCCGGGCACTCGCCCGCCCACCGGCGGCCGGGCGACCGGCACGACAGCAGCCGGTGTCGAGCAGCCCATCCGGCCGGTGCCGCCGCCCGGCGCGTCCAGCCCAAGGCCCGGGGGCGCCGCCACAAGCCAGCCCGACCCCGGCGCGCAGCCCCCGAGATCGGCGCCGCCCAGCCCGGACTCGCGCACCAGCCCGGACTCGCGCACGACAGGCCCGAACCCCCCGGCTCCTGGCGCAGCCGACGCGCAGGACTCCGAGCCTCCCCAGCGCCGGACCGGCCAGTTCAACCTCACCGACCCGCGTCTGCCCAAGGTTCGGCCCCCGAAGCGGCCGGAGGACGACTGAACGTCCGGACTGCCCGCACAACTGTCGGCCCGAGCCGCGACACAACGTCCGGCTCAGGCACCCCGGCAGCGCCAACGGGTAGCCTCGCAGGGTGCCGCCCACCCATCGCCCCAGCACCCAGACGGGGATCGGGTTGCGTGACCTCGTGGCCAGCACCCTGGCGGCCGATTCGGTGGGGCCTGGCTCGATCCGACTGACCGAGGACTGGCCGGACCCGGTCGTGACATCGGTCACCCTCGACTCGCGCCGGGTGACTCCGGGCAGCCTGTACGCGGCCCTGCCAGGGGCCAGCACCCATGGGGCCCGTTTCGCCGCCGAGGCGGCCCGCTCGGGCGCGGTGGCCGTGCTCACCGACGAGGAGGGCGCCCGACTGGTGGTGGAGGCCGGGGTCGACCTTCCCCTCATCGTGGTGGACGATCCGCGAGCCCAGTTGGGGGCGCTGGCCGCCGCCGTCTTCGGCTACCCGGCCGAGCGGCTGCTGCTCTTCGGAATCACCGGAACGAATGGCAAGACGACCACCAGCTATCTGCTGCACTCCGCGCTCACCGCGCTGGGCCGTCATCCCGGCCTGATCGGCACCATCGAGACCCGGATCGGCTCCGAACGAGTCAAGAGCGTGCGAACCACGCCCGAATCTCCTGATCTGCAAGCCCTTTTCGCCCAGATGGTGCAGGCAGGCGCGGACAGTTGCGCGATGGAGATCTCCAGTCACGCCCTCGCCCTGCATCGCGTCGACGCGATGGTCGTGGACGTGGCCGGCTTCACCAACCTCAGCCAGGACCACCTCGACTTCCACGACACCTTCGAGGAGTACTTCGCCGCCAAGGCCGCCCTGTTCACCCCCGAGCACGCCTCGGTAGGGGTGATCTGCATCGATGACGAATGGGGTCGGCGGCTGGCCCGCGAGGCCACCATCCCGGTGACCACGCTCATCACCCGACCCGGCTCGACGCCCGGCGAGGCCGACTGGGTGGTGACCGGGATCGGTCCAAACCGGCGCGGCCACGGTATGGGGGTGGAACTGACCCACCGCACCGGCCAGTCCTGGAGCCTGACCAGCCCTCTGCCGGGCGACTTCAACGCCTCCAACTGCGTGCTCGCCGCGGTGATGCTGCTGCGGGTGGGCTACGACCCGGACGACATCGCCACGGCCCTGGCGCAGGCGACCGCAGTGCCCGGGCGGATGGAGGTGGTGCCTCCCGCAGTCGACAACCCTCACCTGCCGCTGGGCGTGGTCGACTACGCGCACAGCCCCGGGTCGATCCAGGTCGCCTGCGCGGCGCTGCGCTCGGGGGGCTGCCACCCGCTGGTGATCGTCCTGGGCGCCGGGGGCGACCGGGACCGCGGCAAACGCGAGGCGATGGGTGCCGCCGCAGCGTTGGGGGCGGACGCCGTGGTGGTCACCGACGACAATCCCCGCTCGGAGGATCCAGCCGAGATCCGCAGCCGGGTGTTGGCCGGCGCTCGCCAAGCCCTGGCCGCCCCGTCCGGCCCAACCGAGACCCCCGCCGACGGATCGGCAACGCAGTCCGGCACCGAGTCCCGCACTCCGGGACCGGGTCCGGCGCTCCTGGAAGAGGTGCCCGGGCGCGGCGAGGCCATCGTCCGCGCGGTCCGGCTGGCCGTCGCACTCGGCGACGCAGCCGACCGGGCCGGTCCCCAGAGCGGCCGCCCGACGGTACTGGTGGCCGGCAAAGGACACGAGACCGGCCAGGAGATCGCCGGCACTGTGCACCCGTTCGATGATCGCGTCGTCTTGGCCCAGGCGCTCACAGCAATCGCTGGAGGACCCTCATGATCCCGCTGACCCTGCACGAGCTGGCCACCGCGGTGGGCGGGCGACTGGTGCCGGCCGAGGGCGTCGAGGAGAGTCTCCTCGTCGACGGACCGGCGGTCACCGACTCACGCCAGTGCGGGCCGGGCGGTCTGTACGTGGCCCGGGTCGGCGAACACGCGGACGGTCACGCCTACGTGCCGGCCGCGGCCCGAGCCGGCGCGGTGCTCGCCGTGGTCAGCCGCGAGCTCTCGGCCGACGAACTCGCAGGCGCCCGGATCAGCCAACTCGTCGTGGACGACACCGAGGTCGCCTTCGGTCTGGTGGCCCGAGCGGTGATCGAGGCGGCCGGACACGATCTCACCGTGGTCGCGGTCACCGGATCGTCCGGCAAGACCTCCACCAAGGACCTGCTCGCGCACCTGCTCGCCCAGCACGGGCCGACCATCGCCGCGCAGGAGTCCTTCAACTCCGAGATCGGCGTCCCGCTGACGGTCTGCCGGATCACCCGCGACACCCGGTACCTGGTCGCGGAGATGGGCGCTCGCGGGGTCGGACACCTTCGCTACCTGACCACGATCGCGCCTCCGGACATCGCCGTCGTGCTCAATGTCGGGTACGCCCATGCCAGCGAGTTCGGTTCGCTGGACGCGGTGCAAGCGGCCAAGTCCGAGCTCGTCGCCGCGCTCGACGAGGGCGGCCTGGCCGTGCTCAATGCCGATGACGACCGGGTGGCCGCGATGGCCCCGCTGGCCTGGGCAGAGGGCGCCGACATCGCGTGGGTCTCCGCCGTCGGGCGGGCCCAGGATCCTCCTCCGCCGGCCGTTCCGGTGGAGCCGGCCGATGACGAGGACATCCCGATGAGCGAGCGGGTGGACGTCGACGACGTCGAGCCGCGCCCGGGCGAACACGTCTGGGCCGAGGCCGTGACCCTCGACGATGCCGGACGAGCCACCTTCACCCTGCACTGCGACTGCCCCACCCAGGGCGCCCACAGCGCACCGGTGAGCCTGCAGTTGATCGGCGCACATCACGTCGGAAACAGCCTCTGCGCGGCCGCCGTCGGGCTCCGGGTGGGCATGGCACTGACCGAGATCGCCGACGCGCTCAGCAGCGCGGTCCCGGCCAGCCGCTGGCGGATGGAGGTGGTGCGCCGCGACGACGGCGTCACCATCGTCAACGACGCCTACAACGCCAACCCGGACTCGATGTCCGCCGCGCTACGGGCGCTGGCCGCGATGGCTCCGGGCTTCGGGGGGCGCCGGGTGGCCGTGCTCGGCGCCATGCTCGAACTGGGACCCGAGTCCAGCGAACTGCACGCCCTCGTCGGGAAGCTGGCCGTCGCACTGGGTATCGACCGGGTCGTCGTCGTGGGCGAAGGGGCCAGGGCGCTCGCCGAGGCGGCGGGGGAGCGGGCCACCTGGGTGCCCTCCACCCAGGACGCGCGCCGGCTGCTCGGCACCGAACTGCACACCGGCGACATCGCGCTGTTCAAGTCCTCACGTGACTCGGGCCTGCGGTGGCTCGGTGAGGAGGTGGCGGCCGGCCAGGCCGAGGCGCCCCTGGACGTAGACCTCGGGGCCGGCCCGCCAGCCCCCGGCCCCGCGACCGGGTCCAGTTCGGCGGAGACCGGCCCGGAGGGCGTCCAGTGAGGGCGGTTCTGGCCGCCGCGGCTCTGTCGCTGCTCATCACTCTCTTCGCCACCCCCCTGTACATCCGGTTCCTGGTCCGCAAGCACTACGGCCAGTTCGTCCGCGACGACGGACCGACGGAGCACCTCACCAAGCGCGGCACCCCCACCATGGGCGGGGCGGTGATCATCTTCGCCACTCTCAGCGCCTACGTGGGCGCCCACCTCATCACCTGGTCCGCGCCCACCGTCTCGGCGCTGCTCGTGCTCTTCCTGATGAGCGGGCTGGGCCTGGTGGGCTTCCTGGACGACTTCATCAAGATCTCCCGGCAACGCAGCCTGGGCCTGCGCAGCGGGCAGAAACTCCTGGGCCAACTTCTGGTCGGCGTGATCTTCGCCGTCCTGGCCCTGCAGTTCCCCAACGAGCGATACCGCACCCCGGCGTCCACGCTGGTGTCGGTGATCCGCGACACCGAGGTCGATCTGGCCTTCGCCGGCCCGGTGATCGGGCTGATCCTGTTCGTCGTGTGGGCCCAGCTGATCGTCGCCGCCACGTCCAACGGAGTGAACCTCACCGACGGGCTGGACGGTCTGGCCACCGGCGCGACGACCATGGTGGCCGGTTCGTATGTGCTGATCGGCACCTGGCAGTCCAACCAGACGTGCCAGTCCATCGCGATGGCCGGGCCGCAGTGCTACGAGGTCCGAGACCCGCGAGATCTGGCGGTGGTGGCCGCCGCCGTGATGGGTGCCTGCTTCGGCTTCCTGTGGTGGAACGCCTCGCCGGCCAAGATCTTCATGGGCGACACCGGTTCCCTGGCCCTGGGCGGGGTGCTGGCCGGGCTGGCGATCTGCAGCCGGACCGAGATCCTGCTCGTCGTGCTGGGTGGCCTGTTCGTGCTGATCACGCTCTCGGTGGTGATCCAGGTCGGCTCCTTCAAGCTCACCGGGAAACGGGTCTTCCGGATGGCGCCTCTGCAACACCACTTCGAACTCGCCGGGTGGGCCGAGGTGACCATCGTGATCAGGTTCTGGATCATCGCCGGGCTCTTCGCGGCACTCGGGCTCGGGCTGTTCTACGCCGAGTGGGTGGTCAACCTGTGAGGTATCCCCCCGCTCACCTCACCGACACCGCCCGCACGCTCGCCCTGGACCACGAGGCCGCGGACTGGGCGGGGTTGCGGGTGGCGGTGGCCGGCCTCGGCGTGTCCGGCTTCGCCGCCGCCGACGTGCTGCTGCAGCGCGGGGCCCGTGTGGTGGCGGTCGACGAGCGCAGCACCGAGCACGCCACGGTGGCCCGGGATGCCGAACTCGTCGACGTGCTCGGCGGCCGCACCGTGTTGGGCCCGGGTGCCACCGCGGCCCTGCCGCAGATCGACGGGCAGCTGCCCGATCTCGTGGTCACCTCCCCGGGCTGGCGCCCCGATGCCCCGATGTTGCTGGCCGCCACCGCTGCCGGAGTGCCGATCTGGGGCGAGGTCGAACTCGCCTGGCGGCTGCGCCGCCGCGAGGGCGCCGCGCCGTGGCTGACGCTCACCGGTACCAACGGCAAGACCACGACGGTGAAGATGCTCGAGGCGATGCTGGTGGCCGACGGCAGGCGGGCGATCGCCGTCGGGAACGTCGGTACCCCCTTGCTGACCGCCATCGTCGACCCGATCGGCTACGACGTGCTCGCCGTGGAACTGTCCAGCTTCCAGTTGCACTGGTCGCACTCACTGCGCCCGCAGGCTTCGCTGTGCCTCAACATCGCCCCCGACCATGTGGACTGGCACGGCAGCCTGGACGAGTACGCGCGAGCCAAGGGCCGGGTGTACTCGAACACCGAGATCGCCTGCGTCTACAACGTCGCCGACCCGGCCACCGAGCAGCTCGTCCGCGACGCCGACGTCGTCGAGGGAGCCCGGGCGATCGGCTTCACCGCCGGCATCCCGGACGTGTCCATGCTCGGGGTCGTCGACGACGTGCTGGCCGACCGGGCCTTCCTCGCCGACCGCCGCACGACCGCCATCGAACTCGCCGCGATCCAGGATCTGCGCGAGGCCGGTGGTGGGGTCGTCGCCCCGCACACGATCACCAACGCCCTGGCCGCGGCAGCCCTGGCGCGAGCTCACGGGGTCGCGCCGGCCTCGGTGCGTGACGGTCTGCGCTCGATGCGGCCCGAGCCGCACCGGATAGCAACCGTCGCCGAGATCGACCGAGTGCGCTGGGTCGACGACTCCAAGGCCACCAACCCGCACGCGGCGGCAGCCTCGTTGGCGGCCTTCGATTCCATCGTCTGGGTGGCTGGGGGGCTGCTCAAGGGCGCCGACATCACCGACCTGGTGCGACGGGTCGCCCCGCGCCTGCGGGGGGTGGTGCTGATCGGCGTCGACCGCGAGCCCTTCGTGTCCGCGCTGGCGCGACACGCGCCCGACATCCCGGTCCTGGAGGTCGGCTCCGGCGAGACTGGGAGGATGCACCCGGCATCACAACTCAGTCACGATCCGTCCGCGGTCGTCATGGCCGAGGCGGTGCGAGCTGCCGGTGGGCTGGCCCGCCCGGGTGACACGGTGCTGCTGGCACCGGCCGCGGCGTCCATGGATCAGTTCACCAACTACGTCCACCGGGGTGACGCCTTCGCGGCGGCGGTCCGCGAGCACGCGGGCCGGGCGAAGGGCGAGGGCTGATGCGCGAACTCCTGCGTCGCGAGTTCCTCGCGGCGCGTTCCGCGCTGACCTCCCGCTTCGCGGCCTTCGATTCACCGGCGGCGAACTTCTACCTCATCCTCGGCACGACGATCATGCTGGTGGCCATCGGCCTGGTGATGGTGCTGTCCTCCTCCTCGGTCTCGTCGATGACCGAGGGCGGCTCACCGTTCAGCGTCTTCGCCAAACAACTGACCTTCGCGGTGATCGGCCTGCCGCTGATGTGGGTGTGCTCGCGGCTGAGTGTGCGAACCTGGAAGCGGCTGGCCTGGCCGGCGATCCTGCTCGCGGTGTGCTTCCAGGCGCTGGTCTTCACCCCGCTGGGATTCGGGGTCGGCGGCAACCGCAACTGGGTGAACATCGGTGGCTTCACCGCCCAGCCGTCGGAGGCCGCCAAACTGGCGTTGGTGGTCTGGTGTGCCCTCATCCTGGCCCTGAAGGGCAACCGGCTCGGCGAATGGCGCGAGCTCCTCGTGCCTTTTGCCCCTGTGGTGCTGCTGGTGCTCGGACTCGTCCTCAAGGGCCACGACCTCGGCACCGGTCTGGTGCTGATGTGCCTGCTGGCGGCGATGCTCTTCGTCGCCGGGGTACGCGGCCGGCTCTTCGCGCTCGGCTTCGGGGCCGCGGCCACGGTCGCTGCGGTCATGGTGGCGAGTTCGGCCAACCGGCGAGAACGCCTGTCCACTTGGTTGTCCGGGGAGTGCGCCGACATCTACGGCACCTGCTGGCAGTCCACTCACGGCCTGTGGGCATTGGCCTCCGGCGGCTGGTGGGGGCTGGGCCTGGGCGCCAGCAAGGAGAAGTGGGACTGGCTGCCTGAGGCCCACAACGACTACATCTTCGCGATCATCGGCGAGGAACTCGGCATCCCGGGCACCTTCGTCATCCTGCTCTTGTTCGCCCTGCTGGCGATCGGCTGCCTGCGGATCATCAGCCGGCACCCCGATCCCTTCGTCAAGCTCGCCACCACGGGTGTGATGGCCTGGGTGATCGGTCAGGCCCTGATGAACATCGGCGTGGTGATCGGCCTCCTTCCGGTCATCGGAGTGCCGCTGCCGCTGGTGTCCTCAGGCGGCTCGGCGCTGATCACCACCCTGGCCGCGCTGGGCATGGTGCTGTCCTTCGCCCGCTCCGAACCCGATGCCGGGGAGGTGCTGTCCTCGCCCGTCGCGGTGGCGCGGCGCAGTTCCGTGGTGACCAGTGCCCGGAGCCGTCGATGAACGCGTCCACGCCGCAGCCCTCGTCCTCCACGTCTGGGGGTGTCTTGTCGGTGGTGCTGGCCGGTGGCGGCACGGCCGGTCACGTCAGCCCGATGCTGGCCCTGGCCGACGCCCTGCGCCGCCAGGATCCGCGCACCGGGATCGTCTGCCTGGGCACCGCCGAGGGCCTGGAATCCCGGCTGGTGCCAGAACGCGGGTACGAGCTGCGGGCCGTGCCGAAGGTGCCATTGCCGCGCCGTCCCACCCCCGCCTTACTCAGCGTGCCCTCTCGGCTGCTCGACGCGGTCCGCACCGCAGACCGGGTGCTGGGCCAGACACACGCCGACGTCGTGGTCGGCATGGGCGGGTACGTGTCGACCCCGGCCTACCTGGCCGCCCGGCGTCGGGGCATCCCCATCGTGGTGCACGAGCAGAACGCTCGCCCCGGCATCGCCAACCGTCTGGGGGCCCGACTCACCCGGCACGTCGCGGTGACCTTCCCGGGTACCCCGCTGCCGCACGCGGTCCGGGTGGGTATGCCACTGCGCCGGGAGATCAGCACCCTGGACGCGTCGGCGCTGCGGTCCAGCGCCCGCGAGCACTTCGGTCTCGACCCGGACGCGCCGGTGCTGCTGGTCACCGGCGGCTCGCTGGGCGCGCAGAAGATCAACGAGACGATGGCCGCCGCGGCGGACCGGCTGCAGGCGAGCGGGATCGGGGTGCTGCACCTGACCGGGGCGGGCAAGGCGATCCAGGCACCCACCGGGCCAGGCCCGGCGTACGTGGTCGCCGAGTACACCGACCGGATGGACCTCGCCTACGCGGCCGCAGACCTCGTGCTGTGCCGGGCGGGCGCCAACACCGTGTGCGAGGTGACCACCGTGGGTCTGCCCGGGGTGTACGTGCCGCTGCCGATCGGCAATGGCGAGCAGCGCCTGAACGCCGAGCCGGTGGTCGCCGACGGTGGTGGGCTGCTCATCGACAATGCGGACCTCGACCCGGCAGTGGTCACCGGTCAGATCGCCGACCTGCTCACCTCCCCGTCCCGGCTGGCCTCGATGGCCCAGGCCTCGGCCCGGCACGGCTCGCGGGACGCGGACATCCGCCTGGCCGACCTGGTGCGCACCGCAGCGGGTCACTTGCCCGCCGGAGAGCCCGGCGGCCCCGGGCCGGTGACGCCGTGAACGAACGCTTCGACCTCTCCGCCCTGGTCCCTCCCGCGAGTGACCTTGGCCCGACCCACTTCCTGGGGATCGGCGGCATCGGGATGAGCGGCATCGCCCGGATCATGGTCCGGCGCGGGCTGGCGGTCTCGGGTTCCGACGCCCGGGACTCCCCGATCATGGCCCGGCTGCGGGAGTTGGGCGCCGACGCCAGGCCTGGCTTCGACGTGTCACGGCTGGACGGGGTGCAGACCGTGGTGGCCTCCTCGGCCATCCGAGAGGGCAACCCGGAACTGGCCGGGGCCCGGCAGCGTGGGCTGCGGGTGTTGCACCGGTCCCAGGCCCTGCAGGCGCTGATGGCCGACCGGGTGGGGGTGTGCGTGGCCGGTACGAACGGTAAGACCACCACCACGTCCATGCTCACCGTCCTTGCCCGCGAGGCCGGGCTCGACCCGTCGTTCGCGATCGGCGGCGAACTCGTCGGGGCGGAGACCAACGCCGAGGACGGAACCGGCCGGGTCTTCATCGCCGAGGCTGACGAGTCGGATGCGTCCTTCCTCGTGTACACCCCCACGGTGTCGGTGGTGACGAACGTCCAGCCGGATCACCTCGACTTCTACGGCACCGCCGACCGGGTGGTGGCTGCCTTCGAGGCCTTCGCCGACCGGTTGGTGGACGACGGGCGGGAGGGCACCCTGGTGGCCTGCCTGGACGACCCGGGCTCGGCCGCCCTGGCGCAGCGATGCCGCGACGCGGGACGCCGGGTGATCGGCTATGGCACGCACCCCGACGCCGAGGTGCGTGTAGACGACGTGGAACTGGCTGCGGGAGTGAGTTTCACCCTTCATGACAGAATCTGCGTGACACAGGATCGGGACGCGACCGGCGGCGGCTCGCAGCGGATCCGGCTCGCTGTGCCGGGCCGGCACAATGCCTTGAACGCCGCCGCCGCCTACGCCGCCGCGCGAGCATTGGGAGTCGAACCGGCCGCTGCCACAGCCGGTCTGGAGGCCTTTCGCGGGTCACGCCGGCGGTTCGAGTTCCGCGGTGAGGCCGGCGGGGTGCGCGTCTTCGACGACTACGCCCACAACCCCGCCAAGGTTGCCGCGGCCGTGGCCACCGGTCGGCAGGCGGCCGGCCAGGGTCGGCTGATCGTCGCCTTCCAACCTCATCTATATTCCCGCACAAGGGATTTCGCGGTCGAGTTCGGGATCGGCCTGGCCGGGGCGGACGAGATCCTGGTGCTGGATGTCTATGCCGCCCGGGAAGATCCGCTGCCCGGGGTCAGCGGCGCGCTGGTGGCCGAGGCGGTGCCCGCCGATCGGCCCACCGGAGCCGGTGCGGCCAGGTTCGTCAGTGAGCGCGCGTCGGTGGCCGCCGAGTTGGTACGGCTGGCGAGTCCGGGTGACCTCGTGCTGACCATCGGGGCCGGTGACGTCACCACGATCGCCGGGGACGTGTTGGCGGGATTGGCGGACGGCGAGCGCGGTGGGAGTGGGCGCTGATGGGCCGACCCACCACCCCGAGACCGAACAGCTCATCCCGCTCCCGGCAAGCTCCGCGAGGCGAGACCTCCGCAGGGTTGGGCGAGTCAGCCGCGGACCGCTCCGGCGAACCCCGGCAAGGCGCTTCGGGCGAGGGACGGTCCCGCACCTCACCGGTCAAGGCCGAGCGTGCCCCAGAGCAGGTGCGTTCCGGCGGTGCGGGGTCCACGCGCCAGGCTGCCAGGCCCGGCACGACTTCCCGCCCGGCTCGACGGGGTCGTGCGACTCAGGCGCCGACCGGGCGCGCTGCGGGGTCGAGCCCGCGGCCAGCAGGTGCGGGCCCGCGCAGGGCCGCCTCCCCGGGTCGGGACGCACCCGGAGAGGTCGCCGGCGGGCAGGCCGCCGCAGACAACCAGCCGGGCGCGGGGCGGCGCGCCTCCGGTGGCACCAACGCCGGCACGAACCCGCCCGGCGGGGTCACCGGTGGTACCGGCAGCCGCAGCGGGGACGGGAACGAACGGCGTGGACCGGGCTCGGTCCGCTCGGGCGCCCGATCGTTGGCAGGGCGAGTACCGGCCCGCCGAGGAACGGCGGCCACGTCGGGATCGGGGAGGCTGCGCAGCCGGGCCACTGGCTCGTCCGCGGTGACCAGCGGCCGCCCCAAGGCGCGCACGAGCGGGCAGGGGAGTGCCCGTCCCGGGGGCGCGCGGGTGATCTCGCTGGCGGGCGTGAGCGGAATGGCTCGACGGGCGCGTGCGTCCCGGCCGAGTCGACGCACCGTGGTGATGCTCTTGGCGGGCGTGAGCGTGCTGGTGCTCGTCGGCTATCTGTTCCTGGCTTCGCCCCTGCTCACCGTCAAGGAATTGCAGTTGGTCGGTGGCCAGCGGTTCGGCCCTGCCCAGTTGCAGGCGCTGGCGGCCGGCGACCTCGGTCGTCCTCTGGCGCTTGTCGACCTCGGTGACCTGCGCGACGAGGTCGAGCAGGATCCCGCGGTCAAGACGGCTCAGGCCGTGCGGGTCTGGCCCAACACCCTCGAGGTGCGGGTGATCGAACGAGTCCCGATGATCGCCGTCCCGGTGTCGGCGCAACCAGCTGGCGACGATGACCCGAAGGTCGATGATCCGAATGCCGACGAGACGACCACCCAGGGCGCCGAGGGCGGCGACGAGCCGAGTTCGGGAACCGGGGATGGTTTCCAGTTGATGGACGTCGATGGGGTCGTGGTGGAGACCGTCGCGGAGGCGCCCGAGGGTGTGGCCGTGGTGACTCCCGAAACCGTCGAGGCGGGGGAGCCGGCCGTGCTTGCCACGGCCCAGGTGATGCAGGCATTGCCTGCCGAACTGCGAGGAGAGGTACGTGAGGCCTCGGCCGCATCCCGCGACAGTGTCCAGCTGACGATGCGCGTGCCGGTGGTGCCATCCGCGCAGGACGCGCAGGAGAGCGCTCCCAAGGGCAATGCCGATGAGACGGCCGACGAGCCGGCCATGCGCACTGTGACGGTGGTGTGGGGCGGGGTGGAGGAGTCGGCGCTCAAGGCCGAGGTGCTCGCAGTGCTGCTGGGCACCGATGCGGTGGTGTATGACGTGTCCAGCCCGGCCACCCCCGTCACCCGGGATTCCCCACTGGCGACTCCCAGCTCCTCGCCTGCCACGGCCGACTCCAACGAGGCGGCCGGTGGTGGCAGTTCGCGGCCGTCGTCGACCCCGACCTCGGCCGCCGAGGCGACCCCCGAACCCACCCCCACCTCGTCCCGCACCACCGCTGCGGCGAGCGCCACCCCATCGACATCGACGGGGATGATCACCGGCCCGCCCAATGACTCCGGCGGAGCCGGCGACGGAGCGGGCTAGCGCCATCCAACGCCACTGCCGTTGGTGGTGGCGGGGACATTCTCAGCCTGACGAGACGTCACCGCTCTGACGAACCTCACGAACCTCACGAACGGTCGCCATCGGCGGCGTATGCGGTGCCTCAACCTGAGATGGGTTCGACCCGATTGCTCCTGGTTCCGGGCTCGAAGTCTCGGGCGGCACTTGAGACTTCGGCCTTTTTCAAGGCGACACGCACGACACACCCCCGGAAATCCCAGACGTCTGCGGCGCCTTCCCTAACGTCTCGCATCAGCAACAACTTGACATAACTATAACCCTCTACTTGAGGGTGATAGTCCCGGATCGAGGGGCGGTGGCTGTCCAGGGCCGGGCCGTCCCAACCAGCCAGCAATCTCCAACCAGCCAGCAATCTCCAACCAAGCGGCACACCCGAACACGAGCAAGGAAGAGGGCAGCAACCGTGGCAGCACCGCAGAACTACCTGGCGGTCATCAAGGTCGTCGGAATCGGTGGCGGCGGAGTGAACGCCGTCAACCGGATGATCGAGGTCGGCCTCAAGGGCGTGGAGTTCATCGCCATCAACACCGACGCACAGGCGTTGCTCATGAGCGACGCCGACGTCAAGCTCGACGTAGGTCGCGAACTCACCCGCGGGCTCGGCGCCGGCGCCGATCCCGAGGTGGGCCGCAGGGCGGCCGAAGACCACGCCAACGAGATCGAAGAGGTGCTCAAGGGCGCCGACAGGGTCTTCGTGACAGCGGGCGAGGGTGGCGGCACCGGCACCGGCGGCGCGCCGGTGGTCGCCAAGATCGCCCGCACCCTCGGCGCGCTGACGATCGGCGTCGTCACTCGTCCGTTCACCTTCGAGGGGCGCCGGCGGGCGACCTTCGCCGAGAGCGGCATAGACGCACTGCGCGAGGAGGTCGACACCCTCATCGTGATCCCGAACGACCGGCTCCTCAGCATCAGCGACCGGGCGGTGTCGATGATGGACGCCTTCCGGGCTGCCGACCAGGTGCTGCTCTCCGGTGTCCAGGGCATCTCCGACCTCATCACCACCCCCGGCCTGATCAACGTCGACTTCGCCGACGTCAAGTCCGTGATGCAGGGTGCCGGGTCCGCCCTCATGGGCATCGGCTCGGCCCGCGGCGAGGACCGCGCGCTACAAGCGGCCGAGATGGCGATCAGTTCTCCGTTGCTGGAGGCCAGCATCGACGGCGCTCACGGCGTGCTGCTGTCCTTCCAGGGTGGCTCCGACCTGGGCCTGTTCGAGATCAACGAGGCGGCCCGGCTGGTCCAGGAGGCCGCGCACCCCGAGGCCAACATCATCTTCGGCACGGTGATCGACGACGCGCTCGGCGACGAGGTGCGGGTCACCGTCATCGCCGCCGGCTTCGACGGCGGTCGTCCGCAGCGCCGCCGGGACGACCGCGAGGAGCGCCAGCACCGGGCCGGGGCGTCCGGGCGCATCGGTACCGGCGGCCGCGCCGCCGAGATGGGCCAGTCGTTCACCCCGCGCCCGACCCCGGCCCCGCTGCCCAAGCCCGAGCCGGTGCACATCCCCGACGCAGCACCCGAGCCGGTGTCAGTGCTCAACGGCAACGGCCGTTCGGGCAGCCACGTCGCCGAGCCCGCTGCCTCGTTCAACGGTCAGGCGCCGCAGCCCTACCAGCCGCAGTACCGGCCCCAGCACGAGGAGCGCGACCAGGCCCGCGAGCAGCGTCCGCCGGTGGTGCTCCCCGATGACAAGCCCCGCCAGCCCAAGGAGGTCGACCTCGACCTGCCGTCGTGGCTGCAGTAAGGCCGCGCTCAGGCTCGGCTGACTGAGCCGTTCACCCGCCCGATACCCGGGACCCGCCAGGGGTCCCGGGTATCGGTGCGTCCGCACTCGGGTGGTGCCGCCCCGGACGCCGGTGTCCTGCGGTTTCGGTCCACACTGAACGGATGACGACGAACGCCTCCGCCCGCCGTGCCACCGCCCAGTTCCGATGGTCGCGGGGCTGGGCGGATCGAGCACCCGCCGGGGCATTGCTCACCGGACGCGCGGCCGGCAACCTCAGCCTTGGGGTGGGCGATGACGCCGCCCAGGTCCGCGCGCGCCGCCAGGCCGTCCTCGATGCCACCGACGCGTCCACCGTCATCCTCCCGACCCAGGTGCATGGCCGGGGCGTCGTCGTGGTCGACCCGCACACTCCGGACGGGATCACCGCGGACGCCCTGGTCACCCGCGAGCCGGGGATTCTGCTCGGAATCACCGTCGCCGACTGCGTCCCGGTGATCCTGGTCGACGCCGAGGCCGGTGTCGTCGGCGTCGTGCATGCCGGCCGGGCGGGGATGCAACTCGACATCGTCGGGGCCGCCGTGGACGCCATGCGCGCCCTGGGTGCGCAGCAGTTGGACGCGGTCGTCGGGCCCTCGGTGTGCGCCCGCTGCTACGAGGTGCCCGAGGACCTGCGCGCCGCGGTGATGGCCGACGTGCCCATCAGCGCATCCGTCTCGCGGACCGGGACCCCGGCTCTGGACATCGCCGCAGGGGTGCTCACGCAACTGCACCCCCGGGTGCGCAGCATCGACCTCATCCCCGGATGCACCGCGGAATCGCCGGACCTGTTCTCGCACCGCGCCTCTGGCGGCACCGACGGACGCTTCGCGGCCTTCTGCTGGCTGGGTGGGTGGCGGCGATGAGCATGGGCACGTCCGGGCCCGACGCTGGCTCCACCCCCACCCCCGACCCCGACACCGGCCCCACCCCTGACACCGGCCCCACTCCTGACACCGGCCCCGGCCCCCATCCTCAGCGTGCCGAGCATGATCGCCGGGCTCGCCTGGAGCGTCGGTTGGCCGAACTCTCCCAGCGGGTCGAGGAGGCGGCGGCCCGGGCCGGGCGGGATCCGGCCGACATCACCACGATCGTGGTCACCAAGACCTACCCGGCGCACGACGTGCGCCTGCTCGCGGACCTCGGGGTGCGTCACGTCGGTGAGAACCGGGTGGACGAGGCGATGGCCAAGCGCGCCGACATCGACGCCGGACCGGCCCCGCGCACCGAGCTGACCTGGCATCAGGTCGGGCAGGTGCAGACGAACAAGTGCGGTCACCTGCTGCGCTGGGCGGACATCGTCCACTCGGTCGACCGGATCAAACTCGTCGGCGCGTTGGAGCGGGCCGCCACCCGCGCCGAACGCACCATCGGGGCGCTGGTCCAGGTGAGCCTGGACGGCGACCCCTCCCGGGCCGGTGCGCCCCTGGACGCCCTCGACCGGGTGGCCGACGCGGTGGCCTCGGCCGAGCACCTCGACCTGCTGGGGGTGATGGCGGTGGCACCCCTCGGCGTCGATCCGGGGGAGGCCTTCGAGCGGCTGCGGGCGGCGGGGGAGCGGGTACGTGCCGAACATGCTGGGGCCACGATGATCTCGGCCGGAATGAGCGCCGATCTGGAGGCTGCGATCGCCAATGGCGCGACACACCTGCGTGTCGGCACTGCGGTACTCGGTTCCAGGCCCCCTCTGCACTAACGTCACAAACTGACAAGGGTTGATCTCGAACCGCGCCGCGCGGCCCGCACCTGGGGGCGTGGGTTCTCAAGGGGCGCGGGGTTCACATGGAGGGTCGGACAGATGGGCATGCATGAGGCGCTGGTCTACCTCGGGCTGGCCGAGGACAAGCCAGGCGTGAACCGGGACGACGTCAACACGCGGGAGATCCGCATCGACGACGTCTCGCGCCCTGCCGAGCAGCCGGCCCCCCGCAGGGCTGAGGTGACGCCAATCAAGCGTGAGCGCGCCGAGCGCGTGGTCGCCGAGCCGATGGGAGCCGAGGTCACGCGTATCTCCACGATCCACCCCAGCACCTACAACGACGCCAAGTCCATCGGTGAAGCCTTCCGCGAGGGCGTGCCGGTGATCATGAACCTGTCAGAGATGGACGACTCCGACGCGAAGCGCTTGGTCGACTTCTCCGCCGGACTCATCTTCGGCCTCCATGGCTCGATCGAGCGGGTCACCGCCAAGGTCTTCCTGCTCACTCCGGCCAACGTCGAGGTGACCAAGCCGCAGCCTCCAGGTCGGGCGGCGCCCAAGGCGGGCTTCTTCAACCAGAGCTGAGCCCTGTCCGGGGGATGTGCGCGAGCGTTCCCGTCGTGCGTGGCGTCCAGGGTTTGGTCAGTTAGGCTCGATACGTGGCTGTCATCGCGTCCGTGCTCTACTTCGCGCTCTTCATCTACTCCCTGCTGGTGGTTGCGCGCATCGTCCTGGAGATGATCCAGTCCTTCGCGCCCCAGTGGCGTCCGAGCGGAGCCATGCTCTTCGTGGCGGAGGCGATCTACACCCCGACGGACCCACCCCTCAAGGCGCTCCGCCGGGTGCTGCCGTCCGTCCCCTTGGGAGGCGTTCGGCTGGACTTGTCCCCCCTTGTGTTGCTTCTGGGGATAGGTGTGCTTATGCGGCTGGTGTTGTTCCTAGGGGCTGGATGAGTGCGCGGACTACTCCGTTCGGGTTAATCTATGGGCAATTCTTCCGATCTATGGTTACAACCAGTGGCGGACCGATGACCAACCGTCCCGAACGTGACCGTGATCTGGAGTACCTTTCCGTCTGACTGACCCATGCGCCCACCGCGCCTGTCGAAGAGAGTTTCACCGTGCCACTCACTCCAGAAGACGTCATCAGCAAGACCTTCCAGGCAACCCGCTTCGCCGAGGGGTACAACCAGGACGAGGTGGATGACTTCCTGGACGAGGTCGTCAGCACGCTGCGTAGCCTCAACACCCAGATCGACGACCTCGAGTCGAAGGTCCGGATCAGCCAGTCCGAGGTCGAACGGCTGCAGTCCGAAGGCACCGCCAGCGAGTCCGCCGCCGCGGTGTCCATGGCCAAGCCGGAGTCGTCCCCTGCTGAGTCCACGTCCATCATCGACGCGGGGATGGCTGGGCTCGCAGCGGGCACCGAGGGCGACGCCTCGTCCGCGGCAGGCATGCTGCTGCTGGCTCAACGACTGCACGACGAACACGTGCGCAACGGCCAGAACCAGCGTGACCAGTTGATCGCCGAGGCCCGAGCCCGCGCCGACAAGCTCATTGCCGACGCCGAGGAGAACCGCACATCGACCCTGTCGACCCTGGAACTCGAGCGCGATCAGTTGCAGAGTTTCATCGACGGGCTCCGGGTGCACGAGCAGGAGTACCGGGCGCGGATGCGGTCCTTCCTGCAGGCCCAGTTGTCCGACTTGGATTCCCAGCAGTCACTGGAGCCGGACGCAGCGCCCATCTGAGCCTCGGCCCGGGCATGCCGGTCGGTACGTCCGCGGCACCGCCTCGCTCCGCGACATGCCGGAGGCAGGCCTGCTCGCGCGCCTGGGAACTCGGTCAAGTAGCCTGCGCCCGTCAGAGGGATACCCAGACCCGCGGGTAACCGAAGGAGGCGCTGTGGCCGCAGCGAAGAAGCCCACGACCGTGGCCGGCCGGGCTACGGGCAAGGGCACCGCAGCAAAGAAGTCGCCGGCCACGGGCAGGTCGGTGGCCAAGAAGGCGGCTGGGGCCACGAAGCGGGCAGTCGCGTCGTCCGCAGATTCCGCCCAGACGCCGACGGCGGTGAACGCGGCGGGGGGCGCCACGCGAGCGCGTACGGGCGGGAAGACGGTCGCCGCCAAAGCAGCTGCCAAGAAGGTTGCTGCCAAGAAGGTCGCTGCCGAGAAGTCATCGGCCCGCACGACGTCGGCCCGCAGGGCGTCCGCCCAGGAGTCGTCGGTCCAGGAGCCGTCCGCCCAGGAGTCGTCCGCGCAGCAGGCCGAGGGGAAGAACGCCGCGGCCCAGAAGGCAGCGCAGAAGAAGAGCCCGGCGAGGAAGAGCCCGGCGACCAAGGCGGCGGCGAAGAGATCGACGGCCAAGCGTTCGGCACCTGGCGCCGTTGCCAAGAAGCGCGCATCGGCTGCCAAGAAGACGCGTACCGCGGGCTCGACAAACCAGGACGCAGGCGCCACCGCGACCTCATCCGGGGCACGTGCGAAAGTGCCGGAGGGCTGGAGCGCGGCCGATCTGGAGGAACTCCGCGAACTGTTGCTGCAGGCGAACCAGACGCTCGCGGCTGAGATCGCCGCCGTCACCGGAGAACTGGACGACCTGGCCGAGGATGCGGCGAACGCGGCCGGCGACGATCAGGCGGATACCGGCTCGCGAGCCTTCGAGCGAGACCAGGGCATGCAGGTCGTGGCCAACGCCCGAGAACTCATGGAGCAGAACACCAGGGCATTGGAGCGGATGGATAAGGGCACCTACGGAATCTGCGAATCCTGCGGAAACACGATCCCGGCCGGCCGGCTCCGGGTGCACCCGGGAGCCACCTTGTGCGTGGCCTGCAAGTCCGCGCAGGAGCGGCGCTGACCACCCCCGCGGGCTCCCGATCGCCGGCCGACAGGCCGGAGCGGGCCGCCCAAGTGTGGCTCGTCGGCGTCACCGTGCTCGCGTACGCCGCCGATCAGCTGTCCAAGCAGTGGGCCTTGTCGGCGCTGGACGACGGCGCCCGGCATCCGGTGCTCGGCGACCTGCTGGGATTTCGACTCATCTTCAACCCCGGGGCGGCGCTGTCCTTCGGCGCGGGCAGCACGTGGATCTTCACCATCGTCGCCGTGGTCGTGGTGATCGCGGTCATCCGGCTGGCCCGTCGGCTGACGTCCCGGGTGTGGGCGACCACTCTCGGCCTGCTGTTGGCCGGGGCGTTGGGCAATCTCACCGACCGGCTGGTGCGTCCCCCCGGCTTCGGGCGCGGGCATGTCGTCGACTTCATCGACTATGGAGTGTTCATTGGCAATGTCGCAGACATCTGGATCGTCGGTGCCGCCTTCGCGATGATCGCGCTGAGCATCCGAGGGGTGCCGATCGGGCCGGCCGAGCCCGTGGTCGACCCGCCCGGCACGGTGACTCGCGAGTCGGCATCGGAGGCTGGCGCGTCGGAGTCGGTGTCGCCGGAGGCTGGCGCGTCGGAGGGTGAGTCATCGAAGCCTGCCGCACCCGGGTCCCGGTCACCCCGACCCGCCGACTCGGACTCCAGTCGGTCCGATTCCTCCGGGGCGCGCGACCAGGGTGAGGAATCGGCTCCCGGCGCGCGAGAATCGGGGTCCGTAGAGCGAGAATCGGGGACGGAAGGGGATCAGCCATGACCCAACACCGAACCCTGATCATCCCCGATGGCCTGGACGGGGAACGAGCCGACGCGGGGCTGGCCCGGCTCCTGGGACTCTCCCGATCGGCCGTGGCTGCCCTGGCCGCCGAGGGGGCGATCACCCGGGACGGGCGTGAGGTCGCCAAGTCCGAAAGGCTCGTCGGCGGGACGATCGTGGAGGTCGAACTGCCGACTGCCGCCGAGCCCGTCGCGGTCCCTGCCGAGCCGGTCGCCGGAATGCGCATCGTCCACGACGACGACGACATCGTCGTGGTGGACAAGCCGGTGGGCGTGGCCGCACATCCCAGCCCCGGCTGGACCGGCCCGACCGTCGTCGGGGGCCTGGCCGCCGCTGGATACCGGATCGCCACCTCGGGTGCCGCTGAGCGGCAGGGCATCGTGCACCGGCTCGACGTGGGAACCTCCGGACTCATGGTGGTGGCCAAGAGCGAGTACGCCTACACCGTCCTCAAGCGCGCCTTCCGGGAGCGCACCGTCGAGAAGACCTATCACGCCATCGTCCAGGGCCTGCCCGATCCGCTCTCCGGCACCATCGACGCCCCCATCGGGCGCCATCCCAGCGCTGATTACAAGTTCGCGGTGGTGAACGCCGGCAAGCCGTCCATCACCCATTACGAGGTGCTCGAAGCGTTCCGGGGCGCGAGCCTGGTGGAGGTGCACTTGGAGACTGGACGGACCCACCAGATCCGCGTGCACTTTGCCGCGCTTCGCCATCCGTGCGTCGGTGACCTCACCTACGGAGCCGACCCGACATTGGCCGCTCGCCTGGGGCTGAGCCGTCAGTGGCTGCATGCCTTCCGGCTCGGGTTCACGCACCCGGGCACGGACGAGTGGGTGGAGTTCGAGAGCGACTACCCGGACGATCTGGACGCCGCGCTGGAGCGCTTGACCGCCGGGTAGGGCTGTGCGAGCCGTAGTCGGCTCATGGGCGGGGGGCGTCGCTGAGCCCCAGGGCGTCGGCGTGGGAGTCCACCAGGGCCGCATAGAGTTCGTCCGCGGGGGTGAAGGTGCCCACGAAGTGACCGCCCAACTCGAGGGTGAGAGCGCCGATGAGCTGGCTGAAGGCGGCGGCGAAGGCGAGGACCTGGTGCGGTGTGGGGGTGCCCGTCCGCTCGCTCGCGACGGGGGCGGCGCCGGCGCCACCGCTGTCGAAAAGCTCTGCGGCTGTTGATAACTGGCGGGCGAGCAAGCTCGGTAGCTGCGCCTCGGCGGGGACCCTGCCGGCCACTGCGACAGACATCAGAACGGCGACCACCCGGGCGGCAGGCGCGATTGTGCGCTCCGGTGCGGTGTAGGCGGGGATGGGTGAACCGTAGATCAGCGCGAACCGGTGCGGGGCGTCCACGGCCCACTCCCGCAGGGTCAGGGCGGCCCGGATCCAGGCCTGCCGGTCGGTGGCTTCCTGGCAGCTCGCGGTGCCGAGTCGCTCGGCGAGGTCCTCGTAGGCGTCCACGATCAGGTCGGTGACCAGGTCGTCACGGCTGGGGTAGTAGCGGTAGACGGCGCTGGACACCAGATTGAGTTCGCGGGCGATGGCCCGCAACGACAACTCGCCCGCTCCCGACGTGGCCAGCTGACCGAGCGCCAGGTCCTTGATCCGGCGGGTTGTCTCCACGCGTGCGCGTTGCCTCGGCGTCAGTCCATCCATGTCCCGATCCTCCCACATTAAAGATCGTCAGTCTCTCTAGAGAGCAGTGATCTTGCTTTCCGGAGATCTCTGTGTCAGAGTCTCTCTCATTCGAGAGCAGTGCTCTCACTAGTGAATGGAGATTCCAGAATGCAGTCATCCGTACAACACCACGACCTTGGGTCTGCGTGGCACCAGGAGGCGCGCATGCGCCGAACGGAGCGGGCTGCGCAGCGGTTGCGTGCCGGCGCCGGCCTGGGTGCGCGGCTGCGGCGCGTTGCAGCGCCGGCCCTCATCGCCGGTTCGGGTATCGCCCTCGCGGCCTATCCGGTCGTGCGTCCGAGGGCTCGCGAGGTAGGCCTGAGCGGGGCAGAGGCCTTTGCCGGCAACGCCTGGCTGATCGCCCACTGCCTGGGGATGGTCGGCTTTGTGCTGCTGGCCTTCGGCCTGCGGGCTCTGGCTGATGCGGAGCCCACGTGGTGGCTCGGGCGTCCGGTCCGCGAAGCCGAGACTCGGGGCTGGCTCGCGGTGGCGCTGCTGTTGCCCTACTACGGGGCAGAGGCGTTCGCCCTCAATGTCGCGGGACGTCACGCTGTGGCGGTCGGCGATGTGACGGCTTTGGAGGCGCTGGTCGGCTTTCGATTCGCGCCGGTTGAACTTGTCACCTTCGGCATGGGTCTGCTGGCTCTGGCGATGGTGGGCGGTCGGCTGATCCTTGGGGCCTGGGCGTCGGGAACTCTTGGCCGCACCGGTGGCATCCTGGCCGGCCTCGGGCTGCTCACCTATCTGCCGCAGTTCTTCACCCCGATGCCGGTGCGCATCGCGCACGGCGTCGTCCTCGGGACGGGCCTGTGCCTGCTTGCGTGGACGATGTGGACTGAACGCGCCGGCGCTGACATGGCTGCCCGCTGACTCCTGGCGAGGGCGGACGGCGGCACTGTCATGGACGGCAATGTCCCGGGCGGTGAGCATCAGGTCGGGCAGGCCGCGCGTCGATTGTGACGGGATGGGAGCGCCGGTCCCCGGGGCAGCCGGTATTCGGTAGTCGGCGATGCGTCGCAGGTCCGCAGTGCGCCGGTCCCGGGACGTCCGGCACTCGGGGGCGGCGTGATCGCCTGTCTCCGGCCTCGCTGGCTTCCCCATCTGAGGTAGCGGCCTGGCTGCTGCGTGCCCATGGCGGCTGCCTTGGTCCTCACCGGTGGGGGCATCACAGGGGCATTGTCAGTGCTCGTTGGTACGTTTGTTCTATGAGATTGGGACAGGGTCCGGACGATGAGTTCCCCTCCGGCGTGGCTTCGGCGGAGGGGTCATGGTGGGCGGTGCCCGGGTGTGATCGCCCGATGCCTGACCCCGGTGCTGGTCCCAATCCAGGTGCTGGTCTCAGTCCAGGTGCTGATCCCCGCGCGGAGGGTGATTGTCTGGCCGGAGCCACGCACCCGGTTGCGGTGGCGTTGGCGAGTGCGCTGGATGCGGTGGATGCGCTGGCGGGCGGCGTACGCGCGGGGTTGGGTGGCCTGAGTGAGGTGCAACTGGAGCGGGTGCTGGTGGGGGTGCATCGGGTGGCCGCGCGAGTGGAGGCGGTCCGGTTGGGCGTGGTGCGGGCTGGGGTGGCCCGCGAGCCCGACACCGCCCGGGGGCGCGGCGGTCGCACCCGCTCGGTGTTGACCGGGCCCGAATGTCGCCGTGATTCAGGTCGGGCGCGTGCTGATCTGCGGGCTGCTGCGTTGCTGGACCCGGTGGACGGGGTGTTGCGGCAGTTTGGTGCGGCGCTGGCGGCCGGCGAGATCAGTGCCGCTCATGTGGAGGTCGCTCGTCGAACTGTGGCCAAACTCCCTGCACGAGTGTTGGCGGAGCACCGTGACCAGGTGGACGCGTTGCTGACCGAGCATGCGCGGTCCTGGTCTGCAGGTGAGTGCGCGAAGCTGGCCGCGCATCTGGTGGATGTGCTGGATCCGGACCGGGCTGACAGGTTGTACCGGCAGGCGTGTGAACGTCGCGCGTTGAGTGTGGTCCAGGACAGTGCCGGGATCACGTTGCTGCGCGGGCAACTGGATCCGGCCAACGCGGCCATCTTCACAACTGTGTTGGATCATCTGCTGGCCCTCGACCACGCCCTCCCCGACGCCCGCGACGCCAACGGCCGTGACGCCAACGACAGCGATCCGGGCCCGGGCGAGGCAGCCGCCAGCCACGACGGCGGCGACGAACTGGTCCAGCGCGATGAGGACGGTGCGGAGACCGGCGGCGCCGATCCTGACCCTGACCCAGATATCGCCCCCAACCCCGATGCCGCGGCCGATCCCGGACCCCAAGTTGCGGCTGAGTCTGGCGACAGCGGCGCCCGTGATGGCGCTGGGGTGGAGTTGCGGTCGTTGGCTCAGCGTCGTGCGGATGCCCTGGTCCGGATGGCGCAACTGGCGGCTGAGCATCTCGCCCTGGTCTCCGGCCCGGACGGGCTGCCCAGCTCCGACGGCCCCGGTGGGGTGATCAATCAGCGGCCTGCCCGAAGTGTCCCTCACATCAGCGTCACTCTGACCGGTACCACCGGAACGAGCCCAGCGGAGCCGGACCCAACCGCACCTGGCACGAGCCCAGTCGCACCCGAACCTGCCGGCGCCGCCGAACCCGATGCCGCGAGTGGTGCCCGGTTCGGCGACGCTGGCCCAGCCGGGCCCGCCGCTGGTGGCCGCGCTGAACCACACGCTGCAGGTGGTAGCGAACACTGCGATAGCCAGGATGAGTTCGCTCCCGCTGGCAGCGTCGAACCCGACGCCGCGGGTGGTGCCCGGTTTGGCGGCGCTGGCCCTGACGTGTCCTCCGCCGGTGGTGCCGATCGTCGCCGCCCCGGTGACGCCAAACCCGACCCCGGTTGCTCTGCCGAAACCGTCGGCGCTGGCACTGCCGAGACTGGCCACGCGGGCGCCCCTGAACGGGACTTCGCCCGTGGACACGCTCACCGACCCGCTGGCGGCGAGGCGCCCCAGTCCGGCGCCGATCCGTGCGCCGCCACCCACAGCGACCCCACTGCCCACGATCCCGACGACAGGAGGCATCGCGCAGAACGAGAACGAGAACGAGACCAGCCGCCGCGGGAGGGTCCCCAGGTTGGCGACCAGCCCGGCGCGCCGCACGATCGTGACCACGCGCCCCCACCCGCGGGACGGGCCGCACCGACAGCAAGCGCACTCACTTCCGGGGAAGCACCCTGCACCCCGGGGGGCGGCGCGCCCTGTGCCCCGGACTCGCCCACGGCCTGGGACTCACGCACGGCCCCGGACTTGCCCACGGCCTGGGACTCACGCACGGCCCCGGACTTGCCCACGGCCTGGGACTCACGCACGGCCCCGGACGCGCCTACGGCCTGGGACTCACGCACGGCCCCGGACGCGCCCACGCCCTGGGGCTCGCCGCCCGAGTGGGGCTCGCCGCCCGAGTGGGGCTCACCGACCGAGTGGGTCAGGCCGACCGAGTGGGTCGCCACCGGACCCGACGGCCGACCGATTCCCGCCAGCATGCTTGCCCTGCTCCTGTGTGACGCGGTCCTGGACCGGATCACCTGTCAGCGCACCGGACGCGTGTTGTCCATGCACACCGCCGGGCGGCTGGCGACCCCGGCACAGACTGCGGCGGTGGCCGCCCGAGACGGCGGGTGCGTCTTCCCGGGGTGCGCCGCACCCGCATCGATCTGCCATGTCCACCACGTCCGATTCTGGTCCCAGGGCGGACCCACCCACGTGGACAACCTCGCCCTCCTCTGCTGGCGTCACCATCAGCAGATCCACCAGGACGCCCACCCCGGCACTCCCCAGGGAACGGGGTGGCACCTGATCATGCGTGACGGACTGCCCTACGCGATCCCACCCGCACACGTCGACCCCGCCCAGCGCCCACGCAGCAACACTCTGCGTGCGGCCATCAGGCAGACTCGCTCCACCGCAGCCCAGCTCGCCCTGCCCGTCGCCTCACGAGGCCATCCACCACCCTGAGCGCAGGCTCCTCACCAATGGCTGGGTGATCCGTGTCCACCTCCCGCGGCGGCGAGGCCCAGGCTGCCGAGCGCGACGACCCGTGTCCCCGTGGCCTGGTGTGTCCTGGTGTCCCCTCGTACCGAGAGCCTTGCTGCGGCGTCCCGCGTCTGCGCGAGGGGCGTACTCCGCGTTGTGTTCGCCCACGAGTTGCAGGCCTGCGAGAGCGAGAGAGCTGGGCCTGCGTACGGGCGAGGCCGGGCTCCCTGCCATCAGGGCGTGAGCAGCAGCTTTCCGGTGGTGCGTCGTGCCTCGAGGTCGTCGTAGGCGAGGGCGGCCTCGGCCAACTTGTAGCGGCCGCCGATCTCGACCTCCAACCGACCGCGCGCAATGTGCTCCAGCACGTCCTCGCCTCGGCGCAGCAACTCGTCCCGGTCGGCGATGTAGGCGGCCAGGTTGGGCCTGGTGAGGTAGACCGATCCGGCCTGGTTGAGCCGTTGCAGGTCGAAGGGCGGCACCTGGCCGCTGGCAGCCCCGAAGACCGCCAGCAGGCCGCGGGGCCGCAGGCTGGCCAGGGATGCGTCGAAGGTGGCCTTGCCCACCCCGTCGAAGACCACGTCCACCCCCGCGCCGTGGTTGCACGCGCGGATTGCCGCCGCCAGAGACCCCGGGTCGTCGTACTTGGAGTAGTTGACTCCTGCGGCGGCACCACATGCCGCCGCAATCTCGAGCTTGGCGTCCGTGCCCGCAGTCGCGATGACCCGGCCACCTCGATCGGTGATGAGTTGCACCAGCAACTGCCCCACGCCGCCGGCAGCCGCGTGCACCACGGCGGTAATCCCAGGCTGGGTGTCGAAGACCCCGTCGTACAACGCATGTGCGGTCATCCCCTGGAGCATCGCGGCTGCCGCGATCTCCAGGCTGATCTCGCCCGGAACGGTGATCAGCCGGCTGGCCGGGACGTTGGCGACCCCGGCCGCCGTCCCCATCACCAGTGCCCACGCCACCCGCTCGCCCACGTGGACCTCGTTCACGCCCGCCCCCAGCGAACGCACGACCCCGGCCGCCTCCATGCCCAGCACGAAGGGAGTCGGGATCGGGTAGACCCCCTCCCGCTGATAGACATCGATGAAGTTCACCCCGGCAGCGGCGATCTCCACCTGCACCTCACCCGGCCCGGGGTCGGGCACCTGGTACTCGCGGACCTCCAGCACCTCGCTTCCCCCGGTGTGCGGGACCATCAACGCTGTGGTCGTCGTCACGAGCAGCCTCCTGGATCATCCGAACGGTCTGAGTCCTTCACCGGCGAGCCTAGGGCGTGAGCGACTCGGGCCCGAGGCCGGTACCGGCTGGATTCGCGCTCTGATGCCGATGCCAGGAGAACTGGGCTCGATGCCAGCAGATCCGCGGACTCCCGGTGCGGGCCGGCGTCGTCATGGGCAACGTCCGAGCCGGGCCGATCAGGCGGGGTGCTGACTGCCGACTGGGGTCGGCGTGGACCCCCCTGCCTGCGATCGCGCGACGGGCGGTTGCGTCGGGGCGCGTGCTCCCCGCTTCTGGTCCGCACGACAGAATGCCGTCGTTCGTCATCATCTGTTGACGGCCAGCGTCCTGCGGTCTAGCATGTCAATATTCGTTGACAGTTGGGATGGCGATGGTCTCTGGGGAGTATGTGCAGATGCTGACCGCTCTGATGGACGACGACGACCCGCGTGCCGCGCTGCGGGCCGGAGCGCACCTGCGGCGGGTCGTCGACCGCCAAGAGGCTGTGCTCGTTCGACGGGCGCGTACGGCCGGGCTCACGTGGTCCGAGATCGCGCACGAACTCGGGGTCAGCAAACAAGCCGTCCATCGCAAATACGCCGGCTCACGCTGGGCCCGTGACTGAGTAGCCTTGCACTGATTGGGATTTGCACGGATTGGGTCCACATGCCACCGACTGTGGGCGCCGAGGCTGGGCACCCGATCGGCTTGGCCTGGCCGAGCACCATCGTGGACACAGGTGCACCGCACCCGCGCGAGCCGGCGATCGAGCAAGCCGGCGATCAGATCGGCGGACGACGCCGTAGCGCCTGGTAGAGGTCGGCGGCCCGATTACCGAACTCGACGATGCTCATCACGGTCGCCGACGGAACCGGCGGCGCACACAACAAGGAGTCACCGGCCAGGACACCGTCGTAGTCCGGCTCCACCCGGTCCAGCGCCACGCCGAGCGCGGTCATCTGCTGCATCACCTCGCGCGCCAGCAGCGCGTATCCCGCTGTCGTGGGGTGCACCCCGTCGAGCGAGACCAGCCCACCCTCCATCCGGCCGAACCGGTCCGAGCGATAGAACCTGGTGTCCGGCTGCGGCGAGAGTGCCTGGTACTGCGCAGGCAGGTCATAGGACGACCACCACTCGGGTCGAGCCTCGCCGTCGATCATGTACCGGCGGTAGGCGAGTCGGTCGAGCACTCCGCAGATGTCCAGCACGGCCCATCGTTTCCCAGGGGTGTCGCGGCTGCGTACCCGGCTGACGATGTGGTCGTTGTACTCGTCCACGGCGAAGTCGAGCACCCGCAACTGGTCACCGGTCAGGCAGGGGTGCCGGTTCGGGTTGAAGACGGCGTCCGGGATCCAGGGCCGGGTGTAACGGGCGAAGTAGCGGTCGCCCGGCATCTTCGTCCCGACCCCCCGCACCATCGGCGCCACCGTCACGTGCGGCACGGTGAGGACGATGACCTTCTCCGCCTGGATGGTGTCCACCTCGGCCAGAAGGCGATCGAACTCGACGCGGAAATGGGACGGCAGCCACGCGTTGTAGACACCCTTGCGATGGACGTCGTCGTAGCCGTCCTCGGTCCAGCGCACCTGAAAGTCCAGCACCGTGCCGAGGATGTTGTTCGCTCCCAGCGCCACGACCAGGGTCTCGATGCCGCCGTCCTCGCCGAGCGCCCGGGCCAGGGAGAGTTGGGTGTCGGATTCCGCGCCCCCGGCGAGGCTGAGCAGCCCGGAACGCTCCCCAGAACTGGACGGGATCTGGCTGAGCAGATCGTCGCGGTTCCTGGGGTCGGTGGCGATCCGATCACGCATCACCTGCACGGACAACGACATGGCGTCCCGCACATCATGACCCCAGCAGGCCAGATTGTGGTTGACCCGACCGATATCTCGGCCCCCCGCTCCGGGGGCGGCCCGTTGCTGATCGGCACCGGGGCCGCGTTCCCAGTAGTCCTCCACGTCATCCATGAGTCGGCGAAGGCTCAGCAGCAGGTGCGCATCCTCGGCCAGGTTGATCAGCGACCCGGGCCAGTCGATCAGACGGACGATCGCCTCGAGGTTGAGCGGCAGGCCCGGACAGTCTGGTGGCCCGTCGAATCGCGGGAACCGGAATCCGGGGATGCCGCCATAGCCGGCCACCATCGCCGGCCAGGAGAACTCGGTGTCCCACACCGCGAAACTCTTGAAACCCTGACTGATCGAGTCGCCGACCACGACCAGCCGATGCCGTGCATCGGTGCTCCCGCCAGCCGGCTCGTCGACCCGGGGCAACTCCAACGGCGGACGCGGAGCCCAGGTGAGGCGCTCGGCGATCTCGGCCGGAGTGCCGGGCGGTGAGGGAGGCGGATCGGTGCGTTGAAACGTTTTGGGTTGGGCACCCGCCCCGGCGGGCTGCGAACTGGCGGACGATGTCATCTCAGCCTCCACGGCAGCGGTGGTGTCGGGCCCGTCACCACTGCGCAGGCGATCACGCTGCCAGTGCCCCACGTTCAGGCCCACCCCCGAGGGCCTCACTCTGGCAGAGATCGGTGCCACAGGTGACCGGACACGAGGAAGGAGAGTGGCGCCGAGGGCGGTGATACACGCGGGCGACACGCCGTAGTGCGGCCATCCACCCAGATCACCGGACCGCGACGAAGACCACCGGGCCGCGACGGAGACCACCCGGTTGCGACGGAGACCACCGGGCCGCGACGGAAACCACCGTGCCCCGACCGAGACCACCGGCCAGCAGGTGAGTCACGGGGCCGCGATGAAGTCACCGGACGGCGGCGGCCCGGAACCGAAGTCGCTGCCCGGGCCGAGCCTGGGCCGCCAGGTCGGCGCTGCGCTCGGTGAGCACGCCCACCACCGGGTAGCCGCCGGTCACCGGATGGTCGGCCAGAAACACCACCGGGGTGCCCTCGGGCGGCACCTGGATGGCGCCCCGGACGATTCCCTCGCTGGCCAGCTCCTGGCCGACACGATCACCGGCACGGCGCAGGGGAGTGCCGTGCGTCCGCACACCCACCCGGTTCGCGTCCTGGGAGACCGTCCACACGGTGCCGGCCAAGGAGTCGGTGACCCAGTCCGCGCGTGGTCCAGGGAGCACGTCCAGCGCGAGTGGGTCGGTCGCGGGCGGGTCCGGAGCGGGGACGTCGATCCCGGGTAGCCACCAGCCAGCCGGTCGAGCGGTGCGCACCCGGGCCCCGGCGATCAGCGGTGCCGGGCCCAGGCCGGAGAGGGTGTCGGTTGCGCGCGATCCCAGCACCGGCGCGGCATCGATGCCCCCACGCACGGACAGGTAGGTGCGCAGTCCCACGCTGGGTGTCGCCAGCCGCACGTGCTGGCCGTGGCGGACGTGGAAGGGCGTGGCATGCGGCACCGGCACCTCATCGAGGGTGGCTTCTGCCCGGGCGCCGGTGAGCACCAGCGTGGGCGAACCTGACACCCGCAGGCTCACCGAGCCGTTGGTGATCTCCAGCGCGGCCGGTGGTCGATCGCGGTCGTCGTGCTGGCCGAGCAGCCGGGCCCCCAGCAAATACGACCCCCGGTCCGCCGCCCCCGACTCGCTGACGCCCACCGACGCCAGGCCGGGGCGACCCAGATCCTGCACCAACACCGGGAACGCCGCCGTGAGCACCTCCAGGGACCCGCTCAGGTGGGGAGCGTCGCGCGGATGGCCGGCGCCGTCCACGTGGCCGGTGTCGTGCGGATGGCCGGACCTGTCCATGCGGCCGGTGTCGTTCGAATGGCTGGGGTACTTCATGCGGTCTCGAAACTCATGCGGTCTCGGAACTCATGTGGCCTCGAAACTCACCCACCGACCGGGCGTCAGCAACGCCGGCGGGTCCCGCTGCGCGTCCCAGAGCACCGCGTCGGTCCTGCCGATGAGTTGCCAGCCTCCGGGAGAGGACGTCGGGTAGACCCCGCTGTACTCCCCGGCCAGACCCACCGAGCCGGCCGGGACCCGGGTCCGTGGACTGGCCCGCCGCGGGACGCGCAGCCGCGGGTCGCCCCCGTACAGGTAGGCGAATCCAGGTGCGAAGCCACCGAAAGCGACCCGCCACCGAGTGCCGGTGTGCGCGTTCACCACCCCCTGCGCGCCCAGGCCGGTGAGCTCGCCCACCTCGTCGAGGTCCTCGCCGTCGTAGCGCACGCTGAGCACCAACGGGTCCTGCCCAGGCTCTGACTGTCCCGGTCCGGGTGAGCCGCCCGTGCCCCCGGACGACCGGGACCATCCGGCCAGCAGCAGCGTCAGGTCAGACCGCAGCGCCGCAAGTCGCCGAGGATCGTCGACGCTGACCAGCACGGTGCGGGCGGCGGGCACCACATCGACGACCGCCGCCCAGGCGTGGTCCGCGCCCGGATGTCTGCGGCGGCCGGTGATGGCCTCGTGCAGAGCGAGCACCTCGTCCAGGTCGCTCACCTCCACCAGGACGGCCCGCTCCCCGCACGGCAGCAGCCGGGCGGGACAGCCGGCCCCACCCGCCGACCCGCTCACCTACTCGGCAAAGGGCTTCACGTCGATATCGTTATCCTGCAACGTTTTTCGCACATTCTTCGCCATGGCCGTCGAGTTGGGCGAGTCGGCGTGCAGGCAGACCGACTGGGCGCTCACCGACACCGTCGAGCCGTCCGACGCGGTCACCACACCCTCGCGTGCGAAGCGCAGCACCCGCTCGGCGACCTCCTCGGGGTCGTCCAGGACGGCACCGGGCACCACCCGCGGGACCAGGGTCCCCTCGGCGGTGTAGGCACGGTCGGCGAAGAACTCGCCGACCGTCGGCAGCCCGGCGCGTTCGGCGTGCTGCAGCAACGCGGAACCCGGCAGCCCCACGACCGGCAGGGTCGGGTCGAAGGCGACCACACCCGCCACCACCGCAGAGGCCTGGTCGTGGTGTTCGTAGACCGCGTGATAGAGGGCGCCGTGCGGCTTGAGGTAGCGCACCCTGGTTCCGGCGGCCTTGCAGAGCCCGTCCAGTGCGCCGAGCTGGTAGATGATGTCCGCGGTGAGCTCGGCCGGAGCGGCGTCGATGAACCGGCGACCGAAACCGACCAGGTCGGGGTAGGCCACCTGCGCTCCCACCCGGACATCACGCTGTGCGGCCACAGTGCACGCCCGCTGCAGGGTGAGCGGGTCGCCGGCATGGAAACCACAGGCGATATTTGCGCTGGTGACAAACTCCAGCATCGCCTCGTCGTCACCGAGCTGCCAGCGTCCGAAGGACTCGCCCAGGTCCGCGTTCAGATCGACGTGCATCCCGCCTCCAATCGGAGTCCGGCCGAGACTCGCACGGCCGGGCCCACCCTCGTCGTGCCCCGCGTGTGCCGGCGGCATCGTGCGAAAAGCCGGGCGATGCCGCCGTGTACTTCCACACTAGTGGGGCAGGTACGGGCCCGGGCTCGGGCCCCGAGGGGAGTTCCGCCGGGCGATCAGCCCTGCGGCTGGGGGATGGTGCGCAGGTAGGGCTTGATCGTGGTGAACTCGCCGAACAGCTCCTTGGCCGCGGCGTCGTCGATGGCGGGAGGGATGATCACGTCATCACCCGGTCGCCAGTTGACCGGGGTCGCCACGCTGACCCGCTCGGTGAGCTGGATGGAGTCCAGCGCGCGCAGGATCTCGTCGAAGTTGCGGCCGGTCGACATCGGGTAGGCAAGGGTGAGCTTGACCTTCTTGTCCGGGCCGATGACAAAGACGGTGCGCACGGTGGCGTTGTTCGCCGCGGTCCGGGCGTCATCGGCCTCCTCGTCCTCGGGGAGCATGTCGTACAGCTTGGCTACCGCCAGGTCGGCGTCGGCGATGATCGGGTAGTCGGGCCTGGCGCCCTGGGTCTCCTCGATATCGGCCGTCCACCCCTCGTGGTTGCCGAGCTGGTCCGAGCTCAACCCGATGATCTTGGTGCCGCGACGGGCGAACTCACCCTCGATCAGCGCCATGTACCCGAGTTCGGTGGTGCAGACCGGCGTGAAGTCCTTCGGGTGCGAGAACAGGATCGCGTACGAGTCGCCGATCCAGTCGTGGAAGCTGATCTCACCCTGTGTGGTCTGCGCGGTGAAGTCGGGGGCGGTCGAGTTGATCCGAACCGACATGGGGCTCCTTCGTGCTGGCGCCACGGATGGCGCGGTCGCGGTGGGCGGCCGGGTGGCCGCGGGTCGATCCGATTCTGCCCCACATCTCAGCTGTCGGGATGAGGAGTCCGTCACGTGGGACGACCGGCAGCGGCTCGGCTGCTTCGGCGGACCGCCACCACCTGCCTGGGGGAGCCAGCGAACCACACCTCGGCTCATCCCTTCGCCGGCTCACGTGCCGCGATCGGATGGCCTGCCCCCGGTCCGTTCGGGCGGCGGCGTCGGTGTCCCCGTGGCCGCCGTCTCACCCGGACCCTGCCGCTGGGCCACCAAGGCCTGTAGCGCGCTGACCTGCCGCCGCAGCTCGCGCACCTCGTCGATCATCGTGGTGCGGAACAGGTGATCGGCGGCCTGCTGCGGGGTGAGCGCGCCGGGGTCGCTCTCCTCGGCGTCGCGCACCCGATCGACGAACCAGGTGGCCAGGGTGGCGGTGACGACTCCGAGCAGGCCGATCCCGGTGATCATCAGACCCGCGGCGAACATCCGGCCGGTGCCGGTCACCGGGTAGTAGTCGCCGTAGCCGACCGTGGTGATGGTCGTCATCGACCACCACAGGGCGTCGGCGAAGTTGCTGATGTTCGCCCCGGAGCGGCCACGTTCGGCGTTGAGCACCGCAAGCGAGGCCACCACCGCCACGATGCTGGTGGACGCGGCGACGATCATCGCCATCCGCCCGCGGAACAGCCGGATGCCGCGTCCACTCAGGACACTGCGTCCGATCACCTGGTTCAGGGCTGCGATGGGCCGCAACGCGGGCAGGGCGACCGAGAGGATGCCGATCCAGTTCGAGACGAGGTAACGCCGGCGGTTGTGGGCCAGCGACACGCGGACCAGCAGATCGACGAGGAACATCACCCAGACGACCAACTGGACCCACCGGGCAATCTGGTGACCCTCCTGGGACATGTCGACCTTGAGGATCGGCGCGGCATAGGCGACGAGGAAGAAGGCCGCCGCCACCAGCAACGGGGTGTCCAGCAATTGCTCCCACCGCGCCAGCCGGGGATTCTCCTCAGGGCTGTCCAGGGACAGCGGACGGGCCGGGCGGGCGTCCGTCGGCGGTGTGCTGGACGGCTCTGCGGCCGGGTCGCGGTTCTGGTCGCTGCGGGATTCGTCCGTGCTCACGAGTCAGCATGATGCCCGATCGGCACCTCACAGCCATTTCCACTTCTTGAACTGGTGATAGAGCAGGATCGAGGTGGCGATCATGAACCCGGTGATAACGAAGTAGCCCCAGTACACCTGCGTGCCGCCGACGTTCACACTCGACTCCAGGCCCGGGATGTAGTGGAAGTTCATCCCGTAGATGCCCGCGACCGTGGTCGGCACGGCGAGAATCCCCACCCAGGCGGAGATCCGGCGCATGTCGGCGTTCTGCTGCACGCCCACGTGTGCCAGGTGGGCGTGCAGCACGTCGGTGAGCAGTCGGTCGTAGGAGTCCACGTGGTCGCAAACCCGGCTGAGGTTGTCCTCGATGTCGCGGAAGAAGAAGAGCATCTCGCGCGGCAGCAGGTCCACGAGCGGTTGCTGCTGCATCCGCCGGGCGGCCTCGCGCAGCGGGTCCGCCGCCCTGCGGAACTCCAGCACCTCCCGCTTGAGCTGGTAGATCGACGCCGCATCCCCGGCATTGCCGGTGAAGACGTCTTGCTCGATCTGCTCTAGGTCGTCGTGCACCGCGCGGTCGATCTCGGCATAGCTGCGCACGACGTGGTCGAGGATCGCGTAGAGCACCACCACCGGGCCGAGAGCCAGACGCTCCGGGTCCGCCTCCAGAGCGTCGCGCACCCCGAACAACTGGATGGCGTCGCCGCGCCGCACCGTGACGACGAAGGCGTCGCCGAGGAAGACCATGAGTTCGCCGGTCTCGATGTCGGAGGTCTCGTCGATGTACCGCAGCGTCTTGACCACGGCGAGGATCGTCCCGTCGTAGCGTTCGACCTTGGCGCGCTGCTGGCCGATCACCGCGTCCTCCACAGCCAGCGGATGCAGCCCCAACTCCCGGTCCACGGTCGCGAACTCGGCTTCGGTGGGATCTTTGAGCCCGATCCACATGAAGCCGTCGCGCTCGCGCCGCAGGCCGGCCAAGTCGGTGGCGAAGTCGGTGGACTCGTGACGGATCCCGTTCCGGTACACGGCTCGATGCAGGAACATCGAGCCATTGTCAGACCCCGCAAGCCATCAGGCGATGGCAACGTTGTCCGGCTCTCACCGTCCGGGAAACACCGGCGTCGGCGCCTCAGCCGACCAAACACCTCAACCCGTCGCCGGGAGACCTCCGCCGCCGCAGCGAACCTGCCCTGGAGTGCACCTGACAGCCCCGAAATGCCCGGTTTCGGGCGCGCCGCAGCGGCTACCGCCTGGCATGTCGATCACCGCCCCTGCAGACGGACATGCATACCGCGGGGCCGGCTCGGAACGCTCGTGCTCGGCGTCGCCTCGACGATCACGGTATGCATGTCCGTCTGCGGATCCCGACGCGATAGCCCGCGTGACATCCCGACCACGTTGGCGGGTCAGCTGGTCCAGCCGGTGGTCGTCCACACCGCCACGCCGGAATCCAGCGCGCGCACCACCCGGGTCACGCTCAATCGGCCGGCGCCCACGCTGAGGTGGGTCTCGTCGGTCTCGGTGCTGTGGTTGGACGGCCACACGGTGCCGGTGCTGAACAGGGGCTGGCCAGTAGGGGAGTACAGCACGAGGTTGCCATCGTCCTGCAGGACGGCGAAGGCTCCCGGGCGCCCGGCGGTCCGGCTCTGCCACAGCGCCGCACCGGCCCGGTACAGCACGAGGTTCCCGTCGGTCTGCATCACCAGCACGGTGCCGGCGTCGGCGCTGGCCATCCGGTCTCCCGGCGCGAGCATTGGCGGCTGAGGCGAGCGGGTGACGCCGTACATCATGCCCAGTTCGTAGGAGACGGCCTCTGCGCAGCGGGCCGCCGAGCCCCAGAGCCGGGCGCCGGTCGGGCCGAGCACGAGGAGCTCGCCATCGTCGGCAAGGTGGGCTCGCGCGCCGGGGTTGCCCCAGGTGCCGGTACTCCACAGCGCCGCACCGCCGCCTTGGTAGAAGACCAGGTTGCCGTCGGTCTGCATGCTCAAGGTGCCACCGGAGTTGGTGGCGGCCACCAGGGTCGCGTCCGGGCAGGTGCGCCCGCTCACCGCCAGCCCGGGCCTGGCCAGGCCGGCCGCGACCGGGTCGACCACGAGGCGGTGCTGACCGTTGGCCGACTCCAAGGCTTCACCGGAGCCGATGTTCGCCCCGGCCGCCAGCGTTCCGGGCTCCGGGGTCGGAACCGGGTCCGGGCCGGGCCCGGGCGGGGCGGAGGAGTTGGCGTCCCAGAACAGCGACGACCGCATCCCAGCGCTGTCCCCGCATCCGAGCATGCTGGCGCGGATGGCCGCGTCGGTGCCCATCGCCGTGCTGGCCGGGCCGATCGTCACCGATCCGGAGGTGAACTCCACGCGCAGGCTGGTGACCCGGCCGCCGCGGCTACCGTTGCCGTCCCGGCCGGTGATGACGAGCTGGCGGAACGAGCCTCGGCCCGGGTATTTGCCGGCCAGGCAGGATCCGGTCACCGTGCGTACCCAACTGCTGGCCGGGTCCCACGCATCGGCCCGGGCCGGTAGCCAGGACGAGCCGCCGGAGACCGAGTATCCGCCATTGCTGGAGCCGAAGAAGGCCGTGATGACACCGGTGGGGCCGCTGAGCACCTTGCCCCGTACGTCGCTGGGCGATGCCGAGCGGATCTTGTCCGTCGCCGAGGAGTACTCGCCGGCGACCCCGCCGTAGACCTGACACGCGGTGGTGTCGCACAGGTCGTAACTGCGTGAGCCGGAGCGGGCCATCTCCGCAGCCGCGTAGCTGCGTGCGGCCACCGCCTGGGCCTGCACTGCGGCGGTCGCCCAGGAGGCCGGCATCTCCGAGGGCACCACCCCGAGCAGGTAGTCCTCCATCGCGACGACGTTCACCCGCTGGATCGAGCTGGTGCCGGTGGCCACCGCGCGGATGGTGCCGCGGTAGGCGTGGTCGCCGCCCTGGATCCGCGCGGTCTGGACCCCGTCGCCCGAGGAGATGTCGATCGGTCCGGTGTAGGTGCTCGTGGTGACCTGGCGCCAGGCGGTGCCGGCCCACGCCCACAGCGTGAGACGGCCGCCGGAGTTGGCCACGGCCAGGCTTGCCACCGGCTGCCCGTCGATGCTCGTCGGGGCGGCTACGGACGCGCCGCTGGCGACGTCGGTGAATCGCTGGCCCGGTTCGGCGAGTACCTGCAGGCAGGGTCCGAGGTTCGTGGCGGTGGAGGTGCAGGAGGTCGCGCCGTCCCAACGGCGCAGTTGCACCCGCACCGGGCGGGTCGGTGCGTCGGTGAGGGCGGCTCCCGGGTAGTAGGCCGCCAGGATGTCGGTGGCGCTGTTCCCCAGTTCGGCGCCCTTCTTCGCCCCGTACTGCGACATCCCCACCCCGTGCCCCCAGCCCTGCCCGGCCAGGGTGATGGCTCCGGTGCCGTCAGGAGTGATGACCTCGGAGACTGCCGCCGCTGCGGCGGGGCCAGCCGAGGGTCCGAAGGTGAGGGTGCTCGCGGCCAGAGCGAGGCCCGCCACGACGCTGAGGATGGGGCGCATGGGATTGAAGATAGGGATGTGACGGCGGGGGCGCATGCTCGCAGATGTCGGTCCGATAACGATCGGCCTGTCGCGTCGACGCGAAAGTTCGCCTGGACGGGCGTATGTCGTCTCCGGGACGCGCACCTGGGGTGAGAGCACCTGCTCAGTGCAGTAACGCCCTGGTCAGTGGACGGGAGAACTCTGCAAGGGCCGGCTCAGGGCATGGGAGCTCAGGGCAGGGGGAGAACTCCGGAAGGGGGCAGAACTGCTTGCCCGCGCGCCCCACCCACTGCACGCGGAGGCACCGATGAACGCGGTGAGACCACTGCATGTGGTGGTGCCTCCGGGCCTGGCGGCATCTGCCCGCCGTCAGGCGTGGGCGTCGGCTGATAGGGGATGCACGCCTGGACGATCCAATGGCGTGAGTGCGGGCCGGCGTGGAAGGTTCCTCCGGTGAGGTCGATGCGTTCTTTGAGGCCGCGCAGGCCGTAGCCCAGGGAGAGGGCGCCGCGGTCGCGCACGCGTGACATGTGGCTGTGGATGCTGATGGTGACGGTGTCTGGGTCGAGGGTGAGGGTGTAGGTGCAGGTGGTGCCGGGGGTGCTGTGCCGCAGGATGTTGGTGGTGGCTTCTTGCAGGATGCGGGTGATGGTGCGGGTGGTCATGGGGTCGAGGGCGTCCGCGGCGGGGTCGATGCGATGGCGGACTGTGAAGCCATGGGCGAGTAGGTCGTTGGCCAGGCATTCCATGGTGATGGTGGGTGGCACGACGTGCGTGCCGGGGTCGCTTTCCTCGGGCCCGC
>JBKECN010000074.1:0-2105 GCA_047974565.1 Actinomycetales bacterium
GCGGGCCCGAGGAAAGCGACCCCGGCACGCACGTCGTGCCACCCACCATCACCATGGAATGCCTGGCCAACGACCTACTCGCCCATGGCTTCACAGTCCGCCATCGCATCGACCCCGCCGCCGACGCCCTCGACCCCATGACCACCCGCACCATCACCCGCATCCTGCAAGAAGCCACCACCAACATCCTGCGGCACAGCACCCCCGGAACCCCCTGCTCCTACACCCTCACCCTCGACCAGGACGCCGTCACCCTCAGCATCGACAGCCAGATGTCACGGACCCGCGACCGCGGCGCACTCTCCCTGGGCTACGGCCTGCGCGGCCTCGAAGAACGCATCACCCTCACCGGCGGCACCTTCCACGCCGGCCCACACGCCCGCCACTGGATCATCACCGCGCGCCTCCCCTACCAAGCCACAAGACCTGTCCCCACGACGCCACCGAACGAGCACGCGATCTCACCGGCCAAGTCGACGCCCTCAGCTACGTCGGCCCGGCCGACACCCTCGGACCACAAGGCGCTCATTGAGGCGGACAACACTCCGGACGCCCTGACCAGCCCATAACATCGACCCGGCGGCTATACCCTCCCCGTCAGAACTGTCGGGATTCGGCTAACGTGAGGGCTCGTCATGCGACTGTGAAGGGCCGAAGAATGCCGCCACCCGGGCACTCCCGCCTGGAGTCGGTGGCGCCCGCGACCAGACTCGTGGTCGCCCTTCTCCTCCTGCTCGACTTTGTCGACTCCCTCATACGGTACTGGGGCGCGGACAAGGCGATCAGCATCATGGCTCAGAGTTCATTGGCCCTGATGGCGACGCTAGCCGTCCTGTGGGATCGTCCGCGCTGGTCCGCTGCGCTCGGACTCGCAGTCATGACATCGGCGACCTTTATCGTTGGACCCTCCGGACTTGAGCCCTGGTACGTGTGCTGCGCGGTCGTGGTGACCATAGTGCGTGGCCGCCAGGCACTACCCGTCGCGCACGCGCTCCTGCTCGCGTGGTACCCGCTGCTCCTAGAGCTCAACGGTCGACGAATCGGCGCCCAGTATGAGTGGTCCGGACTGACCGCCGGCCTCGTGTTGATCGCCGTGTCGGCTACGGTCGGCGTCGCGATTCGTGTGCGGATGGCGCGCCATCGAGTTCAACGCACCCAATTGCGTCAGGCTCGCGAGCGAGCGGCCACGGCCCGAGCAGACGAACGCGCCCGACTGGCCCGCGAACTTCAGCGCCTGGTCGAAAGACAACTGGACTCCACCCTGACCCGGGTCCGGGCCGCCGATCGACGTGACGTGCGTCAGCTCCGGGCGGCATTGGATGCCGTCGACGACGACGCCCGAACCAGCCTGACCCGACTTCGTGAGTTGCTCGATGCCCTGCGCGCGCCGGATCCGGCCGAGGCCGACTCGGCCCCTGGGCGCCTGCGGACACGGCACCACAAGCGATGGCTGGGGCGCTACCGCGTCCAGATCGTGCTCTTGCTGACTCTGGCGTTCGTCCTGCTCCGCCAGGTGTGGATGGACGGCTCGAGTGTCAACCCGCTGACCCTGTTCGCTGGCTTCGCCCTGGGTTTTGCGCTGGTGTCGTACCGAGTCCGTGCCCCCAGGATCTGGCTGATCGCCGTGCTGCCCCTCGTCGGCCTGGCGGCCAATCTCAGGTTTGATAGCGGACCACTTTGGTTCGGTTGTGTGGGTGCGCTGCTCGGCACACTGGGCGGCTGGGCGTGGCGCCACTTCGATGACACACGCGCGAACACCGCGCGCCGGATCGCCGCCTCGGACTCCGAACGCCTGACGGTGGTGCACGAAGAACGCTCAGCCCTGGCCCGCGAACTCCACGACGTGGTGGCCCGCCAACTCTCCCTCATCACCCTGCGGGTCATGGCCGTCTGGGACTGCCAGGACACCGACACCCTCGCCGCCGCCTGCAACGACATCGAAGACGCCACCCACACCGCCCGGCACGAACTCCGCACGCTCGTCGCCGGCATGCAAGGCGGGCCCGAGGAAAGCGACCCCGGCACGCACGTCGTGCCACCCACCATCACCATGGAATGCCTGGCCAACGACCTACTCGCCCATGGCTTCACAGTCCGCCATCGCA
>JBKECN010000079.1:0-17589 GCA_047974565.1 Actinomycetales bacterium
CCAGCCCTACCTCACCGCCATCGCCGAAGAACTCAACAACATCCCCCGCGAAAAGCTCAACTGGCTCACCCCACGCGAAGCCTACGAACGCCTACTCGCTTCCACGCCTTGACGCCGCCCAGGGGCAGTAAGTCATACCGAACCCGGTGAGAGGCTGTGCGGCTAACGGTGTAACTGGCCGTGCGTTCTTAGAGGTTATCAGAGGTGGGCATGCGGTCGGCGAATACGATCGCCAGGACGTTGAGGACGGGCTTGGAATCGGTTCATCCAGCGTTTCTGTCCGGTTCCTTCGGGTCGAGGGACCGGGTGGTCAGGTACAGGCATTCCAGGGCTGCCTGTTCGGAGGGGAAATGACCACGGGCGTCGACCGTGCGCCGGTACCTGGCATTCAACGATTCGATCGTGTTCGTGGTAGACAAGACCCTGCGGATCTCGATCTCGTAATCGAGGACGGGGATGAACTCATTCCACGCGCTCCGCCACAAGTTGATGATCGCCGGATAAGGTTTCCCCCATTCCTCCTCCCGTGCCTCGAACGCGGCCCACGCGGTCGTCGCGTTGCTCGCGGTGTAGACCGCCGTGACATCGCGGGCGAGTTCACCCCAGTACCGCTTCGAGGAATAGCGGAACGTATTGCGGATCAGGTGAACCACACACGTTCCGACGACGGTGTCCGGGGCATACCGCGCTCACCGAGCCGGGCATTCCCGTCAACCCGTCGCACACCAGATAGAAGATGTCCCTCACGCCCCGTTTCTCCCGGCTCGGTCAGGATCGACACCCAGTACGTGGAGGACTCCCCCTCGCCCGGGGTGCCGGCCCAAAGTCCCAGCACGTCCCTGCGCCCGGCCAGGCCCCGCCCCGATCGCGGCGTAAAAGGGCCTGTCAGCGGGCCTGGCCGTGGCGGACCTTGACGTGGATCGCATCGACGAACACGGCCACGTAGATGGGCTGCAGCGGCCGGCTCGACCACTCACTGCCATCCGCCATCAACACCGGCGTCTCAGCCTCGAAACTGTTCCCCCCGCCGCAACTCCTGGCGAGTTTGCGGGCCCGCCCAGTTTGCTGGCCTTGCTCGCCGCTTTCATCCCCAGGCGTACCCCGGACCCGGCACCCACCAGGTTCGCCGCAGCGGTCACCCCCATCACCACCGCCTTACGACGATTCCCCGACGCCGCGTACGCCCCCGCCGAGATCGCCGCCGACGCCGTCCCGATCGGACCCGGAATCCACGACCCGTACTCCGCGATCCGACCCAACCTGCCGAACCGTTTCTTCCACTTCCTCGACAACTGCCCATCCAGATCCGTGCAGTTGACCGGATCCCCCGAGCAGTAGTCATACGCAGTGGAGTTCCCACCCGGGACCGGGTCCACACTCCAGAACCGACCCGTGGCCGGGTCATAGGCGCGTACTCCCATCAACACGATCCCGGCCAACGCCTGCCCCGAGCGCTGCTCGGCTCCCAGCCACTGATACCGCCGCGACGGGGCTGAACCGTTGCCGGTGCGGGCCGCACCCGTACTCAGGTCCAGGGCTTGGCCGTACTCATCACTACCGGCCACGACCAGGGTGGACAGGTTCACACTCGACTGGCCATCGCCGATATCCAGGGTGACTTGAACATCACCGTGCAGGTCCGACAGTTGCAGTTGCCGGGCGCCGGTCTTACCGGTCTGCACCGCCAACCCACCATCGATGCCGTCCACGTACCGGGTGATGTTCGACGCCAACGTGGCGTCCTCACTCACCCACGACGGGGAATCATCATCACCGTCATAGTGATTGCGTTTCGTCGACGCCTCCACCCACCCCGCCGAGCCGGCATCCCACGCCGTGGTGACCACCTGATCAAACCGATGCAACGGGTCCAACGACCACGTCATCCGCTCCACCCCAGGGACCTCCTGCCACGCGAGAAGATCATTGGCGTAAAACCCATTCGCCACCGTCGCTCCCGCCGTGGACGAGGCCACCGGTGCAGTCGTGATCCGCCCGAACGCGTCATACACCCACGACCCGCCCCCTGCCGCGCTGGTCGACACCAACCGGTCCGCACTGTCGTACGCGTACGTCGTCGACACCGCACCCGGCGCCGTACCCGCCTGCCCGATCGGCACGCACGAGGCGGTCGTGGCCGCTGCCTGCACCCGTTGGGTACGAGCCGCCCGCTGGGTGAACCCGTACGTCCGGGTCATACACGCACCCGACGCAAGCCGATCCACCACACCGGTCAACCGACCCAACGCGTCATAGGTGTGATCACGCCGGCCCACCGTGGAGGTGTGCCGAACCCACTGCCCAGACCCGTTCTCGACCACACTCGAAGAGGCCACCACATCCGGACTCGTATCCGGATCCGGCCCATCAGGAACCGTGTACGTCTTACCGACCTGCACCCCCGCCGCGTCAAAAGTATGGGTCTGGGTGACCCCACCGGGCAGAACCTGCGCTGCCACTTGGCCGTCGGGGGTGTACGTGGCCGAGATGGTGCCCGCCACCGAGTCCGTCATCGATGTCACGAACCCGCGCGGCTCCACCACCCGGTCGTAGGTGAATGTCTGCGAGGCACCCGCCGAATCCACCACCGTGACCGGCTTGCCGTACGCGTCGAACGTCGTGTCCGTCCACGCTCCCGAGGCATCCACGTACCGGGTGAGGCGATCCAACCGGTCGTAGTACTTCGACACCGTCGCGACCACGACACCAGCAGAGTTCAGAGTCTTGGTCGCCACCACGTTCCCGGTGGCATTGTCGTACTGGGTCACGGTGGTCCCGACCGCCGTCCCCGCGCCAGGCCCCGACGCGGAGATCTGCACCGACACCACACGGTCCGCGGCGTCATAGGTGGTGGTCGTGGTCCGCACCGACGACCCGTTCGTCTCGGTGACCTGGGTCGGGTTTCCGTTGCGGTCATATGCGGTGACCTTCTTCACCGACAGCGTGCCCGGCATCCGGGCGGCGTCGAAACCGGTCGGATTCCCCGCCACCTTCGTCACGCACGCCAGCCCAGCCCATTCCGGTTTGCCGCCGCACTCACCCGTCCCGCCGGCGGTGTACAGGGTGCTCAACTTGGTCCCGGCATCACTGCCCGACGAACCCGCTGCCACCGACATCACCGCACGCCCGCGATCATCGAACACCACCCGGGACGACACTTCGTTCGGCCCGCCCTTGTCCAGGGTCACCCGGGTCGGGTTCCCGTGCACCCATCCAGACGTCGGTCCCAACGGAGAGGCACCATCGGTGGGCGAATACTCATTCGTCGTCACCTCCACGTCGGCCAGCGCCCCGTCCGGTACCTGCACGGCTTCGATCTCGGTGGTGGCGAGGTGATACGCCTTACCGTCCGGCTTGCCCTCGTCGTAACGGGTCTCGGCGTAATCACGCACCACCCGCAGATCATTCGGGTCGTTCCCGATCGCCAACCGCTGCACCGGCCCATACGTGCGCAGCAGGTCGATGCCGTCCTCGGCGTACGTCGACATCGACGACAACAACAACGCCGACGTCGCCGTCGACTCATTCGTCAACCCCAGCTCAGCCTTGGACGCGGCCGCACCCGGCAACGCGTCCAGCGCCAGCAACCGGTTCGTCGATTCCAGCGTCCGCACCACATTGCCGTAGATGTCGTACTCGGCAGTGTCGATATACCCCTGGACCGGGGCATTCGGCCCGGCAGGTGAGGCGGTGTTGATCCCACCACCGGAGGAATCCAGGTAGTACACGCTCGCCGGCTTGTACCCGTTCGCCCCCGGCACCGACGCGGTCGCCACCGCACTGGTGATCGTCGACCCATCGGAGGAGAACACCGCCGTCGCATCCGAGGGCGCCTCCACCTGCCCCCACGACTCGACCGCCGCGGCATCCAGGTCATACGGGCCGCCCGCCGCCCGCGTCAACGGCACCCGGTACACCACCGACGTGGTGATGTCCGTCGCCGGGGTGTTGTAGCCGGTGGCATTCCACCGTGCCTTGGTCAGCGACGCCCGCGCGACCTTCACCAGGCGACCGGTGTTGGCGTCGATGTAATCGTCCGCGCCCGTCACCGTCGACCCAGCACTCGAACCGTACGTGAACTTCCACGCCAACTCCCCCGCCGGGGTGATCGTCGTGACGTGCCCAGCACTGTCGTACCCGTAGGTGGTCGGCTGAGCCACCCCGGCCGAAGCCGCCGTCAGCCGTGGATCCACCACACTGACCAACCGCCCGGACGCGTCGTAGGCGTACGTCGCGGCGACCTGGCCGGTCACCGCCCCGGCAGCCGGATCCCAGGACCACGCCTTGACCTGCGACACCTGACCGGCGAACGAGCCGGGCACGCTCGCGGTTGCCGTCGTCGCGGTGGCATACACCAACTCCAGGACCTCACACCCCTTGGCCAACGCCGTGGTGTTGGGATCGACGGCACAGGTGGTGACCGGGTCGACACCCGGCTCGAGCGGCGCGATCACCCGCACCGGACGAGAGGCACCCTCCACCGCCTGGTACACGTACCGGGTCTGGCCCTGCGCCACCGGTGGAGACGACGTGGTGACCGGCCAACCCAGACCGTCCACCTGGGCACCGAACTCGGTGACCGTGCCGTCTGGCGGCAGCCGACCCCACATAACCCTCCGCCTGCGACGACGGGCCTGCCGGGCTCGGCAGAGCCTGCGCCTCGAACGTCGGCGCCACACCACCCGCACGCTCCTTACCCACCGACGGCACCTTCACCGCAGCGGCCGGATCAGCAAATGCCGGCACACCCGGCTGCGGCGACAGCCCCGCCGACTCCCCCGCACCCACCCACGGCTGCGTCACCGGATGGGTCAAACCCGCATCCACCGCCGCATCCCACACCTGCGGCGCAGGCAACGACGCCACCTCAACCCCCGCGGGATCGGTGAACGTCACCGACCCATCCGGGTCCGCCTGAGCCTGGGCACCAGCCACGTCAAGGGTGGAGACCAGGTCCAGGCTCGCTCCGGGCTTGGGACGCTGCTTGAGGACGAAGAACTGCTCTACACCCGTGCGAGAGACCTCCACCACGAGGTCCACACCCGGGCGCACGTCAGGATATGTGGCTCGCGGACCCGCCAGAACAGGCTGGGGCAAGGGACCCGGACCAAGCGAACGAGACTGCCCGGCCCTGCCGCCCGACAGTGGCCAACGGCGTATCGCCACCCGACCGTCCACCACTGATGGACACCTGAGCCGGGTGCGCCACCGGGCGCACGACCCCGTCGGTGCCGGCCTTCAAAGTCAGGTCCACCGCAGCCCAGTCATCGACCTTGCTGCCATCCCCACCGCGCCTAACCCACACCGGACCCGCCGCCGTTCCCCGACGCAAACCACCATCCGGCAACGCCCACGTCGAGGAGTTTTCGGCTCGGTCGCCCAGCACTTCCACTGGCTCGCCCTTCAACCGGGCGATCTGGCGGGCACTCACCGTGTCGGGAGCCACCAAGGGCGCCGTCTCCTGCGACGCGGCCGCCGCCGGCTCGGGCGCCGCCGGCCAGTCGACCGGAGCCAACCCCGAAACGATCACCGCCGAACCCGCCACTGCGCACACCGCAGTTACCAGCCCACGGCGCCGAGACCACCACTGCGACAACGAGATACGAGAAGATCGAAAGTGGCTGCGTGCAGCACGAAAGCGAACGCCTACTTCTTTCCAATCTAGAATGACCTGTTCACGTCATCCGAATCCGAATCGCCGTCAAATGATCATACGGATAATTAGGTTGAACAGTCGCCAGATTGGCTAGGCTCAGAGAAACACGTCGTCACGCGTCGGCGGCACCTTCAGTGCTCGTCCCGACGCGCCGCCAGCGTCGTCAGCGCAGACGCAATCGACACCCCAGCGGCCGGATCACGCGCCACGACAAGGACGGTGTCATCACCGGCAATGGTGCCAAGCACCTCGGCGAACTGGGATTGGTCGATGGCCGAGGCAAGCAGTTGGGCGGCCCCAGGCGGCGTGCGTAGAACGACGAGATTCGACGCCGCCTCCGCGGTCACCAGCAGGTCCTCGCAGAGGTGACCGAGCCGGGCGTCGCGCGGGACCGGCCTGGTCGGCGAGGCGACCGCCGACAGCCCCACATCAGGTATGGCGTACACCAGCCCCACCCCTGGCACCCGCACCTTGGAGGCTCCCAGCTCAACCAGATCTCGCGACAGGGTGGCCTGGGTGACGGTGAGGCCGTCCTCCAGCAGCAACTGTCCGAGCTCTGGTTGGGATCGAACCATGTTGTGGGAGAGCAGATCCCGGATACGTGCGTGCCTGGCCGCCTTCGTCGGGGGGATCCGTCGGCCCCCGGTGGCCAGGAACGCCGGCTCGGTCATCGTCGGTCCAACAACCAGATGAGCAGTGCCTTTTGCGCGTGCAACCGATTCTCGGCCTCGTCCCACACCACCGACGCCGCACCTTCGAGTACATCCTCGGTGATCTCCAGCCCTCGGTAGGCCGGCAGACAGTGCAGCACAATGGCCCCTTCGGCGGCTCGATCGAGGCATGCGCCGTCGATCCGGTACGGAGCGAACGGCGAACCCTCACCGGTGCGCTCGTTCTTGTCATCCTGGCCCATCGAGGCCCACGTGTCGGTCGCCAGCACGTCGGCGCCGACCGCCGCCTCGGCCGGGTCTACCGTCACCAGCACCGAACCGCCCGTGCTCTCGGCAATCTCACTGGCCCGCCGCACCACCGCCTCACTCGGCAGATGACTGGCTGGGGTCCCCACCCGCACGTGCAGCCCCGCCGTGGCGCCGCCAAGCAGGTACGAGTGCGACATGTTGTTCGCCCCATCCCCCAGATACGCCAGCGTGAGGCCCGCAATGTCGCGCGACTCGCCCCTGCCCTTGTGCTCGCGGATGGTCTGCAGATCGGCCAGGATCTGGCACGGGTGAAAATCGTCGCTGAGCGAGTTCACCACCGGCACACCGGCATAGCGGGCCATCGTCTCCAGGTCCGCCTGGGCGAAGGTCCGCCACACCACCGCCGCGCACTGCCGCCCGAGCACCCGGGCGGTGTCCTGCACGGGCTCGCCCCGGCTCAGCTGAGACGTGGTCGCGTCGATCGTCAACGGATAGCCACCGAGTTCGGCGACCCCCACCGAGAACGACGTTCGGGTCCGGGTGGACGGCTTGTCGAAGATCAACGCCACCGATTGCGGCCCCGCCAAAGGCGTACGCCCGAACCGATCTGCCTTGACCTCATCGGCAAGAGCAAGAACCTCCGCCTGCTCGGCCGGGCTCAGGTCGTCGTCGCGCAGAAAATGCCTGGTCATCAGGAACCCTTCTCGGCGTCGTCGGGGCCGGTGGTACTCGCGGGCGAGGACGGGACACTCGCCTGCTCCTCGGCCTCACGGGCTCTGCGAATGAGGTCCGGGAGAGCAGCGGTGAACGAATCCGCCTGGGCGTCGGTGAGGATGAGTGGCGGCGCCAACCGGAGCGTGGCCGGCCCCGGTGCGTTGACGATGAACCCGGCGGCGAGCGCCTCGCGCGCCACACCCGCGGCGATCGGCTCCCTCAGGTCCACGCCGATGTGCAGGCCTAGCCCCCGTACCGCCGCGACGCCCGGGTCCGCGGCGGCCAGGTCCGCACGCCACCGCTCCCCCAGCGCGCTGACGTGGTCCAAGAGACCGTCGCGCTCGATGACGTGCAGCACAGTCAGCGCCGCCGCGCACGCGACCGGGTTGCCGCCGAAGGTGGTGCCGTGGCTGCCGGGGCCGAGCAGTTCCCCGGCTCGCCCCACCGCGATGACGGCGCCGATCGGGATGCCGCCCCCCAGTCCCTTGGCCAGGGTGATCACGTCGGGGACGATCCCTGGGTCCCCCACTGGCGGGCTCTGGTGCGCGAACCACGCACCGACCCGCCCCATCCCGGTCTGCACCTCGTCGACGATGAGCAGAGCCCCTGCCGCCGTGGTGATCTCGCGCGCAGCGGCGAGATACGCCGGTGGCGCCAACAGGACGCCGGCCTCACCCTGGATGGGTTCCAGCACCACCGCCGCCACCGACTCGTCGACGGCAGCCGCGAGTGCGTCCACGTCCCCGAACGGCACGTGCGACACTCCGCCCGGCAGCGGCTCGAAGGGTTCGCGGTAGGCGGGCTTGGATGTCAGCGCCAACGCTCCCATCGTCCGCCCATGGAAGGCGCCCTCGGCGGCGATCACCCGGGGGCGGCCGGTGCGACGGGCGATCTTGAAAGCCGCCTCCACGGCTTCGGTGCCCGTGTTCGCGAAGAACACCCTCGCCGGCTCGGGTGCTCCCAGGAGGGCGATGAGCCGCTCGGCCAGGCCCACCTGCGGTCCGCTGGTGAAGAAGTTCGAGACGTGGCCGAGCGTGGACAGTTGCGCGGTGACCGCTCCCACCAGGCTCGGGTGCGCATGGCCCAGGCTGTTCACCGCGATCCCGGCCAGCAGGTCGAGATACCGATTGTCGTCGGCGTCCCAGACGTAGCAGCCCTCGCCGCGGCGCAGCGCGCGCTGCGGAGTGCCGAAGGTGTTCATCACCACGTGTTCGTAGCGGTCCAGGAGTTCGGCACCGGCGCCCTGCGTGCTCAGCCCCGCCGCCAGGGAATCCGGCAGATTCTCTTCCGCCACAGACGATTCCGGCTCGGCCGGGGTCCCGGAATGTGAGGTCATCACCGGACCACCATCGTTCCGGTTCCCTCGGTGGTGAGCATCTCCAGCACGAGTGCGTGTGGGAGCCGGCCGTCCACCACGGTGGCGCGGTCGACGTTGCCTCGCACCGCCCGCAGACAGGCCGCCATCTTCGGCGCCATCCCCGAATCGATCTGCCCCATCACGCTTTCCAGTTCGTCGCAGTCGATCTTCTGCACCAGGGAGGAACGGTCCGGCCAGTCGCTGTACAGGCCCTCCACGTCGGTGAGGATGACGAGCTTCTTCGCGTGCAGCGCGTCGGCGAGCGCGGCGGCGGCGGTGTCGGCGTTGACGTTGAGCAGTTGTCCGGATGCGTCGGGGGCCACGGTGGAGACCACCGGCACCCGTCCGGCGTCCACGAGGTCGAGGATCGCCTGGGGTGTCACCTCGACGACATCCCCGACCAGGCCGATGTCCACCGGCTCTCCGTCGATGATCGCCGGGGTGATCTCGGCCCGGAACAGGCCGGCGTCCTCACCGGACAGGCCGACGGCGTGCGGGCCGTGAGAGTTGATGAGCCCCACGAGGTCTCGCTGCACCTGGCCGACAAGCACCATCCGCACGACCTCGACCGCCTCGGCGGTGGTGACCCGCAATCCGGCGCGGAACTCGGACTCGATGCCCAGCCGGGCCAGCATGGAAGAGATCTGCGGGCCGCCGCCGTGCACGATCACCGGCCGGATCCCGCAATGGCGCAGCAACACGATGTCGTGCGCGAAGGCCCGCTTGAGTTCGTCGTCGATCATCGCGTTACCGCCGTACTTGATGACGACGATCTCCCCGTGGAACTCCTTGAGCCACTCCAGGGCGTCGGTGAAGACACCGGCTCGCAAGGCATCTCGCTCGGGGTTGTGGTCGCGCATGAGGCGCGTGGTGCCCCAGCGGGGCGCGGTACCGGCCGCACTCGACGGGCCGGGCTTCTCAGTGGGAGTGCTCATGTGGAATAGGCGCTGTTCTCGTGGACGTAGGCGGTGGTCAGGTCGTTGGTGCGGATGGTGGCCGTGTGCGGGCCCGTCTTGAGGTCGACGCGCACGTCCACCCGGCGAGGGGTCAGGTCGATGCCTGCCGGGTCGGCGTGCGGGGTGGAGCCCCGGCACACCATCACCCCGTTGAGGCTGACATCCAGGTCGAGCGGGTCGAAGGCGGCCGCGGTGGTGCCGACCGCCGCCAGCACCCGTCCCCAGTTGGGGTCGTTGCCGTAGATGGCGCAGGTGAAGAGGTTGTTGCGGGCGATGGATCGTCCCACCTCGACCGCGTCGTCCTCGCTGGCCGCTCCGACGACCTCGATGAGGATGTCGTGGCTGGCACCCTCCGCGTCGCTCATGAGTTGGGCGGCCAGGTCGTCGCACACCAGGGTAAGTGCCTCGGCAAGAACGTCTTCGGACGGTTGGACGCCGGACGCACCACTGACCATGAGCGCGACGGTGTCGTTGGTGGACTGGCAGCCGTCCGAGTCGAGCCGGTCGAAGGTCACTCGGGTGGCGCGGCGCAGGGCGCGGTCGGCGGTGGCAGCGTCCACGTCCGCGTCCGTGGTGATGACGACGAGCATGGTGGCCAGCGCCGGCGCCAGCATCCCCGCACCCTTGGCCATGGCGCCCACCCGGAAACCTTCCCGGGTGAGTTCGGACTGCTTGGGCACCGTGTCGGTGGTCATGATGGCCCTTGCGGCCGCGGGGCCCCCGTCGTCGGACAGGCTCTCGGACGCGGATCGAACGCCAGGCAGAAGTCGCTCGGGATCAAGGGCGAGCCCGATCAGCCCGGTGGAGCAGACCACCACCTCGCCGGCGCCGATGCCCAGCAGGTCGGCCACGAATTCGGCGGTCCGGTGGGTGACGGCGAATCCGTCCGGCCCGGTGTAACAGTTGGCGCCACCGGAATTGAGGACGACGGCACGGGCCCGCCCGTCGGCGGTGACCTGCTCACTCCACAGCACCGGATTCGCCTTGCACCGGTTGGACGTGTACACGGCCGCGACCACGTCACTGGGGCCGTCGTTGACCACCAGTGCCACGTCGGGCGCGCCGCTGGCTTTGAGGCCGGCAGCGACTCCCGCCGCGCGGAATCCAACCGGGTAGGTGAGGCTCACTGTGGGCCTTTCGGTTCGTCGTCGGTGGTGCCGTGCGCCGGTGCGGCGGATCGAGTCACATCCACCAGAATGTGCCCGGCGCCGGCCCAACTCGCCCTGGCGGTGTGCGCGTCCTGGGCCCGCACCAGGAGCCAATGGCTGTGGAAGGTGCTCACCGCGAACACGGCCACATGCGCCTCGGCCAGCGGACGGGTGAGTGCCTGCAGCACTCCCGGAGTGCCGATCACCACCTCTTGGTCGACCTCGAAGACCACGAAGGGCCCTTCGACCAGGCCCGGCAACTGGTCGGGCACCGAACGTGTCGGGCAGATCACCGTGGTCGCGCGTTCGGTCCAGGTCACGGTGGTCAGCGGCAGCCCGTCCGCCCAGGACGGCAGATCCTCCCCGGCCCGCAGCCGCACCACCGAGACCGGCTCGTGGTGCACGTTGAGGGTCCAGACGACGGTCACGGCGCGAGCCCGATCGTGCTGAGCCCGAGACTCTCCTGGAGGCCGACCGCAAGGTTGAGACACTGCACGGCAGCACCTGCGGTGCCCTTGGTGAGGTTGTCCACGGCGGCGACCACCACGACCCGTCCGGCGTCCGGATCGAGAGTCACTTGCAGGTGAACCATGTTGGAGCCGAGGGTGTCTGCGGTCCTGGGCCACTGCCCCTCGGGCAGCAGCCGGACGAAGGTCTCCTCTGCATAGGTCTTGTGCCAGGCCGCTCGCACCGCATCGGCGGTGTCTGGGGCGCCCGGGTCGAGCCCGGGGGCCAGGCGGGCAGTGCAGGTGGCCAGGATGCCGCGGGCCATCGGAGCCAGTGTCGGAGTGAAGCTCACGCCGATCTGGGCGCTGGCGAGACCGGCGGCGGCGGCGAGGTTCTGCCGGATCTCGGGCGTGTGCCGGTGCGTCCCGCCCACCCCATAGGGGCTCATCGAGCCCATCACCTCCGACCCCAGCAACGTGGTCTTCAGCGAGCGCCCGGCGCCGGAGGTGCCCGAGGCGGCCACGACGACAAGATCATCAGGAGCGATGACACCCGCAGCCAGGCCGGGAGCCAGCGCGAGACTCACCGCCGTGGGATAGCAGCCCGGCACTGCGACTCGCCGCGCGCCCACGAGCTGATCGCGCTGCCGGGAGCCATCCGCGAGCGGCAGTTCCGGCATGCCGTAGGGCCAGGCGCCGGGGTACGGGCCGCCGTAGAACCGGTCCCAGGCGGCCTCCTCGCGCAGCCGATGGTCGGCGGAGATGTCGATCAGCACCGGCCCCGCACCATCGGCGCCGACCAGATCGTCGGCGAAGCCACTGCTGCTGTTGTGTGGCAGCGCGAGGAAGACCACGTCGTGGCCGGCCAGGGACTGTGCGGTGGTCGGTTCGATGACCCGGTCGGCCAGTGGAACCAGGTGCGGGTGGTGTTCACCCAGCATCGACCCCGCCGAGGCATTGGCCGTCAGCGCGCCGATCCGCACCTGCGGGTGTGCCACCAGGAGGCGGAGTAGCTCACCTCCCGCATAGCCGCTGGCACCGGCCACCGCAACACTCACCATGTGCATGATCATACCGGCTTATGCATGATCAACCGTCGCACCGTGCAGCCGACCGCGGGTCTGGCCCGAGTCATGCGACCAGGCGCCCCATCCGGTGGCCCTCAGGTGCGCAACTGGGCGTCGAATCGGGCCGTGGCCTCCTCGACCGCGGCGGTGCGGACGGCGGCGGACTCCTCGGCGTTGAGGGTGTGGTCCCCGGCTCGCATCCGCAGCGCGAAGGCCAACGACTTGCGTCCGGCGCCGGTCTGCTCGCCGCTGTACACGTCGAACAGCCGCACCGACTCCAGGAGTGGACCACCCCCGGTTCGCAGCGCCTGCGCCACCGCCTCGGCGGGCACGGACTCGTCGACGACGAGGGCCACGTCCTCCTTGACCACGGGCTGCGGGCTGATCGGACTGGCCGACGCGGGGCCGACCGCATGCGCGAGCAACGCCTGCAAGTCGAGCTCGAAGCCGATCGAACGCGCGGGCAGGTCGAGTCGTTCGCAGACCTTGGGGTGCAGTTCTCCCGCGTACCCCACCACGTCTTCACCCGCGACGATCTCGGCGCAACGGCCCGGATGCCAAGGCATCTCGTCGCCGGCCCGGACCTGTACCGGCGCCGCGACGGAGGCGGCCACCCCCAGAGCGGCGTCGATGGCGTCGGTCGCATCCACGGGCCGGCCCGGCCCCCACCAGCCGGCCCGCTCGAGTCGCCCGCAGGCCAGACCTGCCACATGCCAGGGTTGGGGTGGCACCGCCGCGTCTAGCCGATCCAGGTCGGCCTGATCCGGCCGGGCCGACACCCCCAAGATCGGGGCGTCGGCTACCTGCGGGAGCCGCTGCGGACGGGTGACCAGCCCCGTCTCGAACAGAGCCACATCTGTAGCCCCACGAGAGATATTGCGCCGCAACGCCGATGGCAGGGTTTCCAGCAGCAGGGTGCGCATCAGTGGCGCCTCGTCCGAGAGCGGGTTGGCCAAGCGCACCGCACGGCGGCGGGCATCGTCCGGCGCAAGGCCCAGCTGGTCGAAGGCAGCCTGCGAGGTGAAGGGATAGGTGAGTGCCTCGGACCACCCGGCTTGAGCGAGGGTGCGGGCGACCGCGGTGCGCGCCCGCTGCCCCTGGGTCAGGCCTCGCCCCGGTGGCGCCACCGGCAGGATCGAGGGGATCTCGTCGTACCCCTCCAGCCGAGCGACCTCCTCGACCAGGTCGGCGCCCACCCGCAGGTCCGGACGCCAGGTGGCCGGGGTGACACCGAGATCGGCACCCTCGGCCTGCACGGTGCAGCCGATCTCGCGCAGGCGTGCGACCACCGTCTCGGTGCTGTACTCGACGCCGACCAGCCGGGCCGCCAGGCCGGCGTCCATCGCGATCATGCCCGGCGTCCGAGTGTGGTCGAGATCGCCTGCCGGGCCGGGGGTTCCGCCGCCATACTCGACGAGCAGCCGGACGACCAACTCTGCCGCGGCGGCGGCCACCCGCGGATCGACGCCGCGTTCGAACCGCCGTGAGGCCTCGCTCGGCAGTTTGTGCCGACGGGCGGTGCGGGCGATCGAGATCGGGTCGAAGTGCGCAGCCTCGATGAGCACGTCGCTGGTGGTGGGACCGATCTCGGTGGAGGCCCCGCCCATCACCCCGGCCAGACCGATGATCGTGCCGCCGTCCGGCCCGTCGGTGATGAGCAGATCCTGCGGGTCGAGGGTGCGGGTCACGTCGTCCAGGGTGGTGAGCCGTTCGCCGGCCCGGGCGCGGCGCACCGTGATGCCATCGGCAGCAAGGGTTCCCAGATCGTAGGCGTGCAGCGGCTGGCCGAGCAGCATCATCACGTAGTTGGTGGCGTCCACGGCCAGCGAGATCGGCCGCATACCCAACTGGGTGACTCGCCGCTGTAGCCAGGCAGGCGAGGCCGCGGCAGGGTTCACCCCGCGCACCACCCGGGTGACGAACCGATCGCACCCGGGTACGCCGTGGATCGGGGCGTCGTCGACCACCCGCACCGGGTGCGCGTCCGGGGTCGAAACTGGTATGGGCACGTCGGCGGGATCACGGAAGTCGTCGGTGGCCCCGACCGCGTGGGCATACTCGCGGCCCAGGCCCCGCAGGCTGAAGCAGTATCCCCGGTCGGGAGTGACATTGACCTCGACCACCTGCTCGCCCAAGCCGAGCAACTCCAGGGCATCGTCGCCAGGTTCGCCGGTGAGACCCAGTTCGCTGAGCACGACGATGCCGGAGTGGTCCTCGCCGATGCCGAGTTCTTGTGCCGAGGCGATCATTCCGTCCGACAGGTGGCCGTAGGTCTTTCGGGCCGAGATCACGAAAGGCCCTTGCGGGGTGGGCAGCGATGTCCCCGGAAGGGTGACTACGACCAGATCACCGGCGTCGAAGTTGTGTGCACCGCAGACGATTCCGCGATATCCGTCCGGGCCGTTGTGCTCCGGACCGACGTCGACGGTGCACCAGTTGATGGTCTTGCCGTTCTTCTGCTTCTCGGGTTCGCGGCTGAGCACCCGGCCGACGACCACCGGGCCGCTGACCCCGCTGGTGTGGATCGCCTCCTCCTCGATGCCGACTCGGGCGAAGTCGGTGGCGACCTGCTCGGCGGTGACTCCGTCCGGCAGGTCGACGAGTTCGGCCAGCATGCTGAGCGGGACGCGCATCAGCCCTCCACTCCGTACTGAGCCCCGAACTGGGCGTTGAACCTCAGATCCGACTCCACCATCTCGCGCATGTCGGCGACGCCGCTGCGGAACATCAGCGTCCGCTCGATCCCCATGCCGAACGCGAAGCCGGTGTACTCGTCCGGATCCACCCCGCAGGCACGCAGCACGTTCGGGTTGACCATGCCGCAGCCGCCCCATTCGATCCAGCCGAGCCCGCCGCAGGTGCGGCAGCCGGTGTCGGTGCCCCGGCAGGCGAAACAGCGAAGGTCCATCTCCGCGCTCGGCTCGGTGAACGGGAAGAAGGATGGCCGCAGGCGGGTGGTCAGGCCCGGGCCGATGAGTTGCTCGGCCATATGGTCCAGCGTGCCCTTGAGGTTTGCCATCGTCAGGCCCTTGTCCACCGCGAGACCCTCGACCTGATGGAAGACGGGCGTGTGGGTGGCGTCGAGTTCGTCGGTGCGGAAGGTCTTGCCGGGACACACCACGTAGACCGGCAGTTCACGGGTGAGCAGGGCCCTGGCCTGGACGGGCGAGGTGTGGGTGCGCAGCACCAGCCCGGAACCTGGCGGGTCGACGAAGAAGGTGTCCTGCATCTGGCGGGCCGGGTGATCGGGGCCGAAGTTGAGCGCGTCGAAGTTGAACCACTCCGCCTCGAGTTCAGGCCCCTCGGCCACTTCCCAGCCCATCGCGGTGAAGACGTCCTCCACCCGGCGCATCAGGGTGGACAGCGGATGCAGGGCCCCGGCCGGACGCCGATCGGTCGGGAGGGTGACATCGATGGTCTCCTCGCGGATGACGCGCTCGTCCCGTTCGGCCTCCAGGGCGCTCTGGCGTGCTGCGAGGGCCTGCTTCACCCGTGCACGGGCCCCACCGACCCGCTTGCCGGCGTCCGCCTTGGCAGCCGGCGGGAGGGCGCCGATCTCGCGGTTGGCCAGGGCGAGTGGGCTGGCGTTGTCGGCATGCGCGAGCCGGGCGGACTTGAGTTCGTCCAGGCTGGTGGCGGCCTCGAATGCCTGCTCAGCCGCCTGGACGGCCGCCTCAATGGCCTCGGGTGCGAGCGCAGCGACCTCGACCGGGTCGAAACTGGAATTGGGCGCGGACATGAGGCCCCAGTCTAGGCACCTGCGGCCAGGGCACTCGACCGCATTGCCGATGGCCTGAGGTGGGTGGTCGGAGGGGTTGTGGTCGTTGGTGTCGGTGGGGTTGTGGTCGGAGGTGTCGGTGGTCGGACGCTGGCGCGGGATCGCGGTTCAGGCCGCATGCTTGGGGCATGCCGACCTCGTCGGATGTGACGAGGTCGGCATGCTGTTGGGGGCCACCAGCGTCGGTTCGACTGAGCGGGCTACAGATTTCGGTCTCGCTGCCGGTGGCGTTGCTGGCGACAAGGTGTCCCAGCGCCGGTATTGCGTGCTGAGGTATGCCGAAGTCGTGACATGTGACGACTTCGGCATGCTCAAGAGGGTCGTCGGCGTCCTAGCGTCGTGGTGAGTGTCGCCTTCGGTGGGGATAGGCGTTCTGCGCCGGGGACCTATGGCGTCGTGCTGGCGATCAGTCGTCCCGGCACCCGTAGCGGCTGCTCGGGTATGCCGAAGCCGTGACAATGTGACGACCCCGGCATGCCCATGGAGGTCGTCGACGCCTCGGCGTCGTGGCGAGTGTCAGCTTCGGTGGGGATAGGCGTTCTGCGCTGGGACCGATGGCGTGGTGCTGGCGATCAGTCGGCCCGGCACCCGTAGCGGCTGCCGGGGTATGCCGAAGTCGCGACATGTGACGACCCCGGCATGCTCAAGGGGGTCGTCGACGACCTGCCCTCGTGGCGAGTGTCAGCTTCGGTGGGGAAAGGCGTTCTGCACTGGGGACCGGTGGCGCTGCGCTGGCGACAAGTTGTCCCGGCGCCGGTATTGCGTGCTGGGGTATGCCGAAGTCGCGACATGTGACGACTTCGGCATGCTCAAGGGGGTCGTTGTCGCCTCGGCGTCTTGGCGAGTGTCAGCTTCGGTGGGGATAGGCGCTCTGCGCCGAGGACCGATGGCGTCGTGCTGGCGATCAGTCGTCCCGGCACCCGTAGCGGCTGCTGGAGTATGCCGAAGTCGCGACATGTGACGACCTCGGCATGCCCATGGGAGTCACCGACGCCTCGGCGTCATGGCGAGTGTCAGCTTCGGTGGGGATAGGCGTTCTGCGCCGGAGACCCGATGGCGTCGTGCCGGCGACCAGTCGTCCCGGCACCCGTAGCGGCTGCCGGGGTATGCCGAAGTCGCGACATGTGACGACCCCGGCATGCCCATGGGAGTCGTCGACGCCTCGGCGTCGTGGCGAGTGTCAGCTTCGGTGGGGATAGGCGCTCTGCGCCGAGGACCGACGGCGTCGTGCTGGCGACCAGTCGTCCCGGCACCCGTAGCGGCTGCTGGAGTATGCCGAAGTCGCGACATGTGACGACCCCGGCATGCTCATGGGAGTCGTCGTCGTCTCGGCGTCGTGCCGAGTGTCAGCTTCGGTGGAGAAAGGCGCTCTGCGCTAGGGACCGATGGCGTCGTGCTGGCGACCAGTCGTCCCGGCACCCGTAGCGGCTGCTGGAGTATGCCGAAGTCGCGCCATGTGACGCCCGCGGCATGCTCAAGGGGGTCAGCGGCGACCTGAGGGCGTGGCGAGTGTCAGCTTCGGGGGGGAATGGCGGTCTGCGCAGGGG
>JBKECN010000022.1:0-4935 GCA_047974565.1 Actinomycetales bacterium
TGCTGGCGGCGGTGACCTCGGCGGCAGCCTCCTACGTGCTGATGCGTGGCCTGCGTGACGACGTGGCCAACCGCCTCGTGCAGCGGCGGGAGGGGTCGGCACCCCGCGGCCGGTTCCAGGCATCGGTGGACGACGCCAATGCCGCTGAGGACGCAGACGCCGACCAGATGCGCAAGGACTAGATGACGCGAGCGGGTGCTCAGGCCGGCCGGAGCGGGCCTGTGCTGAGCCTGGCTTCAGGACAGCACGGCTTCAGGACAGCACCAGCCCGGCCGACACCAGCAGCGCATACCCCAACTCGAGTGTCGTGGTGCCCGCCAGCACGGGTACCAGATCTCGGCCGCGCTGACCCGAGAGCACGGCCCGCACCGGCGCCACCGCCAGCGGCAGGCTGAGCAGACCGAGCAGGGCCCACGGATAGGCCCACACCACGGGGATCAGCAGCAGATAGGCGACCAGCACCATCGCGACGTACAGCCTGCGGGTGGTTGCGTCTCCCAGCCGGACGGCGAGGGTGACCTTGCCGTGTTCCCGGTCGGTGGGAATGTCCCGCAGGTTGTTGGCCACCAGCAGTGCTGCGGCCAGCAGCCCCATGGCGAACGCCAACGCCCACGTGGGTCCGTCGAGACGACCCACCTGGGTGTACACGGTGCCGGTCACCGGCACCAGGCCGAAGGCGACGAGTACCGCCACCTCACCGAACCCGCGATAGCCATAGGGCCGCTTGCCGCCGGTGTAGAACCAGGCCAGCACCGGCATCATCGCCCCCACCGGCAGGTAGATCCACGCTCGGCTGATGATCAGCAGCACCAGCCCCGCGGCCACTCCGATCCCGAAGCAGGCGAAGGCCGCGCGCTTGACCGTGGTGGCGGGCACCAGTCCCGAAGCCACCAGCCGGGTGGGCCCGACCCGTCGGGCATCGGTGCCGCGGATTCCATCGGAGTAGTCGTTGGCGTAGTTGACCCCGACCTGCAGGGCGAGCAGCACGATGAGTGCCAGAAGGGCCCGTACCGGGTAGAAGCTGCCCATCGCGGCGGCCAGGGCGGAGGCGACAACCACCGGTGCCACGGCGGCCGGAAGGGTGCGAACCCGCGCTCCGGTGACCCAGTCGGACAGGGTGGCGGTTGTTGTCACGGACGCAGCGTATCCAAACCTCTCACCACGGCACGCCGGTCGATTTTACCGATACCAATCATCGGCAGTCGCGGTACGACGATCACCTCGCGCGGCGCGCAATGGGCGGGCAGGTGCTCCCGCACCAGGGCTCGCCACCGGCTCAGGTCGGCATCGGTTCGACTGGTGACCGCCACCACGCGCTGGCCCCAGATCCGGTCCGGGAGGCCGGCGATCACCACATCGGCGCCCAGGATTGCTTCCACCGCAGCAGGATTCACCTTCTCACCGCCGGTGACGATGACGTCGTCGGCTCTGCCCAGGACGCGTACCGAGCCGTTATTGTCGATTCGACCAAGATCGGCCGTGTGGAACCACCGTTCCCCCTCGGCTGTGCTGAAGGCGTCTCCGTGTTCCAGCGTCCGTCGGTCTGTGCTGAGGTAGCCAGCCGCCACCACCGCCCCGCCGAGTGCCAACCGGCCGTCCGCCTCGAGGCGAGCCCGCACTCCGTCCAGTGGCTTGCCGTCATAGACACACCCCCCGCTGGTCTCCGTGGAGCCGTAACTGGTCACCACCCGGACCCCCGCCGCTGAGGCCGCTTCCAGCAGTGCTCCGGGGGCGGGCGCGCCCCCGAGTAGCACGGTGATCCCGCTCAGCGCGGCCGTGGCTCGGGGGTCGGCCAGCAGCCTGCCCAACTGGGTCGGCACCAGCGCCGCGTACTCGACCCGGGCTGCTCCGTCGGCCGAGCCAGAGGTGGGCTGCATGAGGTCGGCGAAAACGTCCGCCGAGAAGCTCTCGCCGGCCGGCCAGGCCACCGGAGCCCGGCCGGACAGCAGGGATCGCACCAGTACCTGCCAGCCGGCCACGTGGGTCAGCGGCAGGGCCAGCAGCCACCGTCCGGGCGGTCCGATCCGTGCGTGGGTGGCGTGGGCGCTGGCGAGCAGGCTGGCGGCGGTCAGCCCGACCAGGCGAGGGGGCCCGGTGCTTCCCGAGGTGGCCAGTGCCAGGGCCACCTCGGACGGCAGCAGCGATGTCGCCCCGGCGGGGTCGACGGTGCTCTCGGTGACGACCGTGCTCTCGGGGCCGAGCGTGCCCCCCGCGGGGCGGGTGTCGTGGGCGCCGCTCTCACCGATGCTGCCGGGTTGTGTGCCGGACGGGATCAGGGCCGAGCCGGTGCCGTCCAGGGCCGAGTCGAGCGCGTCCAGTACGCCCGGGCCGAAAACCGGCGCGACCGTGCGTGCGGTCCTCAGTTGGTCGGTCATGCTCGCTCCTGGATCTGATAAGTAGCACCAGTGGAACATCGGCACGGTCGTGTGAGGGAATCGGTCAGCGTTGGCCGTCGCCGGGATTGGCCTGACCTGCGCTAACACGGCGAGCGTGGTCCGCTGTCGTCGGTCGCGATGTGCTGTTCTGCGGTTTTGCCATATTTGGCGGCCCTTCACGCGGCCGCTTGGGCAATGCAGCTGCGGCGATGAACAGGGTGGGGTTCAGCCCCCTCGCAGCCTTAACGGCGGGGGTCAGGTCGCTGTCGGCGCTGATGATCAGGGCGGAGTCGGACTGTCGCCGCGCCGCGTCTGCGACCAGCGAGGTTGCGATGTTGACGTCCGCCTCCTTCTCCTCGTAGTGAGTCCAGCCAGCGCCGCACCTGCGACAGGACATGGGCTTCTTCTGATGGCGGCCCCGCACGATGTCGACGAGACCAGGGTTCTGAGCAGGCAGCGCGTGCTGATACCTCCCTTGCCGGGATGCGGCAGGCGGGACATCCAACACCGGTGCGGTGACGTAGCGCACCTGGAGCAGCGACCTCAGCGGACGTAGACGATTCGAGAACGCGACGAGGTCGGGCCACAGCATGCGCCGACCGAACTGGTCCTTGAGGCCGTGGTACAGGTTGAAGCCATCCACGTACACGATCAGGCTCGACAACGGGCGGTCCTCCTTGGAATAGGGCGGTCACCCTACGGTTGAGCTGGACTGCAAGATCGACACGCAGCCGGGATCGCGGTTTGAACCGCGCGCAGGTGTGGGGCTATAGCCTTGGGTACACCACACCAAGGCCTCGCGGCCTTGGTCCAACGGCTCCACCTCGCGGTGGGCCGTTTTTGTTTCGCCGGAAGTCAGCCGCGATGCAATGAGGTTACTCGCTGCCGGAATCCTCTCCGGGGAGAAGGCCGGGCGTGCTGGCTGGTCCACGGCGCTCGGCCGGTCCAGTTTCCGAATGTCGAGGTTGGGACAAAGGCCGCTGAGATCGAGCTCCACCAACCCCCGCCCGCGACCATCGAGGTCAAGGACGAACAGACCCGTATCACCTTGTTCGCTCCAAGCCGCTGACGAAGATGGACCGTCCCGAACGGGTCCTGGCCGTCTACCAGCACGCCTGCCTGCGCTACGTCAGCAACAAGTCGACCAACAACGCCAGCGTCCGGGAGCGCTTCGACATCCCCGAGCGCAACAAGGCACTCGCTTCTCGGATCATCAAGGGAGCGGTCGACGAAGGGATGATCGTGGTCTACGACCCGCCGAGGACCGCACCCGCGCCCCAGCCAGCGGCCTGATGCAGGAGGCAGTCCGCGTCGATGAGCCAGCACGAGAGCAGCCGACGCGACCGAAGTGACGGCGCCCTGGCGTCACGTTGGAAGAACGACTCGCCAGCGTGCACGAGTCGGACCAGCCCATGCGACCGCAACGCCGCCGACAGGCGACTCCGCCAAGCCCTAGCCACGACAGCGCCGCACGTCAGCAGGCACCGGGCGGACTCTCCATGTGACCGATGCCGGTCTTGTCGACGTGGCTGCTGGCAGCGCCCGGCGAGCCAGAGTCCCGGCCGATGCCCCGGAACCCGGCAACTGTGTGATACTTGAGATCTAGTTCCCCACCGTCCTCCGGGACTGGTGGGGTTTTTTTCTTCCCGCAGGAGGGTCTCGTGGCTGACCTCCGGACTGCCATGGTCATCGACTATCAGAATGTGCACCTCACTGGACACGGGCGCTTCGACTCGACCCGCTTCGGTCCAAGCACGAGGCGCTGATCGACCCGTTGTCGTTTGCCCAGCAACTCGTCCAGGTCCGCAACTCCCGGCAGCGCGAAGGAATGCCCGACGCAGTCCTGCGGGTTGTCGACGTGTTCCGGGGACTCCCCAGCAGCGACCACGAGCCCGCTGCATACGCCCGCAACCTTGCACAGAAGGCACACCTAGGAGCGGGACAAGCGAGTCACCGTGACCCACCGGCCGCTCAGGTACCGCTACCAGCACGACGCCAACGGACGCCCTGCAACCGACCCTCGGACTGGACTCCGCATCCCTGTCGGCCTGCCCCACGAGAAGGGTGTGGACGTCCTATGTGCGCTCGTGCTCGTTCGGCATGCACGCCGCGACGACATCGACCCTCGTCATCTTGGCATCGCTGGACAGCGACCTCATCCCTCCACTGGACGAAGCGCTGCTCACCGGAACGAAGGTTGAGACGTTCTCGTGGTGGTCGCCTACCCAGCGCGGCTTCGAGATGCGCCTTAGCGACCCCCACCGACGCCTCTGGAACACCCGGTTGAACGAGCAGGAGTTCCTGCGCTGCATCGACCGCAACGACTACACCTAAAACCCACCAGTGTGCGGACAAGCCGCCGATTCCGGCGGCCGGACTCCAACACCGAATTGTTGATGAAGCCTGCATGCGGACGGCCCTCGTCAACGAGAACCCCGCCTGACGCGAAGATTCACGCAACCACGGCCTGGTGACCCCGCCTCAGGTGAGGTTGGGGTCAGGATGCTGCGTCGAGGGTGACGTGGTAGCCCATGGCCTCCAACTGGTGGATGGCGCGGTT
>JBKECN010000024.1:0-196549 GCA_047974565.1 Actinomycetales bacterium
ATTACCCGCAACTTCGTCCGGCCGGGGCAATGGCTTGCCATCTCATTGAGCCCCACCAGCGCGACCACGATGGAGTGGGTGCTGCAGAACCTCTTCGCCCACGACCTCGCCGAAGGTACCCGCGCGGGCGACCCGTTCGGCTTCATCGAGCGTGAGATCGCCTCGATCGCAGACGATCCCAGCGAAATCGTGTTCCTGCCCTTCTTGTTCGGCAGCCCCCTGAGCCAGGATGCCAGCGGCGGCTTCTGCGGCGTGCGAGGCTGGCACACCCGCGGGCACCTGCTGCGCGCGGTGATGGAGGGCATCGCTTTCACCCACCGGCATCACGTCGAGCAGCTCGCGGCCGGGCTGCCCGTGCACACCGTTCGGCTGACCGGCGGGGCGAGCCGCAGCCCCCGTTGGGTGCAGCTGTTCGCCGACGTGCTCGCCCTGCCGGTGGAGATCACCGGCTGCCCCGAGGCCTCCGCCCTCGGAGTGGCCCAACTGGCCGGCGTCGCAGCCGAGATCTACCCGAACCTGGACGCCGCGGTCGCCGCCACCGTGCGGGTGAGCGGGCGGTTCGAGCCGGGCCCGGATCACGCGCGCTATCACGCCGCCTACGCTCGGTACCAGGGGCTCGTCGAGGCATTGCGCCCCTGGTGGGTGGCGTCGGCCACCCCGGACCCTGACCGGGAGGGCAAGCGTGGCTAGCCGTCAACGCGAACGCCAGCGGGCCATCGCGGCCGCGGTCACCGAGGCCGGCTCGATCCGGATCGAGGAGCTGGCCGAGCGGTTCGACATCTCGGTGATGACGGTGCACCGCGACCTGGACGACCTGGCAGCGCGAGGACTGCTGCACAAGAGCCGCGGGATGGCCACGGCCGTGCCCACGTCCATGCTCGAAGCCAGCTTCGACTACCGCCGCAGCCGCCAACAGCAGGAGAAGGCCGAGATCGCCCGGGCAGCGATCCATTTCGTCGAGCCCAACCAGACTCTGCTGCTCGAAGACTCCACCACCACCCTGGCCCTGGCCGAGTTGCTGCGGCCCATCACCCCGCTGACGGTGGCCACGAACTACCTGCCGATCATCACCACGCTCGCCGAGGTGCGCGGGCACACCCTGCTCGCACTCGGTGGCCAGTACCACGACTGGGCCAACGCCTTCCTCGGCGGGATGACCATCCAGATGGTGGAGCGGCTGCACGTCGACCTGCTGGTGATGTCCACCTCGGCGGTCTTCGACGGGCACTGCTACCACCAGGCGCAGGAGACCGTGGAGACCAAGCGAGCCATGCTGGGCGTGGCCCAGCGCAGCATCCTGCTCGTGGATCACACGAAGTTCGCCCGCCGGGCGCTGCACCGGCTCTGCCCACTCACCGACTTCGACGTCGTGGTGGTCGACTCCCGCGTCGATCAGGCCACCCTGGACGAACTCGGCGACCTCGGGGTCGCCGTCCGGGTCGCCTCCCGCCTGACCTGAGCACCCGACCCCCGCACGGGGGCCGCGACCCACACGGCCAGGCCAGTCAGATCTGTGATAGTCCACAGAATCTTTCGACGTCATGTCCGATTTTCCCGCTTCTACGGGCTCTGATCGTCAATCTGCTCAGTTTGGAGCGGTAATTTCACATCTCCTATTGCAACTTCACATGGCCGCTGGTAGAAATATCGCGTCGCAGCCGCTGAACCGATAGCGTTCCGGCACTGTCAACGAAGACAAGGAGCATCCATGAGTGCACCGGCACAGCCCCTGGGCCAACGCCGCTCCACGTCGAGCCGAATCCCCAAGCTCATCGGTTGGGCGGCTTTGGCCATCCTCGTGATCGCCATGATCCTGAACACCAAGTTCCTCACCGCAGACGAGGCGGCCGAACTCGTCCCGCAGCCCTTCGACGCCGTGGCCTTCGTGGACGAGAACTGGGACACGACCGTCTCCACACTCCAGACCGAGGGCACCGACATCAACACCCTCGCCGCGGCGGTGGCGGCCGATCCCGCCGCAGCCTGCCAGGAGTACGGAGCCGCCGGCGGCAGCGCCGGAAGCTGCGCCTTCCCGGTCACCGCGGTGGGCACAGTCGAATCGGCAGACGACCGGTTCATCACCGTGAACGTCGCGGATCTACCCGGCGGCGCCACCGTGCGCATCCCGGTAGGCACCACCCTCAACGGCACTCCGGTCCGCGATGCCGCCGGCTACAAGTTCTCCGACTTCCCGGGTCAGACCCAGTACCAACAGGTGTCGAACGAGTTCAAGGCTCGGATGCAGGCAGACGTGGTGGGCACGCTCGATGTGGCCGCCCTCACCGGCCAGCAGGTGAGCATCGTGGGCGCCTACTCGATCCCGGGCCCCTCCACCTCGTACATCATCCAGCCGGTCGAGATCACCGAGGGCGGCGCGTCATGAGCGAGCCGACCAGCCCGCGTGACCCCGGCACCACCACCCCGACCGACGACGGCGAGGTCGTCCTCACCGCAGTCGACATCACCAAGACCTACGGCGCCACCCGGGCCCTGAAGGGGGTGAACTTCGAGGTTCGCCGCGGCAAGGTCACCGTCCTCTTCGGCGAGAACGGGGCCGGCAAGTCCACCCTGATGAAGATCATTGCGGGAGTGGAGAAACCGACCTCGGGACAGCTGATCCTGGACGGCAAGAACATCGAGCTGGCCTCGCCCAACGACGCGGTCGACAAGGGCATCGCGATCATCCACCAAGAGCTCAACCTCTGCCCCAACATGTCCATCCGCGACAACATCTTCGTGGGCCGCGAGTTGCGCACCAAGTGGGGCGCGGTGGACTACCGGCGCGAGCGCGAGATCGTCGCCAAACTGATGGCCCGGCTCGAGCAGGAGCTGGACCCGAACACCCCGGTAGCCGAACTCCGGATCGGCCAGCAGCAGATCGTCGAGATCGCCAGGGCGCTGGCCTTCGACTGCCGGATCCTCATCATGGACGAGCCGACCTCGGCGCTGTCCGCCACCGAGGTCGAGGTGCTCTTCAAGGTCATCGACGAGCTCACCGCCGAGGGAGTGGCGATCGTCTACATCTCCCACCACCTGGAAGAGGCCATCGAGGTCTCCGACTACGCGGTGGTCTTCAAGGACGGTGACCTGGTCGCCACTGAGGAGGCGGCCAAGATCGACATGCGCTGGGTCATCTCGAAGATGACCGGCCGCACCGAGGAACACGACTTCCGCGACCTCGAGCGCAGCTTCGGCAAGACCGTCCTGGAGGTCGACCAGGTCTCGGTGATCTCCCCCGAGGGTGGGGGAAAGATCGCGGTGAACAACGTCTCCCTCAACGTTCGCGAAGGTGAGATCGTCTGCCTGTACGGGCTGATGGGGGCCGGGCGGACCGAGCTGATGGAGGCCCTGTCCGGACGAGATGCGTTCGCGGACGGCGATGTCCGGGTGGATGGACGCTCGGTGCTGTCGATGAGCATCGAACAGCGGATCGCCCACGGGATGGGCTTGGTTCCCGAGGACCGCCAGCGCGACGGGATGATCCAGATGATGACCGTCGGGCAGAACCTCAGCCTGTCCAGCCTGCTCAGCGATACCAAGGGCCTGTTCGTCTCCCGGGCCACCGAGGCCGCCCGCAACGACCAGATGATCGCCGACGTGAAGGTCAAGACCGCAGGTCAGAAGGCGCTGATCACCTCGCTGTCCGGCGGCAACGCCCAGAAGGTCGTCATCGGCAAGATCCTGCTCACCCAGCCCCGGGTGATCCTGCTGGACGAGCCGACCCGCGGCATCGACGTCGGCGCCAAGGGCGAGATCTTCGCCCTGCTCTTCGACCTGGCCAAACAGGGCCTGGCCGTGCTCTTCGTGACCTCCGAGGTCAGCGAGGCCATGCAAGCCAGCCACCGGATCATCGTGATGAACAAGGGCCGGATCGTGCGCGAGTTCGACCCGCGCACCGCGCACCGCGACGAGGTGCAGGCCGCGGCCGGCGAGGCCGTGCTCGACGAGGAACACCACTTCTCCCAACCCTCCGCGCAGACAGGAGCCCACCGGTGAGCACCACCGCCACGCCTGCCACGTCCAACTCCAGCAGCCCCACGGAAGACACCCCCAAGCCCAAGCGCAGCTTCGACTTCAACCAGGTCCTCGTCGAGGGCCGGGCCCTCATCGCGCTGGCCCTCATCATCGTGGTGTTCTCCCTGATGTCCGACCGGTACCTCACCCCGGACAACCTCATCCTGATGGCCAAGCACGTGGCGATGAACGCCATCCTCGCCCTGGGGATGCTCGTGGTCATCCTCAACGGCGGGATCGACCTGTCGGTCGGCTCCACGGTTGGCCTGTCCGGGATCGTCGCGGGATACCTGTTGCAGGGCATGCAGATTCCGTTCTCCGACATGTTCGCCTATCCGGCGGCCTGGGTGGTGATGGTGCTCGCGCTGATGGTCGGCGCCCTGGTCGGATGGATCAACGGCATCCTCGTCTCCAGATTCAAGGTCGCACCATTCATCGCCACACTGGGCATGCTCTACGTGGCCCGTGGTGTGGCGCAGCTGATCTCCAACGGTGAGACCTTCACCCGGATCTTCGGCGAGGACGGGCTGGGCAACACCGGCTTCGTCTCCTTCCTGGCCGGCAGCCAGCTCGGTATTCCGATGCCGATCTGGATCATGGTGGTCTTCGCGATCCTGTTCTCGATCCTGTTGACCCGCACGCCCTTCGGCCGCTGGCTGTACGCCACCGGAGGTAACGAGCGGGCCGCCGAGCTTTCCGGTGTGCCGATCAAGAAGGTGCAGGTTCGGATCTACGTCATCTCCGGTATCTGCGCGGCGATGGTGGGTCTGCTGCTCACCGCGGACCTGCCCGGGGCCACCCCGCAGGCCGGCCTGTTCTACGAACTGAACGCCATCGCTGCGGTCGTCATCGGCGGTGCCGCGCTCTCCGGTGGCCGGGGCACGGTGCGAGGCACCATCATCGGTGCTTTCGTCATCGGCTTCCTGGTCGACGGCCTGGTCATCGTCGGGGTCGACTACTTCTGGCAGCAGGTGATCCGCGGTGCGGTGATCATCCTCGCCGTCGCCCTGGACCAACTCCAGCAGCGGATGCAGGCCGCCGGTGCGGTGCGCCGCGCCAAGGCCGGCATCACCAAGACCCCCTCCGGCTCGTCCGGGGGGCAGCCCACAGCGGCCCAGGCGTGAGCCACCGGTCGTTTCCCACCGTCCGACCCAACCACCAGGCCGGGAGTCAGGGCCCCGGCGATCACCACCAGCAAGAAGACACACATTCCATGCACCACGACAAGAACCACGAAAAGAGGTAGTGCCATGCGCAAACTCGGTGTGACCTTCGCGGCGAGCGCCATGATCCTCAGCCTCGCGGCCTGCGGCGGCGACGACTCCGGCACCAGCTCCGGCGGCGACGGCGAGGCCGGCGGCACCATCGCCATCATCACCGTCGACCCGTCCAACCCGTACTGGAAGGCCGAGGTCGACACGGCGCAGGCCAAGGCGCAGGAACTCGGCTACGAGACCACGGTCGACGCGCACCTCAACGACGCCGACAAGCAGAACCAGTTCATCGACGGCGCCATCTCCAAGGACGTCGTGGCGATCATCCTCGACCCGGCCGGGGCCGACGAGTCCGTGGGCGCGGTCCAGAAGGCGACCGACGCCGGCATCCCGGTGTTCCTGGTCAACGCCGAGATCGCCGAGCAGGGCATCGCCAAGTCGCAGATCATCTCCAACAACGCCCAGGGCGCCACGCTCGGCGCGCAGGCCTGGGTGACGGCGATGGGCGAGGCCGGCAGCTACGTCGAGCTCTTCGGCAACCCGACCGACAACAACGCCGACATCCGCTCCCAGGCGTACCACGGCGTCATCGACCAGTACCCCGACCTGGTCTCGGTGCAGAAGGAGACCGCGAACTGGGACCGCGCCGAGGGCAAGCAGAAGATGGAGACCATGCTCGCCGCGCACCCGGACATCACCGGTGTGATCGCGGGTAACGACGAGATGGCCCTGGGCGCCATCCAGGCCCTCAAGGACGCCGGCAAGCTGCAGCAGGTCAAGGTGCTCGGCTTCGACGGCAACCAGGACGCGGTGAACGCGGTCAAGGCCGAGGAGATGGTGGCCACCTCCCTGCAGCCCATCGTGCAGGGCACCCAGATGGCCGTCGAGCAGGCCGACTCCTACATCCGCACCGGCGAGACCGGGGTGGCCGAGGAGAAGCAGTCGATCGATTGCATCCTCATCACCAAGGACAACGCCGACCAGGTGAACAACTTCGTCTACACCGAGTGAGTCTGAGGGGGTGAAGGCAAGGGCCCGCCCGGATGCGTCCGGGCTCCGGGCGGGCCCTGTTCCATACCACCCCATTCGGGCAGCAAAACAGGCAGAGTTGCCTGATCCCCTGCCCACCGGATCCCGGGCTTGGCTGATGGCACGGCCCGTCCCGAAGCCCCCACCGACCACCCCACCGCCGGACTCACACCTCCACGGAAAGGACAGCCAGATGCCCAACGCGGCGCTCAACCCCAGCACCCGAGCCACGGCGATCGACCAGTTGCGCGACGCGGAGGTCGACGTCCTCGTCATCGGCGGCGGAGTGACCGGCGCCGGGGCAGCCCTGGACGCCGCCACCCGCGGGCTGAAGGTGGCCCTGGTGGAACGACGAGACTGGGCCGCGGGCACCTCGTCCCGTTCGGGAAAGCTCTTCCACGGCGGCCTGCGGTACCTGGAGCAGTTCAACTTCGGGCTGGTGCGCGAAGCCCTGAAGGAGCGCGGCCTCATGCTGCAGCGCCTGTGCCCGCATCTGGTGCGCCCGATCCGGTTCGTCTACCCGCTGCACCACCGGGTCTGGGAGCGCGCCTACATGGGCGCGGGCCTGGCCCTGTACGACACCCTCGGCGGAGCCGGCGCGGTACCGCGGCACCGTCACCTGAGCCGGTCCGCGGTCGGTGCCCTGGCTCCCGGCATGAAGAAGGACGCCCTCGTCGGCGCCCTGACCTTCTATGACGCGCAGGTCGACGACGCCCGTCACACGATGGAGCTGGTCCGCACGGCGGCCAGTCACGGGGCAGTGGTCGCCAATGCCGTCGAGGTGGCCGACCTGACGATGAACGACGGCCGGGTCACCGGCGCCCGGCTGCGGGACACCCTCACCGGGGAAGAGTTCGAGGTGCGCGCTCGCGCGGTGATCAATGCCACCGGGGTATGGACGGATGCGATCCGGGCGATGGCCCCGGGTGGCAACCCCAGCTTCGAGGTCAAGGCCAGCAAGGGCGTGCACCTGATGATCCCGCGGGACAAGATCGACTCCACGGTATCGATGTTCATCCGCGCCGAGGACAGCGTGCTCTTCGTGCGGGAGTGGTTCGGGCATTGGCTGGTGGGCACCACGGACACCGCCTATGACGAACAGCTCGACCACCCGGCCGCCACCCGCAAGGACGTGGACTACCTGCTGCGCAACCTCAACACGATCCTGGTCACTCCGCTGACCGTGGACGATGTGGACGGGGTCTTCGCCGGGCTGCGCCCGCTGGTCAAGGGCAAGGAGGGCGCCACCTCGGCGCTCAGCCGCGAGCATGCGGTGGAGACCTCCCCGCCGGGGCTGACCTCCGTGGCGGGCGGCAAGTACACCACCTACCGGGTGATGGCCCAGGACGTGGTGGACGCCGCGACGCAGGACCTCGACGGCGCGGTCGACCCGTCCAGCACCGAGCACGTCCGGTTGCTCGGCGCCGTCGGCCTGGAGCAGGCCAAGGCCAGGCTGGCCCGCGAGGCCTCCACCTACGGCTTCGACGCCGCCCGCATCGAGCACCTCACCCGGCGCTACGGCGCCCTGGTGGGCGAACTGGAGCAACTCATCGCCGACCAGCCCGACCTGGCCGAGCCGATCGCCGGGGCACCGAAGTACCTGCGGGCCGAGGCGGTGTACGCGGTGACTCACGAGGGTGCCCTGCACATCGACGACGTCCTCACCCGCAGAACGCATATCGCCATCGAGACGCCGGATCGGGGGGTGGCGGCAGCCACCGAGGTGGCCGATCTGATCGCCGGGCCGCTGGGCTGGGACGAGGCGGAGAAGGCGCACCAGGTCGAGCACTATCGCCAGCGCGTGGCGGCGGAGTTGGCTGCCCAGCAGGTGCCGGACGAGCACGAGGCGTCGCAGCTGCGTACCGCGGTGAGCGATCCTCGGGTGCGGATCGGCTGATGTCCGCAGCTGATGGGGCGGGGGCCCGGCCGCGCACCCGCAAGACGCTCGAACGGCAGCGCCGGATCCTGGACATGGTGACCGAGCGCGGCAGTTGCTCCGCGCAGGAGCTCGCGACCGCCTTCGGGGTCTCGATCATGACCGTGCACCGCGACCTGGACGAGCTGGAACGCCGTGGGGCGGTGCGCAAGTTCCACGGCGGCGTGACCGCCCAGCCGTCGGCGGTCTTCGAGTCGCGGATGTCCTTTCGGATGTCCGCCAACTCGGCGGCCAAGCAGGCCTTGGCCCGGCAGGCGCTCACCCATGTCGAGCCCGGTTCGATCGTCCTGCTGGACGACTCCAGCACGGTGCTGCCGATGGTGCCGAGCCTGGGTGAGCTGGCGCCCCTGCACGTGGCCACCACCTGCCTGACCGCGATGAAGCAACTCAGCGAGCTGGCCGACTCCGGGGTGCACCTGCTGGGCCTGGGCGGAGACTACGACCACATGCACGACTCGTTCGTCGGGCTGCGGTGCATCGAGCAGATCGAAGGCATCCGCGCGGACGTGTGTTTCCTGTCCACCTCGGCGGTGTCCACCCAGTACGCCTTCCACCAGGAGGAGCGGATCGTCGCGGTCAAGCGGGCCATGATGCGCGTGGCCACCCGGCGGATACTGCTGGTGGACAACTCGAAACTGGGCCGCAACGCCCTCTACCAGATGTGCCCCCTGAGTGCCTTCGACACGGTGATCGTCGACTCCGGCGCCAGCCAGCGGGTGCTGGACGAACTCCGCGACGCGGGCGTGCGAGTCGAGGTCGCCAGTCTGCTCACCGCGGTGGACAACGCCGACGACGGCCCAGAACCCCAACGACCAGAACCTCGTTGACCAGAACCTCATCGACCAGAACCTCATCGAAAGGACCAGTCATGACTCAGTTCCGCATGCTCATCGGAAGCGACAGTGCGGGTTTCGACTACAAGGACGCCATCCTGGCGGACCTGCAGCAGGACCCGCGGGTCGCCAGCGTCGAGGACCTCGGGGTTCCCGGGGACGACCTCGGCGCCCGGACCTATCCCAACGTGGCCATCGAGGCGGCGATGCGGATCGCCAATGGGGAGGCCGACCGGGCCATCCTGTTGTGCGGCACCGGCATCGGCGTGGCGATCTCGGCCAACAAGGTCTCCGGGGTGCGAGCCACCGTCGCCCACGACTCGTTCAGCGTGGAGCGCTCGATCCTGTCCAACGACTGCCAGATCCTCACAATGGGTCAACGGGTGATCGGCCTGCAACTGGCCCGCCGACTGGCCAAGGAGTGGCTCGGCTACACCTTCGACCCGGCTTCGCACTCCCAGGCGAATGTCGCCGAGATCGAGGAGTACGAGAAGAGCTGCGGCTGAATCCAACCCATCCGACGGCAACACCCAGGCGCGAGGAGGAGCCATGAACGCGATCATCGGTGTCAGCCTGAAAATGTACTTCTCCCATGAACAGACGCTGGACTACTGCCGCGAGTTGGGTGACCTGGCCCTGGGCTCGGCCTCGGTGAGCTCGGGTGCCACCCAGCTCGTGGTGATGCCCCAGTTCCCGTCCCTGCCGGGTGCGCGTGAAGCCTTGCAGCCCAGCCGGATCGAGGTCGGCGCCCAGGACCTGGCCGCGCACGACTCGGGTGCCTACACCGGCGAGGTATCCGGCTCGGTGCTGGCCGAGATCGGCTGCCGGCACGTCGAGGTCGGCCACGCCGAGCGGCGCCGGATGTTCGGCGAGACGCCCGAGGTGGTGGCGGCCAAGACCCGAGCCGCCCTGCGCAACGGGCTGATCCCCTGGCTGTGCATCGGCGAGGCGGAGCAGGCCACACCGGACCGGGCCGCCGTGGACTGTCTCGAGCAGGTGGGGGCGGCCGTGGCCGGCGCCACCGATCAGGGACGGTTGGTGCTGGCCTACGAACCGCACTGGGCGATCGGGGCCCCCAGGCCGGCACCGACCGAGTACATCGTGCAGGTGTGCCACGCCATCCGAGACGGCCTGGCGGACGCAGCGAGCCAAGGCCTGGACGTGGCGATCGTCTACGGCGGCAGCGCCGGGCCCGGCCTGCTCACCGAACTCGGAACCGCAGTGGACGGAGTGTTCCTGGGTCGCTTCGCTCACCATCCTCGCGCGGTCGGCGATGTCATCGCCGAGGCCGCAGACCGTCCCCACGCACCCATTGGGAGTTGACATGTCCTCCGTCAGCGACGTTTTCACCACGATCGAAGATGTCCGCCAGCAGGACTACGTGCTGGCCAGCTACTACCTCGAGTTGGACCCGGCGATCGATATCCTCGACAAAGCAGTCGGTTTCGCGGTCGGCCAGACCCTGGGCACCTGGGTGGAGGTTCCCGGGGTGACCGACGAGATGCGCGCCCGGCACCGGGGCAAGATGGTCAAGGTGCTGGCGCTGCCGCCGGTCGACCTGTCATCGCAGGAGGATGGCCCGACCCGCAGCTACCTCATCCAGATCGCCCTGCCCACCATCAATTTCGGTGCCGAGTTCCCTCAGCTTCTGACCACCCTGCTGGGAAACGACGCGTCCACGTCGGTGCAGGCCAAGCTGGTCGACCTGGAACTGCCGGACTCCTACCTGGCCCAGTTCCCCGGGCCCCAGTTCGGGATCGACGGCCTGCGCGAGCTCAGCGGGGTTCGCGAGCGCCCACTGCTACTCAACATGATCAAGCCGTGCACTGGGCTGGCACCGAGCGATGCCGCCGCCATCTTCTACGAAACCGCTCTCGGTGGAGTCGATTTCATCAAGGACGACGAGCTGCTCGGTTCCCCGTCGTACTCCCCGGTGACCGAGCGGGTGCGCGAGTTCACCAAGGCGGCAACCGCGGCGGCACAGGTGACGGGCACCGAGACGATTTACATCCCGAACATCACCACCCGCCCTGATCACCTGCTGGACAACGCCCGGGCGGCCGTCGATGCCGGTGCCCGGGCGGTGATGGTCTCCTTCGCCTCGGTCGGCTACGGGATGCTGCAGGCACTCGCCGAAACCGTGGGCGTGCCGATCCTGGGACACTACGCCTCGGCCGGGATGTTCTATGAGGGTCCCCGCAGCGGCATGTCGTCCACCGTCGCTCTGGGCCTGCTGCCCCGGCTGGCCGGGGCAGATCTGGTGATGCTCAACACCCCCTACGGCGGGTACCCGATGGCTCACCATCAGTACATCGTCACGGCGTTGAGCCTTTCGGCGGCCAGGCCGCACCTCAAGCCGGCGATGCCGATCATGGGCGGAGGCGTGCACCCCGGGATGGTGGGCACCTTCGTGCGTGAGCTCGGCCCCGACATCATGCTTGCCGCGGGCGGCGCCGTGCAGGGACACCCGGACGGGGCGTCCGCGGGGGTGCGCGCGATGCGGGCGGCGGCCGAGGCGGCGGTCGCCGGCCGCGATGTGCGTGACGCCGCCGCCGAGCATCCCGAACTGGCCACCGCCCTCGACCTGTGGGGGGTTCACCAGCCCTGACCGGGCTCGCCGAGCCCTCGGCCGCGCGGGTCACCTGTTCCGCCCTCAGCCACCGCCCGAATCCTAGCCAACACCCCCAGCTATCCACCCACCTGCAGTCAGCGCAGTGACAGGAGAGCCAGATGTCCGACCCCCGTTCAGGTTTCGGCACAAGTTACCTCGGCATCGATATCGGCACCTCGGTGGCCAAGGCCGCCCTGTTCGACGATCTTGGCGATCTCGTCGCGGTCGCCAGCCGCCCAGTCGACCTGAGCCACCCGGCTCCCGGCCACGTCGAACAGGACGCCGGCGAGGTGCTCGACATGGTGATGGAGGTGGTCGCCGCGGTGCGCACCGAGGCGGGGGGCGACGCCCCCGAGGTGGTGGGGATCACCGCCCAGGGCGACGGCTGCTGGCTGCTGGACGACAAGGGCTCACCCACTCGCCAGGCGATCTCCTGGATGGACGGACGCGGGCACGAGATCCTCACCGACTGGCAGCAATCAGGGGTACTCGACAAGATCTTCCGGATCAACGGCAATGCGCTCTTCCCCGGCTGCATGGCACCGATTCTGGCGTGGCTGGACACTCACGAGCCGCAGACCCTGGACCGGTCCGCGACGGCCGCCTACTGCAAGGACATGATCTTCTCGGCCTTCACCGGGGAACGGGCCACCGACGCCTCCGACGCCTCGCTGCCCTTCGGCAACGCCACCGGCGACGGCTACAGCGATGAGGCCCTCGAACTCACCGGACTGAGCCACCGCAAGGGCCTGCTCGCCCCGGTGGAGACACCGCTGCCGTCCGCGCCGGTGAACCTGGCCGGCTCGGCCTCCCTGGGCCTGGCCCCGGCCACTGCGGTGGTCAGCGGGCCCTTCGACATGGCGGCCTGCGCGATCGGCGGCGGGGTGCGCGAACTCGGCGACGGTCTGCTGATCGTGGGCACCACGCTGGCCTGCCAGGTGCTGGTGGACTCACTCGACGTCGACGGTGAACCGTCGGGCTGGCACCTGTCGACCCCCACCCCCGGACGTTGGCTGCGGGCGATGCCCTCGATGGTGGGCAGCGCCAGCCTGGACTGGATCCTGAAGACGCTGGGCCGCAAGCACTCCGAGCTGGAGCAGGCCCTGGCCACCAGCGCCCCCGGCGCGGGCGGGGTGGAGGTGCTGCCGTACTTCGCGCCGTCGGGCGAGCGCGCCCCGTTCGTGGACTCCCGCGCCACCGGCCAGTACACCGGGGTGCGGCTGACCACCACCCAGGAGGACCTGATCCGCGCCACCTGCGAGGGCCTGGCCTACGCCGCCCGCGACTGCTTCGATGCCGCGGGTTTGACCGGCCGGCTCGTGGTATGTGGCGGTGGGGCCCGTAGTCGGGCCTGGCTGCGGATCTTCGCCTCGGTCCTGAACCGTCCGCTGCTGGTGGCCCGCAGCCCTCAGGTGGGCGCCAAGGGCGCGGTGGTCGCGGCCCTGGACACCGTCGGGATCGAGTACGACGTACCGGAATGGGCGCGTCCGGAGACGACCATCGACCCGGACCCGGCGGTGGTGGAGATGTACGAGGACGGTTTCCAGCGCTACCGGGCCCATCGGGATTCCGCCCGCGACCTGTGGCGCTGACGACCGGCGGTCGTCAGCGCCCAGGGATCACTTCACGAGTGGGCGCAGCGCCTCGACTGCCATCGCCACCACGCCGGGTTCGTGACCGTTGACGATGAGGTTGAAGATGAAGCCGTCGACGCCCGGGTCGAGTACCCGGCGCTGCACCTGCTCGGCGACCTCCTGCGGGGAGCCGACGAAGTGCCGGGCGCCGAAGGCGGCCCGGGCCGTGGAGTCCAGGGAGTCCAGGTCGACGCCACGAGACAGCGCGAACTCGTGGTACATCCGGCGGGCGTCGTCTCCGGACTCGGCCATGATGACGAAGCCGAGGAAGCTGGTGTCCAGGGTGGCGCGGTCTCGCCCGGCCTCCTCGCACCGGGCCGCCAGAGCCTCGAGCTTGGCGGGGATCGCCGTGTCGTCGCAGATGAGGTTGAGGTGCGCGGCGTGGCGGGCTGCGTACTTGAAGGTCTTCTTCTCCCCCGAGCCGCCGATCAGGATCGGCAGGTCGTCGCGGATCCGTGGCTCGTTCATCGCCTGCTCGGTGCGGTAGTAGCGCCCGTCATGGGTGGGGCGCTCACCGCGCAGCATCGGCTCGATGATGGACAGCGACTCCTCGAGCTTGGCGAAACGCTCGGTGAACGTGCCGAACTCGAAACCGAGCTGGTGATGCTCGAGTTCGAACCAGCCGGCGCCGATGCCGAGCATCGCCCGTCCCCCGCTGACCAGGTCGAGCGTGGTCACCGCCTTGGCCAGCAGCGTCGGATTGCGGTACGTGTTCCCCGTGACCAGGGATGACAGCTGGACCCGTTCGGTGGCCGTGGCCAACGCGCCGAGCAGGGTGTAGCACTCGAGCATCGGCTGGTCGGGAGTGCCCAACCCGGGAAGCTGGTAGAAGTGGTCCATCACGAAAATGGCATCGGCACCGGCCTGCTCGGCCTCGCGGGCCTGGGCGATCACCGACGGGACGATCGCCGCGGGGCCTGCCGGGTAGCTGAAGTTCGGGATCTGGTAGCCGAGTCGGACCGATGGGCTGGACGTGGCTGTGGATGAGGTCGTCACGCGCCGCAGCCTATGCGCCACGTCCGGTACGTCGCATCCTGCCTCTGCCGGCCCCGCGTGGCTCAGCCCGGACCCGGCGTGGACTGTACAGCGACCTCCGCTCGGGCACGCTCGGCCGGGCCCATCCGGGCCACCAGGATCACCGCCTGCAACGCCCGCTCCAGTTCACCCTCGGGGACCGGACCGGCCAGCCGTTGCAGGGCCAGGCCGTCGCCCAGAGCAAGCACCGGGCCCGCCCACGCCTGCGGGTCAACGACCCCGCAGCCACGCAGCCCGGTCACCGTCAACGCTCTCAATCGGTCGACACACTCGCGAACCGAGACCGCCAGGTCCTCGTGACGGGTCGCGTTCAGGTAGATCTCGAACTGGGCGACCCGCAAGGGCACGCTCACCCCGTCCAGCATCGCGGCCACCCGCCCGATCCACTCCGCCGGCGAGCAGCCCTCGTCGGCCAGGGCCGCGAACAGGTCCTCGTAGGCGCTCACCCGACGCTGTAGCAGCAGGGCCGCGGCCTCGCGGGCGAGTTCTTCCATCGAGGAGAAGAAGTAGTGCGTGCTGGCGGCCGAAACCCCTGCCCGGTGGGCGATGTGACGCTGGCTGGCCCCGGCATAGCCCCGTTCGGCGATGACCTCGAGGGTCGCCTCGAGCAACTGCTCTCGGCGGCGACTTCCCTTGGCGGTGAGCGTGGTCGGGCGCTGACTCATACCCGCAGCATGACAGCCCAGCCTCGGGCCCCCCGGACGGTGTCAGGCGCCACTGTCAGGCGCCATCGTTGACCAGCATCGCCAGGCATACCCGGGCGCTGCCGAACAACCCCGGACAGGCCGAGGGAACCGCCAGATCGATGCGGCCGTCCTCGGTGAAGTCCCCGGCAACGGGGGTCTGGGCGTTCACCTCGGTGGCCGAACGGCCCGCCGGACGCAGGGTGCCGTCCCCGTTACCGGCCAGGAAGACCACGTCGCCGGTGAAGGTGTTCACCGACGCCACATCCATCCGGCCGTCACCGTCGAAATCGGCAAGGGTGCCATTGGGGTTGGCGAAACCACCACTGTAGTAGACCGGTTCACCGAGGCGGCCGGCCCCGTCGGTGAGCAGGACGGCCGCCGAGCGGCGCGAAGGCGCCGCCTCGGGGAGCACGACCAGGTCGTCGGTGCCGTTGCCGTCCAGGTCTGCGGCCTTGACCGTGGTGGGCAGGAACGGGACCCTCGCGGTGGAGGCGACGGTGAAGGCGCCCTCGCCGGTGCCGCGCAGGGCAACCACCCGTTGGGTCACTGCGAGACCGGCGACCAGGTCGGCGATTCCGTCACCGTCGAGGTCGGCGCGGTCGATCATCGCGATCTCACCCGGCGCGGCGCCCGGGATGGTGGTGAGCGGCCCGACGGTGAACTCGCCCCGCCCGTCGCCCACGAGCATCCGGATGCCGTTCACGGCCTTGACGGCCAGATCCGTGTCACCGTCGGAGTCGAAGTCCCCGGCAATGCTGGACCCTTGAAATGGGTTCTGCCAGAGCAGGTATCGATGGGTCAGCACGAAGTGGCGGGAACCCTCGTTGCGCAGCACGAGCACACTGCCCGCGGTCGTCACGATCAGATCGACGCGGTCATCACCGGTCACCTCGGCGGCCACCACATTGTTGTTCACCGCACCCACCCGGTGGGTGCGCACCTCGTCGAACCGGCCGGTTCCGGTGCCGTACATCACGACCGCCGACAGGCCCATCCAGGGCGCGATCAAGGCCACGTCCAGATGTCCGTCGCCGTCCAGGTCGGCGACCGCAGTGCCGTGCGCGTCCAGCGATGCCGCACCGAACTGCCCGGTGGAGGTGAAGGCCGCCGGGGTGAACCGCAAGTCCTCCGCGGCAGCCGTCGTGGCGCCGGCCGGGGACGCGGTCACGCTCAACGGGGTCAGGGCCGCCAGGATTGCGACGGCCAGGAGTGCGGCGCAGCGACGCCGAGACTGGCGCGGTGCACGATCGGCCCGCCTGGCGCGGCGGATGCTCCGGGCATGCCCCCACGGACGTGGCATGTGAGGCCTCATTCCAGCAGCATAGAGAAAACTAAAGCGATCGCACAAGATTTCTTGATCTGTTGCTCAGAAAACGTGGTCAGGCTGGGTGTCACCCACGTACCCTCCCGGTCATGAGATTGCGCGCGGGGCGACCCGATCTGCGGCGCTACGCGGAGCGATTCGACGTCCCATCGGCCGGCGCCGGCGGCCCGTCGATCACCTTCCTCGGGGTGTCCACCCTGCTCATCGACGACGGGAGGTCGGCGGTGATGACCGACGGATTCTTCTCCCGTCCCGGTCTGGCCCGGGTGCTGGCCGGACGCCTGGCCCCCGACGTCACCCGGATCGAACGGTGCTTGACGCGCGCGGGCGTGCGCCGACTCGAGGCGATCACCGCGGTGCACACCCACTACGACCACGCCCTCGACACCGCAACCGTGGCCGAGCTCACCGGTGCGGTGATGATCGGCGGCGTCTCGGCAGCCAGCCTGGCCCGGGGACACGCCCTGCCGGAACGGCAGATCCGGGTCGGTCAGCCCGACGAGCCGATGACCTACGGGGCCTATCGGCTGACCCTCATCCCCGGACGGCACTGCCCGCCGGATCGCTACCCGGGCGAGATCGTCGAACCGCTGCGACCACCGGCCCGGGTGCGGGCCTATCGATGCGGGCAGGCCTGGGGTGTGCACCTGAGACACTCCCCGTCCGGCCGGACGGTGCTCGTGGTGGGCAGCGCGGGCTGGGTGGACGGCGCCCTGACGGGTCACCACGCGGACGTGGTCTACCTCGGGGTGGGCCAGCTCGGGCTCCAGCCGGCGAGATACCTGCGCCGCTACTGGGACCACACGGTGCGGCAGGTGGGAGCGCGCCGGGTGGTGCTGATCCACTGGGACGACTTCTTCCGCCCGCTGGACCGGCCACCGCGAGCGCTGCCCTTCCTGGGCGACGATCTTGATCACACGATGGGAGTCTTGACCGGCCTGGCCGAGCGGGATGCCGTGAGCCTGCACCTGCCGAAGGTGTGGCATCGGGAGGATCCGTGGTGCGGCCTTCCCGCCGATGGCCCCGACTGAGCCCGGCCACTCCCCCGACTGCGACTGGCTACTCCCCCGGCTGCGACTGGCCCGCGCGTTCGGCAGCCTCCCGCTCGGCCTTCTGCTTGGCGAGCATCTCCGAGTAGGTCGGCCCGGTGACCGGCTGACCGGGCTGGTAGGCCTCGGGCTCGGGCCGGGGGGCCTGGGCGCCGACGCCGCTGCCGGGCATCCGCCCCAGCACGGAGATCGCCTCGGCGGCCACCTCGTCGGCACACCACACCGCGTACTGGGCCGCCACGATCTGGCTGGTGGAGGTGAAGTCTCGCCGGCCGCCGGTCGCCGCATACGAGATGACCCCGAAGATGACCCCGAAGGCCGAGCCGATGAGCACCGCCGGGAAGACCACGCTCAGGCCCGCACCACTGTCGAAGAGCGCCAGCAACAGACCGACGAAGCCCCCGAAATAGGCTCCGGACAGGACCCCGCCCAGAGCGGCCCGAGGGTAGGTCATCCGGCCAAGCACCCGCTCGACCATCTTCAGATCGGTCCCGACGATGGACACGTTGCGCACCGCGAACTTCTCGTCCGAGAGGAAGTCCACCGCAGCCTGTGCTTCGGCGTACGTACGGTACGTGGCGATCGGTCGGCCGGGGGGTGCGGACGGCAGCAACGCGGAGGTCTGGCGGGACAGATCAGACGACATGGTGGTAATTCTCCCACCCCGGCGGACGGGCGCCTCCCGGAGGTGGGCCAGGTCACCTCTGCTGCGCCACAGTGGCAGAACGTGTGCCGGTTCACAGGAGGTTGGGGCAGGCTTGGCGGGAATGATCCCCGTCGACGGCGCGATACTCGACGGGCGCCGGTCGAGGTGGACCGGTATCGACGAGACAGGGAGCACCGCAGACGATGGGCCGCTTGCAGCAGACCGAAGGACTGACCGAGGACCAGCAAGAACTCCTGGCGCTGGTGCGCGAGTTCGTCGACGAGCAGATCATCCCGGTGGCCCAGGAGCTCGAGCACTCCGACACCTACCCCGAGGCGATCGTCGAGGGCATGAAGGAGATGGGGGTCTTCGGCCTGATGATCCCCGATGAGTACGGCGGCCTCGGAGAGTCGTTGCTCACCTACGCACTGTGCGTGGAGGAGATCGCCCGCGGCTGGATGAGCGTCTCGGGCATCATCAACACCCACTTCATCGTGGCGTACATGATCCTGCAGCACGGCACCCCGGAGCAGAAGCAGAGGTACCTGCCCAAGATGGCCACCGGCGAGATCCGTGGTGCCTTCTCGATGTCCGAGCCGGGATGCGGCTCGGACGTCAGCGCGATCAAGTCCAAGGCCGTGCGCGAGGGCGATTCCGATGACTGGACGATCACCGGCCAGAAGATGTGGCTCACCAACGGCGGCTCGGCCAACCTCGTCGCGGTCCTGGTCAAGACCGACACCGGAGCCGACTCGGTGTACCGCAACATGTCCACCTTCCTCATCGAGAAGGAGCCGGGCTTCGGGGAGACCGCACAGGGGGTGCAGGTGCCCGGCAAGATCGAGAAGATGGGCTACAAGGGGGTCGACACCACCGAGCTGATCCTCAACGGGCACCGCACCAGCACCGACCAACTGCTGGGCGGAGAGCCGGGCAAGGGCTTCTACCACATGATGGACGGGGTCGAGGTGGGCCGGGTGAACGTGGCGGCCCGGGCCTGCGGAGTGAGCCTGCGGGCCTTCGAGTTGGGCGCCCGGTACGCCCAGCAGCGCGAGACCTTCGGCAAGCGGATCGCGGACCACCAGGCGGTGCTCTTCCGGCTCGCCGACATGGCGGTGATGGTCGAGGCCAGCCACCAGATGATGGTCAAGGCGGCCCGACTCAAGGACGCCGGGCAGCGCAACGACCTCGAGGCCGGAATGGCCAAATACCTGGCGAGTGAGAACTGCGCGCGGGTGGTGGAGGACTCGTTCCGGATCCACGGCGGCTACGGGTACTCCAAGGAGTACGAGATCGAGCGGCTCTACCGCGAGGCCCCGATGCTGCTGATCGGTGAGGGCACCGCCGACATCCAGCGGATGATCATCGGACGCCGGCTGCTGGAGGACTACAAACTCACCAGCTGAGCGGTGGGCGCCCGGGCCCGGTGGGCACCGGGCGCCGCCACCGCCGCCTCAGAGACTAGGAACCGTTCGTGCTCCAGTGCCAAGTCTCCGAGGGCAGGTTGTAAAAGCCGTACTTCGCCGCGTTCGCCTTCAGCCAGGCGAACTGCACGTCGGAGCCGTAGATCGCCCGCGATCCGGTCCGGAAGTCGATGGCCAGGCCTCGCTCGTGCATGGAGCGGCCAGGGATCGCGGTCGGCGGCGAGCACTGGCTGGACGGCTTCTGGTAGACGTTGTAGTAGGTGTTGCCGCCACAGTTCTGGATCCGCAGTTCGACCTGGCGGTTGTAGTCCCGCCACCCGGTGCCGCTCAGCGGCGCCCCGGCCGCGTAGGCGTCGTCCATCATCCGCTTGACCCGGTCGGCGACGCACTGGTGCACCCGGATGCCGTACACCACGGTGGTGTGTTCGACCGGCACCGGCCCGGTCACCTTGGAGCAGTCCAGCTGGACTCCGGGAGTGCCCGGGCGCGGCCCGATGGTGCCCCACACCGGCTCTCCGGCGGGGTTGTACACGACGAAGTTGCCGTCGTCGCCGATCGCCATCCGGGAGTTGTCGTCGGTCGAGGTGCCGGCCGCCCACAACACCCGGTTGCCGAGCGAGACGATCGCCACGCCCAGGCCCGGGGTGACCACCATCCGGGCACCGCCGTTGCCGCCGGTACCGCTTTCCCAGATCGCCTGGCCGTCCTTGTAGACGACGAGGTTGCCGTCCTGCTGCATCGTGGCCCGCGCCGCACCGGAGGCGGACACCACGGCGGCACCCGAGGGCAGGACGTCGGTCGAGTCCTGCGGCGTGGAGGTCTTGGTGCTCCAGGCGACCGTGCCGTCCGAGCGCAGCACCGCGAGATTGCCGTCATTGCCCAGTCGCACCCCCGACGGGGTGAAGCCGGTGACCTTGGACGCCCATCGCACCTTGCCGCTGCCCGTGATGAGCATGAGATTGCCGTCGGTACGCAACTGCAGTTTCAGCCCCGGGTCCACCGGCGCGGTGCCCGAGCGCCACTGGGTGCCGAAGCCGGAACGCCAGACGACGAGGTTCCCGTCGTTGAGTTGGGCGGTGTAGAGACCGTTGGGCGACCTCAGGTGGCTGGTGGCGCTCAGGCTCTGACCGCTGGACAGACCCTGGACCTCGGCCGCACTGGCCGAGCCGGGCAGGCAGGCGGCGAAAACCGCCCACGCGACAGCGACCAGCACTGCGCGCCAGCCCACTCGTCGTTGCGCACTCATGCGTGGATATCCCCTCGTTGCCGAGCTTTCATCTGCGTCTGTGTTGGCGCCCTCAGCGCCGGGCCACCGACCTCGCGCGCGAACCCATGTCATCGCAAACCCGGTCGGGCCATCGGCCATGACAGCACAGCGCCTGAGCGATGGCTAAGACCCAGGTCACAGTTCCACCCGGATGGCGTAACAATCCGGTGATAATCACAGTCGAATTGGGCGTAAAGGGCGTTCACCCCTTTACTAGTCCTTGACAGTTTCGTGACCGGAGCGTCACGACCTGGGGGATTAAGCGGGCATTCGTGATCAAGCGGGCGTCAATCCGGCAGCCGGCCGCGACTCAGCACCCTGACCCAGCCGACAAGGACGGGTCGCCGAGGCCAGGGCCGACAAACTCTAACCTCGGTGCCGGGCCTAGCGTGCCGCTCAATGAGACCCGGTGGACACCAGGCTGCCCGCTCACGCCCCGACACGACAGGATGGGCACGACAGGATGCAAGCGCGATGCCACACCCTGACACGACGAGCGCGCTTTGTAATGACATAGTGGTGGCAGGCCTATCGGGCCCCGACGCCCCTGAGGGGTGGCACGGCCCGATAGACAATGAGCAACCGAAGGAGACCCCGTGGACGCGGCACAGATTGCCCAGACCCTGCGCGAGGCGGAGAGCACTCGCACCGAGCTCAAACCCTTCAGCGACGACAACCCCGACATCGATCTGGCCACCGCCTACGACGCCCAGTGGCTGAACGTGCAGGCCAAGCTGGACTCCGGGGACAGCGTGGTCGGGGCCAAGCTGGGCCTGACCAGCCGGGTCAAGCAGAAGGTGATGAACGTCGACGATCCGCTGTACGGGTGGGTCACCTCGAGCATGATCCTCGAACACGACGAGCCGGTGGACCTGTCCCGGTTCATCCACCCCCGGGTGGAGCCGGAGATCGGCTTCCTGCTGGGCAAGGACATCACCACCCCGGCCAATGTCGCCTCGGTGCTGGCCTCCACCGAAGCGGTCTTCGCGGCGATCGACGTACTCGACTCCCGCTACGCCGACTTCCGGTTCACCCTGCCCGACGTGGCCGCCGACAACGCCAGCGCCGCTGGCTTCTACATCGGCCCCAAGATGGTCAGCCCGAAGAACGTCGACCTCGGCCTGGTCGGCGCCGTCTTCCGGGTGGACGGTGAGGTGGCCGCCACCGCGGCCGGTGCCGCGACGATGGGTCACCCCGCCGCTGCGGTGGCCTGGCTGGCGAACCGGCTGGTGCAACGTGGCCGCAAGCTCGAGGCCGGGATGATCGTCTTCTCCGGCGGACTCACCGCGCCCTTCCCGGTGACCCCGGGCGGCTCCTACTCCGCCGAGCTCGACGGGATGGGCACGATCGAGATCCGCGGCTCAGCCGGCTAGCCCAGGCTGCCAACACAAGACAGGCTGTAGAGGCGATCACTGGAGTTCAGCTCCAGCAACCGGCTCCACAGCCTGTTTTGTGTTTCAGGTCTCCTGTGGTGCGCTGCCCATCAAGCCTGCTCAGGACGAGAAGGGCACCGTGACCATGCCGAGGTGGGCGAACTCGGCGCGGAAGACGTCCCCGCGCGCGACCGGCTGCATGGCGTGCACCGCGCCGGGCAGCACGATGTCGCCGGCCTTGAGGCTCTCGCCCTGGGCGCCATAGGTGTTCGCCAGCCAGGCCACACACCGGGCCGGGTTGCCCAAGGCAGCCGCACCCGCCCCGGAGTCGATCATCTCGCCGTTCTTGTAGACCACCACCCCGAGGGTGCGCAGGTCGAAATCGGCGTTGACCGGGCGGGGCCGTCCACCGACCACGAGCAGGCCCGAACTCGCATTGTCCGAGACGGTGTCGATGAGCTTGATCTTCCAGTCCGCGACCCGGCTGTCGACGATCTCGATGGCCGGCATCACCCCGGCGATGGCGCTCATCGCACGGGCCGCGGTGATGCCGGGACCGGCCAGGTCCTCCCCCATGACGAAGGCCAGCTCGGCCTCGACCCGGGGCTGGACCAACTGGTCCAGGTCGATCTCGTCGCCGTCCTCGACGAACATCGTGTCCAGCAGGACGCCGTAGTCCGGCTCGCTGACCCCCAGCAGCCGCTGCATCGGCTTGGAGGTCAGGCCGATCTTGCGCCCGCAGATCCGCGCGCCCGCACTCACCCGGCGAGCGATGTTGTGCTGCTGGATGGCGTAGGCGTCGGAGATGTCGAGGTCGCCGAACCGCTCGGTGAGCGGGGCGATCGGCACCGCCGTCTGGTCGGCGGTCCACAGCTCGTCGGCGAGCTGGCTGATCACATCGGAGGTCACAGTCACCGCATGATCCTGTCGCGTCCGGCTCCCGGTGGGCAAGCCCCCGCGGCTGGCCCTGCGACGGGTTCCGTTGAGCGGAGCCGAGCCGGGCACATCGGTCCGCGCCCACCCGCCGGGCATACCCTCACACGTCATGACCTCCGCCGACCCCGCTCCCACACCCACCAGGGCCCTGGACGTGCACTCGCACGCGATGCCGATGCCGGTCCTGCAGTGGCTGGCCGACCACGACCTGGCCGACCTGGCCGACGTCGACCGAGGCGTCGTCCGGATCGATCCCCAGGTCAGCGGCGTGGGACCCGGCGCGCCACTGCCGCTGGCCCCGTCCCAGCACGACCCGTCGATCCGGCTTGCCGAGATGGACGCGATGGGGGTCTCGCACCACGCCGTGGCGATGCCGCCCTTCCTGTTCGCCTCGACCTGTACCGACGAGGGGCTCGCCGCCGAGGTGATCTCCCGCGGCAACGACGGCCTGCGCCAGTTCTGCGATCACGCCCCCGACCGGTTGCTGGCCCTGGGGTCGGTGCCGCTGGGCGTGCCAGGGGTGGTCGAGGAGGCGCGCCGGTGCCTGGACGACCTGGGCATGGCCGGCATCACCATCGGCACCCGCGGCAACGGCAAGGACCTGGACGACCCGGTGAACGAGGACCTGTGGGCGCTGCTGGCCCAGCGGCGCACGTTCATCTTCCTGCATCCCTCGGGTGTCCCGGACGGCCCGCGCCTGAAGGACTTCTGGTTTCCCCAGCTCGTCGGCTACCCGATGGAGACCGGCATCGCGGTGGCCCGGCTGATCGGCAGCGGGGTGCTGGACCGGCACGACCTGGTGTTGTGCCTGGCCCATGGCGGCGGCTGCCTGCCGGCCCTTCGCGGGCGGATGAACATGGGCTGGGAACGCAAGGAGGTGGCTCACACCACCCCGCTGCCCCCGAGCGACTACGCGGCCCGGTTGTACTACGACACGGCGATCTTCGACACCACGATGCTGCAGCGGCTGGTGGCCGACTACGGCGCCGAGCACGTGCTGATGGGCACCGATCATCCCTTCGAGCTCGGCGACCCGGACCCGCTGGCCACCGTGCAAGCCTGCGGCTTCGACGAGGACACCAACCGCACCATCGTGTGGAGTTCGGCCGCGGGGTTGCTCGGCCTGCGGTGACCTCGCCCGGACGGGCTACGGCCGGCGGGCGGTGACGAAGAGCCGTTCCTCGTCGGTCTCCTCGGCCACCGGGCCACGCCGGTACCACTGCACGTCCACGAAGCCGGCCGCCTGCACGGCCTCCAGGACCTGCTCGGCGTCGTGGAAGACCACGTCCACGTCGACGCTCTGACCCGCGAAGGTATCCCGGTGCTCCACGGAGTTACCGGTGCGCACCGCGAGCAGCAGCCGACCGTCGTCGTCCAGGACCCTGGCGAAGCCGGCCAGCAGGGGCGCCAGCTCCGATCCGGCCAGGTGGATCGTGGAGTAGAGGCTGAGGATCGCTCCCCAGCTGTGCGCCCGCGGCGGGCGCAACAGGTTGGCCTGGTCGCCCACTTCGAAGGTGACCTCGGGGTGGCGGGTGGTGGCCTGCTCGATCATCGCCGGGGAGAGGTCGATGCCGGTCACGTCGACACCGGCCTCGGCGAGATAGCCGGCGATGTGGCCGGGGCCGCAGCCCACGTCCAGCACCGGTGCCGAGCCGACGAGTTCGGCCACCTCGTCCAACAGCATCCGCTCCAGGGGCAGGTAGTCGAGTTCGTCGGCGAACTGCTCGGCGTACTCGCCGGCCCCGGCGTCCCAGGCCTGGCGCACCCGGGCGTCCCGGTCGGCGGCGCCGCGGGCCAGCACCGCCTCCCGGTCGACGCCCGGCTCGGCGGCGGCCTGGGCCACTTCCACCGAGGGCACCGGCCCGAGCAGGTGCAACCACCGGCGGTCGTGCTGCCCGCCGATCTTCTCCAGTTCGCGCACCAGCCCGCGCCCGGCCAGGCCGGCCAGGCAGACCTCGACGTCCTGCCGGTCGCCGAACGAGTGCAGCCGGTCGGTACGGGTCTTGAGTTCGCCGGGCGCCTGTGCCCCGCGCAGCAGCAGCACGGTCAGCACCGCCCGCTCGGCGTCGTCGAGCGCCAGGTGCTCGGTGAGGGTCTGGTGGTACTTGATCGCCCGCGAGCCTTTGCCCGCCCAGACGAAACGCACCAGTTCCTGCTCTTTGAGCAGCCGCAGGCACGCGGTGACGGTGTCGTCGTCGTAGTCAGTGACCGGGTCGCGGCTCGAAGCCTGATTGCATGCGGTGCGCAGGGCGTTGAGTGAGAGCGGGTAGCTGGCCGGGACGGTTCGCTCCTTCTCCAGCAGAGCACCCACTACCCGCTGGGAGACCGGGTCGAGCTCGGGGATGGTCATGACCCGATCATGCCAAGTTCATCCGGTGGCGGCAGCCATGCGCGTCACCGCACCCCGGCCAGGTCGGCGGACTCGGCGGCGCGCTGCCCGTCTGGCCCGATGGTGTCGTCGGCGGCCTGCGGACCCTCGACGGCGGGCGTGAACCGCAGCCGGCCGGTCGTGACCGGGGCGGTGGTCGAGGACAGGTCGAGCGGGGGGATGGAGTCCTCCGGCGGCATTCGGTACCGGCGATACAGGGCGGCCAGCGGGGCGGGTGCCCACCAGTTCCACCGGCCCAGCAGCCGCATCGTGGCGGGTACCAGCACGGCCCGCACCACCGTCGCGTCGAGCATGATCGATACAGCCATGCCGACGCCGATGAGCTTGACGAAGATGATGTCGGAGGGGGCGTAGGCCAGGATCACCACGAGGAAGAGCAACGCGGCGCTGGTGATGATCGGCCCGGTGCGCTGCAGGCCGGTGGCCACCGCGGTGGTGTTGTCGTCGCCGGCGTCGATCCGCTCGCGGACCCGGGTGAGCAGGAAGACCTCATAGTCGGTGGTGAGGCCGAACAGGATCGCCACGATGAGCACGGGCTGGGTGATCTCGATGAAGCCGGGTGAGGTGAAGCCCAGCAGGTCGGCGCCGATCCCCTCCTGGAAGACGAGGACCACGACGCCGAACGAGGCGAGCACGGTGAGCACCGTCATCACCATCGCCTTGAGCGGCACGATCACCGAACCGAAGGCCCAGAACAGGATGACGAAGGTGGCCAGGCCGACCAACAGGCCCATCTTCCACAGGCCCTCGCTCATGCTCTGCAGCAGGTCGACCTGCATCGCGCTGGGTCCGCCGACGAGCACCTCGGTTCCGGCCGGGGCCGGGAGGGCGCGAATGCTCTTGACCAGGTCCATCGCGGCCTCGTCGCGCGCCTGGCCCGGGTAGTCCAGGGTGATCAACGCGACGTCGCCCTGGCGGGCGGCGATGACCACGTCGCTGCTGTCGGGCAGGGCCTCGATGCCACGGCCGACGTCGGCCAGCGCGGCGTCCCCGCCTCCCTCGACCACGACGGTGATGGGTTCGTTCTGCAGGCCGAAGTCGGCCGCCAGGGATTCGGCCACCTGACGCCCTTCGGCGGAGGCGGGTAACTGTCGTTCGTCCATGCCGCCGAACTTCACCTCGAAGGCCGGCACGGCCATGGCCACCAGCAGCAGCGTGGACAGCACGGCGAAGAGCACCGGGCGGCGCATCACCATCCGGGCCCAGCGTTCCCAGCGGCCGGCTTTGGCGACGGCGTGGCGGCGGCGGCTGGAGGCTCGCCTGCCGAGCGGCAGTCGCAGTGCGTCCACCTTCGGGCCCAGGCAGGCCAGGACCGCGGGCAGCACGGTGAGCGCGCTAAGCGCGGCGATCGCCACCGCACTGATCCCGCCGACGGCGGTGGAGCGCATGAAGACCTCGGGGAAGAACATCAGCCCGGACAGCGCGACCGCGACGATGACCGCCGACACCACCACCCCGCGTCCGGCGGTGGCCATCGTGGTGGCCAGGCTCTCCCTGGTGCCGCGGCCGGCCCTGATCTCCTCGCGGAAGCGGCTGACGATGAGCAGGGCGTAGTCGATGGACAGGCCCAGGCCGAGCACGGTGATCGTGTTCACCGCGAAGACCGACAGGTCCATCACGTGCATGGTCAGGCGCAGCACGACCAGCGAGGTGACCACGGTGATGGCGCCGTTCAGCAGCGGCAGGCCGGCCGCCACCAGACCACCGAAGAGGATGATGAGCAGGATCGCCAGGGTCGGGCCGGAGATCATCTCGGCCTGGGCCAGATCCTCCAGCACCTGATCGGCCATCTGGACGCCGAGCGCGGACGGGCCGCCGAACGAGGAGTCACCCACCTGCGGATCGATGACGAGGGCGTCATGCAGGTGCTCGCGGAAGAAGGCGTCCTTCTCGTCGCTGGTGCCGCGCAACTGGACTGCGACGAAGGTGGCGTGCCGATCGCTGGATACCAGGGCCGGGGCGCCGGTGGAGTAGTAGGAGGTGATCTGGCGGACCAGGGGGTCGTCGGGCACGTCCGCCACGGCGTCCTGGACGGCGTCGGCGAAGGCGGCGTCATCCACGGTGTACTCGTCGGACCGGTAGAGCGCGATGACGTCGGCGCCCGGGGCACCGACGGTCTCGACGATGCGGGTCTGGGCGCGCTCGGACTCCGAACCGGGCACGTCGAAGCCGCCGGAGCCGAGCAAGGTGACCACTCCGGGACCCCAGATGCTGCCGAAGGTCAACAGGGCCAGCCCGAGGGCCAACACCAGCCAGCGGAACCGGTAGATGAGCCGGCCCCAGGCCCCCGTGCGGGGTCCGACAGCGGGGGTCGAGGCGGCGCCGGGAGTGCGACCGGCCGGTGGGGTGTCGTCTGCTCCGGACGACCCTGCCAAGGACGGCGAGGCGGGGGACGGCGGGGTGGGCTCGGGCGTCGAGGGCGAGCGCAAGCGGCGGGCCAGTATCGGGCGACGTGGGGCCCTGGGGACGTCCCGGGGCTCGACGACTGACTCGGCCTCGGCGATCGCCTGAGGCCGGGCACCTGGATCGGCGGTGTCGATCCCGGGATCGTCGGCCTCGGACTCCTGGTCAGCGAGCGCTTCTGCCCCCTGGTCAGCGAGCACGTGCGCAGGAGTCGTGCCGGACTCGGGGTCGATCTGGAGGTCGGTAGCGGGGTCGGACCCAGCACGCGCGTGCCGACCTGGCTGGTGCCCGTTGACTGGGCGTGGGATGCCAGTCGGCTCCCCGTCAAGGTGCGCCGACCGGTCGGTCTGGCCGGAAACCGGCGATTCAGCGGGGTCGGTCGCGTGGTCGGACCCGGCTGCTTGGCCGGGCATTGTCGGCTCGTGCGTGCGCAGCGTCGGGCTGGCTGCGCGGTGGATCCTGCCGTCGGACGGAGCCGTCACCGAGGTGGCAGGGTGGGCCTGCGCCAGGGTCTGGGCCACCGACTCGATCAGCCGGGAGGCCTCCGCCCGCGCCGAGGTGAGTTCGCGCTCTGCTTGAACCCTGGCCTGGGAGAGGATGGCATCGGCCCGGGCTTCGGCCTCGCGCAGGATCCGGGTCGCGAGTTCGCGGGTGGCCACGATGTCCTGCGCATCCGGTGTGCGCGAGGATGCCACCGAGAGGTCGACCGTGTTCAGCAGCGTGGCGCTGAGGGGGCGTTCGCTCTCCGGCGCGTCATCCGCTGGTCCGGCCAAGGTCGCGCCCCTTCTCTCCATGGTGCGCAGACCACCTGAACCCGTGGCGAACGGGCTGAGTTCAGGCGACGCGTGATCGGGTGTGCGGCCCGCTCCCGCGCCTCGACGGCAACGCAAGTTTGTCGGCTCACGATAGCCCAAATGGTCAAGATTCCGACATGGGCCGCACGGGTGGCGTCCGCCCGCCGAATGTCCTGCCGGCAGGCAGCACCAGCTCGCATGAGGGATCGATCCTGCACGAAGGCGATCCGGACCCGGCGCGCGCCTGCCTGGTCAGTGCTGGTGGGACGGGTGCATCGCGGTCGGGAGCACGACGAATGGCCGCATCATCTCGTTGTCTTCGTGCTCGATCATGTGGCAGTGGTACACGTAGCGGCCGACCCGATCGAATCGGACGGCTACCCGGACCAGTTCGCCGGGATCGATGCGCACGGTGTCCTTCCAGCCGTCGGTCTCCTGCGGCTCGAAGACCCGGCCACCTCCCGCCGGATCGGGCACCAACGGCTCGCTCGTGGAGTGCGTGGCCTGGTCGAACCGTCCCTCGACCTGATAGCGGGTCGCGGCACTGCCGAGTGGCTGGAAGAAACTCTGATGGATGTGCATCGGATGCGTGTCGCCGGTGGTGTTGAGGAACTGCCACACCTCCCATTCACCAAGCACCGGCATGATCCCGACGGCGTCGTAGAACCCGGACCCGACCGGACGGTAGGCCTGCGGGGTCGGATCCTGGGGAAGCTGCACCTGGATCCGGCCCGCCGGGTCGGCAACCACCTCGGTGAGTTGCAGATGCCCCGGCGGGTCCGACTCGGACAGGATCACCAACCGGTGGGCGTGCGTGCCCGGTAGCTCCAGGACCGGTGGTGAGGCCGCATCCGGGGCGGCACCGGCATGGGCCAGGCGGCGGTGGCCGGGGTTCATCACCGCACCGGCAGCCAGCCGATCCCAGACCTCGCCTGGCCTGGCGCCGGCGTGCAGGTGCGCGGCGTGCGATCCCCGGCCGCAGCCACTGTCGCGGACGACGTCCAGCCGCATCACCTGCGGGTACGGCAGCCGGTCGGCCGGGCGGGGGACGATGAGCTGGCCCGGATCCGTGGGCGCCAGGCCACCCGCGAAGGCGGCCTCCGCCGAGTTGACCAGGTAGAGGTGTGTGTTGGTGAGCCCGCGCAGGTCCACCAGCAGGTCGATCCGCTCGGCGGGTGCCAAGGTGATCGACTCGGTGTCGGTGAGCGGGTGCGCCTTCCACAGCAATCCACCGTCGGTGCCGATCACCAGCACCCGTGAGTGGACGAGCGCTGCGTCGCCGTCGAGCAGGTGCAGCCGATAGAACCGGGCATTCGAACCGTTGAACACCCGCAGCCGCACCATCGGCCCGGACACCTCCATCCGTGGCCACAACCTCGCGTTGACCATCGTCAGCGGACCGAAGAACTCTGCGGTGTCCGTGGTCGTCTTGTGCAGCAGGCGGACTCCCCCGGCATCCGCATCGATGTTGCGGTCCTGCAGGAAGAGCACCGCCTCACCGTCCTCGGCCGTCACCGGCAGGCCCAGCCCGGCCTCGGCCGGATGCCGGACGAGGAAGCCGCCGGACAGGCCCGAGTACACGTGCAGCCGAGTCGCCCCCATCGCGTGGTCGTGGTACCACAGAGCCGGCCCGAGCTTGACCAGACCGAGGTCGGCGTTGTCGTCCGTGGCCGCATACCGGCACCGCTGGTCCTGCTCGGGGGCGATCATGTGATCGGGCCAGCCGTCGGACTCCGGCTCGGTGTGCCCGCCGTGCAGGTGAGTCGCCAGCCATCCCACCGGAGCCGACTCCGGTGGGCTCGAGGGCGAGATGCCTTCCACGCCAATGTGATTCTGCACCGGATCGGCATCGCTGTCGGTGGGCATGACGACCAAGGCGAAGGGCAGCTCCCGGGCGGAAAGGGCATTGTCCCAACGGACTCGGGTGGTCGAGCCAGCCCGCGCCTGCAAAAGCGGCCCGGGCGAGGTCACCGGGTGGTTGACGATCCCGAACCCCCACGCCGGGATCGCCGGCAGGGCCGGGTGCGGGGCGATCGAACACTCCCGCATCCGGATTCGGACCTGCGACGTGGGCAACGACCACGCCCGCGGGGGGATCAGCTCGGCGACGAAAGGCTCCAGCGGATCACCGCCGTGGACCGGATGCGCAGCAGCCGGGAAGACGAGCGTGGACGTGGCGACGGTAACCGTGGACATCGAACCCCCTCTGCCAGGGACGACCCTTTGTGCGCCCTGTCGTGGCCAAAGAGACGAGATCCGTTGTCGCTGATACGCCCCACCCCCCAGGAGTTCAGCGGACGGATTCACGCTGAAGCCGTCATGGCCGATCTCCAGCAGCACTGCGCGTCACGGGCGAGCGGGCCCCTACCGGCGCGCGCGGACCTGCAGCGGGGTGACCCAGTAATCCGCCGTCGCAGGATCGGGGGTCCCGAACCGGGCGTTGACCGCCCAGAGGGTGTTGCCGGTCACGACAGCCGTGGAGGGCACGTCCAACCGGGGATCGGTAAGCGAGCCGCACCAGTGGGCGCGCCACCCGTGCGCGCCGCGGCGGATGCGAAGCACCGAGATCTCGCCGGCGCCACTGCCCCGGACGTTGAACAACGTGGCGCCCCGTAGGTCCAGCCCATCACCACCGCTGATCCCCGGGCCGCCGATCACCGCGATGGCCTGCACCCGGCCGGTGCGGGGGTCGAGGTTCCACAATCCACCGACCCGGGAGTTGTTCAGCACGGCCGTGCCGTCGGGCAGCGCCCGGATTCCATTGGCGTTGATCGCGTTACCGTCGCCCGCGGGCCACTGGCCGGTCAGCTGAACGAAGTCCGGGGCGTCATCGGTCGGGCGGCCACCGGAGTCCAGGTGGATCACCGTGAGCCGGTCGACTCGTGAGTCAGTCACCCAGACGGCGTCGCGGGTGACCACGAGATCGTTGAGGAAGAGCGCTCCCGGTACCTGGATGGCCGCCACCACGGCCCCGGTGCTGCCGTCCACCGCCCACACGTAGCCTTGCGAGCCGAGATTGCCTGCGGCCCAGACCAAGCCGGTGCGAGCGTCGTGGAACAGCCCCCGCAGTTGCCGGCCCGGTTCACCGGGCAGCAGCGTGGAGGTGCTCGCCACCTGCGGGTCTGCCACGACGATCCGGCCGTCGGCCAGGGATCCGACGAAGAGCCGTCCGGACGGCGCGGCCGTGATGCCCTCCGGCCGTAGCCCGTCCGGCAGGCTCACTTGCTCGGCCGGTGCCGTGCGCATCGAGTCCGCGGAGCGGGCATTCGACGCCGACGAAGACTCCGACGATGCCGGTGCCGCTGCGAGCGCGGGGGCGGCCGGTAACGCGAGCAGCGCGGCGATCGTCAGCGCTGCCGTGCGCACTCCGAAGGCCGAAAGGGCGGCTTTGATCGGAGGTTCGATCCCGGGCGAGATGGTCATGCCCCATCCTTGACCACTCACGACGAAAGAGCCAGGGCAGGTGGGAGGCGGCCAGCCGATCTACGCTGGCCGGATGCCACGATCGGAGCCGGGCGACCGGTGGAGTTCACGACCCCAGGACGGCGTGCTGCGCGGCAACCACCGGCTGGTCGAGACCTTTCTCGCCGTGGCCACGATGGGGGTGGTCACCCTGCTGGGTCTGCTGCTGGTGCTCACCCTCGAACTTGCGGCCTGGATGGGTGGCCGTCCGCCCGCCTCGGGGCCGGCCCGGCTGGCTCCGGCGCTGCTGTTGCTGGTGGCCGGCGGAGGCGGCTGGTTCCTGGTCCGCCGGGCACACCTGCGCGGGACCGCGATGCTGCCCTGGGCGCTGGGTGCGCTCGCGGTGTGGATCGTCGGAGCCCTCGTCGTGCTGTGAGCCGGGCCGGGCCCGGTGCACCCGGCTCGGCTCACCTGCCTGCTTGTTTGCGGGGCGGCTCAGCCGATCTCGGCGGCCCAGTCGCGCTTCTCCAGGGTGTCGCGGATGTCCATCAGGAAGCGCGCAGCGGTTGAGCCGTCGAAGGCCCGGTGGTCGTAGACGAGCCCGATCACGCCGACCGAGTGGATCGCGATGGTCTCCCCCACGGCGACCGGCTGACGCCGGACCCCGTCGGTGCACAGGATGCCCACGTTCGGCTGATTGATGATCGGGGCCGAGGCGAAGGAGTCGAAGGGCCCCGGGTTGGTGATCGTGAAGGTCGACCCGCGCATCTTCTCCGCGCCGAGTTTCTTGGCTCGCCCCGCGGCCGCCAGGTCCTTGATCTGGGTGGCGATGCCGCGGATGTTGAGTTGGTCGGCGTTCTCCACGACCGGGACGATCAGCCCCTGCTGGTCGAGGTCGACGGCGATGCCCAGGTTGACGTACGGGTGCATCGTCATCTCCTTGTTGGGGATGTCGATGCTCGCGTTGACCGCCGGGTGCTTGCGCAGGGCGTCACACACCGCGCGGGAGACGAAGGGCAGGTACGACAGCGAGGCGCCGGTCTCCTTCTTGAAGCGCTCCTTGTGGGCCCGGCGCACCTGTTCGATGTTCTCGTAGTCGACCAGGATCGAGGTCCACACCTGCGGTGCTGCGGCGACCGAGGCCACCATGCCCGCGGCCACGGCGAGCCGCATCCGCGACAACGGGACCACCTCGTCCCGCGGGTCGCTGACGCCCTTGGGGGCCGCCGGTGCGGCAGCCGCAGCCGGAGCCGCCGGTTTCGCGGCGGCAGCCGGGGCCGGAGCGGCCGAAGCCGGGGCGGCAGCGGCCGGAGCAGGTGCGGCCGCGGCCGGTCGGCCCGCGATGGCGGCCTCCACGTCCTCCCGGCGGATCCTGCCACCGGCCCCGGATCCGGACATCGACGCCAGATCGATGCCATTCTCCGCGGCCAGCCGGCGCACGATCGGGGAGTACTGCTTGCCGGTTGCGCCGCCCGCGGCCACCGGAGCCGCACCCGGCGAGGAGGCCGCTGCCGGAGCGGTCGAAGCCGACGACGCGGACGCCGTCGGGGCGGCACCACCGGAGGAAGCCGGTGCGGCGGCGCCGGGCTCGCTGATCCGGGCGATCACCGTGCCGATCGGCACGGTCTCGCCGGCCTCGACGAGGATCTCGGCGATCACCCCGTCGTACGGGCTGGGGATCTCCGAGTCGACCTTGTCGGTGGACACCTCGAGCAGCGGGTCGTCGAACTCGACGGTGTCCCCCACGTTCTTCAGCCAGGCACCGATGGTGCCCTCGGCCACCGTCTCGCCGAGCTTGGGCATGAGGATCTCGTGCACCGCGCCCGCCGAGGCGGGTGCGCCGGACTCGGCCGCTACCGGCTCGGTCGCTGCCGGCTCGGCCGACGCGGCGGGTTCGGGGGCAGACCCGGAGCCGCCAGCCGATGAACCGGGGGCGCCGATCCGGACCAGCTCGGTACCCACCGGCACCGTCTCCCCGGCCTCGACGAGGATCTCCAGAATCACCCCGTCGTACGGGCTGGGGATCTCCGAGTCGACCTTGTCGGTGGACACCTCGAAGAGCGGGTCGTCGAACTCGACGGTGTCCCCCACGTTCTTCAGCCACGTGCCGAGCGTTCCCTCGGTGACCGTCTCACCGAGTTTGGGCATGGTCACGACCCAGGTCTCGTCAGCCATTGATCGTCTCCTGTCGTCTTTGTCAGTTGGGGGGATCAGCCGTGCAGCGAGCGGCCGGAGAACGTGATCATGGTTTCTCCGATGAGTTCGGACAGGCTCGGGTGGGCGTGGATGAGCTGGGCAACGTCGGAGGGAGTCGCCTCCCAGTTGACCGCGTAGTAGCCGGAGTTCATCAGCTCCGAGGCCCACGGCCCGCACAGGTGGAAGCCGATGATCGGCCCGTCGTCGGGTCTGGCGATGACCTTGAACATGCCCTCGGTCTCGCCGATGATCATCGACCGGGCGTTGCCGGGCCACGGGTGCTTGTGCACCTCGTACTCGATTCCCTGTTCCTTGCAGGCCTCTTCGGAGAGCCCGACCCAGGCGATCTCGGGGTGCGCGTACACGATGAAGGGCACATTGACGTAGTCCACCGGCAGTGGATCCTCACCCAGGATGGTCTTGACCGCGACGATCGCCTCGGCATAGGCGACGTGCGCCAGGCCCGGGGTGGCCACGCAGTCGCCCACCGCGTAGACACTCTCGCGGGAGGTCCGCATGGTGTTCGTGTCGACCTCGATGAAGCCGCGCTCGTCGACCTTCACCCCCGCGGCCTCCAGGCCCAGGTCACTGGTCAGCGGCGAGCGGCCGACGGCGATCAGCACCTGCTCGACCTCGATCGACTCCTGCTTGCCCTTGACCTCGTACGGGACGGTCACCGTCGAGCCGTTGTCCACCAGGGTGCCGACCTTGGCATTGCCGATCGCCTTGAGGCCGCGCTTCTTCAGCGACTTGGCCACCTGATCGGCGACCTCACGGTCCGTGCCGATCGGCAGGACCGGGTTGGGCATGAACTCCAGCAGCGTGGTCTCGACTCCCATGTCGAGGTAGACGGAGGCGAATTCCACCCCGATCACCCCGCCGCCGATCACCGCCACCGAGGCCGGCAGCGAGTCCCAGGTGGAGTTGGTGGCCTCGTCGGAGGTGAAGACCCGGGGACCGAGTTCCATGCCCGGGAAGACCTTGGGCACCGACCCCGAGCAGACGATGACGTTGTCGGAGTCGATGACCTGACCGTCCACCACCACCTTGCCGTCGGCGTTCAGGGTGCCCCTGGCGTTGAACATGGTGATCTTGCGCTTCTTGATCAGGCCCTTGAGCCCGTTGACCAGCTGATCCACCACGCCTTGCTTGCGCTTGTTCACCGCCGGCCAGTCGATGGTCGTCTCACCGCCCACGACGAACCCGAAGGTGTCGGCGTGACCGACCGCGCGATACACCTCGGCGGCCTGCAACAGCCCCTTGGCCGGGACGCAGCCTCGATTCAGGCAGGTGCCGCCATAGGTGTCCATCTCCACGATGGCCACTTTGAGGCCCGCCGAGGCGGCGTACAGCGCCGAGGCGTAGCCCCCGGGGCCGCCGCCGAGCACACAGACATCGAACTCGCTCATCGGGGCTCCTTCAGGAGGTGGCGACGCGCTTGAGCGTCTCGGCGATCTGGGCGGGTTGCGGAACCACGGCCTCCTCGAGTTGAGGGGCGGTGGGAGTGGGGGTGTTCAGCGCCGCGATACGGGTGACCGGCTGGTCGAGGTGCCAGAACGCCCGTTCTCCGATCTCGGCGGCGATCTCGGCGCCATAGCCGAGGCGGCGAGCGGCCTCGTGCAGGACGACGCAGCGCGAGGTCTTCTTCACCGAGGTGATGATGGTCTCGATGTCCAGTGGTACCAGGGTGCGGATATCGATGACCTCCACCGAGACGCCGTCGCGGGCGAGTTCGTCGGCGATCTCCAGGCCCTGGTGCACCCCGGCCGAGTACGTCACGAGGGTGACGTCGGTGCCCTCCCGGGCCACCGAGGCCTTGCCCAGCGGGATCGGCTCCAAGGGAGGCGAGCCCTCGGCGTGCAGCCGCCGGTACAGGTACTTGTTCTCCAGGAAGATCACCGGGTTGTTGTCCCGGATCGAGGAGATGAGCAGGCCCGCCGCGTCCTCGGGGGTACCCGGCATGACGATCTTCAGGCCCGGAATGTGCGCGAACCAGCTCTCGATGCTCTGGGAGTGAGTGGGCCCCGCGGATAGCCGGGCGCCGAAGGGCGCCCGCATCGTCACCGGGATGGCGTTGCCGGTTCGCCAGTGGTGGCGGGCCATCACGTTGATGATCGGATCGAAGGCGCACGAGGCGAAGTCGGCGAACTGGAACTCCACGATCGGACGAAGGCCGACCAGGGCCGCACCGGCGGCGAGGCCGGCGATGCCGGTCTCGGCGATCGGGGTATCGACCACGCGCCGGGGGCCGAACTTGTCCAGGAAGCCCTTGGTCACCTTGAAGGCGCCGCCGAACTGACCGACGTCCTCACCGATGAGGAAGGTGTCCGGGTCGTTGTCCATCTCGAAGTCGAGCGCGGCGGCGATCGCGTCGAGGTAGGTGTAGGTGTTGGCGTCGCTCATCGGGCGGTCTCACCGGCCTTCGGGGTCAGCTGCGAGCAGGCAGCGTGCGTGCTGGTCACGAGTTCAGTCGGCATACACACCGTCCTCGATACCGGCCGGCTCGGGCACGGGGGCGGCGATGGCTACCTTGCGTGCCTCGATGGCCCACTTGCGCGCCTCGTCCCGGATCTGCTTGGCGTCCTCCTCGGTGAGGATGCCGGCGGAGATCATCCGCCTCTCGAAAAGCTCGACCGGATCCTTCTTGGCCCACTCCTCACGCATCTCCTGGGGAACGTAGTCGGCCGGGTCGTGCTCGGCGTGCCCGTGCATCCGCATGGTGACGCACTCGACGATGGTCGGCCCGTCGCCACGACGGGCCCGAGCCACCGCTTCGACACAGGCGTCGTAGACGGCGAGCACGTCGGTGCCATCGCACTTGACTCCGGCGATGCCATAGCTGACTGCCTTGATCGCGAACGAGGCCGAATGCGTCTGCAATGGCAGCGGTGTGGAATAGGCCCATTGATTGTTCTGGACGATGAAGACGCACGGAAGCTCCTGTGCCGCAGCGATGTTCACCGCCTCGTGAAAGTCCGCGCGGGAGGTGGAGCCGTCGCCGCAGACCGCCAGCGCGATCTTGTCCTCGCCGCGGTACTTCGCGGCGAAGGCCATACCGGTGGCCACCGGGAAGTTCGCCGGGATATGACTGGGCGGGTTGTACGTATTGAGGTCAAGACGACCATAATGCAGCGTTCCGTCACGCCCGCCGGTCGGGCCGGTGGCCTTACCCATGAACGAGGCCATGATCTGCTCCGGTGGCATGCCGCGCATCAGGTGGGCGCCGACGTCCCGGTGCAGTGGAGCGAAATAGTCGTCGGGGCGCATGGCCGCCATGTAGCCGACGCTGATCGCCTCGTGCCAGTTGCCCGAGTAGTACGAGCCCAGCAGGTCTCCGCTGCGGTACATGGCGTGCATCCGGTCCTCGAAGGCCCGCGCGTTCACCACTCCCCGGTAGAGGGTCATGAGCAGTTCCGGGTCGCGCCCCTCCAGCGTGGTGGGCGGATCGCCGCTGGTGTCGGTGATCTTGAGTGCCGCGAGCATCTGCGGCGTCAACGTGGCCGCCGCCTCCGGATCCGGGCTTGCCACCGGCTCGCTCTGGCCCGGCTCGTCGGGCTTGCCCGCCGCCGCCTTCTTCGCCGGAGCCTTCTTGGCCGCGGCCTTACGTGCTCCTGTCGGGGTGGCCATGCACCCTCCTCACTGTCGGTGGGGCGGCTGTGCCCCGATTCGCTGGCGGTTGCTTTCGCTGGCGGTTCGATGGGCCGGCTTGAATCGACCGGCGGTTCGGTGTGCGGACCAGATAAGGGACCGCCCCTGCCGACTGGGCCGCGTCCCGGGCAGGGGCGGGCTCAGCCGGCACGACTCGCTCAGGCGCGCTCGGGGCGGGAGAAGAAGTCGACGAGGGCCTCGGCAAAGTCGTCCTGGCGCTCGATCTGAACCCAGTGGCCGCAGTGGCTGAACACCATGAGGTCCGCCCTGTCGATCATCTGGTGCAGGGCGTAGGACGTGCTGAGCGGGATGACCTTGTCTTCGCGACCGTGGATGACCAGGGTCTCCTGGGTGATGCCACGAATCTTGTCCGCATCGGTGAGCTGCGACTGCACCCAGCGTTGACGGGGTGCGGGGAACATGGCCGAGAAGCTCTCGTGGAAGCCGGGCTGCACGCTGGCCTCGTATCGCACCTGCGCGAGGTTCTCGTTGTTCGCCAGTTCATCGCCCCAGGCCATGGTGCGGATCGCGAAGGCCATGTTCTCCACCGAGGGCTCATAGCCCCAGATCGCGTCCAGGCCCTGCCCCTCGACGATCGGGAAGTCGACGCCCATCGAACCCATCAGCACCAGCCGCTCCACCCGGTCGGGGTGATCGGTCACCAGGCGCAGGGCGTTGGAGCCGCCGAAGGAGTTACCCACGAGGTTGGCCTTCTCGATGCCCAGAGCATCCATGAAGTCGACGACCTGGTCGGCCCACTTCTGGCAGGAGTATTCGAAACCCTCGGGACGATCGGAATATCCGAAGCCCACCATGTCGGGGGCATAGACGTGGAAATGGTCCTTCAGGATCGGGATGACACCGCGCCAGTTCGCGTAGGCCGTGACACCCGGACCCGAACCGTGCATGAGAATGACCGGAGTTCCGCCCTTGTCCTCACCGGCCTCGAGGTAATTCGTGTTGAAAGCCCCGGTGGTGACGTTCTTGCCGATCTCCGGTCGGGATTCCTCAGCCATGGTTCTCCTTGTGCTCGTGGCGTTCGCTGGTTCTCGAAGGCTGACCCGAACGAGCCCAGGACTCCCACGGCGGGTCGCCGAATGATCCGTTGTGACACCTGGGCTCGCCTGTCCGTTCGATACCGTCCGTCGCTTGTCGGATGTGCAGGAAATTCAGTTATGCGCCAGGACCTGACGCCGACTCCACCCGCCACAGCCGGTCGCACTCTGGCGCGACCGGTGTGAGAGGTGACAGGGAGACAATTGCGAGCGGGTCGGGTGCCGGGCAACCGCGGTTCCGCTGAGCGAACCGCTAAGTGCACCGGGACGGATCGGGAACCGAGCGCTCACTCGTAGTAGCGGAAGACCAGATCGGCGACGCAGCAGGGCTTGTCCTCGCCGTCGACCTCGTACGTGAGCCGGTAGACGGTCTCCACCCCGCCCTTGAGTTCGTTCACCTCGGCCAGGGTGACCCGCATCCGGAACCGGCTGCCGGTCTTGAGCGGGGCCGGGAACCTGACCTTGTTGAGCCCGTAGTTGAGGATGACTCCGAAACCCTCGACGATGCAGATCTGCCACAGCAGGCCGGTGGACATCGACAGGGTGAGGAAGCCGTGCTGAACGGTGGTGCCGAAGGGGCCGTCCTTGGCCCGCTCCGGGTCGACGTGGATGTACTGCTCGTCGCCGCTCAGCTTGGCGAACTCGGTGATGCGCTCCTGGGTGACCTCCACCCAGTCGCTCACCCCCAACTCGGTGCCGGCGCGCTCGCTCAACTCGGCAGCGCCGGTGATGACGTAGGGACCAGATGCGTTCTCGCTCATGGGCGTGCTTCTCCTGATGGTTGTGAAATCCCAACGGCTGCGACCCTAGTACCCGGCTACGACAGCCGATCCGGCAGGCTGGGTGCCTGCCCAGCCGGGCACGGCTGGACGACCCGCCGTAGCCCGACCCCGCGCACGCCGGTGCCGAGTCCTCCTGGCCGCACCACCACCACCCGCCACCACCACCCGACACCACGGACGTCGACACGAACGGAATTGGATCCTTACCCGCTCCGATGCTGGACTAACGGGCGGACGCTGGGGTAGGCAGTGTTCTGCCAGTCTTCACCTCGGCTCGGGCCGGGGCCACAGTGCTGTGTGCCACCCCACCAGGGAGGCCAGGGCCGGCGACGAGTGGCGCCCAGCGGCCCACCCCGCCGCTGGATGGAGCCGGGCCACCGCAGGCCCGACACCCGAACGCAGATGAGCCGGGTGGCAGCACCCCTGAAGCAGGCGAGGAGTTTCAGTGGCGGGAAACGCGAGCGAACCGGGTCGGGCGGTGACGAGCAAGGCGATGGCCCTGCTGGATGCCTACCTGCCCCGCTCCACCGAACTCAGCCTGGGCGAGTTGGCCAGACGTACTGGGCTACCCAGTTCGACGACCTACCGACTGGCCAACCAGTTGGTGGCCTGGGGCGGACTGGAGCGCGGTGCCGAGGGCGGATATCGGCTGGGCATCAAACTGTGGGAACTCGGCTCGCTGGCCCGCAGAGCCCGCTCACCGATCGATGTGATCTCCCCCTACATGCAGGACCTGTACGAGGTGGTACGCGAGAACGTCCAGCTCGCAGTGCGTGAGGGCCAGCACGTCGTCTACCTGGAGAAGTTGCACGGCACCGGCTCGGTACCCAACCGCAGCCGGGACGGGGGCCGGCTGCCGATCCACGCCACCGGCGTGGGCAAGGTGATGCTCGCCTGGGCCAGCCCGCAGGATCTGGAGCTGCTACTTCCCGACGAACTGACCCGCTTCACCCAACGCACCGTGGTCAGTCGGGAGCGACTGCTCATGGAACTGGCCACGATCCGCCAGGAAGGCATCGCCTACGCCCGCGACGAACTCACCACCGGCGTCACCTCGGTGGCCGCCCCGGTTCGTGACGCGGAGGGCAATGTGGTCGCCGCCTTGTCGGCCGTGGGCCGCTCGGGGTCGGTGCGCCAATTACATGCCACCGCGGTGCGTACCACCGCGACGAGCGCCTCGCGGCAGCTGCGGGATCTGGGCATCGTGATCCGCCTCGATCGCGTCCAGCGGGCCACCGACACCTCAAACAGGTGAGGCTCCCCGCCCCGATCGTGCGATTCGAATCCCGCCCGAAGCCGGGATTGAACTGCCGCTGAGTAGAAGTACGCCCTTGGCGTCCGCGTCGATGGATGACACGGTGAACTGGCAAGAGCATGAAGGCATCCAAAGGAGGAGCCCCCCTGATGGCAGGCAATTCAGCCGATCCCGGCCGCTCTGTCACGAGCAAGGTTGTCTCGATCCTGCTCTCGTTCACCGACTCCAGCGAGCAGTCACTAACCGAGATAGCCAGAGCCGGCGGGCTCCCGGTCTCCACCGCCTATCGGCTGGTCAACGAGCTTGCCGCGTGGGGCATTCTCGAACGCACCGAGGATTCGCACTACCGAGTCGGAACCCCTCTGCGCGAGTTGGGCTCCAAGGCGCCGGTCACCGCCAACCTGGTGGAGCGGTCCCGCCGGGTGATGGAGGACCTGTGCGCCGCCACCCGCTCGGATGTCCGCTTGGGTGTCCTACAGGGCGCCGAGGTCGTCTACACCGAGCGCCTCGCCGGAGAACGCCAGGTGGCCAAGTTCTGGACCGGCCGACGGGCCCCCGCCCATGCCAGCGCGATGGGCAAGGCATTGCTGGCGTTCTCACCGGCCAGCGTGGTCAGCGGCGTGCTGAGCGAGGGCCTGCACCGCTTCACCCCCTACACCCTGACCTCTGCCGACCAGTTCCGCCGCTCACTGGCGGTCACCCGGCTGACCCGGGTCGCGGTCTGTCGCTGGGAACGCGAGGTGGGGGTCTGTGCGGTCGCCGTCCCGGTCTTCGGCGGCGGTGGCGACGTGGTTGCCTCGCTCGAGTTGAGCGCGAAAGACCTTCGCACCGATATGCATTCGCTGCAGCCGGCGTTGCTGGTGGCCGCCCGGGGACTCTCGCGTGACCTGGCGGTGCATGCGGGTCAGCATCTGCTGGGCGGTCGGGTCGCCAAGCCCGCCGAGCCGATGCGGGCGGGCTCGGTGGTCGACGGCGCGCCCCCGCCCCGGTATGCCGCCAAGCCGGACGTCCTACCGGAGTCTGCGCGCGCCTGCTGAGAAGTCGTCCCGCTGAGGGTCTGGCCGACCCGCGGTGAGAAACTGTCGCCGACGGGGCCGGAGAAAGGTCGCCGACCGAGTCGAGGAAGAAGGTCATGCGATGGACGGGGTGCGTAAGTCGATCCAGTTGCGGGCGTCCGGGACAAGCATCGAGGCGGCCATCGGCGAGGCACTCGACCGGGCTGAGTTGACGCTGGAGGGGGTCGACTCCTTCGAGGTCACCAAGATCACCGGCCGTCGCCTGGAGATCGGGTTGGAGTACGAGGTGGAACTGACCGTGTGGTTCACCCTGCTCGATCGCATCCACGGCTGAGACGGGGCCCGATGAGCCTGTTCACCACCGGGGTGGCCCAGGTCGCTCCGGGAATCACCCGGGTGGCATTGCCGATCGGCCTCAACGACATCGAGACGGTGAACTCGTATCTCCTGGAGGACGGCGACGATCTCACCGTGCTGGACTGCGGGTTGTGGCGTCCGGACCCGGACGACCAGGGGCTCAAGGTCCTCGAACGAGCGCTGAACGAGGCCGGCTACGTGCTCGCAGACATCAACCGGCTCATCGTCACCCACGCGCACATCGACCACTACGGCCTGGCCGGGCGACTGATGGAACTCTCCGGTGCCGAACTGTGGATGCATCAGGCCACCGACCTCGACTGCGAGAAGTACCGCCATCCGGACACCGCGGAGATGCGAAAGCGGGACACCTACGCCGATCACGGCGTCCCCGAAGACGAGTTGGCTGCCGTCTCCTCGGGTTTGAACGACTGGCTGCCCTATCTGCACTCGGTGGTGGAGGCCTCGCGGCGGCTGAGCGGGGGTGAGACCTTCACCGCCGGCTCGCGGGAACTCCGCGTGGTGCACACTCCGGGGCACTCGCTCGGTCACATCTGCCTGTGGTCGCCCGGCGACGGTCTGCTGTTCTCCGGCGATCACGTGCTCGGCGGCCTCACTCCCCCGGTCACTTTCGAGCGGGGCTTCGACGCCAACCCCCTGGAGAGCTATCTGGCCTCGCTCACCCTGGTGCGCGACCTGCGTCCGCAACTGGTGCTGCCCGGCCATGGCAAGGCCTTCGGCGAGGGAGCGCGGCGGGTGGACTCCCTGCTGCGCACCAAACAGCGTCGGCTGGAGCAGGTTCTAGGGATGATCGAGTCGCGTCCGTGCACCGTGAGTCAGATCGCCGAGCACCTCGTGGCGCACACCCTGGTGCCACATCAGCGCACCAAGGCCCTCGCCGAGACCCTCGCGTACATCGGCTGTCTGCGCTATCGCGGGCTGGTGGAACGCCGGGTCCGGGCGGACGGCATCTACGAGTGGTACGCCGTCCGCCAGTGATCGCCGGCCCGGGCGCGCCGCCAGGAGTGCCCCGACCCGCGCGCGAGCGGCGGCCAGGCCCGGCGCGGGGAATGGTCCGGGAGTGTAGAAGGACAGGCCCAGCGGGATCACCCCCGCCCGACGGGACGCCAGGCCCGTCGGGACCCCGTGGTGGCAACGGCCCGGATACGCGCGCGCTGAACGGCCCTCACCGGTCGTCGGAGTTCAGCACCAGGAAGGCGATCGCGGCCACCGCTCCGCCGGCCAGGTCAGCCAGGAGGTAGATCCAGATACTGCTCCAGGACACCAGACCCATCAGCGCGACCCCGAGGCCGACGGCCGGGTTGAACGCCCCGCCACTGACCGATCCCACAGCCACCGCACCGGCGAGCACCGTGAAACCGATGGCCAGGCCGTAGAACCCGTTGCCCAGGTGCGACTTGGAGGTGGCGACGTTGAGCACCACCCAGACGAGTGCGAAGGTGAACAGGAACTCCGCGAGCAGTGAGGGTCCGGCGTCCAGGACGGCCGGGGAGGAGGGCCGCTGGCCGGTCACGTAGGCCGCCGCGAAGGCGGCCACGGTCGCCCCCAGCAACTGAGCGACCCAGTAGGGCACCACGTCCTCGGCCCCGATTCGACCGCGCAGCCACACCCCCAGGGTGACCGCGGGGTTGAAGTGCCCACCCGAGATATGCCCCCCGGCAAAGATCATCACCATGAGCACCGACCCGATCGCCACCGGCGCCAGGGACGAGGTCAGCAGCACCGTGCAGCCCACGGTGAAGACGAGGAAGAACGTCCCGATGAGTTCGGTGAGGTAGCGACGGATGTGTGGCATCCGAGGCTGGACGTCTTGTTCTTCCCCGGCCAGTAGATCGGTCGGGTCCGCATGCTGGGGAGCCATGTCTCGTCCCTTCCGGGCACGGTCGTGCCCGCTCCGGAGGCGGTGGGGGGTCGCACCATCACCCGGCGGCACCCCGACGCCTTGTGGGTTAACAAGGCGAAACCTACGCAGAACGCTATTTGGGCGAAACTGGCTGTTAGTCGTACTACCTCAGCGCGACGGTCCTCGTCGGGGTACCGCAACCCGCGGCTCGAACCCCCGACTCGGGACGATCGGCGCGATCGGCGCGCCCCAGGAACCCGTCGGTTTCCCCCCCGCACCCACACGCAAAGCGCTACACGAGGTCGTTGTTCCGCGCCCACATCGCCGCGCTGGTGCGGTCCGCCACTCCGATCGCTCGGAAGATGTTCCCGATGTGGGCCTTGACGGTGCTCTCGCTGATCCCGAGCGAGCGGGCGATCTGCTTGTTCGCCAGGCCCTTGGCCACCAGTTTGAGCACTTCGCTCTCGCGATGACTCAGCGGCATCTCCGGCTCGCCGGGCTCTGCGGTTCCGCCCGATGGGCGACGCTCGTCCGCCGGGGGAAGCAGCGCGCGGGCCACCCGCGGATCGATCGGGGCGTAGCCCTCGGCCGCCGCGTGCACCGCTCGCAACAGGGTGTCATGGTCGCTGTCCTTGAGCAGATAGCCGACGGCACCGGCCGCCAGGGCGGCGCTGACCCTCTCCTGGTCCGGGAAGGAGGTGAGCACCACCACGGCGGTCGCCGGACGGACCGCGTGCAACTCCCGGGTTGCCTGCACACCGTCCATCCCCGGCATGGACAGATCCATCAGGACGACATCGGGGGCCAACTGGACGGCCAACTCCAGTGCGGTCTGCCCGTCGCCCGCCTCACCCACCACACACAACCCGCTATCCCCCTCGGCCAGTGCCCGGAGCCCGGTACGCACCAGCGGATGGTCGTCCACGATGAGCAGGCTGATCACCCGGGCACGACCCGAGAGCGTGCCGGCAGCGTGATCAGCCACTGGGTTCCGGCCCCGGGCGCGGAACTGATCGCCAGCTCAGCTCCCGCCTCAGCTGCCAGATCGGCGGCGAGCGACAGTCCCAGATGGCCAGGTTCCGGATCCGCCAGGACGAGCGCCGGGTCGAATCCGCGCCCATCGTCGGTGATTCGTACGACGCACGAGTCATCCCCGCCCTTACCCGAGGACTGCTCGAAACGGAACCGCACCTCGTGCGCACCAGCGTGTTTGGCGACATTGCGCAGGCACTCGCGAGCCAGCCGATACACCAGCACCGCCTGGTCGTCGGCGAGTTCGGTGGGCTGCCACTCCAGGTCGAAGTGCACGGTGGTGCCGCGCGAGCGCAGCGGCTCGGCCAGGTCGTCCAAGGACACGAGCAGGTTCTGGCCGACCATCTTGGCGGGATAGATCTCCACCATGAGTGAGCGCAGGCTCGCGATGCTCGAGCGCACCGTGGCAGCCGCTGCATGGATCATCTCGGCCAGATCCGCCCGTCCGCTGCGGTTGGCCACCTCGCCGGCCCGGGCCACGATGAGCGCGCTACCGGCCAGGTCCTGCACCGGGCCGTCGTGCAGCGAGGCGGCGATCCTGCGGCGCTCGTCCTGAGCCCCGTCGATGACCTTGGTGAGCAACATCTCACGTTGCTCGGTGGCCGAGTCCAAGCGGCTGAGCAACCGCCACAGCAGGGGCGCCAGCAAGGCCAGGACGACCGCGAGGGTCAACCCCAGCACCAGGAGCATCACCCGGAACAGATCCTGCTCGCGGTTACGGACCGGGTCGTAGTCGCTGTACACCTCGAAGAGCAGCCTGTGCCCGCCCGGCGTGGTCACCGACCGGTAGACCTCGAGCATCGGGCCGTTGCCCACGTCGTCGAGGGTGTTCTCCCCCTCGTCGAGAGAGGAGATCACCGCGCCGACCGTGCCGGTGCGCAGCACACGCTGCTTGTCCTCCAGCAGCGGGAAGGTGCGCCCGATCAGTGCCGGCTCGTCGGAGTAGACGATCCGCCCCTCGGCAGTCCACAACTTGACCCGCACGATGCCGTGCGGCTGCACGCCCTGGCGTACCGCCTGGTCGAGTTGGGCGATGGCCTCAGGGTCGCCGGTGATCACTGCGTCCTGCAGGGCCGGTTCCACGACGGCGCTGGCAAGCAGGTCGACCGTGTGGGCCCCATCGCGGATGGCGTCGCCCTGGGCGAAGTTCCGACTGGCCAGGGCTCCGGCCACTCCAGCCACCAGAACCACCGCGAGGGTGGCCAGGACGAACTGGAAGAGCAGCGCGCGCCTACTCGGCAGCGCCGCCGGGCGGGGTGGGCGATGACCGGTGCTGAGGGTGTGCCAGATCGGCGAGGGCGCGGCGATCTGCGGTGAGCCGTCGCCGCTGCCGTGGGCGGTGGTCACCCCGAGAGGGCCGTGTGCCCGCAATCCCACCGGTTCAGGATGCCCGATCACGGACGGTTGCGCGAGATGTCAGGCGACCGGAGCCACAGTGTCCCCAAGATCAGACAGATCGCCGAGACGGCAAGGAAGCCCGGCGCCAGGGGAGGTGACGGGCCGACCCCGCCGGTGGCGGCGAGCCACCAGTGCTGCAAGGCGCTCATCTGCCCCCAGCGGTCCGCGTAGGTCGCGTCGAGGCCACCGGTCTTGACATTCGATGCCACGTGCACGACCACTCCGGCCCCGGAGCCGACAACGCCGATGAGGCCGGCCAGCCAGGCCACTATCGTGCTGGTGCGGCCCGGGCGCCGCCACGCCAGCAGGCTTGCGCAGACGAGGCAGGCGATGATGCCCCACGGCACCAGCTGCACCCCGTCCCAGTGCCGCAGGGTGGCCAGTTCCACCGCGGCCCCCAGGGCGATGCCGCCAGCCAGGGCGAGGAAGGCACAACGGAAGCGAGAGACGATGGTGGCGTCGCTGGGCCCCTGGTCGGCCGGGCGGGCGGACCGCGCGGGCCGGGCACGCCGGGCCACCTGATCACTCATGACACGGTCACCACCGAGAGGATGGTGTTGAGGGTGGCCTCGTCCACCCCGTACTTGCCCAGCTCGTCCTCGAGGGTGGGGGCGAGCGAGTCCGCCGTGTAGGGCCGGTACTCCTCGATCTCGTCGGCGATGGTCTCGGCGTTGGCGACACCGGCGGCGGTGAGCGCCGCAGCGATGTCCTGGGTGGAGGCGGTGTTGGCGTCGACGGTGGCCGCGGCGGCACTGCCGGTGTCTTCGGCGGAAGCGGTGTCTTCGGAAGTGGACGAGTCACCCGACGGGCTCACCGTGGTGACCTCGGAGTCGGCCGTCGAGGTGGCCGAGCCGGCCGTGTCGTCGCCCGAGCCCCCGCAGCCACCGAGCATCAGGGCGGCCGAGGCCGCCACCAGGGCGGCTGTGCGAGTCAGGCGGTGGCTGGTGGTTCCGAGCCTGGACATGGAGTACCTCTTTCTAGGGCTGACTTCGGGCGGACCGCGAACGTCCGGGCAGTCGGTGCCACCGGATCGCGAACGTCCCTGCCAGAGACGGTCACCGGACGGAACCCTGCGTACCGCCGGTGGGCCACGATCGTGGCCGGCTTGCGACCCAGTACGCGGCACCAACCCCCGCGGATAACTCACCAGTGTCGGGATCGGCGGGCCAGGGCGACATTGCACGTTCGTCCTAGTACCTCCGCCTGTCGACCCGCACTGGTCGTAGCCCGATGCGCGAACCTCGTGCCGAGGCGGTTGCCGGACGAGGGTGTGTTGCCAGGTTGCTGGAGCGGCTTTGCGACCAGCGAACGATGACGCTCCTCGGCTTTGACCGGCCGCAGTCGCGGTCGCGATACTGGAATCAGTTCATAGGGATATTCAGGGCATTTCAATCGCACCGCGGGCTATCTCGCCCGGGTCAGGGGAACACCGTGAACGCTGTCCGACTCGCCGTCGCCGGTGCCGGACTCATCGGAACTCGGCACTGTGAGGAGATCGTGGCCGGCCCGGACGCCGAACTCGCCTCGATCATCGACCCGGGCCCTGCCGGGCCGGAGCTGGCCGGGCGGTTCGGCGTCCCGCTGTATGCCAGTGTGGCCGAGGCGTTCGCCGCCGATCGGCCGGACGGGGTCATCCTGGCCACGCCGAATCAGTTGCACGTCGAGGGTGGCCTGGAGTGCGTGGCTGCGGGCGTCCCGGTGATCGTGGAGAAGCCCCTCGCAGACACCGTCGAAGGGGCGGCCGCACTCGTGGACGCGGGCGAGAAGGCCGGCGTGCCGGTGCTCACCGGACATCACCGCAACTACAGCCCGATCATGGCCCGGGCCCGCGAGATCATCTCCAGCGGTGCCCTGGGCGATCTGGTGGCCGTGGTCGGCACGGCGTTGTTCTACAAGCCGGACGACTACTTCGACGTCAACGGCGGCTGGCGCAAGCAGCCCGGCGGAGGGCCGATCCTGCTCAATCTCATCCACGAGGTGAACAACCTGCTCTCCCTGGTCGCCGGCGTCACTCAGGTCCAGGCGGTCACCTCCAATGCCACCCGCGGCTTTGCCGTAGAGGACACCGCGGCGATGATCTTCACCTTCGACAACGGGGCGCTGGGCACCTTCGCGCTCTCCGACACGGCCGCCTCCCCGCGCTCGTGGGAGCAGACCTCGGGCGAGAACACCAGCTACGACGCCCATCCGGACCAGGACTGCTATCACATCGCCGGCACCCAGGGGTCGCTGTCCATCCCGACGATGCGGCTGACCGTCTTCGAGGGGAAGCGTTCGTGGTGGGAGCCGCTGACCACTCGGTGGGAGTCGGTGCGGCGGGAGGACCCACTGGCCGGTCAGGTAGCACACTTCGCACAGGTGATCCGGGGTGAGGCGAGCCCGATCTGCAGCGCGCGGGACGGGCTGAACACCCTGCGGGTGGTCGAGGCGGTCGTGGAGTCGGCCAGAAGCGGTGCGCCTGTTCGCCTCTGACGTCGGCGGTTCAGCCGGGGAGCTTGGCCAGCGACCGCAACTCCTCGGCCGTGGTCTCCCCCAGGCCGAAATAGCTCAAATACGAGGGGATTTGAGCGAAGAGCATGTCGGTGCCGACCTGCACGGTGCAGCCGCGGTCGAGTGCCGCCTGCAAGAACGGAGTGATGGCCTGCTTCATCACCACTTCACCGACGAAGGCCCCCCGCTCGATCCGGTCGGTGTCGACCGGCATCGGGTCGCCCGGCTCCATGCCCATCGGGGTGGCGTTGACGACGATGTCGTAGCCGGCCGGATCGTTGCTGTCGCTGGCCACGTCCATGCCGGGGTAATGCTCGGTGATCCGCGCGGCAAGACCCTGCGCCGACTCCTGGCGGGCGTCGAAGACCCCCAGACGGGCCACCCCGGTGCCGGCGATCGAGGCCGCGATAGCCGAACCCACTCCGCCGCTGCCCACCACCAGGGCCGATCTGCCCTCGAAGCGGCAGCCCTTGGTGAGCGCGCCGTTGACGAAACCCATCCCGTCGAACTGGTCGCCCAGCAGGCGGCCGTCGGCGTCCACCTTCACCGCGTTCGCGGCACCGGCGATCTTCGCGGTGGGCGTGGACTCGTCCACCAGGGCCATCGTGGTCACCTTGTGGGGCATCGTGATCAGGGCCCCACCGAAGTTGCTCATCCGGGTCACCAGCGGCAGGAAGGCCTCGAACTCCTCGGCCTTGACCCCCATCGGCACGACTACCGCGTCGACCCCCTTGGCCTCGAACCAGGGGTTGTAGATCACCGGCGACTTGAACGAGTGTGTCGGATAGCCGATGTGGGCGATGACTGTCGTGTGACCGGTAATCATGCGGTGACAACTCCTGTGTTGTGGGACGGACGAAAGGCTAATGTCGGGGCAAGCCGGTCGCAGAAGACCGCTCAGCCAGTGGGAACGGAGGGTGTCGACGGTTGCCTGGGCTGCCGCAGGTACGGTCGGCTGTCAGACATACGGCCCACGGGCGCGGATTGCGCGCGGACCGTCCGCCCGCGAACCGAAAGAAGACCGGTCATGCCCTCGGTAACCGTCCTGAACGGGCCCAACCTCAACCTGCTCGGCACCCGTAAGCCCGAGGTGTACGGGCGGACCAGCCTGGCCGACGTGGAGACGATGTGCCGCGACACCGCCGCCGGGCTCGGCCTGGATTTGGTCTTCCGGCAGTCCAACCACGAGGGGCAGCTGATCGACTGGATCCATGAGCTGGGCCCGGCCCAGCAGGCGGGCGACTCGATCGGGCTGGTGCTCAACCCCGGGGCGCTCACCCACACCTCGGTGGCCCTGCACGACGCGATCGAGGGCGCTCAGGTGCGTGCCATCGAACTGCACATCTCGAACGTGCACCGGCGCGAGGAGTTTCGTCATCACTCCTTCATCTCCCCGATCGCGTCGGGGATCGTGGTGGGGTTCGGGGTGTACGGCTACGTGCTGGCGATCCAGGGCCTGCACCAGCTGGCGCAGCAGGCCTGACCGGCTCCAGCCGGCGGGATCAACGCCACCCGTGCCGGGGGGTCAGCGCCACTTGTGGCGGATGTAGAGGTTGGCCGCGGCCCCGACCACGCCGATCACCACGAGCATCGTGCCGAAGGCATCGGACAGGGCACTGGTCTGAGTGCGGATCATCCAGATCCCCATCACCAGCACGATGAGGCTCACCACCACGGCGGCGGTGGGGTTCGCACGGGCTCCGCCCGGGTTTCGGCTCATCCGCTGCTCACTCACCTGTTGTCGGCCGGCTCGCTGCCGACTCACGCGTTGTTGGCTCACCGCTGATTGGTGGTTCACCGCTCAGACCTCCTGACCATAGTGGGGTGGGGGGCGCGGGCCCCGTCTGGGTGGACGGGGCCCACGCAGTCGACTCAGTGACCGGACTTGGCCGCCGCATACTCAGCCATCGCCTCGGTGCGCAGCCGCTCGTACTCCTCCTTGCTGGGCGGGGTCGCGCCGGTGCCCAGGTCGTTGACGTGCAGCCGGTAGGTCTCTTTGGCCGAGAAGGCGGCCAGGGCCGAGAGGACGGTGACACCGAAGGCCATTGCACCGACAATGAGCGGCACATTGGTGCCGGGCTGGGCCACGGCTGCAAAGACGGGGGCCAGCGCGGCAGTGATCGTTGTTCCGGTGTTCTGCGAGATCGCCATACCGCTCACGCGAGTCTTGGTGGGGAAGAGTTCGGGATAGAAGGCGGGGAACACCGCGTTGTAGCCCTGGTAGAAGAAGCCCCACATGAGCAGTGACATCAAGATCGCGCCCACAACATTGTCCTGCTCGATCATCTTCAGGTATCCGAACGCACTGAGGCCGGAAAGCAGGCACCCACCGATCATCACCGGCCGACGTCCGATCCGGTCGGAGAGATGGCCGAACATCGGGATCACCAGGACGGCGAGGAGGTTGCCCAGCAGCGGAATCCAGAAGTAGATGCGCTTCTCCATCTCGATGCCGTAGGCGGCCTGGGTCGCATAGAGCGAGCCGAAGGTGGTGGCGACGATCGGGATGGTGTTCATCAGCGCCATGCACATCACCCGCAGCATGTTGGGCCACGAGTACCGGAAGGCCTGGATGATCGGAGAGTCGGGCTTGACGCCGTCGGCCACCTCTTCCTCGAAGGCCGGGGTCTCGTGCACGGTGCGCCGGATGATGACACCCGCGATGACGACGAAGAAGCTGAGCACGAATGGGATTCGCCATCCCCACGAGGTGAAGGCCTCGTCGGAGAGGAACGTCGCCAGCGGGATGAACACCCCGGCGGCCAGGATCTGGCCGGCCTGAACGCCCTGCAAGGTGAAGGAGCCGAAGAAGCCGCGACGCCCGTACGGGGCGTGCTCGAGCACCATCGAGGAGGCACCGGAGATCTCGCCGGCCACCGCGAAGCCCTGGATGAGGCGCAGGGTCACCAGCAGGATCGGGGAGATGATTCCGACCTGGTGGTAGGTGGGCAGGAAGGCCACGGCCATGGTCGACAGGCCGATGACGTACATGCAGAAGAGCAGGACCTTCTTGCGCCCGATGGTGTCACCGAGGTGACCGAGCACGAAGGCACCGATCGGCCGAGCCACATAGCCGACCCCGAAGGTGGCCATGGCAGCGACCATCGCGAGGTTGTCGTCTCCTTCGGGGAAGAACACCTGCGGGAAGACTGTGCCGGCCACGGCGGCATAGATGAAGTAGTCGTAATACTCCAGGGCCGAACCGATCCACGCGGAGGCGGCGGCCTTGGCCGACTGGTGTTCCCCTGGCGGCTCACCCTTCATGTGTCCGGTGAGATCGGGATCCGGGGGTGTCTGGGATGTTGACATCGTCGTCCATTCGGGTATGGCGCCGAAGCGCGAAATGCAGCATCGCTATTAGTGGTCCGGCACGCCGACCACGTCTACGGGCACTACCACTCAATGGCTGTCCACATTCACCGGAGCGCAACCACCGTCACTCAGTGGCAGTGGCACGCAGGCTCTCGGGTACCGGCGAGCCGGGGCTGCATGGCACTCTGGGCCGATGGACGCAACCAGCCTGGCCGCAGTGGCCGCCAAGGCAGGGCTCGTGTGGGTCCGCAGCGCCCCCGGCCAGGCGTGGGCACCGGTGTGGTTCGTCTGGCACGACGAGGCGATCCACGTCGTGACCGGCGGCGGCGAGCAACCGGATCCGTTTGCAGCGTTGCCCGCCCTGATCGAGGTTCGGCTGCCCAGCAAGGACTCCGGGGCCGCGGTGATCGACGCCGGGCTGCACGCGCACGTACTACCCCCGGGCACCGCCGCCTGGACCGAGGCCGCCACCGCCCTGGCCCAGGCCCGGCTCAACTCCCACCTCTCGGACCCCCCGGAGACCTGGGCGACGGACTCCCGGCTGATCCGTCTCGACGTACCCGGTTCCCAGCCGTCCGCAACCAGCGAGCCGGTCCGGGCCACGGGCCCGGACGCCAGCCTGCCTTCGCCGGTGACCGTGGACACCGTCCGTCCCCGGGGGTGGCGGCCGATGCGGGCGCACCTGCGCCGCTCCAAGTCCTGACTGCCGGTCACCGCGCGCCGCCGTCAGCCAGGCGGCCGAACTCCCGATCGCTGGATAACCTGACCCGGTGAGCACCACCGGACGAATCTTCGCCGCCCGCCTGGCGGGGTTGGCCGTGTTCGATCCCGTCGGCGAACGCGTCGGCACCGTGCGCGACGTGGTGCTCATCCCCCATGGGGATGGCAACCGCCCGCAGGCGCGCGGGCTGGTGGTCGAGGTACCCGGGCGACGGCGGGTCTTCATGCCGATGCAGCGGGTGACCAGCATGAAGTCCGGCCAGGTGATCTCCACCGGCGTGATCGATCTGCGGCGATTCGCCACCCACGAGACCGAGCAGCTCGCCATCGCCGACGTGCTCGAACGCCAGGTGAGCCTGGCCGACGGGGCACCGGCCGTGGTGGAGGACCTGGCGATGGAACGCAGCCCGCGGGGTGCCTGGATCGTCAACAAGGTCTTCGTGCGCCGGGGCACCGTCCGCCGCGGAATCGGCGCGCGGTTCCGGCGCCGGGGCGAGACCCTGCTGGTGGACGTCAACGAGGTCAAAGGGCTCACCGGTCGCCCGGAGGATCAGGGCGTCTCGATCATGCTGGCCTCGTTCGCCAACCTCAAGGCGGCCGACATCGCCGAACTGTTGCATGACATGTCCGTGCGGCGCCGCGCCGAACTCGCCGCCGAACTCGACGACGAGCGCCTGGCCGACGTGCTGGAAGAACTCCCCGACGACGACCAGGTGCAGATCATCAACTACCTGGACACCTCCCGCGCGGCCGAGGTGCTCGAGGCGATGCAGCCCGACGATGCCGCCGACCTGCTCGGCGAACTCGACCCGGACCTGCAGGAGCGGCTGCTGCTGGCCATGGACGACGAGGAAGCCGCGGACGTCCGGCGCCTGCTCGCCTACGACGAGAACACCGCCGGCGGTCTGATGACCACCGACCCGGTCATCCTCGGCCCGGAGGCCTCGGTGGCCGAGGGCCTGGCCCTGGCCCGCCGCGAGGACGTCTCGCCCGCACTGTCCGCGGCGATCTACGTGACCCGCAGCCCACACGACACGCCCACCGGCCGGTTCGTCGGCACGGTGCACCTGCAGCGGATGCTGCGCGAGCCCCCGCACCTGCCGATCGGTTCGCTGATCGACAAGGCGATCGAACCGCTCGAGCCCAACGACACCCTCAGCCTGATCACCCGGCGGCTGGCGACCTACAACCTCGTCTCGCTGCCGGTCACCGACGAGAACGACCACCTGCTCGGCGCGGTCACCATCGACGACGTCCTCGATCACCTGCTGCCGGACGACTGGCGCGAGCACGGCGAGGACGTCGAGGACGAGGACCTCGACGACGAGCCGGGATACCGCGGCCGCCCGGCACCGGTCGCGCAGGTGACCGGCAGCCCGGGCCCGGGCCTCAGCGGTGCCGATCCGTCCGGGAGGGGGACGAGCCGTGGCTGACTCACCATCGGGGGGCCGGGGCAACCTGGACACCCCCCGCGAACTGCGTCGCGGCCTGGTCCCCCGGCCGGAGGTCGACGCCGAGATGTTCGGCGTCTGGTCCGAGCGCTTCGCTCGGTTCATGGGGACGCCTCGTTTCCTCGTGTACATGAGCGTCTTCGTGGCCGTCTGGTTGATCTGGAACACCTGGGCACCGGAGCGGTTCCAGTTCGACCCGCGCTCGCTCAACTACACCCTGCTCACCCTCATCCTCTCGCTGCAGGCCTCGTACGCGGCGCCGCTCATCCTGCTCGCCCAGAACCGCCAGGACGACCGGGACCGGTTCTCCCTGGAGCAGGATCGCCAGCGCGCCGAACGCAACCTGGCCGACACCGAGTACCTGGCCCGGGAGGTGGCGGCCCTGCGGATCGCGATGCGCGAGGTGGCCACCCGGGACTATCTGCGTTCGGAACTGCGCGAGCTCCTGGAGGACCTCACCGAACGAGGCATGCTGCGTCCCGAACAGGCACCCGCCGGCCGCCACGACCGGCAGAGCACAGCCACCGACCGTTCCGCGGATCGGCGGACAATCAGCCAATCGGCCGCACACCCAACTCATACTCATCAATCGAACGCAAACCATGATTCGGATGAATCGGAGGGGCATTCGCATGGTGACCGGATGCCGAACGGGTGAGAGCGACGGATCACCCGGAGAGTGACACGAATCGGTGGCGATCATCGGGACATGCCCTACTCCCGCACCACGGCCACCGAACTGACCGAGGTCCTGCGCCAGGCCCACCGGGCCGACCCCGATGTCAGCCGGTCACGCCGCCGCCTCGGTGAGGTGCTGGTCTCGGCGCAACTGATCAACTCCCAGCAACTCACCGCCGCACTGGCCGCGCAGACCACCGCCGACCGGGCCCGACGCCGGCTCGGGATGGTGGTGGCCGATCTCGGTTTCGCCTCCGAGACCGCGGTGGCCACCGCCCTGGCGGACCACCTCGGACTGTTGTCGATCGACCTGACCCGGATCGCCAGCGACCCCGGGGTGGTGCGTCGGCTGCCGCGCCAGATCGCCGAGCGGTTCAACGTGCTGCTGCTGGGCACCCACCCCGACGGCGGGATGGTGGTGGCGATGAGCGACCCCACCAATGTCATCGCCCTCGACGATGTGCGACTGCACACCCGGGTCCCGGAGATCTTCGTGACAGTCGCGGCCGCCGGTCAGATTCGCGAACACCTGGCCCGCTGCTGGTCGCTGTCCGAGGGCAACGAGCTGGCCGACCTCGCGCACACCATGGAACCGGACGACGGGCCGCCGGACGAGGCCCTGTCGGTCACCGCCGGGCCGATCGTGCGGATGGTCAATGAGACCCTGGCCGACGCGACCCGGCTGCGGGCCAGCGATATTCACGTCGAGCCGCAACGCGACCACGTCCGCATCCGGTATCGCGTGGACGGGGTGCTGCGCGAGGTGACCACCGCGCCCCGAGCCGTCGGCACGGTGCTGATCAGCAGGATGAAGATCATGGGTGGGCTGGACATCGCCCAGCGGCGGATTCCGCAGGACGGCCGCGCTCAGATCACTGTGGACGGACGTCAGATCGACACCCGGATCTCCACCCTGCCGTCGATGCACGGGGAGAAGGTGGTGGTCCGCCTGCTCACCCGGGCGAACTCGGTGCACGATCTGACCAGCCTCGGCTTCGACACCGAGGAACTGGCCGCCTTCCGCTGGGCGATGCACCTGCCGCAAGGGCTGGTGCTGATCACCGGGCCCACCGGGTCGGGCAAGACCAACACGCTGTACGCCGCGATCGCCGAGACCTCCACTCCCGAACGCAATATCGTCACCCTCGAGGACCCGGTGGAGGTCCAGCTGCCCGGGATCACCCAGGTCCAGGTGAATCCCAAAGCCGGCCTCACCTTCGAATCGGGGCTGCGCTCGGTCTTGCGCCAGGACCCCGACACCATCCTGGTCGGCGAGGTGCGCGACCCGCAGACCGCCGAACTGGCGATGAAGGCAGCGGTGACCGGCCACCTGGTCTTCACCACCCTGCACACGAGTTCGGCGGCCGGGGCGGTGACCCGACTGGTAGACATGGGCGTTGCTCCGTACTTGGTCGCCTCGGCGCTCAGCGCGACCCTGGCTCAGCGCTTGGTGCGGGTACCGTGCCAGACCTGCGCAGAACCGTACGAACCGTCGCTGGACGTGCAGGCGTTGCTGGGTCTGACCGCCGCGGACCTGAGCCGGGCGACACCCCGGCGCGGAACCGGATGCTACGACTGCGGACAGAGTGGTTATCTCGGCCGGACTGCGGTCTTCGAGATGGTGGTCGTGGACGCCGGCCTGCGTGGCGTGCTGCTGCACGACCCCACCGAGGCGGCGGTGAGCGAGTACGTGCGGGCCAGAGGGGGCCGCACCCTGCTCAGCGCCGCCCTGGCCAAGGCGATGCGAGGGGAGACCACCTTCGAAGAGGTGCTGCGGGTGGCCGCCCCCGACCTGGCCGCCACACCGGTGAAGTCGGCGAAGTCGTCAAAGTCGCCGAAGAAGCTCGCGCCGAAGGTCATCGCCCAGCGCACCGAGGTTGCCGGCCCCGGCGCGGACGACGTTCTCGACGGATCGCCGGCACACTGAGGCCGGGCGCGGACTCGAGCGTCGGACGCATAGCATCGACCTCATGACGAGCCCCACCACCGCCCCGAGCCGGGACGCCATCGACGCCGCCCTGGCCACTGTCAACGACCCGGAGATCCGCCGGCCCATCACCGACCTCGACATGGTCAAGTCGGTGGAGGTCGGCGAGAACGGCCGGGTCGCCGTCGAGGTGTACCTCACCGTGGCCGGCTGCCCGATGCGCGACCGGATCACCCGCGACGTGACCGCGGCGGTGGCGAAGGTGCCCGGGGTGAGCGCGGTCGAGGTGAGCCTCGACGTGATGAGCCAGGAGCAGCGCGAGGCGCTCAAGGACAAGCTGCGGGGCGGCCAGGCGGAGCGTGAGGTGCCCTTCGCCCAGCCGAACTCGCTGACTCGGGTATACGCCGTCGCCTCGGGAAAGGGCGGAGTGGGCAAGTCGACGGTCACCGTCAACCTGGCCGCCGCGATGGCTGCCGAAGGCCTGCGGGTGGGCGTGGTGGACGCCGACATCTACGGCTTCTCGGTGCCCCGGATGCTCGGCGTCGACGGGGTGCCGACCCGGGTCGACGACGACATGATCCTGCCGCCGATCGCCCACGAGGTGAAGGTCATCTCGATCGGGATGTTCGTCCCCGGCAACCAACCGGTGGTGTGGCGGGGGCCGATGCTGCACCGGGCCCTGAACCAGTTCCTCGCCGATGTCTTCTGGGGCGACCTGGACGTGCTGCTGCTCGACCTTCCGCCGGGCACCGGCGACGTGGCCATCTCGGTGGCCCAACTCCTGCCGAACGCGGAGATCCTCGTCGTCACCACCCCGCAGCAGGCCGCCGCAGAGGTGGCCGAACGGGCCGGGTCCATCGCCACCCAGACCCATCAGCGGATCGTCGGAGTGGTGGAGAACATGAGCTGGATGGAGTTGCCGGACGGTTCGCGGATCGACCTGTTCGGCACCGGTGGCGGCCAGCAGGTCTCCCAGTCGCTCTCCCGGCTCACCGGGGCACCGGTGCCCCTGCTTGGTCAGGTACCGGTAGACGTGACCCTGCGCGAGGGTGGCGACGAAGGCACCCCGGTGGTGCTGTCCAACCCCGACTCCCCCGGCGCGGTGGCGCTGCGGGGCGTGGCCCGTCAACTCGCCACCCGGGCCAGGGGCCTGGCGGGGCGCAAACTGGGGCTCACCCCCGTCTCGCGCTAGCGCGCGCTAGCGCGTCGTGGCCTCGATCCTTAGGTGGCCTCGGTGTCGAAGGGCGCCAGCGCCCGGTGCGCCCTGCGGCCCGAGGACTGCTCCCCCTTGACCAGATCCACCTGACCCGGGCCACCATCGCTGACCGGCTTGGTGCCATTCCGGGTGACCGGCTCGTCCTCGTCCCAGGCGTCCTGCAACGCCTCTCGCACGATCCGACGCGGGTCGTACTGACGGGGATCGAGCTTGGTCCAGTCGACGTCGTCGAAGTCGGGCCCGAGTTCGGCGCGCACCTGCTCCCGCGCGCCGACCGCGAACTTGCGCAGCTCGCGCACCATCCGGCCGAGTTGAGATGCATACTGCGGCAATCGTTCCGGGCCGACGACGATGAGAACGATGACGGCCAGGACGATGAACTCGGCACCATTGATGTCGAACATCAGAGCACGCCCCAGCAGGCGATGGGGTGTGCGGACGGGGTCACGGCTGGCATCGAAGGCTCACAGTCGGCTGGCTGGTCGAGCGGCGAAGCGCGCGAAGGGCGGTCGGGGGCATCGGTGAGTCTGCCAGGTGCGATCGGTTCAGTTGCTCTCGGACTGGCTCAGTTCGAGCTGCACCTCGCGCTCGACGCCGTCATGTTCGACGGTCAGCGTCACCGAGTCGCCCGGTTGCTGGGCGCGAATGCCCACGATGAGCTCGTCCGGTTCGGTGACCGGGCGTCCCTGGAAGCCGGTGATGATGTCGCCGGGGGCGATTCCGGCCTGGGCCGCAGGGCCGTCGGGGGTCACCGCCGGACCGCCGTCATCGGCCTGCGGGGCGACGCGCACCCCTTGCCCGCTGTAGGTGGAGTCGAGCACGACGCCTATCACCGGGTAGGTGGCCTTACCGGTCTCGATCAGCTCGGTGGCGGTCCGCGCGGCCTGATTGCTCGGGATCGCGAAACCCAATCCGATGTTCCCGGACGAGGAGTCGGCAGCCTCTGGGAGCCGGGCGATGGCCGAGTTGATGCCGATGACCTCCCCGCGTCCATTCAGCAAGGGGCCACCGGAGTTTCCCGGATTGATCGCCGCGTCCGTCTGGATGGCCGAGATGAAGGCCGAGTTGCTCGGGCTGTCGCCGGCGACCACGGGCCGGTGCAGTGCCGAGACGATGCCGGTGGTGACGGTGGACTGCAGGCCCAGCGGGGCACCCACGGCGATCACCGGATCACCGACGACTACCGCGTCGGAGTCCCCGAGCGGCAAGGGGGTCAGCCCGGTGCGATCGACCTTGAGCACGGCCAGGTCGTAGTCCACGGTGCGCCCCACGATGGTGGCGGCGGACTCGCTGCCGTCGGAGAAGATCACCCGAATCTGGCCCGAGTCGGCGGCCCACTCCACGACGTGGTTGTTGGTCAGGATCCGCCCGTCGGAATCCAGCACGAAACCGGAGCCTGAGCCCTGCCCCTGCGACGCACTGACCTCGATGGACACGGTGCTGGGCAGGGCTTTGGCCGCTACCCCGGCGACGGAGTCGGGGTCGCGCACCGTGGTGCCCGAGGCGATCGGGATCTCCACCGGGCGACGGGTGAGTCGATCTTCGATGCGCGAGCCCGCGAATCCGCCGACCAACCCGAGCGCGAGGCAGCACCCGGCCAGGGCCGCGGAATAGGACACCAGGCGACGCCGACTGCGGGGACGTGGCTGGTACCCGGTCAGGTGATCGCCAGGGTTGACCGTGGGATGGGTGGGATAGGTGGCGGCCGGTGGAGGTGCCGCTAGACCCGGGTTGGCCGGATAGCCGACCTCGGGCGGATATCCATACCCGGCACCCGGGACGACGGCCTGATCGGGCGGCGCGAGCCGCGCCGAGGGCGCCGGATACCCGGTCGATGGATGGGCGGCGGCATAGTCGCCTTGGGAGGCAGCCGCCACGGATGGTTCCGCGCTGGCGACCGGCGTCGGCTCGGGGGGTCGGCGCCACGGACTCCAGGTGTCCTGGGGAGGCTGGGGGAAGGCCCAGCCGTCTTCCTCGGCCCCCTGTTCGGATGCGGGGGGATGCGGGGCGATCCGGTGATCATCGGATGCACGCTCCGGCCGCCCGCCAGCAGGCGATCCCCAGCCGGTCATCGGCGTACCCTCCGTCGTCACTGCCCTCGGCTCTGTCGAACCCTGCCGTCAAGGGTACGAGATACCCACCGGGTCGGCGGTCGGGCGGGACCGCGCTCACCCGCTCGTCGCGGGCTCAGCCGTCGTCGGTCTCGGCCTGCTCGCGGTGGTAGTCGAAACGCGCGCCCTGGATGAACTGCATGAGGACCGGATCGGAGGCGGACCGCTGAGTGGTTGCCCCCGCCGAGCCGACCACGACCGGACGCCCGGCCGTGGCGTTCTGGCCTGGTTCCTCGGGCGCGGTGCGCGCCACCGCCACCGCGCCCAGCGCCGTGGTGCCCACGATCGCGGTGGCCGAGACGAGCACGGTCATCGCCAACGGCGTCCGGCGACGCCCGCGGTCGAGATCCACCTGCCGGGAGCCGCCTGGCGGCCTCGGTACGGGCCCGGCCGACTCCGATGACAGCGTGGCCGGTGGGCAGGTGGGGGGCAGCGGGGCGAGCGACGGCAGCTCGGCCTCGGTAGGCGGGGAACCGATCCCGAATTGGCCGGTCGAGACCGGGCCGGCAAAGCCCCACGAGGCGGAGTCGGGCACCTTCTTCGCGCCGGAGTCGCCAGCCATCATCAACAGCCCGGCCATGAAGTCGGCCGACGGCGCCGGAAGACCGGAGCGGTTGGCTCGCAGCCGAGCCCGCGCGTCTCGCTCGCTGCGGACCAGCGCTGCGCAGGCGCCGCACTCCCCGAGGTGAGTGCGCATCGAGAACTCCTGATCCGGACTCAGCCGCCCGTCCAGAAGTTCCGAAGCACGGTCTCCGAGATGACGCTGCACCGGCATCTACACGGCCCCTGCGGAGAAACTCGGCAGACGCAGCCGCGGGCCTCCGGGGCGGGTGCTGGTCGGCTCGGGGTGGGCCACGCTCGGGTCGCGGTGGGCCAAGGCCGCGCGCAACATCGATCGCCCGCGGTGAATGCGCGAGCGTACGGTGCCGAGTTTGATGTTGAGGACGTCGGCGATCTCCTCGTAACTCAGACCTTCGATGTCGCACAGCACCACGGCCGCCCGGAACTGGGGCGGCAACTGGTCCAGTGCCTCCTGGATGTCGTAGTCGAGGTTGGTCTGCTCGAAGGCACGCTCCGGGCCGGGATCGCGGCCGGCGATCCGGTCGCCGAAGTCCTCGCCGAGGGCGTCGAAACGGATCCGCTGCTTGCGGCGGACCTGGTCGAGGAAGAGGTTCGTGGTGATCCGGTGCAACCAGCCCTCGAAGGTGCCGGGGCGGTAGTTCTCCAGTGAGCGGAAGACCCGGACGAAGACCTCCTGGGTGAGGTCCTCCGCGTCGTGGCGGTTGCCGGTGAGTCGATATGCGAGTCGGTACACCCGCGCGGAGTGATCGGTGACGATCTGCTCCCACGTCGGCATCACCCAGTCGCCGTTCGCCTGCTCCGAGGCGGCATCGGGGACGGCCAGGGACATGGCACCACGTTCCTTCCGGTCGAGTGCGACGGTCGCACTCCTCAAGACTGCGGCAGCAACCTGAGAATCTCCTTAAGGGTCAACCCTTAGATTCCACGGAGTAATCCCCGACAGCCGGGCGATCTGCTCGTTAAAGACGGTATCGGGATGATCGATGACCGGCCAGTGGCCGCTCGTCCAGATCCCCATCCCTCACAAGACCTTCGCGTTCCTGTCTCGTGGGCGCGCCGAGCCTGCCTGTGGACCAGTCGCGCGGGGGATCGCGGCGAGGAACGGGCGCGAGCTACCCCGTCGCGGTGAATCAGCGCTTGACCGCGACCAGCAACCCGTCCCCGGCCGGCAGGAGCGCCGGCACGAGGTTGTCCGCGCTTCGGACCGCCTTGCTCAGCTCACGCACCGCGGTGGTGGATTCGTCGCGCTGGGCCGGGTCCGCCACCTTGCCATTCCACAGCGCGTTGTCGACGGCCAGCACGCCGCCGGTGCGCAGCAGGCGCACCGCCTCGTCCAGGTAGGCGGGAAGTTCTGGCTTGTCCGCATCGACCAGCACGAGATCGTAGGCACCGTCGGTGAGTCGGGGCAGCACCTCAAGGGCTCGACCGGTGATCAGCCGGGTGCGCTGATGACGCACTCCCGCCTCGCCGAAGGCCTCCTTGGCTGCGCGCTGGTGCTCGGCCTCGATGTCGATCGTGGTCAGCACCCCGTCCTCGCCCATCCCCTCCAGCAGCGCCAGGCCGGAGACCCCGGCGCCGGTGCCGATCTCGACCACCGAGCGGGCACCGATGGCAGCGGCCAGGAAACGCAGGGCACTGGCCACGCCCTGACCGACAGGCACGCAGCCGAGCTCTTCGGCGCGCCCGCGGGCGCGAACGGTGATGTCCGACTCGGGGACGAAGCCCTCGGCATAGGACCAGGCTGCGGCGGATACGGCGCTGATGACGGACTCCTGGGACAGTGGCTGCCGCCCGGGCAGCGGCCTTGCGGATGGATTCGGCGGACGAGGGCTCGGGGTCCAGCCTAGGGCACAGGGCTCAGCCCCCGCCCGGCACTGATCGTCGGCCTCGGCAACCGGCTCGGGCCGGGCGCGAGGGCCCGCGAGCCTTCCTCGGTCGGCAGACCTGCGACGCCTCGGTCGGCGGCGATCAGTCGGCGTCGGGGCTCAACCAGTCGGCGAGCAGCCGGGCACCGAAACCGGTCGGGCCCTTGCAGAGTTCGAAGGAGTCGGCATCGAAGCGCGCCGGACCGGCGATGTCCAGGTGGGCCCAGGCCGGGGCTGCTGGGGTGTCGGCCGGGGGCCTGCGGCGAAGGCCGCCCCGGGGCTGCGGCGGGACTCTCGTGGCGAACTCGCGCAGGAAGAGCGCGGCGGTGATCGATCCGCCGCCGCCGAATCCGCCCTGCATCGGGATGTGGGCCAGGTCTGCCACGGTGGATTCGATGGCCGGGGCATAGTCCTGCACGAGCGGCATCCGCCACAGGGTCTCGCCGCGACGGTCGCCGCTGGCCAGCAGCTCGTCGGCCAGGGAGTCGTCGGTGCTGTAGAGCGCCGCGTGCCGACGCCCCAGGCCGAGCGTGGCGGCGCCGGTGAGGGTGGCCACGTCGACGATGGCATCGGGAGCCAGGGTGGCCGCAGACCAACTCAGCGCGTCCGCCAGCACCATCCGCCCCTCGGCGTCGGTGTTCGCGATCTCGACGGTGCGCCCGTCCCAGCAGGTGACCACGTCGCCGGGCCGGTAGGACCGGGCGCCGATGGCGTTCTCGGCGAGGGCCAGTACGGCGGTGATCCGGTGCGGGGAGCCGTTGCGGGCGGCGGCCAGGATGGCGGCCAGCACGACGGCGGCGCCGGTCATGTCGGTGCGCATCGGGATCATCGCGTCCGCGGGTTTGAGCGAGAGCCCGCCGGTGTCGAAGGTGATGCCCTTGCCGACCAGCACGATGTGGCGGGGACGGCGGGAGGGACGCCGAGAGGATGTCTGCGGGGTATAGCCGAGCACCACGAGGCGGGGCGGGGTGGCCGAGCCCTGGCCGACCGCGAGCAGGGCGCCGAAGCCCTCCTCGGCGAGCTGCTGCTCGTCCTTGACCTCCACGCTCAGGCCGGCGTGGCCGGCCAGCTCTGCGGCGCTGTCCGCGAGCCACCGGGGGTTCTTCACCGAACTCGGGTACCCGGCCAGGTCGCGGGCCAGCCACGCCGCTGCGGCCACCGACCGGGCGCGCCGCACGGCATCGCCGGCCCACTGCTGCCCGGCCCCGTCGATCCCGGCCCCGTCGATCCTGGCCAAGCGCAGCCGTTGGATCGGGACGGGTCGTTCTCTGGTGCCCGAGGCGATCGGCTGGAACGCTCCCAGCAGGAATCCCTCGACGAAGGCGGACAGGCGCTCTGCCCGGGCGCGCTGATCAAGCTCGGGAGCCGGGCCCTGGCCGGCGAACAGCCTGGTACCGACCACCTCGCCGCCCTGGCAGGCCCGGGCCAGACCGGCACCGGCACGCCGCAACGCGGTGACGCCGGCGTCACCCACTCCCACCAGGACGATCCGTCGCACCGCACCCAGCCAGGGGTCGGCGGACTCGCTGTCGGTGGCCTTACTGTCGGTGGACCCGGTGTCGCCCGACGCATCGGACAGCCGCCTGGCCACCGGAAAGGCGAGGGTGGACCCGGCCGAACCGGTGAAGGCGGCATCCGCCGCGATCTGGGCTAGATCGAGGCCCAGGGCGGACAGGACGGCCGCGGTGTCCCCGACGGCATCCACCGCCCGGCCGTGCGGACGGACGGCGAGCGCCAGCCAGGGGGCCGGGGCGGTACCGAACTCCACGTCCGGGAGGTCACGCTCCTTCGCCCCGGGCGGATGTCCCAGGGCCCTGCTCGTCAGCCGACCGCCCCGTTCAAGGCGTCACCGAGATTCTTGGCCTCGTCCGGCGTCATCTCGACCACCAGACGACCCCCACCCTCCAGCGGCATCCGCAGGATGATGTTGCGGCCTTCCTTGGTGACCTCGAGAGGGCCGTCGCCAGTCCTCGGCTTCATGGCCGCCATAGGTCCACTTCCTTCCGTACGTGCCGCCCCAGCGGCGCGAATGTGCTGATGCCACCAATTGGGCAGCGCCGGGGCCAAGTATTCCAGCGCAGCGGGGAACCTCCTAACCGACGGGTCGGTCCTGGCAGGTCGGAATGTCGGGTGTGGAGCTGGAAGGTATCGGGCAATGACCCGATCATGGCGGTAGATCCCGCGGCGGGGTGAAGGTCCACAAGCCGAGAATCCACCATGCCTGCGCCAGGGTGAAGCCCACGAGCGTGAGGACCACCAGGATCAGCCTGCCTCGGCCCGGCCGCACCGAGCGCGGCAACGCCAGCGCGAGCGGCACGAAGAGCAGCGCGAACCGGGGCAGCGAACTGAACGGGTCCACGACGGCGGCCAGGTAGAGCGCGTACGAGACGCACCACGTCCACATCACCACCCCGAGCCGACGCACCGGGGCGCTGAGCAGCACGATCACCAGCGCGACCACCGACAGGGCCAGCACCACCGGCCCGGCCGCGCCGAGCGCGTAGCGGCTCATCCACAGCCACGGGGTGAAGTACTCCATCGAGTTCGAGACCCGCCACGCCACCTGCACCCAGGTGTAGCCGTCGACCCGGCCGGTGACCCCGGCCACGATCGCCGGCCAGGCGAGCGCGGCGATGGTGCTGACGAGCACCAGCGCAGCGGCGCCCACCCAGGCCGTCTGCTCCCCAGGCTCCTGCCCCGGCACGCCTCGCCCCTTGGCTGGGCGTCGCTGCCGCAGCAGCACCCCCAGGTGCACGACAGCGACCGGCACGAGCGCCAGACCCACCGGCCGGGACAGGCAGGCGATGACCGCGAAGGCAGCCGCGGCGGGGTGGTTGCGGCGATCGATCTCGTGCAGGAAGCCGAGCAGACCGAACAGGCACAGGCTCTCGGCGTACCCGTACTGCATCACCGGTGCGCTCGGGAAGCTCGAGAACAGCGCGACCCCGATGAGCGCGGCGCCCGGCCCGGCATGGGCGGCGAAGAGCCGGTACGCGAACACCGCCGCCCCAGCCCCGAAGAGCAGGGACAGAGTCGGCCCCACCACGCTGAAGGGCAGCTGGGTCACCAGCATGACCAGGCGCACCAGCGCGGGGTAGGCAGGCAGGAAGGCCCACTCGCTCTGCAGGGCCCGTCCCGCGGCGTCCATCGGCACCGGGACGGGATAGCCGCCCTCGGCGATCGAGCGGTAGCGGGCGGCGTCCCACATCGAGGCGAACTCGCCATAGCCGGGTGAGGCGGGGGTCCACAGGTTTGCCACCTGATGGTCGGCGGCGATCAGGGTGACCCCCGCGCTGATCCCCCGAGCCACCCCGTAGACGAGCAGGGCCAGCGCCCAACCGGGCACCGCAGGGCCGGTTCCGGCCCGCCACCACCCCGGGCCAGGAGCCGGTCGATCCAGGTGGCGGGGGGTGTCGACGCTCATCGGCTCGGGAGTCGGCCGACGCTCATCCGTCCCGGCGCGCGTGGCAACCGAGCAGGTGATCGTTGACCAGGCCGCAGGCCTGCATCATCGCGTAGGCGGTGGTGGGCCCCACGAAGGAGAATCCGCGCCGCTTCAGTTCCTTGGCCAGCGCCGTCGACTCCGGGGTCGAGGACGGGACGTCGGCGAGGCTGACCGGGGCGGGCGGCGCCGGGATCGGCGCGAACGACCAGATCAACCCGTCCAGGCCCCCGTTGACGCCCTCGCGCACTCGCAGCACCGCGGAGGCGTTGCGGATGGTGGCGTCGATCTTGGCGCGGTTGCGGATGATCGAGGCGTCCTTCATCAGCCGGGCCCGGTCGTCGAGGGAGAACCGGGCCACCGTCTGAGGGTTGAAGTCGGCAAAGGCCGCCCGGAAGGCATCGCGCTTGCGCAGCACAGTGATCCAGGACAGTCCGGATTGGAAGGCCTCCAGGGTCAACCGCTCGAAGAGCGCCCGTTCCCCGCGCACCGGCACCGCCCATTCGTCGTCGTGGTAGGCCAGGTACAGCGGGTCTTCGGTCGGCCAGGGGCACCGGGCCAGGCCATCCGCGCCCAGCACCACAGTGGTGGGTGAGTCAGCCATCGGTCTCCCGTATGGTCGCCTCCGAACTTGTGCCGCCCGGTCCGGCAAGTGCCCCGCTGGTTGGAGTGCCGCTTGGGTGCGCGCCGGCACGCGTTCGCCCGCTGCTGACGGTGGCGCCGTCCCCGAGCAGGTGCCGGACCACCCGGGCGAAGACCGGCCCGGCCACCACGTCGATCACCGGCCCGGTGACCCGGTCCAGGATCCGCGGGCCCAGGTGGATCTGCTCGGTCCACCTGACCCGGCTGGGCGATGCCGTCGCGCCCTGGGCGGCGTCCCGCCCGATGCGGTTGTCCCCGACCCGGTCGGGCAGCACCTCGATGACCGCCCACCCGCGAACCAGCCTGCCGATCTTGACCAGCACACACCTTCCCTTCGCGTCCCGGCCAGCCTCGGGAGCGGCCCATTCGGTGATCCGCATCGGGTCGTCGACGACGAGCCCGCGTCCGCCGGGCAGCGGCACGCGGGTGCGGGCGCGCAGCCCCTGCGGCGTGGATTCGACCGTGGTGAGCGGCACCTGCGCGCCGTGGGCGGGCCAGTCGGTCACGGCCCGCCAGGCGGCGAGCACCGGCAAGGGGCTGCGGGCTTCGATGGTGAAACTCATCGGGCCACGGCTCGTGCTCGACTCACCGCTCGTCCCCGTCCGGGCCGTCGCCACCGACGAGCAGGCGGAGCCGGGCGAGCTCGGCCTGACTGTCGCGCAGTTCGGCCAGCATCCGGTCCATCACCGCGTCCACCTCGTCCATCCGGTAGCCACGCAGGGCGAGGGAGAAACGGGCGCCGGCCAGGTCCGCCGGGGTGAGCCGGCCGGGCGGCAACTCATGGTCGGGACGGTTGACGGGAGGATCGGCCAGACCCCCTCGCACGACCCCGATGCCGACCATCGCCACCACTGCCACCAGCACGATGGCGAGGGCGACAAGAAGGAAAGGCACGGCTGCATGGTGTCACACCACGCTCGCCCGAACTCTCGCTCGAGCACAGGTCCTCTCGCTCGATCGCAGGTCCCGAGTGCTCATCCGGAGCCGGCGGTGACCAGGCGCACGGCCTCCTCGGGATCGTCGGTGAGCTGGAGCAGGTCCAGGTCCGGCCCGCCGATCGCTCCTCTGGCCAGCATGGTGCCGCGCAGCCAGTCGAGCAGCCCACCCCAGTAGTCGATGCCCAGCAGGACGATCGGGAAAGACGTGACCTTGCGGGTCTGCACCAGAGTGGATGCCTCGAAGAGCTCGTCCATCGTCCCGAAGCCACCGGGCAGGACGATGTAGCCGTCGCAGTACTTGACGAACATGGTCTTGCGGGCGAAGAAGTAGCGGAAATTCACCCCGAGGTCCACCCAGTCGTTGAGGCCCTGCTCGTGCGGCAACTCGATGCCGAGCCCGACGCTGACCCCACCGGCCTCGCACGCGCCCTTGTTGACTGCCTCCATCGCTCCCGGGCCGCCGCCGGTGATCACCGCGTAGCCGCGTTGGGCGAGCAAGGTGCCGACCCGCTCACCCCAGGCGTAGTCGGGGTGATCGCGCGGGGTGCGGGCCGAGCCGAAGACACTGATCGCCGGCCCCAGTTCGGCGAGTGCGCCGAAGCCCTCGACGAACTCGGACTGGATCCGCAGTACCCGCCACGGGTCGGTGTGCAGCCAATCGGTGCCGCCCCGGGAGTCCAGAAGCCGTTGATCCGTGGTGGTGCGGGGTACCAGGCCACGGCGCAGTTGCACCGGGCCTCGCCGGTAGCTCTGCTCGTGGTCGTTGTCGGTCCAGATAGCGTCCTCGGTCACGGGCGCCAGGGTAGGGCCGCAGCCTGGCTCCGGCGAATGCACTGTCCCGGCGAACGCAGGCCCGGCGAACGCAGGTCCCGGCGATGCAGGTTCACGGCGAGCCGATGGCCGCCGGCGGTTCGTGAGAAGGTCTGGGCTGGGTGGGCACGGCGGCAGATCCCTGACCGCCGACCCGCAGCCAGGTCTCGAAGGGCTGTGGCCGTCCCCGCAGGTAGCCCTGAATCCACTCCACCCCGATGCTGCGCGCCAAGTCGAACTGTTCGAGCGTCTCCACTCCCTCCAGGGTGACGCTGAGTCCGAGCTCATGGGCGAGCTCGACCACCGACTGCAGCACCACCCGGCGCGGCTGCAGGTGCACCGGGTCGGTGGAGGTGAAGGACTGGTCGATCTTCAACTGGTCGATGGGCAACTCGACGATGTGCGAGAAGTTCGAGAACCCGGTTCCGAAGTCGTCCAGGGCGATGCCGATCCCGTTCTCCCGCAACCGTTCCAAGGTGCGCAAGGCCGTATCGGACTCGACCAGGATGTCTTCGGTGACCTCGACGGTGATCAGGCTCGCGGGCATGGCATGGGCGTCGAGGGCGCTCTGGAGCAACTCCACCAGATCGGGCTGGGACAACTGCTGGGCGTTCATATTGAGCGATACCGACTCGACTCCGAGACCGTGCAGCACGGCGGTCTCGCGCACCACCCGCCGCACACAGTGTTCGGTGAGCGCGCGCATCTCCCCCAGGTAGGCGGCGGACTCCAGGATCTCCGGCGGCGACAGGATCGGCGCGCCACTGTCGTCCCGCCACCGGATCAGCGCCTCCAGCCGGCGCGGCGGGCCGGACTCCTCGGGCGCGACGATGGCCTGATAGTCGAAGGTGAACTCGCCCTCGGCGAGCGCCTCCCGGAACCGCTGCACGAGCGCGAATCGTCGGCTCATCTGCTCGCCCATGCCAGGTTCGTAGACGCGCGAGCCGCGACGCCCGTCGGCCTTGGCCGAGTACAAGGCCAGGTCGGCGTGCATCAGCACTCCCTCGGAGTCCGCGGTGTCCTCGTAGGTCACCCCCACGGTGATGGACACCGAGATGGTCAGGTCGCCCAGCGCCACCGGCCTGGTGAAGGCGGCCCGCACCTGCTCGACGAGGCCCGACACCTCGTGCCGGGACAGCCCGTAGGTGGTCAGGACGGTGAACTCGTCCCCGCCCATCCGGGCCACCAGGCCACGTCCGCCGACCACCTCGCCGAGCCGTTCCCCGGCAGCCACCAACAGCCGGTCGCCGCAACCGTGGCCGTGGGTGTCGTTGACCTCCTTGAACCCGTCCAGGTCGCAGAAGAGCACCGTCGCCGAACCGGTCGCCTCCAGCCGCGAGCGCAGGGCCTCGTCGAAGCAGGCCCGGTTCGCCAGGCCGGTGAGCGCATCGGTGAGGGCGCCGTCGGCCAGTTGCTGGGTGAGCTTGCGGTGCCGCACCACCAGTTGCAGGGCGCGAGCCAGCAGCAGGGTGAGGGCGAGGGTGAAGATGGTGGTGACCAGGGGATCGTCCCGGAGCCGGTCCCAGGTGGCCAGCACCGCGGTGACGATCACCAGGACGAGTGCCAGGTCGAAGGTGAACCGGCCCTCGGTCTGGTAGGTCTGCACCTGCCGGCGGGGAACCAGCACGCTGCCCACCATCACCAGCAGGGACGACAGGGTCCACAGCACGTACGGGGTCACCGGCCCGCTGAGCCGGAAGAAGGCGGTGGTGACCTCGTTGTCGCCGATCAGGGCCGAGACCAGCGCCAGCCAGCCGAGCATCACCGGAACCGCCTGCCAGCCGGGTCGCGAGCGCACCAGCGCGGGGAACATCGCCACACCCAGCAGGTCGACGGACAGGGCCACGACGTTCATCACCGCAGGCAGGTTCGTCGGGTCGATCGGCTCGTCCAGCAGCAACTCGCCCAGGCCGAGCGACCAGGCCACCACGAAGGTGCAGCCATTGATGATCAACAGGTCGATGCTGAAGCCCAGGACCGGGCGCCACCCACGCGAGGGGCTGATGAACGCCCACAACCCGATGACCATGACGATCGGGGCCAGCAGGAAGAGCCAGGAGACCAGGTACTCGTTGAGATCCCACCAGCCCGGACGGTCCCGGGCGATGAAGTGGTAGTTGCCCAGGCCGTTGAGCAACTGGCTGCCGCCCAGCATGGCCCAGGCGAGCCGGTCGTTGCGGTCGCTGAGCACGGCCGCCGCCGCGCCGAAGAAGCCCGCGGCGAAGCCGGTCAGCATCAGCATCCAGGACGCGGCGCCCGGGGAGAACATCGTCACCAGCAGCGAGATCACCGCCGCCACCACGACGCTGGCCCGCAACCAGAAGGGCATCGCGAAGGCGTGCGGGACCGACACCCCACGCTGCCGCCCAGCCCCTGCGGCCAGGCGCCGCACGCGTCGCGCGGCTGCCCTGCTCGGGGCGTCGGTCATAAACGGTGTCCTTGCGAGTCAGGGTCGGTCAGGTCGTCGATGTCCGGAGTAGGGGTGTCCGACAAAGCAGTCACCCCCGCACCGGACGCCGTAATTGGTTGTCGAAACATTGACCACGGTTCTTGAGTCACGAGTGCGTGACCCGGGACGCTGTGGAGCGACCGCGTGCGGCGCACACCGCTCCAGCATCACCCACTCGGGCCAGCAGAACCAGAAACCAGCCGAAACCAGGAGGTCCGCGCGCCAATCAGGCCAGCCCAGCGCCTCCGTCAGGCCGGCCCAGCGCCTCGGTCAGGCCAGCCCAGCGCCTCCGTCAGGCCAGCCCAGCGCCTCGGTCAGGCCAGCCGGCACAGTCAGGCGGTGAGCCAGCGGATCAGCGAATCCCGGCATCCGGTGATGGCCGCGGCCGGGCAGTGCTCGTCGTCGGTGTGCGACAGGATGGCCTCGGCCGGGCCGTAGTTCACGGCAGGGATTCCCATCTCGGAGAACCGGGCTACGTCCGTCCAGCCGTACTTGGGGGTCGGCTCCACCCCGACCGCGGCGACGAAGTCGGCGGCCGAGGGATGATCCAGGCCGGGCCGGGCTCCCGGGCTGAGGTCGGTGACCCGCACGTCGAACCCCTCGAAGAGCTCACGCAGATGTGCCTCGGCCTCGGCACCGCTGCGGCTGGGCGCGAACCGGTAGTTCACCGTCACCACGCACTCGTCCGGGATGACATTGGTCGCGGTGCCGCCCTCGATGAGCACCGCGGACATCGACTCCCGGTACACCAGACCGTCGACCTCGACGTGGTCGCGCACCGGGTAGTCATTGAGCCGCTGCAGGATGGGTGCGGCCGCATGGATGGCGTTGATCCCCGACCAGGCCCGGCCCGAGTGGGCCGCTTTGCCGTGAGTGCGCACCTGCACCCGGATGGTGCCATTGCAGCCGCCCTCGACTCCGCCGGAACTCGGCTCGCACAACACCGCGAAGTCGCCGGTCAGCAGGCCCGGGTGATTGCGCGCCAGACGGCCTAAGCCGTTCTTCGTCGCCTCGACCTCCTCGTGGTCGTAGAAGACCCAGGTGACATCGCGGTTCGGTTCGGCCACCGCGGCCGCCACCGAGAGTTGCACCGCCACACCGGATTTCATGTCTGCGGTACCGCGGCCGTAGATGACCCGCTGATCCGACCCCCCGGCCGGGCGCAGGTCCTCGCCCTCGACCCAGGTCGGCAGGTTGGGCACCGGACGGCGCAGCGGCACGGTGTCGAGGTGCCCGGCGATGATCACCCGCTGGTCGCGACCTGTGTCGGTGCGGGCCACCACCGCGTCCCCGTCGCGCAGCACGTGTAGGTGCGCACACGCACGCAAGGCCGCCTCGACTGCGTCGGCGATCTCCTTCTCGTGGCCGCTGACCGACTCGATGTCGCACAGGGCACGGGTCAGGTCCACCACGTCCATCGTCAGGTCAAGCGTGCTGCTGCTCACGCAGCGAGGCTAGCCCAGTTAGGGTTTGCCCCATGACTTTGCGGACCGCCTGGGGCTTCGGACTCGTCACCTACACCACCGACGACCAGGAGCTCGACACGTGGTTCCCGTGGCCCGCGCTCGGCGCACCGCCGCAGGGCGGCTCGGCCGCAAACGCCCCCGAGGAACTGCTCGCGGTGACCGGCGAGGACCCGGACCGGGGAGTGCGCACCGAGGTCGAACTCGTGGTGATCGACCTCGACACGCCCCCGGCTCGGCCCGCGGACGCCTACCTGCGCCTGCACCTGCTCTCGCACCGGCTGGTAGCCCCGCACGGGCAGAACCTGGACGGCGTCTTCGGCGTGCTGCCCAATATCGTCTGGACGAACTACGGCGCCTGCTGCGTGGAGGACTTCGAGCAGACCCGGCTGCGGCTGCGCGCCCGGGGGCCGGTGCAGGTGTACGGGATCGACAAGTTCCCCCGGATGACCGACTACGTGGCGCCCGAGGGGGTGCGGATCGCCGACGCCGACCGGGTCCGGCTGGGCGCGCATCTGGCCGCCGGCACCACGGTGATGCACGAGGGCTTCTGCAACTTCAATGCCGGCACCCTGGGTACCGCGATGATCGAGGGCCGGATCTCGGCCGGGGTGGTCATCGGCGACGGCTCGGACCTGGGTGGTGGCGCCTCGATCATGGGCACGCTGTCGGGTGGGGGCAAGCAGGTGATCAGCGTGGGTCGTCGGTCCCTGGTGGGGGCCGAGGCCGGCATCGGGATCAGTCTCGGCGACGACTGCATCGTCGAGGCGGGCCTGTACGTGACGGCCGGGATGCGGGTGAGCGTGATCGGGCCGGACGGCACCGACGTGGTCAAGGCCGGGGACCTGTCGGGCAAGAACGGCCTGCTGTTCCGCCGCAACTCCCAGTCCGGGGCGGTCGAGGTGGTGCCGCGGGCGGTGGGCTCGGTGGAGCTCAACGCGGCCTTGCATGCCAACTGAGCAGGAGTACGACGAGGGCCCCTACGACGACCCGTACGACGACGACGCGTATGACGACGGTCGGGGCGGGGGCCGACGCCGGCCAGGAGTGGGCTGTTGGCTCGTCGTCGTCGCGGTGCTGGTCGGCCTGGTGGCGGCCGGCTGGTTCACCCGCACCCAGCCGTTGCTGTCGAACCGGTGTGTGGCCGTGGTCGGGCAGGACAGCTATGACCTGCAACCCGATCAGGCCCGCAACGCCGCACTGATCTCGGCGGTCTCCATCCGGCGCGGTCTGCCGGCCCGGGCCGCCTCGATCGCGATCGCCACCGCGATCCAGGAGTCCAAGCTGCGCAACATCGACTACGGCGATCGGGACAGCCTGGGCCTGTTCCAGCAGCGCCCGTCCCAGGGCTGGGGCACACCGGCCCAGATCATGGACCCGATCTACTCCACGAACGCCTTCTACGACGCCCTGGTCAAGATCGATGGCTACGAGCAGATGGTGATCACCGAGGTGGCGCAGGCGGTGCAGCGCTCGGCCTTTCCCGACGCCTACGGCTTCCACGAACCCGCAGCCCGCGCCTTCGCCTCGGCGCTGACCGGGCACTCCCCCGGCGGACTCACCTGTCGGCTGCGTCCGCTGGAGCTGGCCACCGAGGCGGCCTCGTCCAGCGGTTTCACCCCGCGCGCCGACGCCGTCCGCTCGGCGCTGGAGGTCGAGGCCGGGCTGACCCGGGTGTCGGTCGGCGAGGACTCACGCACACTCGTGGTGACCACGGGCAGCGACACCGGCTCGTGGGCCACCGCGTCCTGGGCGGTCGCCTCGGCGGACGACCTGCAGGTGGCATCGGTGAGCGTCGACGGGCAGACCTGGCAGCGGGGCAGCGACTCGCAATGGACGGACGACCCGGACGCGCCCACGGACGGCACGGTGCACATCACCGTGGCCTGAGGGCACAACAAGACAGCGATGGCGCGGCCCGAAGGCCACGCCATCGCCGTTCGTGCGGTTTCGCCTCAGCGCTCGGACAAGGGCACGTAGTCCCGCTCGGTGGCGCCGATGTACACCTGCCGGGGGCGACCGATCTTGGTGTCCGGGTCCTCGATCATCTCTCGCCACTGGGCGATCCAGCCGGGCAGTCGCCCGAGTGCGAAGAGCACGGTGAACATCCGGGTCGGGAAGCCCATCGCCGAGTAGATCAGGCCGGTGTAGAAGTCGACGTTCGGGTAGAGCTTGCGCTCGACGAAGTAGTCATCGGCCAGGGCGATCTCCTCCAACTCCATGGCCATGTCGAGCCGTGGGTCGGTGTGGCCGATCTTCTCCAGCACCTCGTGCGCGGTCTGCTTGATGATCGCGGCCCGGGGGTCGTAGTTCTTGTAGACCCGGTGGCCGAAGCCCATCAGGCGGACGCCGTCCTCCTTGTTCTTCACCTTCTCCATGAAGGTGTGCACGTCGTAGTCGGCCTCGTTGATCTTGTCGAGCATCTCCAGGACCGCCTGGTTAGCACCGCCGTGCAGCGGACCGAAGAGCGCATTGATGCCCGCGGAGATGGAGGCGAACATGTTCGCCTGCGAGGAACCGACCAGACGCACCGTGGAGGTGGAGCAGTTCTGCTCGTGATCCGCGTGCAGGATGAGCAGCAGGTCGAGCGCCTTGACCAGATCGGGGTCGAGCTCGTACGGCTCGGAGGGGTACCCGAAGGTCATCCGCAGGAAGTTCTGCGCGACGTTGAGCCGGTTGTCCGGGTAGATGAACGGCTGGCCCACGGACTTCTTGTAGGCGTACGCAGCGATGGTGGGCATCTTGGCGAGCAGGCGGAAGGTGGTCAGTTCCACCTGCGCGGCGTCGAAGGGGTTGAGGCTGTCCTGGTAGAAGGTGGACAGCGCCGAGACCGCCGAACTGAGCACCGGCATCGGGTGCGCGTCCCGGGGGAAGCCGTCGAAGAACCGCTTGAGGTCCTCGTGCAGCAGGGTGTGCCGACGCATCCGGTTGTCGAAGGCCGTCAACTGCTCGGGGGTGGGGAGTTCGCCGTAGATGAGCAGGTAGCTCACCTCGAGGAAGGTCGATTTCGCGGCCAGCTGCTCGATGGGATATCCGCGGTAGCGCAGAATCCCCTCGTCGCCGTCGATGTAGGTGATGGACGACTTGCACGAAGCGGTGTTCATGAAGCCCACGTCCAGGGCCACATGACCGGTCTGAGACATCAGCTTGGACGTGTCAACGCCCGGAAGCCCGTCGGTCGCCGGGATGCCCTGCAGGGGGATCTCGCCCCCGTCATAGGACAAGGTCATGCTCTCAGCGTCACTCACTGACACTCCCTTCATCCGCCGGGTGCGGCGGTTCGTGCCCTTCAACGTACCGGCACGGGGAGCAACGGGTGCACCGGGAGCCCCAAAGATCCCGGTGCTGACGCCTACGGCGTGTCGAGCATCACACACCGCCCGCGGGTCGTTCGGCCCTCAACGATTCCGGCGGCGGGTGGTCCGGTCCCCTCAGGCGCGACCGAGCCGGGCCACCGCCTCTTCGATTCGTTCGTCATTAGCTGTTAGGGCGATACGCACGTACTGTCGCCCTGCGGTTCCGTAGAAGGCGCCGGGTGCGGCCAGGATGCCCAGGCCGGCGAGCCAGTCGAGGGTGGCCCAGCAGTCCTCGTCCCGGGTGCACCACAGGTAGAGACCGGCCTCGGAAGACTCGATCCGCAGACCCGCAGCCTGTACCGCGGGGATCAACCGCTCCCGACGAGCCAGGTACCGGGCCTTCTGCTCCTCGACGTGGGCGTCGTCGGCCAGCGCCACCGTCATCGCCTGCTGCACCGGCAGCGGCATCATCATGCCCAGGTGCTTTCGCACCGCGAGCAGTTCGGCCACCACCGCGGGGTCGCCGGCCACGAAGGCGGCCCGGTAGCCCGCCAGATTCGACTGCTTGCTCAGCGAGTACACCGCCAGCAGCCCCTCGGCCGAGCCCTCGCAGACCCGCGGATCGAGGATGGACGGAACCTCGATGCCGTCCCAGCCCAGTTGGGCGTAGCACTCGTCCGAGGCAACCAGCGCGCCCCGGTCACGGGCCCAGCGCACCACCTTGCGCAGGTGCTCCACGCCGAGCACCTTCCCGGTCGGATTGGACGGTGTGTTCACCCACACCAGGTCCACCGGACCTGGGCCCAGCGCCGTCGTGGCGTCCGCCACCACCACTCGGGCACCGGCCATCCGGGCGCCCACGTCGTAGGTGGGGTAGGCGACCGTGGGGATCACGACCGTGGAGTCCGGACCCAGCCCCAGCAGGGTGGGCAGCCAGGCGACCAGCTCTTTGGAGCCGATGGTCGGCAGCACCCCGGCCGGATCCACACCGGGGGTGTTGCGGCGCCGGGCGAACCAGTCCGAGACCGCCTGACGCAACTGCGGCGTGCCGTAGGTCTGCGGGTAGCCCGGTGCATTGGACGCCGCCGCCAGCCCGGCCTGCAGGGGTGCCGGCACGTCGTCGACGGGCGTGCCGATGGACAGGTCCACGACCCCGTCGGGGTGGGCGCGGGCCGTCTCGGCGTAGGGCGCGAGCAGGTCCCAGGGAAACTCCGGGAGCCGGGCGGCGACGGACGTCCTCAGTGGTCCGTCTCCTGCGGCGGCAGCGCGGCGATGATCGGGTGATCGGTGTCGACCACGCCGAGCTTGGCAGCTCCGCCCGGCGAACCCAGGTCGTTGAAGAACTCCACGTTGGCCTTGTAGTAGTCCGCCCACTCCTCGGGCACATCGTCCTCGTAGTAGATCGCCTCGACCGGGCAGACCGGCTCACAGGCGCCACAGTCGACGCACTCGTCAGGGTGGATATAGAGCATCCGAGCGCCCTCGTAGATGCAGTCGACGGGGCACTCCTCAACGCAGGCACGGTCCTTCAAGTCCACGCAAGGCTGAGCGATGATGTAGGTCACTGTTGCTCCTCGAACGATGGGTCTATACGGCTCACGCCGTGACGCCGCCCCAGTATTCCACCTTCGGTGCCGAAATCGTCGCTGCCCTCGGCCGTCATGATGTCCGGATAGATCTTCAGAACTACGGCAGATCTGTCGAACAGAACATCTGTTGCCAACCCGGCCGAGTCTTCGAGCCGAGTTCCAGATCGCCTACCGAGGGAACCCCACCATGGACGACACTCCGCCCAACAGCATCTCGCGCTCCCTCACCATCGCGGTGGACAAGTCAGCCTCGGTCTCTCGTCCGGCCATCCTTCGACACATCGCCCAATCACGCAGGTCACGCCCCGAGGCGACTCCCGAGGACATCGTCAGGATTCTCGGTCGACGGTTCACCGGCACGGTCACCGGTACCGGGGCCGCCGCGGGAGCCACCGCCGCAGCCCCGGGAGTCTCGACACCGATCTCGATGGCACTGGCGGCCGGCGACCTAGTCGGCTTCACCACCGTCGCCGCCCTGTACGTCTTCGCGCTGGCGGAGATCCACTCGATTCCCATCGAGGACCTGGAACGTCGCCGCACGCTGCTCATGGGAGTACTCCTGGGAGACGCGGGCTCGCAGGCGGTGACCAGGATCGCCGGTCGCACCGGACCGCACTGGGCGAGCAAGGCCGTGGCCGCCGTACCGGTGGCGTCGTTGCGGCAGATCAACACGGTGCTGGGCCGCAACTTCGTGACCAAGTACGGCACCAAGCAGGGCATCCTGGTGCTCGGCAAGCAGGTGCCATTCGGCCTCGGGGCGGCCATCGGCGGAGCCGGCAACGCGGCCTTCGCCCAGTTCACCATCCGCAGCGCCCGGCGGGCCTTCGGCCCCGCCCCGCTGGAATGGCCGGCTGAGTTGGCTGGTCCGGCTGAGTTGGCTAGTCCGGCTGACGAGGCACCCGACAACCCTGCCGATGACGAGCTGGCCCTCACCTCGACCCCAGACCAGGCGAGCCCGGACGAGATGGCGAGCCGGAGCGCGGACGGTAACGCTGAGGCGCTTGAGGGCCCTGCGGGCGGTGGGGTCGACGCGCCACGACGCCGTCGACTGCTGACCCGGCTGCCGCGCCAGAAGGGCCCCGCGGCGCCCGATGACCGGGAATCACCCGATGTTCAGGAATTATCCGCCGTTCATGAAGTATCCGATGATCGGGAATCACCCGCGGATCTGGAATCGGCGAATCCGGAAGGCCGAGACTCCATCGGCTAGGACCCCACGCGTGCCGAGCGGGACTGCGTCCTCACCCGGCCGGTGGCGTCCAGTACCGATAGTGATGATGGAGCGTGAAGCCGTGCCGGTCGTAGAGCGCCCGGGCCTGGGGGTTGTCGTCGGCCACCTGCAGGTAGCCGAAGCCTGCACCGGCGCTGCGGGCCTGGGCCAGGGCCTCGCCGAGCATCGCCGAGGCGATGCCCCGGCGCCGATGGTCCGCCACGACCCGCATCGCGGTGATTCCGACCCAACCGTCGGTGACCGCCAGCCGGAGGCAGCCAACCGCCCGCGTCCCGGCGTAGGCGGTGATAAAGCCGAGGCCGGAGCCTGCGGTGAGCACCCGGATCGCTGCCTCGGGTGGCGCCAGCTGCGGGGATCTTGACCCAGCGTCGACGACGCCCGACAACCCTGCGTCCACGACGCCCGACAACCCAGCGTCGACGACGCTCGACGACCCAGGCTCGACCAGGTGTAGCCAGGCCTCGTCCGGCTCCGGGCCTACGCTCAGCCGCACGTCGTCAGCCCCGACCGGGGTGGTGCCGGGAGTGCTCTGAGCACCGGGATGGGCCGGCGGGGCCAGATCGCGGACCAGGACCTGAGTCGCGGCGCCCGGGCGGTAGCCGCGCCGGGTCAGTTCCTCGATCAGCAGAGGTCGCAGTTCCTGGTGGCGAGCCGATCGCCCCGCGCCGGCGACCTGCACGGTGACCGGCAGGGCCTGGCCGTCGAACCAGGCTTCGACGAGGTCCAGGGCTCGGGGCATCGGCAGGCCAGGGTCACCGATGGCCAACGCGCAGTTCGCTCGCCGGGTGTAACCCCCCGAGCCGGTGAGGATCCACCCGCCCAGCCGCGCCTGGCGCAGGCCGGGCCAGCCGCGGTGCATGACCCGGGTGAGGGCAGCGACCGAGCTGGCCGGGCGCACGGCTCGGGCGGGCACCTGCCTGAGCGAGACCACCCGCGGGCCGGGCACCGCCACCACCGGGCCGAAGTCGGGCAGCACCTCCAGCCCGTCGGCGTCGGCGCGCTGTAGATCTCCGACGACATCGGTGGCGCGGCCGTCGTCGAGCCGGTACCTCACCACCACCCGGCGGCCGGTCTCCACCCGCAGGCTCTCGCGGTCGACCCGGCCCGGATCCGGCCGCTCGACGCCTTCCTCGCTCACCCGGTGGTCGCGTCCATGAAGTACTCGGCTCCCGAGAGTGGTTGCCAGACAAGGTTACTCAGCGCGAAGGACCGTTCGTCCGGGGCGACGATGACCTGGCTGGCGTGGGCCCGCAAGGCCGCCGCCTTGGCCAGCACCGGTCCCCGCGTCTCGTACCGCGCAAGATCGTCCTCGACGATCATGCTGGGGTCGGCCTCGGACTCACGCACCTGCATCCCCTGAGCGCGCAGCAGTTCCCGGCCGCGCACGTCGACCGAGCGGGGGGCCACCACCCACACCAGCCGCGGTGCCGAGTGCGCGAGTTCGACGGCGCGAGCGGCCACTCGACTCGCCTGCACGTGATCGGGATGGCCATAGCCGCCGCCCGGGTCGTAGGTCACCACCACCCCTGGCTGCACCTGGTCGATCACGGCGGCCAGTTCCGTTGCGGCGGTGTCCAGGTCGGCAACCGCGAAGGCCCGTGGATCCACGTCGTCGGGCACCCTGGCCAGGCCGTCGGGGCCCCAGACCATGCCCGAGTCCCGGTAGCGGCGGCCTTGGGCAGCGCCGAGGAAGCGGTGGTCGGTGACCCCGAGGGCGGTCATCGCCGAGGCCAGCTCGGCCTCCCGATGAGCCGCCAGGGCCTCGCCGTCGCCGAACAGGTGGGCGATCTCGGCACCGATCACCTCACCCTGCTCCCCGCGGGTGCAGGTGACGAGGGTGACCGGCACCCCGGCGGCCGCGTAGTGGGCCATCGTGGCGCCGGTGGTGATGCTCTCGTCGTCGGGGTGGGCGTGCACGAGCAGCAACCCGTGCGTCTCGTCCAGCCCCGGCAGCGGGGGCAGCGCCTCGATCACGGGTGCCATGACGCCGGCTCAGGCCCGCCGGGCGCGGGCGGCCGCCTTGGCGCGCTCAGTCTGGTCGAGGATGACCTTGCGGATCCGGACCGCGCCGGCGGTCACCTCGACGCACTCGTCGTCGCGGCAGAACTCCAGCGACTGCTCCAGGGAGAGCAGCCGCGGGGGCACCAGCTTCTCGGTCTCGTCCGCGGTGGAGGAGCGCATGTTGGTGAGCTTCGTCTCCGTGGTGAGGTTGACGTCCCTGTCGTCGGCCCGGGAGTTCTCCCCGTCGATCATGCCCTGGTACACCTGCGTGGTGGGCCCGACGAACAGGGTGCCGCGCTCCTGCAGGTTGGTGATCGCGAAAGCGGTGGCATTGCCCGCCCGGTCGGCGACCAGGGACCCCTGGGGCCGGGTCCGCAACTCCCCGGCCCACGGTTCATACCCGTCGAAGACGTGGTGGGCGATCCCGGTACCACGGGTCTCGGTGAGGAACTCGGTCCGAAAGCCGATCAGGCCCCGCGAGGGCACCCGGAACTCCATCCGCACCCACCCGGTGCCGTGGTTGGTCATCTGCTCCAGCCGGCCCCGGCGGACCGTGACCAGCTGGGTGACCGGGCCGAGGTAGTCCTCCGGTACGTCGATGGTGAGGTGCTCCACCGGCTCGCTGAGGGTGCCGTCGATCACCTGGGTGACCACCTGAGGCTTGCCGACGGTGAGCTCGAAGCCCTCTCGGCGCATCGTCTCGACGAGGATGGCCAGGGCCAGTTCGCCTCTGCCCTGTACCTCCCAGGTGTCGGGGCGTTCGGTGGGCAGCACCCGCATGGAGACGTTGCCGATGAGTTCGCGGTCGAGCCGCGCCTTGACCAGCCGGGCGGTGAGTTTGGCGCCCTTGACCGCGCGGCCCGCCAGCGGCGAGGTGTTGGTGCCGATGGTCATCGAGATGGCCGGCTCGTCGACCCGGATCAGCGGCAGCGGGCGAGGGTCCTCGGGGTCCGCGAGGGTCTCGCCGATGGTGATCTCCTCGATGCCGGCGATGGCGACGATGTCACCGGGGCCGGCCGACTCCACCGGCACCCGCTCCAGTGCCTTGGTGGCGAGCATCTCGGAGATCTTGACCCGCTGCTGGCTGCCGTCGGCGCGGCACCACATCACCTGCTGGCCCTTGCGCAGGGTGCCGTTGCGCACCCGGCACAACGCCAGTCGGCCGAGGAACTGGGAGGAATCGAGGTTGGTCACGTGCGCCTGGAGCGGAACCTCGGGGTCGAAGGTGGGCGCGGGAGCATGCTCGATGAGGGTGGCGAACAGTGGCTCGAGGTTCTGCGAGTCGGGTAGGTCGCCGTCGCCGGGGCGGTTCAGGCTGGCCCGCCCGGCCTTGGCGGAGGCGTAGATGATCGGGAACTCGATCTGGTCCTCGGTGGCGTCGAGGTCGAGGAAGAGCTCGTAGGTCTCGTCCACCACCTCGGCGATCCGTGCGTCCGGGCGGTCGACCTTGTTGATGATGAGGATCACCGGCAGCCGGGCCTGCAGGGCCTTGCGCAGCACGAACCTGGTCTGCGGGAGAGGGCCCTCGGAGGCGTCGATGAGCAGGCAGACCGCGTCCACCATGGACAGGCCCCGCTCCACCTCGCCGCCGAAGTCGGCGTGCCCGGGGGTGTCGATGATGTTGATCGTCACCCCGCCCTCGGGTGCGGACGGCCCGGTGTAGTGCACGCCGGTGTTCTTGGCGAGAATGGTGATCCCCTTCTCGCGCTCGAGGTCGTTGGAGTCCATCGCCCGCTCGTCGACCTTGGCGTGGTCGCCGAAGGAGTCGCACTGCCAGAGCATCGCGTCGACGAGGGTGGTCTTGCCGTGGTCGACGTGCGCGACGATGGCGATGTTTCGAATATCGGGGCGAGGGGTCACAGGCACGTACTGCATTGTCGCCCATCGGGACCGCCTCTCACGACCACCACGCTCGCCCGCACGGCGTAGCGCCCGGGTGGCCGGCTGAGCCCTCACCGCATGCGCGGTACCCCAAGCAGCTGGGGCAGGTGTGACTGAAGGTATCCGACTCGGTGACCGGTGGCGCCTGCCCTCGCGACATCCGCGGCCGTCGCCCTGACGTTCGGCTGTCCCTAGCGCTGGCGGGCGCGTGGGGCATGCCGACGTCGTCAGATGCGACGAGGTTGGCATGCCCTCGTCGAGGAGCCGATGCGGCTGGGACCTATGTGGCTGAAGGTATCCGGCGCCGTGGCCGGCGACGGTCTGCCCACGCGGCATCCGCAGCCATCGCCCGGACGTTCAGCTGTCCCCAGCGCTGGCGGGCGCGTGCGGCATGCCGACGTCGTCAGATGCGGCGAGGTTGGCATGCCCGTGTCGAGGTGCCGATGCGGCTGGGGCAGGTGTGACTGAAGGTATCCGACTCGGTGACCGGTGGCGCCTGCCCTCGTCGAGGTGCCGATGCGGCTGGGGCAGGTGTGGCTGAAGGTGTCCGGCTAGGTGACCGGTGGCGCGGCTACCCTGCGGCATCCGCGGCCATAACTCTGACGTTCGGCTGTCCCAGCGCTGGCGGGCGCGTGCGGCATGCCGAAGTCGTCAGATGCGGCGAGGTTGGCATGCCCGTGTCGAGGTGCCGATGCAGCTGGGTCCTGTGACTGAACGGCGTGGCCCGCCAATCGCGTGGGCCCCCGTCGAGCTGAGCCGACCGGCAGAGGGTGCCGCTCACCTGTCCCCAACCCGGACCGGCAGGGTGCCTGCCTGGCCAGGTGGGGCCCAGGCTCGCGCCATGACTCCCGCCGACGGCAGCCTGTGGATTCTCGCGGTCCCACGCGCCACCCACGCGCCATCGATGCGCAGGCCCGAGCACCGTTGGGATACCAGACCCACTCCGCTGTCAAGGGCCACTGGGTTCTACCGATGGACATGCGTACCGGGGCGCGATCGTCACACGCGGAGCACGGTCCGGTCATCCAGCAACGCCGGAACGCAGGTCCGTCTGCAGCTGCCTGCTCTGGAAACCACGCGGGTGGTGTCCTGATCTGTCCAGATTCGGCCCGATGGGCCTGCTATGTCGAAGGGGCGACGCCCCGAAGAGGGGCCGCTATACCGAAGAGGCAGGCAGCCCGGCACGAAGATCCACCACCGGGGCCGACCCGCGAAGCCGCGGCATCACCGCTGGCACCTGGGTGGGTCCGTTGACCTCGCCCGCGGCGGTCAGCACGTCGGTGATCTGCGACCCGATCAGTTCGTGGCGCTCCAGCAGGGCGTCCCGCAAGGCCTCGACCAGGTGCCGGTTGCGTTCGAGCAGGTCCACCACGTACGCCTTCTGGTCGGCAAGCAGTTCCTCCATCGCGGCCCGGCCGGCCGGGTCGTGCAGCACCTTGGCCACCAGGTTGGAGGCGCTCAACTGGGCCTCCTTGGCCGCGGCGAACGAGACCAGCGAATCCGTCATCCCGGCGGCACCGATCATCGTGGCGGCCTGCTCGTTGGCGAAGATCAGGTCGCTGGCCGGGCCGGTGGACACGTCCCCGAAGAAGATCTCCTCCGCGGCCTGCCCACCCAGCGACACCCGGATCAGGCCGATGAGTTCGTTGCGCGAGCGGGTGTACACGTCCTCGGCGTCGCCGTGCGCCAGCAGGCCCAGGGCCGAGGCGCGCTTGATGATGGACAGCACCTCCAGCCGGCGCTGCGGCGTCTCCAGGTACGCGACGGTGGCGTGCCCGGCTTCGTGGGTGGCGATCAGTCGCTGCTCGTGCTCGGTGTAGCCGACCGGTTGCCCCAGACCCACGCCGATCACCAGGCGGGCCCGTTCCAGATCGGTCCAGTTCATCGCATCGGCGCCGCGCCGGACGGCGTTGACCAGGCCCTCGTCCATGAGGTTCTCGATCATCACCGGCGAGTACCCCTGGGTGACTCCGGCGAGCGCGTCGCGGCGTTCGGCGTCGTCGAGTTCGGCGTCGTGGCTCTTGCGGTCGAGGAAGTAGTCGATGAGCTCGCGCCGGCCGGCCTTGTCAGGCAGGTCGAAGGTGAGCTTGCGATCGAAGCGGCCCGGGCGCAGCAGGGCGGGGTCGAGGGAGTCGGCCCGGTTGGTGGCGGCGATGATGAGCAGGTCGGCCGGCTTGGGCCGCGGCCGGGGCACCTGCCGATGCGCGGGCAGCAACAGGTTCACCCGGTCCACCACCTTGCTGGCCACCTTCTGCCAGCCGGTCGGCTCATCGAAGGACTGCAACTGCACGAGCAGCTCGTTGACCACACCGCCGACGCCCTCGGTTACCGCCCGGTTCACCACATCGCCGGCGCGGTCCACCCGGACCTCGGGGGCGCCCGGCAGGCCGGTGAGTCCACCGCAGCAGGTGATGGCACTGGACACCGCGGCCGGGCCGGGGTCCATGGACATCCCACCGCGCACGGTGGCGATCGCGTCGATCTCCTCGATGAAGCCGATCGCGGCGCCCTCACGCCGGGCGACCTTGCGCAGCGCCTTGAAGTAGGCCCGGATCTTGCGGGCGGTGGCGCCGTAGTACATCGACTGGAACGAACTCGCCGAGACGAACAGGAAGGGCACTCCCGCCTCGGCAGCCATTGCCTTGGCCATCAGGGTCTTGCCGGTGCCCGGCGACCCCTCGAAAAGCACTCCGCGGCGCGGGGTTCCACCCATCGTGGCCCGGAACGTGGCGCCGGCCAGGAACAGGTCCAGGGTTCGCTCGACGTCCTCCTTGATCGGCTGCACGCCCTTGACGTCGTCCAGGCGCACGTCGACCTGTTCGGGGCGATACAGCACGTGCGGGGAACGGCTCGCGATGGCCTGCGAGGCGAAGACCGAGCCCACCAGCACGATGAAGAAGGCGAGCACGATGAGCAGGAACGGGTCGACGCTCAGCACCGGAGCCAGGATCACTGCCGTCGCCTCGCCCAGGGAGGGTGCCCCAGCGAACAGGTAGAGCAACTGCCAGGCGAAGATCCCGGTGAGGACGGCGAGCAGAACGCTGAGCCGTCGGGTGCGGTTGCGCTCGCGGCGTCGGCCCACGTCGGCCCCGTCCCGTCCCCCGTACCGGCGAGCGGGCGGGCGGCCCTGCTTGTGCCGCGCGCCCTCGTTGCCCACCTTGCTGCCGTCGTGCGTTCCGCTCACGGCACCCCCTCGTGATCGACCGTGGACGAATCCTCACTCACGGTGAACGTCGATGCACATCGCAGACCCGGTTGGCGGTGCCGACGCCTGATCGGTTCGTCCGGTCGGCGCTAGACGACTCACCCGTTCGGAGGAAGTCCGCGACACCCGACTCTCAGGCGGGGGTCGGAGCCGCGGGGTTCGCGCTGGACCCGTTCTCCGGGAAATGACACGCCACCAGGTGCCCACGGCCGCCGTCGGTGAGTGGTGGTTCGGTGTCGCTGCAGATCTGTTGAGCCTTCCAGCATCTGGTGCGGAAGCGGCAGCCCGAGGGCGGGTTCAGCGGGGACGGCACATCGCCGGTGAGCATCAGCCGCTTACGTTCGCGCTCTTTCCTCGGGTCGGCGGTGGGCGCCGCAGACAGCAGGGCACGGGTATAAGGATGACGGGGGTGCGCGTACAACTCGCCCTTGTCGGCGAGTTCGACGATCTTGCCCAGGTACATCACCGCGACCCGGTCGCTGATGTGACGCACCACGGACAGGTCGTGGGCGATGAACATGTAGGCCAGTCCGAGTTGCTGTTGCAGATCGTCCAGCAGATTGACCACGCCTGCCTGCACCGAGACGTCGAGTGCGGAGACCGGCTCGTCCAGGACCAAGAGCTTGGGCTCCAGGGCGAGGGCTCGGGCGATACCGACCCGCTGGCGTTGGCCGCCGGAGAACTCGTGCGGGTAGCGGTTGCCGTGCTCGGGGCTCAGGCCCACCAGGCCCAGCAGTTGGGCGACCCGGGCCTTTCCTGTCTTGTCGTCCTGCCACAGGCCATGGATCCGCAGGCCTTCGCCGATGATGTCGTTGACCGGCAGTTTCGGGTTGAGCGAGGCGTACGGGTCCTGGAAGACGATCTGCAGGTCACGCCGGACCTGACGCAGGTCCCGCGGGCTCAGCCCGACGAGTTCGCGGCCGTCGAACCGCACCGATCCGGAGGTGGGCCGGTGCAACTGCAGCAGCGCCCGGCCGGTGGTGGACTTGCCACAGCCGGATTCACCGACCACGCCCAGGGTTTCGCCCCGGTCGATGTCAAAGGAGACCCCGGAGACGGCTTGCACGTGTCCGACCACCCGGCGGAACCAGCCGCTGCCGCGGACCGGGAAGTTCATCACCAGGTCACGCACCTGCAGCAGCGCCTGGGAGTCGTCCGGGCCGGCCGGCCCGGCGGCCGGAGTCTCTTTGACCAGATCTGCCATCAGGCCACCTCACCCCCGGACGACGGGCGGAAGAAGGCGCGCGGATCGGCTGCGTCGGCCATCGTCTTCCAGTGGTGGCAGGCCGCACGATGGCCTCGTTCGTCCACCTCGCCCAGGACCGGCTCGTGCCGATGACACTCGGGGGTGGCCAGCGGGCACCGGGGCCCGAACGGGCAGCCGGTGGGCAGGTTGATCAGCGAGGGGGGCGCTCCCTGGATCGGACGCAGCCGGGAGGCTCCAGAGCTGAGTTCGGGCATGGAACCGAGTAGTCCGGCGGTGTAGGGCATCCGCGGCGAGTAGAAGATCTGATCCGTCGAGCCGGTCTCCACCGGCTTTCCGGCGTACATGACCAGAACCCGGTGAGCCATCCCGGCCACCACGCCCAGGTCGTGGGTGATGAGGATGATGGCCGCGTTCACCGCGTCCTTCACCTCGATGAGCTTCTCCAGGATCTGGGCCTGGACGGTGACGTCCAAGGCCGTGGTGGGCTCGTCGGCGATGATCACGTCCGGGTTGTTGATCACGGCCATCGCGATCATCGCCCGCTGCCGCATCCCGCCGGAGAACTCGTGGGGATAGTTACTCAGTCGGCTCTTGGGTTGCGGGATACCGACCAGGTCAAGCATCTCCTCGGCCCGGGCGAGGGCTGCCTTCTTGGAGATGGCCTCGTGCGAGCGCACCGCCTCGGCCAGTTGGTCGCCGACCGTGTACACCGGGTTGAGGGCGGTCATCGGGTCCTGGAAGATCATCGCGATCTTGCGGCCACGCAACGAGCGTTGCTGGGCGGCGGACATGGTCAACACGTCCCGGCCTCGGTACTCGGCGGTCCCGGTGATCTGGGCGCTTCGCGGCAGCAGCCCCATCACCGCCATCGACGAGACGGACTTGCCGGAGCCGGACTCCCCCACGATGCCGAGCACCTCGCGCTCGTGCAGGGTGTAGGAGATGCCCCGCACCGCCTGAACCAGACCGTCATCGGTCGGGAAGCCGACGGTGAGGTCGTTCACCGCGAGCACCGGCGTCCGGGCGTTGCGCGAGTCCGGTTCGGTCTTCGGGCTCACCGGCCGGATCGGTTCGTCATCGTCGTGCAGGCCGGTGCTCATCAGGAACGCACCCTTTGCTGTCGTGGGTCGTAGGCGTCTCGCAGGCCGTCGCCGATGAAGTTCACCGCGAGCGCGATCGCGACGATGAACAGGCCGGGCCACCAGAAAAGCCAGGGCCGGGTGAGGATCGCCTGTTGGTAATCGCTGATCAGCGCGCCGAGGGAGGTGTCCGGTGGCCGCACGCCCAGGCCGAGGAAGCTCAGGGCGGTCTCCAGCAGGATCGCCTGGGCGATCGCCAGGGTGGTGGCCACGATGATCACCCCGACGGTATTGGGCAGGATGTGCCGGAAGATGATCCGCCACGGCCCGGCCCCCAGCGCCCTGGCCGCCTCGACGAAATCCTTCTCCCGCAAGGACAAGAACTCCCCGCGCACGATGCGCGCCAGGCCCATCCAGGTGATCAGTCCGAGCACCAGCGCCAGCACGAGGATGCCCTCGGCGCCGTAGCGCTTACCCACCACAGCGGCGAAGACCAGGGTGGGGATGGTGATCATCACGTCGGTGAAGCGCATGAGCACCGACTCCGACTTTCCCCGGAAGTAGCCGGCGACGGCGCCGACGAAGGTGCCGATGATGGTGGAGATGAAGCCGACCGCGAAGGCGATGATGAGCGACTGCTGAGCGCCCCGCATGGTGAGGGCGAAGTAGTCCTTGCCGATGGTGTCCTGGCCGAAGGGGTGCTCGCCCCAGGCCAGTCCGTCGCCATCGAACCAGGGCACCAGGTCGAGCGTAGGGCCGCCGAGAAGGGGTGACGTCGTGTAGTAGGTGTACTTCCACCAGCCGGGGACCGGCCCGAAACCGATGGAGGAGAAGGCCAGGACGATGATCGCCACCAGGACGACGAGTGCGGTCATCGCGGCCCGGTGCCGGAAGAACCGGCGCCGCACCAGTTCGGACTGGCTGCGCGCCTTGATCCCCATCCCCTGCGCCTCGACGGACCTGTCGTCGATCTCATGGGTGGGGTCGGGCGGTGGATCGCCGTCGGCGAGTTCGGTGGGGGCCTTGGGTGCGTGCTCGGGAAGCGGGTCCGGCGTGCTCATCGAGCCTCCCCTGTGGTGGGTGTGCGATGACGACGCTCCGGGACCCCGGTGGGTGAGAAGTGTGGGCCGCTCATGACAGCCGGATCCGCGGGTCGAGATAGGCGTAGAGGATGTCGGCGATCATGTTGAAGATGACAATGGCGCCACCGGTGACGAGGAAGAAGGCCATCACCGGGTCCGGGTTGACGTGGTTCAACCCGGTGATGAAGAGGGTGCCCATGCCCCGCCACTGAAAGACGGTCTCGGTGATGATCGCCCCGCCGAAGATGGCGGCGAAGTCGAAGGCCATCAGGGTGGTGACCGGGATGAGCGCGTTGCGGAACGCGTGCCGCATGATCACCGTGCGCTCGGTGAGCCCCTTGGCACGCGCGGTGCGCACGTAGTCCTGGTTGAGCACCTCGAGCATGGACGAGCGGGTGTACCGGGTGTACTGGGCGAACGAGATGAGCACTAGGCACAGCGTCGGCAGGATGATGTGCATCTGGTAGTCGAGGAAGATCTGCCAGAAATCCCCGGAGAAGTTCGGCGTCGAGGAGCCGATGGTGGCGACCGGGCGGCCACCCACCCGCCGCGAGTAGTCCGGGAAGGCGCGCAGGGCGTGGTCGACGAAGATCAGGGCGCCGGTGAGCAGACCGGTCAGCAGGGCGGCCCGGATCGCCGGGGACTTGTCGAGGCCACCCGTCGCCCAGCCCACCGCCGTGCACACGGCGGCGGTGATCGCGATCAGCGCCAGGATGTGCCACCACGTCGGGTTGATGAGCACCGGGCCGGTGGCGAAGTAGGCGATCACCCCGAGCCCGGCGGTGATCAGGCTGGCATATAGGACGCGGCGTCGGCCCAGGCCGGACATCACCGCGGTGGAGGCGATGGCTGCCGCGACCGCGCCCACGATGATCATCCCGACCCCGAGCGCCGGGGTGCGGAACCACTGGACGAGCGAGAGATACGCCAGCACCACGGCGGTGGCCACGAGGGCGACCCCGAAGGCGATGAGCCGGCGCCGGCGCGGCCCGGCCACGATCGCCTGCCAGGTCAGCGCCGAGAGCACCGAGACGACGAGGATCACCCAGATCGGGATGGTCGGTTCACGCAGCCAGTTGTTGAACCGGATGGCTCCGAACTGCTTGAGCAGCACCGCCACCCAGAAAACCGGCAGGGAGAAGAAGATGAAGGCGAGGAAGGTGATCGTGTAGTCGAACCCGCTGTACTGCCGCAAAGCGGAGACGATGCCGACGAGAACGCCGAGCACCACCGCGGTGATCGCCGCGGTGAGCACCAGGCGCAGGGTGGAACCGAGCGCGAGTTCCAGCAGGTAGCCGACGTCCTGACCGTCGTTGTTCGTGCCGAAGGTGCCGTCCATGCCCGGCAGGATGAATCCAAGAATCCCCTGTAACCAGATGAAGTAGCGCAGGACCGGCGGGACGTCGAGGTGAAGCCGCTCGGTACGTTGCTCGATCTGGTTCTGACGCAGATTGTCGTCAGGGATTCCGTACAGGTCCACCAGCGGATCGCCCGCGGCGCAGGTCATCACGTAGACGATGAAGGTGGCCGCGAACAGCACGACGACGGAGATGACGAGCCGTCTGCCGATGAAGACAAGCACCTTGCGCCTCCGCACCTGAGTACCTGGCCGGGGACCGGGAGAGATGATCTCCCGGCCCCGGCCTTTCACGGTTCCCGGCGGTTCGCCGGGTCAGACTCACCGGCTGGGGCCGGTCAGTGCTCGGTTAGGAGGTGACCGCCCACTGCTGCATGTTCCACTCGATCTGGGTCTGGGCGGGCTGGTACACGACACCGTCGATGTTGCTGGCGTGTGCGGCGGTGCCCGGGTGAGCGAACAGCGGGATGGTGGCCAGGTCGTCCCACAGGGTCTTGTCGATCTGGGTCATCAGCTGGTGCTGTTCGTCCTTGTCGGTGGCCTCCTCCAACTGCGGCATGAGCCCGTCGATGGTGGCGCTGGAGTAGTGACCCTTGTTCTGGCCACCGTCGGTGGTGTAGATCGAGCTGTTGCCCGAGACGAGCGAGGAGCCGATCCAGGCGAACAGCGCCACGTCGAAGTCACCGGAGTCGAGGCCGCCGCCGTCGTCGAAGAAGGTCGCCGAGCCGATGTCCTGCACGTCGAAGCCGACCTGGTCACACGAGGCCTTGATCAGGGCGACGGTGTCGGTACGCCGCTGGTTGGGCACGATGTGCCCGATCCGCACCGGGACGTTGGTGCGCCCGTTCATGAGCTGGCGGGCGGCGTCGAGGTTCGCCGTGTCGTAGGCACCATCGGTCACCGCGGCGGCCAGGTCGTCATAGCCGGGCTGGAACGGGAACATCAGCCGCGACTGGAGCACCTTGGCGTCCGGGTTCACCGGGATGATCAGCTTGTCGACGATCTCCTGCCGGGGCACGCAGGAAGCGAAAGCCTGCCGCAGGGTGGCGTCGGCGAACTGACCGGTGAAGTTGAAGTCGAGGTGTTCGAAGGCGAACTGGTCACCCTTGAGCACCTTGATGCCGTCGCCGGCCGCGGCCAGCTGGTCCAGCACGTCCGGGTTGGGCTGCGGCTCGGCGATCTGGATCTCGCCGTTCTGCAGGGCCTGAGCCTGAGCGTCCTGGGCGACGAACCTGATCACCACGGTGCTGGCCTTGGGGGCCTCACCCCACCACTCGGGGTTGGCCTTGAGGGTGATGGAGTCGCCGGCCTTCCAGGCGTCGATGACGTACGGGCCCGAGGAGGGGATGGTGTCCGTGTTGAGGTCTCCGGGGGCGAAGGACCAGCCGTTGTTCCAGAACTCGGCGGCCTTGGCCATGCTGGCACTGTCGTTGTTGGTGGCCGCGTCGACGATCGACTCGACACCGGCCTGCTGCTCGACGATGTGCGCCGGCAGCAGGTTCGCGGTCGGGCCTCCGATGGCGGCGACCCAGTCGGCGTACGGCTCGTCGTAGACGATCGTCACCTCTTTGTCGCCCTCGGCACACTGCGGTTGCTGCATCCGCTCAAAGCCGGAGGTGGAGGCCGGGTCGAAGGCCGCGTCGGTGAACTTGCCGGACATCGCCGCCCACTGCATGACGATGTCGTCGCAGTCGATCGGGTCGCCGTCGGACCACACCGCCTCGTCGCTGATCGTGTACTTCACGGTGAGCGGCTCGTCGGAGGTCTTCTCGTAACTGCCGAAGTCGTCCACCGGACGGACTTCGCCGTCCGGGCCGAACTCCCAGAAGGAGGGCAGAACCTGGTTGAGCACGATCTGGTTCTTCAGCGCGTTATTGCCGCTGGTGTTGTTGTTGTAGGCGCTGAATTCCTGTTCGTACCCGGCGGTGATGGTGACGTCCTCACCACCACTGGCCGTGCTGTCGGACTCGGAGCTGCTGCCGGTGCTGCAGGCCGACAGCGCCAGCGCGCCCCCGGCCAGCAGTGCAAGCCCCTTCGCTCCCTTGCGTGTGATGCTCACCAGACCTCCTGTAATCGGCCTCGCTGCGACGAGGCGTAACCGCACACACCACACACCAGCGGCACACTCTGCGCAAGCCAGGCGCAACCGGTGTTATCGGAATGAGACGTCCTAACTCGGCCGCAGGCGGTGCGGAAAAAACTCCGCGTACTGCCGAGTAGGCCGCAAAAGTTACCGCACGCGTGATGCGCGCCACAAGACGGGGTGGCGAGTCCGGCCAGTCACGGGATACTTCGCGGCATCCGCGCAGCGGCACCGCAAGTCCTCACGCCTGACGGCGCCGACGGCGGACGGTTGTTCAGGTCCCCGGCACGTCCGGGCCGACGGAGGCTACCCAGCTCAGGGGTGCAACCCGCAGACCCGAGCGGTTCGGGCACCCACGCCACGCGGCTGAGGCACAACACTGGCTCTCAGCGGATCCGGTATCGGTGACCAGTGGGCGTCGCGGCAGTCGCACCAGGAGGTGAGTGCACGACATGCATGATCGTGTCTACATGACAAGAGACAACTCATGAAGCCGCACGAGTTCGGGCTGTCGGCGTTCAGTCTCGCCGGGCGGGTGGCGATGGTGACCGGGGGAAACTCCGGCCTCGGGCGCGCCTTCAGCCTCGCGCTGGCCGCGGCCGGAGCCGACGTCTTCGTGGTGTCACTGACGCCGGACTCTGCGGTGGCGACCACGGCCGATGATCCAGGCGCTCCGGATGCTGCGAGCGAGTCTGCGACAGCGCAGTGCACGGGCGACCTGGTGCGCGCGAAGGGAACCCGATACGTAGAACTGGTCACCGATCTCACCGTGCCTGGTGAGTGCCCGCGCGCTGTGCGCGAGTGCCTGCACGCGTACGGGCAACTCGACATCCTGGTGAACTCCGCGGGGATCTGTCTGATCGACGACGTGGACCGGTTCGACCGGGCCAAGTGGGACCCGATGGTTGCGGTCAATCTCACCACCGCGTTCGAGTTGATCCACGAGGCGAGCGCGGTGATGAGCGCGGCGGGGTACGGCAAGATCGTCAACATCGCCTCGCTGTTCTCGTTTCTCGGAGGGCGGCGCTCGCCGGCCTATGCCGCGACGAAGGCCGGCATCGCCGGGCTCACCCGGGCCTACTGCGACGAACTCGCCGACCGCGGGATCACCGTCAACGCACTCGCACCCGGCTACTTCGCCACCGCCATCACCGCGGCCACCCGCGCGGACGAGACCCTGAGCCGGCGGATCGTCGAACACATCCCAGCCGGGCGGTGGGGAGACCCGGCCGACCTGATGGGAGCCCTGGTCTTCCTGTGCAGCCCGGCCTCGGATTACGTCAACGGGCAGGTCCTGGTCGTCGACGGCGGATACCTGACCCGGTAGCGCTCGGCCGTTGCCCGGCGCGCGGGCGACCCGGGACGGCTCACGACCGGCATCATGCAGCCATGACGCCGAGATCACCGGAGCAGATCGCCGAGGCCATCACCGGACTGCTGGGTAACGGTCAGGTGAGCACCGACCCGAACCTGCTGCGCGAGTACAGCGTGGACCGGTTCAAGAAGTACACCGCCGTGCACGGCATCTACGACGGGCCCTTCCCCAGTTGCGTGGCCTACCCGCGCGACACCGGCCAGGTCTCACAGGTATTGGCGTGGGCAAACCAGGCGGGCGTGCCGGTCCTACCACGCACCGGCGGCACGGCGACCGAGGGTGGCTTGGAGGTGGTTCGCGAGGGCACCGTGGTGCTGGACTGCTCGCGGCTGGATGAGGTGGTTCGCCTCGACGAGCAGGACATGACGGTGACGGCGCAGTGCGGCGTGGGCTTGCAGTACTTGGAGGACCTGCTGCGAGCCAAGGGTCTGACCACCGGCCACTCACCCCAGTCCAAGCCCCTGGCGCAACTCGGCGGGCTGGTGGCCACCCGTTCCATCGGGCAGTTCTCCACGCTGTACGGCGGTATCGAGGATCTCGTCGTGGGCTTCGAGGCGGTGCTGCCGGACGGTCACGTGGCTCGGGTGAAGAACGTGCCCCGGCGGGCGGCCGGGCCGGACATCCGACACCTACTGATCGGCTCCGAGGGTGGCCTGGGGGTCATCACCGAGGTGACCCTCAAAGTCTTTCGTCATTATCCGGAGTCGTTGCAGTTCTTCGGCTTTCTGGTGGACAGCTTCGCCGATGGGGTGCGGGGCCTGCGGGAGGTGATCACCGCGGGCTACCGGCCGTCGGTGGCTCGGGTGTACTCGGTGGAGGATGCTCGCCAGCACTTCGCGGACGTGTACGACGGGCGCGATGTGGTGATCTTCGTCGCCGAGGGTCCGCCCGGGATCGCCGAGGCGACGGCGGCGGGTATCGAGGCGTCGTTCGCCGAGATCCCTCACCGCCGAATGGATCCCAGCCGGATCCGGGCCTGGTTCGAGGCCCTCAACTGGGGGCCGGACAAGATCGAGGCCGAGAAGCAGGCGATGCTCGACTCCCGCGAGCTCGGATACACCACCGAGGTGTCGGCGAACTGGTCGGCGGTGGTGCCGCTCTTCGAGTCGGTGCTGCACCGGATCCGGGCGGAGTTCCCGCTGGCCGAGGATCTGACCATGCTGGGCGCGCACTCCTCGCACAGTTATCAAAACGGCACCAACCTGTACTTCGTCTACGACTACCGGATCCGGTGCGAGCCGAGGGACGAGATCTCCTGGTACCACGTCCCTCTCAACGCGATCATCGTGGAAGAGGCGCTGCGCCAAGGGGGTTCGATGGTGCACCACCACGGGATCGGCAAGTACCGCACGCCGTGGACGCGGCAGGAGCATGGCAGCGCCTACCCACTGTTGGCGGCGCTGAAGACCACCTTCGACCCGGCCGGGATCATGAACCCCGGAGTGATCTGGCCGCTCGAGGAGGGCTGAATGGGCCTGATCCTGGCGATCGACGGGGGGTCGCAGTCGACGAAGGTCAGCCTGGTCGCCCATGACGGTCGGGTGGTGGGGAGCAATGCCGTTGCGCTGCGCCCCTATCGGCTCGGCCCCGACGGGTATGCGGTGCACCCGGACGACGATCTGTGGGACAGCCTGGTGGCCGCCGTTGCCGACCTGGGCGCCGGCCTGGACGAGGTCACCGCCGTCGGCTTGTGTTCGATCCGCTACTGCCGCAGTTATCTTCGCCAGGACGGGACGCTGTTCGAGCCGGTCCTGAGTTGGATGGACCCTCGGGTCAATGCCCCGCCACCCGCTGATGGGCAGATCCGTTGGGTCACCACCGCGTCGGGATATCTGACCCATCGGCTGACCGGCGAGCACACCGATACCGCCGGCAACTACCAGGGCTGGTGGCCGGTGGACCCCCGCACCTGGAGCTGGTCCGAGGACGAGCAGGACTTCCGGGATACCGGGATGCACCGCGAGCAACTTTTCGACCTCGTCGACCCCGGCGCGCCCCTGGGCCGGATCACCGAGACGGCCGCCCGGGCGACCGGAATCCCGGCGGGCAGCACCGTCTACGCCACCTCCAACGACAAGGCCGTGGAGGCATTGGGCTGCGGGATCATCCACCCCGGACAGCTGTTGTTGTCGCTCGGAACATATATCGCATCCATGACCCCGGCCGGCCCGATGGGCGGGCCTGCCGGCACGTCCGGGGCACTGCTGCCCCATCAGCCGTACCGCAGGCATCAGCCGCAGACCGATGCGGCCGACAGCCCGGCCGAGCCTGCCCACTGGACCAACTTCGCCTGCGTGCCGGGCGGTCTGCTGCTCGAGAGTGACGGCATCCGCCGCGGCATGTGGACGTTGGGATGGCTTGGCGAGTTCAGTGGACGGTCCATCGCCGAACTGACCCGGCTCGCCGAGAACGTCCCGAGCGGGTCGCGGGGCCTGCTGACGATCCTGGACTGGCTGGCTCCGCCGGGACACTCGCACCGGCGCGGCACCATCCTGGGGCTGAACGCCGAACACGGGCCGGGCGAGGTGTTTCGCTCTCTGCTGGAGGGGATCTGCCTGACCATGGCCGATCACGCCGACGCCATGGTTGCCGATGTCACGACTGGCAGCGTCATGGCTGGCAGCGTCACGGCCGGCAGCGGGGGGCGCGGGCCGACCGAGGTGGTGGTGTGTGGCGGAGGCTCCAGGTCCGACCTCATGATGGGCATCGCGGCGGATTGCTTCTCCCGGCCCGCGATCCGGATGCAGGCCGAGAACGCGGCCGGGATCGGGGCGGCCATCTGTGCCGCCTTCGGTGCCGGCACGTACTCCTCCTGGCAGGACGCCGTGTCGGCGATGACCCACCAGGATCGGCTTTTCGTGCCGTCGGAGCACGAGCCGGATTACCAGGTGCTGCGTGGGCGGCACAGACGTGCCCGGGAGGCGCTCGACGAGGTGTATCGACGGCTCGCCGATCCGGGCGAGGTCGGCGGTCCCCAACCGGGTGGCGTCGCGAACTCCTGAGCGACCGCCCTCGGCGGGATCAGTCGCTGTTGTTGGCCGCCCAGGCCCGCCGCACGAGTTCGGTGAGCACGTCCGGGTCCACATCGGCGAGGCGCTTGAGGTACAGGCACCCCTTACCGGTGGTGTGCGGGCCGAGCCGCTCCAGCAGATCGGTGTTGGTGCCGTAGTAGGTGAGCCCGTACAGGGTCAGGGCCGCCTTGCGCGGGGCCAGGCCGATAGCGAACCACTCCCGCTGCTTGCCGTCTGCCGTGGTGTAGGGCTGGCGTCCGAACCCCACGATCGACGTGCCCCACAAGGTCGGCTCGACACCCGACACCGACGCCATCAGCCTCAGCATCGCCTGGGCGTCGGCGCGGCGTCGCTCGTCGGCGACCGCCTCCAGGAAGGCGTCCACGTCCCCGGTGGTGGGGTGGGTCTTGCGATCAGTGGGCTGGGCGGGCTGGGTGGGCTGGGTGGAATCGGTGGGTGGCTGGGGCATCGATGGTCCTTTCGCGGGGGTCTCCCGCAATGGATGTGGAGTCCTGGGTGTGGAGTCATCAACAGGTCAGGTGTCGTCGGCCGGGTGGCCAAGGCCCCGTCCCGGGGGCTCACGCCGCGGATCCCGTCCGGCCGATCTCGCGGACCTGCCCCGGCGCCGGGGCAACCTCGGCCGAGGCACGCTCAGGCGCAGCGCGCCGGGCAGCACCCAGCCACGGCGTCGGGCCAAGACCACGAGCACTCCGCAGGTGAGGATCGAGGCGGCCATCCCCACCGCTGGATTGCCCAGTAGCCGCTGGGCCAGCACCATCTCGGCACTTCCCACGGCCGACAAGGTGGCGTACAAGGGATTCCCGCCGAAGACCGCGGGCACCTCGTTGATCAGCACGTCCCGGATCATCCCGCCGCCGACCGCGGTGACCACCCCCAGGACGATGGCCGGCAGCCAGTCCAAGCCGACGCCAAGAGCCTTGGCCGCGCCGGTGGCCGACCAGCAACCCACGGCGAGCGCATCGGCGACGGTGAGGGCCCGGCGCGTCCAACGACCTTCCAGGTCGAGCAGATAGGCGACGGCGGCACCGGCCATCGCGGCAGCGAGATAGGCCGGATCCGTCAGCGCCACTGGGAAGCCGACTCCGAGCATGACGTCCCGGAGCATGCCCCCGCCGAGCCCACAGGTGATGGCGAGGATGACGAAGCCGACCGCGTCGAAGTTGCGGGCCCGGGCGACCGCACCGCCGATGAGGGCGTTGGCGATGACGCCCAGCAGATCCACGACGCGGAACAGCACGCTGGGGTCGAACTCATGCATGCGCCCATCGAACCGCATCGCCGGCCCGGTCGCTGGATCCCTGCCTTTCAGCCGTCCGATTCAGCCGGGCCCCAGGCGTGCCGCATGGCCAGGGAGGCTATCGCCCGGCGCCGTCCAGCCAGGCCCGCGACCAGCCCGGGACCGCGGATCCCGAAGCGGCGGTGAGCATAGGGAACCGCATCGGACAGGTCCAGGCCGCGCGTGGAGTTCCCCACTCGGACCCAGAACTCCGAGGGTCCGGTGGACTTGGCGCCGCGCAGGTAGACCGGGTGAGTGCCCGGGGGGCAGATAAGCCGGCAGACGATGGGTCCGTCCGGCTCAACAGGGGCGAAGTCGACGCGGACCTGCTGGGCGGCGGCGATGCCGAGCCGGGCCTGGAGCAGGTCTCGCAGCCATAGCTCGAACCGGTCCTGATCCGGCTGTTTGAAGGTGGCGAAGTCCTGGTCGAGGCCGAGCGGCCGTCCGTCGTCGTCGATGCCGATGATCAGCGCGCCGCCGTCGGCATTGAGGAAGGCGGAGACGGTCTTGGCCACCACTGTCTCCATCCGGTCGTCGCGCTGACCGGTGTGCAGGTTGATGCGGGCGGTCGACTTGAACTCGACTCGGTCCGATTCGCCCTGGGCGACCACCTCGGCGATGGGCGGCGGGCTCTGCTTGGCCCGACGAGACACGATCACCCCCGACGCCAGCGCGAGCACCAGCAGATCGACGAGGAAGGCCCCGGCCAGGGCCGTCGGATACCAGACCCGCTGGCCGGGGACGACAAGCCCGACCACGCCCATCCCCAGAGACAGCCCCAGGACGGAGACGACGGTCATCGTCGAGCCGGTGACCAGGGCACGACGCCGCAGCAGGCGGCGGGCCAACTCCCCCATCAACCACCCCGCCAACAACAGGATGGGCCCGCCCAGAGCGGCCACCAGCAATGACGGACTTGCACCCACGATTCTCCCTCGCTCGACCCCCGGCATTCTGCCGCACGCCGCGGGTGAGGAGTTCAGCGCCGGGAGAGCACCGCCACCGTGGCGTCCGCCACTGCTTGCATCCCGGCTGGGTTCGGGTGGAACGGGACGGTTCCACTCCGAAGTCCACCCGGAAAGCCCGACACCCAGGGCTCGGCGGAGCCCAGGCCATGCTCGCGGCTGAGCGCCGAGGCTCGGACCAGGTCCGCTCCGGTGCGATCCGCGGCGGCTCGGGTGGCCTCGGCCAGCACGTCGGCAACACGACGGAGGCAGTCGATCTGTGCCGGGCTGAGCGGCAGTTCAGGGGCGGGCACCGCATCGTCGCCCAGCACAGTGAGGTAGTCGACCAGGACGATCCGGGCCTGGGACGCCTTCGCTCGGGCCTGGGTGACGACCCGCGTCAGCCCCTCGGTGACGGCGGCGGTCTGCGCTGGGTCGGCGTCCACTCTGACCCGGCCCGCGAGGAACTGGCCCACCGGTTTGAGCAGTCTTCGCCGCTGTAGCCGGCCGGCGACGGAGAGTCTCATCATCGCCCCGATGTAGTCGAGATCGTTTCCGCCGGCGGTGATGGTGATGAGGTCCGCGTCGGCCGGCACTGCGTCGATCTGCGGGGGGAATCGGGTGCCCAGGGTGCGCTGGGATGAGTCCAGGATGGTCCGGGTGGTGGCACCCGAGACCGTGAGGTCGGTGAGTCCGGCGCCCAGCGCCCTGGCCACCAGGCTCGGATAGTTGCGAGCCGAGCGCCGAGCCGCCCGGTTGGCCACCGGGGTGAGTCCCGGCCCGGCGGCGAACGAACTACCCAGCGCCGCGACCTGGCGGTAGTCGCCCATTCGGCACCTCCTCTCGGTTCGATCCGAGGCATGCTATCCAGCCTCGATCGCACCTGTGGGCGGGTCGTCCGTCCGCTCGCTCTGGTCATCACGGGAGTCAGCGGAGCCATCACGGGAGTGCGTCGAGGTAGGCCCGGTAGGAATCGAGCACCCCGGCGGCCATCAGCGCCCGAGGCCAGAGCGTCCCGGTGACCAGGCCGATCACCTGGCAGTCCTCGACGATCGGGCGAGCCATCGAGTGCGTCGCATCGAAGTACTCCACGCTCAGATCCGGTCCGATCAGTCGCCGGTAGGTGACCTCGGTGTCCACGATGTCGACGTTGCGATCGTGCTGGGCGAGCAAGAGGAGCACGGGGACGGCTTGGGCGCTCATCGAGGCGAGGTCCGCTGTGGCGTCCGAGGCGACATTGAGCGAGACGAACCGCCACCGGTCTGGGGTCATCGGCTCGGGGTCGCAGGTCTGGGCTTTGTAGGTCGCGTAGTCCGCGTGGTGCTTCAGGAGGGCTCGGGTGCGGTTGCTGCAACCGATCGCCGCGCTGCGCTCGGCTGCATCGGCGCCCTCATGGTCGAGTTCGGCGAGCAGGTTGTACCGACCTTGTCGAAGCCAGTTGATCGCGGGACTCACGGCGACGACCGCATCGATGTCGGAGCGCGAGGCGGCGACGTTGGGCAGAACCCAGCCCGCCTGGCTGGCTCCCCACAGGACTATCCGGTCGCTCGGCACGTCGGCCTGGTTGGTGGCCCAGTCGATGACGGCCGAGGTCTGCGCGGCCCGGTCGTCCATGCTCTGGTGCAGCCAGTTCCCGCTTGACTCGCCGACGCCTGGCTTGTCCCAGGAGAGCGTGGCGTAGCCGGCGTCGGCTGCCGCCTCGAACCAGGGCAGGTAGAGGCCGCCGTGGGTGGCGTCGATCGGCCCGTCGCCATGCACCATGACAACCAGGCCCCGCGCCCGGCTGGTCTCCGGCGTGGTCAGCACGGCATTGAGCCGCTGGTCTCCCAGGCGGATCGTCAGGTCGTGCCGTTGGAGGCGGTAGTCGTTTCCGATAACCGCGATGCCCGCGAGCACGAGGACGACAGCCAGACCAACGGCGATCAGGGTCTTGCCCCGGCGTCGAACCTGAACTATCACTTGACTCACGTTCGTATCGTATATGATAGATTTTGTGTCGTGGACGCAGGAGAGGACAGTTGCATCGTCAGCAACGGGTTCAGTGATGAGGAGCGGTCGACGGTCGGGCAGCTGTACTGGGGTGCGTTCGGGGGCAAGCTGTCCGCCGCGTTCGCAGACCCGGCCACAGGTGAGGCCGTCGTCTCACAGAGCCTTCGTCCAGACCGGGTGATCACCGCTCGCCAGGGCGGCCAGGTCGTCGGCCTATGCGGTTTCTACGACAGCGGGATCGGTGCAGCCGACGTGACCTGGCCCAGACTGCGGGCACGACTGCCCAGGGGACGTGCACTGTGGGCCTCCGGGGCGTTGTCGATCCTGCGTAGGCACGACGTTCCGGACACGATGGTGCTGGACGGCCTCTGCGTCGCCCCAGGCCTGCGCGGGCAGGGCGTGGGTTCGCTGCTTCTCGAGGCGGTTGTTCACCGGGCCCGCGCCCGCGACCTCGCGGGCGTCCAGCTGTCGGTCATCGATGCCAATCCACGCGCTGCGCAGTTGTATCGCCGGCATGGGTTCCGGCCCGTCCATCACGCCACTTTGGGTCCGCTGCGCCACCTGTTCGGCTTCGATGGCTACACCACCATGCGCAAGGAGATCGCCTGATGAGATCCGCGGAGCCGACCCCGACGCCACGCACTCTCATCGAGGCGTTCCTGCCCATGCACGGCACGGCGGACCTGGCGATCGTCTACGACACGGCGGCTGCCGCTGGCATCGCAGACCAACCCGTGCGACTCGCCTTGCGACGTATGACGGCGGCTGGAGTGATCGAGGTATCCGGCCGTGGGCGCAAGGCCGTCGTCCAGCTGACCGACGCCGGCCGGGCGGAACTCGAGAAGGACCGTCTGGGGCTGCGGCTGGCTCTGGCGCAGGACGAGGGGGTGGCCAGGTGGGACGGGAACTGGAGGCTGCTGGCAGTCAGCACCCCCGAGGCACACCGGAAGGAACGGGACTCGCTGCGCCGCGAACTCGTTGATCTGGGGGCGGCGAACGTCTCTACCGGACTGTTCATCAGCCCACACGACCTCACCGAGGTCCTCGGCTCGGCGCACCAGGCCGCGCTGGTGCGAGTCACGGCGAGCCGAGTTGACGTCCGGGGAGTGAGCGATCCAGTCGCGATCACCCAGTTGCTCTGGCCAGCCGAGCCGGTGCTGGACGGGTACCGGGCCCTGGCGCGGACGCTCGAGAACGTCGGTACCCCGGCAACGCGTGACCCCGACGCGGCGCTGGTGGCGCAACTTCACCTGGCCGAGGCGCTCGAACGAGCGCTGCGACACGATCCCCTCATCCCGCCCGAGCTTCGTGCACAGCCCTGGCCCGCCACCCAGGTGCGTCAGTCATGGCGCCGGATGTGGACGCACCTCTCGACAATCATTCCGGGAGAGGGCCTTTACCCGGACTGGCTGCCCTGAATGCCTCACACCCTTCTCGCCGAAGCAGCCCTGACACGCGCTGGGAGACCACGACATGATCGACCATGACCTCGCCCGGCGAATCCGCGCACGCGGTCTGCCCGACTCGGTCGTCACGATCGCCACCCGCGGTGGTGCCAGCCTGCATCCTGCGCTCGGATACCGCGCCGGACAGGTTGAGCCGCGTCCGGACGGTCCGGCGTGGGCGGTTGTCGCCGCATCGGGCCGCGACGACCTCGTGCCCCTGTGGACCCGCGGCACCGTGACGGTGCTCTCCGCGGGGGACGGCACTTTCCTCGAGTGGGACGCCGAGGAGGGCGAGCCGTGGACCGTGTGGCCGGACTTCGCCTGTGTGGTGCGCAGTCTCATGACCGATCTGTGGGAGGACGAAGCCGACGAGCAGGACCGGGCCGAGGTCGCACGCCTCCTGCTGCCGGAGGGACTGGTCGCCGAGGCGCTGGTTCCGCAAGAGCGTTGACCGCGGAGGTTGTCGGCTGGCTGTTCACCATCGCCTGCGGGAGCGGGTACCGCGGGGCCGGCCTATCGAGCTCATCCAGCACGTTCGGCTAGCACGCCCAGTGGTTACTGGCGCACCCACCCCGTTCCGGGCCTCAAGCGCGGCGAGCGGAACCTCTCACTCATCGGTGGATGCCTGGCCGAGCAGCGGGAGGCGACCGTGACCCTTGCCTTCGACGGCCGACAAGGCCGAAGGCAGTCCGCGTCAGTTACGGTTCAGGCCGTGCTTGCGCGTGTCGAGCGCAAGCTTGAAATGGCTCTCGGCCTCGTCGATCACGCGCGTCGGTGTCGCCGGGTCGAACACCCTCAAGATCGAGTAGCGGAAGCCGATCGGATCGAGGCTGCGCAGTTCGACGTTGCCGCCGTGGCCGTTGGCCGCGTAGGCGCTCCAGCGCTGGCGGATGCTTTCTGCGCCGTCGGCCTTGCCGACGTACTGGCGGCCGTCGCGGGTGTCGGTGATGAGGTAGATGCCGACCACAGACGCGAGCGCCGTCCTCCAGGCCGCGTAGCGATGCTCCCGCAAGACCGCCAGCAGCTGCGCGCGGTCGAGGACGAGCCGGTCGAAGCCGGGGAACGGTACCGGCTGCGCGTCGGCGATCTCCATGACCGGGTAGTCGGCCGCCGTCTGGCCACTGAGCCGCCAGGTGCGCGGCGACTTCCAGCCGATCACGAGGCGATTCCTGAGGTCCGCGAGGTGGTCGGAGACGACGAGGTCGAAGTTGCGCTGAGCGCCGTCGTTGGAGATCTCGCCACGGTTCTCCAGCACGGACCAGAGCCTTGCCCTGTCCCCGCCCTCGCGGATGAACACCACCCAGAGCCGCGGCGGGTCGACCGGGAAGACCTTTGGCTTGGCCGACTGCTGGCTGGTGTAGGCGAGGATCTCGTGGTCGGTCGAATCCGCATGGATGCCAGGCAGGCCGGTGTCCTCGTGTTCGCGCACGAAGGCGTGGCGGATGGCCTGAACGTTCGCGGGGTCGATGTCGGCGCTGAGCAAGATGGAGCCGAGGGTCAGGGGCATCGTCGGATCTCCTCGCTCAGCGGGTAGGCGTTCTTCTGACCACTCTCCCAGAACGCTCTGCCCTGATCACACAATTCGGCATCTTCGACACCGTCGATGGATTCGAAGCCTTGCGACCGCGCGGCGAGGGCAGCAGGCGGACGGTGCAGCGGAAGGCGACGCGTCATTACTTCGGCAGGCCGCCGAGCTTGTCGAGCTTGTCGGTGCTGAGGCCGGCCATGAGCGACGCAGCAGCGGCATCGGTGCCGTTGAGCGGGCCGAGCGGGGGGTCACACCCCCTTGACCTGCGGTTTTGTGCCGATTCACACGTTGAAGCGGAACTCCACGACATCCCCGTCGGCCATCACGTAGTCCTTGCCCTCGATCCGCACCTTCCCGGCCGCGCGGGCCTCGGCCATGGACCCGAAGGTGTCCAGGTCATCGAATGAGACGACCTCGGCCTTGATGAAGCCGCGCTCGAAGTCGGTGTGGATGACGCCGGCCGCCTGCGGTGCGGTCCAGCCCTTTCGGATCGTCCAGGCCCGCGACTCCTTGGGCCCAGCGGTGAGGTAGGTCTGCAGTCCCAGGGTGGAGAAGCCGACCCGGGCGAGCTGGTCCAGGCCCGACTCGGTCTGGCCGAGGCTCTCCAGCAGTTCCAGCGCGTCGGCGGCGTCGAGTTCGGCCAGGTCGGCCTCGACCTTGGCGTCCAGGAAGATCGCCTCGGCTGGGGCGACCATCGCCTGCAGCCTGGCCTTGAGGTCGTCGTCGGCCAGGCCGGCCTCGTCGAGGTTGAACACATAGAGGAAGGGCTTGGAGGTCATCAGCCCGAGTTCGCGCAGCTGGGTGACGTCGATCCCGGCCGGGCCGGCACCGGCGAACAGCGTCGTGCCGGAGTCGAGCAGGCTCTGCGCGGCGACGGCGGCGTCGAGCACCGACCTGTCGGTCTTCTTGCCCTTGACCTCCTTGTCCAATCGTGGAATCGCCCGCTCCAGGGTCTGCAGGTCGGCCAGGATCAACTCGGTGTTGATCGTCTCCATGTCGCGCGCCGGATCGACGGTGTCGTCCACGTGGATGACATCGGTGTCGCTGAAGGCCCGGATCACCTGGCAGATCGCCTCGGCCTCGCGGATGTTCGCCAGGAACTTGTTGCCCAGCCCCTCCCCCTCGCTGGCCCCCCGCACGATGCCGGCGATGTCGACGAAGCTCACCGTCGCGGGCAGGATCTTCGCGCTGCCATGGATCTCGGCGAGCCGCTGCAACCGGGGATCGGGCAGCGGGACGACGCCGACGTTGGGCTCGATGGTGGCGAACGGATAGTTCGCCGCGAGCACCTCGTTCTTGGTGAGGGCGTTGAAGAGGGTGGACTTGCCGACATTGGGCAGTCCGACGATGCCGATGGTGAGTGCCACGGGTACCAGAGCGTACCTGCCGTCGAGGCCGCTACCTGACCACCCGAGCGCCCGCAAGGTCAGCCGGGCATGCCCGAGCCCCGAAGCCGGGGGCCAGGGGCGATGTCAGAGGTGGATGAGAGCCTGCGGCGCATGACTGGATGGACAGTTCTCGCGGCCTTGATTCTCGGGGCGCTGATCGGAGCAGCGGTCGGGGCAGTCCTGGCTGCCGTCATCGCCCGGGCTCGTGCGGGCCTGGCCCAGGCCACCCTGCTGGCCGAGCGGGATCTACTCGCCGGCCGGGTGGCCACGCTGGAGGCCCGGTCTGCCCAGCACGAGGAGTTGGAGCGCACCATGGCGCCACTCAGCTCGAGCCTGGCGCGCGTGGAGCGGCAGGTGGAGACCCTCGAGCGCGAGCGCGCAACCCAGTGGGGCCGGCTGGACGCACAGTTGACGACGATGGCCACCTCCGGGGAGCAGTTGCGCAGGCAGACCGCCGAACTGGCCGGGGCGCTGCGCTCCACCGGGGTGCGTGGGACGTGGGGCGAGGTGCAACTGGCCCGCATCGTCGAGCACGCCGGCCTGCTCGACCGGGTTGACATCCGCTGCCAAGCCGATGGGGTGAACGACGAGGGCCGCGCGGTACGCCCCGACGCGGTGGTGCAGCTGCCCGGCGGCAAACAGGTGGTCATCGACGCCAAAGCCCCGCTCGCCCCGGACGACGACAACCATCAGGCCAAGCTGATCCGCCGGCACGTGACATCGCTCGCCGCCAAGAGGTACTGGACGGCCTTCGATCCCAGTCCCGAACTGGTGGTGTGTTTCCTGCCCAGCGAGGGCCTGCTCTCGGCCGCCTGCCGGGCCGATCCGCTGCTGGTGGAAGAGGCGATGGCCCAGCGCGTGGTGCTGGCCACCCCCACCACGCTGCTGACTATGTTGCGCACGGTGGCCCTCACCTGGCAGCAGGACCGTCTGGTCGGGAACGCCCGGGAGGTGGTCGAACTGGGTCGGCAGTTGCACGAGCGGCTGGTCATGCTGGGGGGCTCGACGGCCAAACTCGGGCGCACCCTGGCCCGCGCGGTGCAGGACTACAACACCCTGGTCACCAGCACCGAGGCGCAGGTCCTGTCCCGGGCGCGCAAACTAGGCGAGTTAGGAGTCACGTCCGCCGAGGTGCCACAACTGCCCGACTGTGAGGCGCGCGTGCACCTCCACAGGCTGGACCAGGCTCAGGCCGTGACAGCCGAACTCAGGCCTTCTTGAGGTCGCGACGGAGTTCCTTGGGCAGGGAGAACATGAGGTCCTCCTCTGCGGTGCGGACCTCCTCGACCGTGCCATAGCCCCGCTCGGCCAGCCAGCCAAGCACTTCCTGGACGAGCACCTCGGGCACCGAGGCTCCCGACGTCACGCCGACCGATTCGACGCCTTCGAGCCAGGCCTCGTCGATCTCGCGGGCGTGGTCGACCCGGTGCGAGGCGCCGGCCCCGTGTTCGAGTGCCACCTCGACCAGGCGCACCGAGTTGGAGGAGTTGGCCGACCCGACCACGATGACCAGGTCCGCGTCCGGGGCGATCTTCTTCACCGCGACCTGCCGGTTCTGGGTGGCGTAACAGATGTCGTCGCTGGGCGGATCGGACAGTGCGGGGAACCGTTGGCGGAGCCGGCGCACCGTCTCCATGGTCTCGTCCACGCTCAGCGTGGTCTGAGACAGCCACACGACCCGCTCCGGGTCACGCACCTGCACCGTCTCGGCGGCGTCCGGCCCGTCGACGATCTGGATGTGCTCGGGCGCCTCCCCGCTGGTCCCCTCCACCTCCTCGTGCCCGACATGGCCGATCAGCAGGATGTCGTAGTCGGCGTCGGCGAAGCGGACTGCCTCCTTGTGCACCTTGGTGACCAACGGACAGGTGGCGTCGATGGTGGCCAACTGCCGCCGGGAAGCCTCGGCGTGGACTACGGGGGATACCCCGTGCGCCGAGAAGATCACTCGGGCCCCCTCGGGCACCTGGTCGGTCTCCTGGACGAAGATCGCGCCGCGCTTCTCCAGCGTCGCCACCACGTGCTTGTTGTGCACGATCTCCTTGCGCACGTAGATCGGCGGACCGTAGGTCTCCAAGGCCTTCTCCACCGCAACCACGGCACGATCGACGCCCGCACAGTAGCCGCGGGGAGCAGCGAGCAGCACCCGCTTGCCCGCATTCGACTCGACGGGCGTGCTGGAGTGTCCGTGCGTCTGCCGGCCTGACTGGTGCTCGGTGGCCGCACTGGCGGAACTCTGGAGGGAAGTCACCCTGCCATCGTAAGGAGTCGGCTCCGATCCGCAGGTCACGCGCCAGTCAGCTGTCCGGCCACAGCGCCCAGATCGGCCGGGCTGGGATGGCTTTCTGGGGCATTCGGGGTGCACCGGGGCGTGAGAGTGGCCCCCCGTGCGGCACCAGGGCAGGCGGAGCGTGGAATCCACCCTTCTCACCACGCCTGTCTGGCAGGTGTGGGGCTCCCGACCGCGCGCGGGTCCTGCGCGCACCCGCGTCCTTCCGCCGCCAGGCGCGGGTAGGCACCCGGACCACGCGGGTCCTCCATCCGCCGCTGGGATCCGCCTTGGGCGCATTCTGGGTCCGCGCCTTCGGAGTCGGTACCTCTCCTCACCTCCTCACCGCACGACTCGGTCCCGAACGACACGGCCCGGTCCCGACCGACGCAGTAGCCTCACCACTGATGACGCAACGTCCTTCCCACCCCTCACCGGTACCGGCAACGGCCGCCGACACGTCCCCGGACAATCCGTGGCCGATCCGGTTACTCACGTCCAAGATCGGCCGGTACATCATGCGGATGCCGGTGGCGTGGGTGGAGGGGCAGGTGGTGGAGATCTCACGGCGTGGGGACTCGGCTATCGCCTTCCTCACCCTGCGAGATCCGGACGTCGACCTGTCGGTCAGCGTCACCACCGGTCGGCGGGTGCTGGACTCGATGGCGACCCCGCTGGTCGAGGGCGCCCGGGTAGTGGCTCGGGTGGCTCCGGAGTACTGGGAGAAGCGTGGCCGGTTCTCGCTCACCGCAATCGAGTTGCGCCCGGTCGGAGTGGGTGCTCTGCTCGCGCAGATCGAGCACGTCCGCCAGTTGCTCGCCTCGGAGGGCCTGTTCGACGACCGGTTCAAGAAGCCGCTGCCCTTCGCGCCCGCCGTCGTCGGCTTGATCTGCGGCCGGGACAGCGCAGCCGAGCACGATGTCGTGGTCAATGCAGGCAAGCGTTGGCCCGCCGTGCGCTTCGAGATCGCCAGGGTGGCGGTCCAGGGGAACGGGGCGGCGCAGGCCGTGTGCCAGGCGATCGAGCGATTCGATGCCGACCCGGCGGTGGAGGTCATCGTGCTTGCCCGAGGCGGCGGGTCGCTGGAGGATCTGCTGCCGTTCAGCAACGAGACGCTGATCCGGGTGGCGCACGCGTGTCGCACACCGCTGGTGTCGGCCATCGGCCACGAGTCGGACACACCCCTGCTCGATCTGGTGGCGGACGTACGAGCCTCGACACCCACCGACGCGGCCAAGCGCATCGTCCCGGACGTGGACCACGAACTGGCCGGGGTGGACAACGCCCGGCGGCGGCTGCACGCCAGCGTGCGGGTCCGATTGGATACTGAACAGCAGCGACTGGACGCGTTGCGCAGCCGTCCCGGGTTGGCCGCGCCACTGCAGATCCTCGATCAGCACGCTGACACCGTGGTCCAGTTGCGGGAGCGCGGACGCCGCGCGCTGGCAACCCGCCTGGACCGATCGCAGGAGGAAGGCCGGCACCTGCTCGCGAGGGTCCGGGCCCTGTCCCCCAAGGCCACCCTCGACCGTGGCTACGCCGTGGTACTGGACGCCGGGGCCAACGTGGTCCGCGACGCGGAGAAGGTCGCCGTGGACGATGACGTGCAGGTACTGCTCGCCCATGGTCGGCTCGCCGCGCGGGTTCGGGACCGCGATCTGGAATAACGAAGATCAACCAGATGCACCGATCGGGCGACTCGGCGCAGATCGTGGCTCGCTCGAGTCTGGCCCCAGGCTGGTCTCGCGTCTCGCCGGACGACTCACGTCGTGCGGGGCTGACGTCGTGGAAGGTCGGCGTGCGCTGGCACCTGCGCAGCGCCCAGTTGCACAGACACATCACCCAACCGAACGCTGCGTTCATGGTGGCGGGTGCCTTCCGGTCGACGTTGGCAGGGTGAGTTGGGCTGCGATGGCGCGGGTCTGGGTGATGGCGGTGCGCAGCGTGTTGCGGCGTGGTCGTTGGGTGGGGTCCAGGACTGCTGGCGGGATCGCGTAGGGCAGACCGTCACGCATGATCAGGCGCCACGCGGTCCCCGTGGGCGTGCCAGGGTGCGCGTCGTGATGGATCTGCTGGTGGTGGCGCCAGCAGAGCAGGGCCAGGTTGTCGATGTGGGTCGGCCCGCCGTGAGACCAAAACCGGACGTGGTGGACCTGACAGATCGATGGGGGTGCAGCACACCCCGGGAACACACAGCCCCCATCTCGGGCCGTCAGGGCAGCGGTCTGGGCCGGAGTGGCTAATCGCCCTGTCGTGTGCATGGCCAGGACACGTCCGGTGCGCTGGCAGGTGATCCGGTCCAGGACCGCATCGCACAGCAGGAGCGCGAGCATGCTGGCCGGGATCGGCCGGCTGTCGGGTCCGGTGGCGGCCCACCCGGCAGACCTGACCCACCCGGGCGCAACACCGTGCCCGGTCGGCATGCCCCACCCGGCGGGCTCCATCGCGTCGTGCCCGGTGACCGGGCACGGCACTGACCGTCCGGACTCACCATCGTGGCGAGCAGTTCCGACGTCATGATCAGGTCCGACTCCCTGGCCAGTTCCGACCCCCTGGCCAGGTCCGACCCCAAGGCCGTCGGCAGCGTCGACACCGAGGTTGCGGGGAGTGGCTTGGCCCTCAGCGGCGTCGGGCGGACCAGTCCCCCACAGATCGACACTGCCATCGCGATGGCCCACCGCCGGCTCCCCGGACCGATCACCACCTCCGAGCTCAGTCGAAAGTGCGGAGGTACGCGGATCAGAGCGGCCCGACTCTGTGCGGTCCGCCACTGCGGGGCCCGACTCCGCCGGGTCCGACTCTGCCGGGTCCGACTCGTCGCAGCTGGGTGGGGACGCATCGCTGAGAGTGACACTGACATGAGGGACGCTGCGTGCCGGCCGCTGGTTGATCAGGCCGCCGGGACCCTCGATACGTGGCAGCCCATCCGGACCAGTGACCAGCGCGAGATGCTCAGCCGCCAACTGCGCCATCCGAACCAGGGCATCGGCACGCCGTTGGGCCAGGGAGCGCACCTCCACGCCGCCATCACCAGCCCGGGCCCGATCCTCTGCGGGATCGGTGGCAACGGGATCGGTCCCGCCGACTTCATCGGTAGCGCTGGCAGGATCGGTGCCATCGGCCCGATCGGTGCCATCGGCGAGGTTGGTGCCGCCCGACCTCCGGCCGTCGTCGCCTGCGTCATCTTCGTCGTCCTGGTTCTGCGAGCCGTCGGTGTCACGATGTGGATCGGCGTGATCGAGAGCCAGGAGATGATCGAGAACAGTGGTGAAGATCGCGGCGTTGGCGGGGTCGAGTTGGCCGCGCAGCAGGGTGATCCCCGTGCTGTCCTGCACGACGGTCAGGGCCCGGCGTTCACAGGCCTGCCGGTACAAGCGGTCGGCCCGCTCGGGATCCAGGACATCGACCAAGTGGGCGGCCAACCTGGCGCACTCCCGTGGAGACCAGGTGCGCGCATGCTCGGTCAACAACGTGTCCAGTTCAGCACCGTGCTCGGCCAGTACTCGGGCGGGGAGCTTGGCCACGGTCCGGCGAGCCACCTCCACATGGGCGGGTGTGACATCGCCCGCTGCCAGGGCCCGGCCAAACTCACGCAAGACCCCGGTCACCGGATCCAGCAGGGCCGCAGCTCGCACGTCAGCGTGTGCCGCGCCGCGATCGCGACGGCATTGCGGCCCGCTCAGCACCGATCGGGTCCGCACGCAGTGCCCACGGGCAGTGTCGGGTTCGCGAGCCATGCTGGCCCGAGCCACCCCCAGCCTGACCGCCTCCACTTTGGCCGACACCCGGTGCACCCCCACCAGGACCCGATCCACGTGCTCGTCAGTCAACCCGCCCAGACCCGCCTCAATCTTCGCGGCCAGCAGGTCGACCGCCTGCCCAACCTCACCCAGAGTCACCAGCACCGGATGCGTCGCCCCGGCCACCCCGCCCGACTCGGGATTGGGCACATCACACCCCGGCACCGCCCAGGGCACATCCTGCGTGGCGCTCGTCGGGGTCACGCCAGCATCGGACGGGACACTCGGGCAGTCGACCTCGGACGCGCCGGGTCGCGTCGAAGCTGTCGCCCCGTTCCGTGTGGTCATCGACCCGTCCGGCGCGGCCATGGACTCCGGCACACCCCCGGACTCGGCCGGGTGAGCTTGGCTCGCGGGCGCCTCCGGCTTCTCACCTTGACCCCCGGGCGGGCGGGACCCGACACCACGCGACGGCACATCGGCGCCACTGGATGCCCCCAATAGCTCGGTGGCCACCCGTTCCTTCTTCATAGAACAAACGTACCCACGACCACTGACAAGACCCCTCGGGCATGGGCAACTCCGTGCGCACTCGGGCGGAATTGACCGTTACCTGCCCCGCACCCCGAGTGGGCACGGCGGCGACCCGAGGTGGGTGCGGTCGTGGCGGGGAACCTGCGTGCAGCACGGGGGGCGGGGCGGGTGTCACGCGCCATAGGCCGGGACGATCCTAGGGCGCGCTAACGCCTCTGAGCCGGCGGTTGCCGTTGGGTCGTCAGAGGGCCGTGACCTAGCGCTCAGGCAACAGGCCGCGTCCAACTGGGCCAGCAGGACGTGTCCGAGGCCTCGGCAACCCGCGCGACCGCCAGTCCGCCAGTCCGCCAGTCTCAGGGGGCCGGGACTGTGTTGTCACACATCGAGAACAGTCCTCTCAAGACCCTGGATGAGCCCTCGGGCCACACCGCAACGGGGGCCATTGTCAGACCCCACAGGCATGCTCGGCATCCATCAACCCAGGAGTGATTGCGATGACCATCGACCAGCCACCCGAAGGATCGCGCCGATTCCACGGCATCGTGGACAGGTGCGACGCCCCGGTCAGCTCCGGACACGGCCAGAGGCGGCGACTTGCCCGGGGCGCGCCGCGTCCCCCGACCGCGGAACAGCATGCTTCGACGCGCGGCTCCGACTGGCTGCTCAGGTCACGCGAAGGCGTAGGTCGCCCACACCGCCCCCCGCGAGCCGTACACGACGACGTTGCCGTCGTTCTGGACCACCATCTTCGCCGAGCCCCCCACTTGCACGGGAGTGTTGGTAGCCCACAGTGCCTGGCCGGACGAGCTGTACAGCACGAGGTTGCCGTCGTTCTGCATCTGCAGCCACGCTCCCGGGTTACCCCACGTCCTGGACGACCAGATGGCGCCCCGCGGCGCATAGGCGACGAAGTTCCCGTCGCTCTGCATAACCAAGCGAACCCTCCGGTCGAGGCTGGTGAGTTGCTGGCCACCGGTCATCCGGGCGGTCTGGGAGATGGTCGGGATCGGCTCGAGCCGGTCGTCGACGGCTCCGTTGAACCACAGCGGAGTGCCGTTGGCCCGGTACAGCACGAGGTTGGCGTCGTCCTGGAGGATGACGAACGCACCCGGGTTGCCCCATGTGCCCGACCACCAGAGCGCACCGGAGGCGTCGTAGAGGACCAGGTTGCCGTCCGTCTGCATCACCAGGCGGGTTTGACCCACTCCGCGGGTGAAGAGCACCCGGTTGTTCGCATCCCGCTCGACGAAGCCTGCGTCGCCCGTGATCCGGAACTGCCCGGACGGCGACATCATCATCGCGTCCCCGGCGAGTTGCTCGCCGCCCACCAGCATGGCACCCACCGGGTTCACTCCGACCGCGGACGAGGTCGCACTGGCGCTCGCGTAGCCCGACTTCGTACCGGTCACCCGCACCGACACCTGGTGTCCGGCGTCGGCCGTGACCAGCTGGTACGACGATCCGGTCGCGCCGGGCAGGGCGCTCCCATCACGCAACCACTGGTAGGCGAGGGTGACCGGGGCCGGGCCCCAGGTGCCTGGGTTCGCCACCAGGACGTTTCCGGGTTTGGCCGACCCGCTGACGGTGGGGGTTCCCGGGCTTACCGCGGCCAGCATCGGCCCAAAGGGTGCCGAGGTGACGGTAGCCGTGGTGTAACCAGACTTGGAGCCGGTCACCCGCACCGAAAGCATGGCCCCCAGATCCGCGGAGTTCGTGGTGTACGTAGCCTGCGTGGCCCCGGAGATCGCGCTCCCGCCGCGCAACCACTGATAGGCGAAGGTCACCGGGGCCGGTCCCCAGGTTCCGGTATCCGCACTCAATGTGCTGCCCACCCCGGTCGACCCGGAGACGCTCGCCGACGGCGTCAGCGTGCCCTGCGCAACCACAACCCCCGAGGACGTGGCGCTGCCATCGAGGTAGCCCGGCGCCGTTCCGGTGACCCGCACGGACACTGTGGTCCCGAGGTCCGCTGCGACCGGAGCATAGGTGTTCCCGACGGCACCCGAGATCGGCGATCCGTCACGGAGCCACTGGTAACTCAACGTGGCCTCGGCCGGGGTCCAGGAGCCCGGGTCGGCGCTCAGCGACCCACCGACGACGGCAGATCCGGAGACGGTGACGGTGCCGGGCGACATCGTGGCCGGTGTGATGGCGGACGTCACGGACGAGGTCACGGTGGTCGGCGCGTAGCCGCTCCTGGTGGCGGTGACCCGCACGCTGATACCGGCGCCCACGTCGGCGGGGACGGTGACATAACTCGAGCCGGTTGCTCCAGCGATCGCCGACCCGTTACGCAGCCACTGGTAGCTGAAGGTCACTGGCAGGGGGCTCCAGTCGGCGGTGGCCGCGGTGAGCGTGCCACCCATGGTGGTGGGACCGGTGATGCTCACGGTGCCGGCGATCAGCGGGCAGGCCGGCACCGACAGGGTGTACTGGCCGAGGGAACCGTAGTCGGAGTAGCCGTCGGAGAGGGTGCCGCGGCCCACTCCCTGCACTTCGACGTAGTAGGTGCCAGCGTTCAGCGTCCGGGTGATGCTGGCGGACACCCCGGTTGCGGTGACGTTGTCGGTCATGCCCGAGGGCGGGTCGTTCTCCTCGATGAGGACATTGCCCGAGTCGTACAGCGACAGTTTGATGTCGAGGTTCGTCGCGGTGTCGTCCACGGTCGCCGAGATGGCGCCGGTGGTGGTGCACGCCGGGGAGAAGGAGAACCGGTCGACATCGGTGGACCGCTCGATCAGCCCGGGGAAGCTCGTCGCGGTGTCCAAGGCGCGGGTGCCGGGCACGTCATCCGGCCGGACGACCACGCCCATGGCGGCGATCTCAGCCACATCGTCCTGAGTCTGGGTGGCGCCGACGTAGTCCCCGTTGCTCCACTGCGTCAACGGCTTTCGGGGGTTGCCCATGATCGGGCCCCAGTTGCTGCGGCCACCGTAGTACTCAGAGGTGGTGTAGCCGTCGTGCTCGAGGTTGAGGTTGTGGCCGACCTCGTGACTGATCACCAGCGCCAGCGCATTGCCGTCCTGGGCGGTGAACTGAGGAAAGACCAGCGCGGGCTCGTAATAGTCGCTACCGATGAAGTCGAACGACCCCACATACGCGATCCCGGAGCACTGGTTGTTACACACCGCCGACGCCACTCCTGGCGTTTGGGTGACGAAAGCCGTTGTGCCGTAGGTGAGGTCACTCTGCGAGGAGCGCACCAGGGCATCCTGCCCGGGTGGCTCGGTGGTCACGTCGACGTCGAAGGGCGCATAATCCTCGGCGACGTTGAGGAAGGCCTCCTGGATGACGGCGTGCTCGGCGGAGGTGAAGCTCCCCGGATTGCCGTCCAGGTCGAATCCGATGAGCGGGCCGGTCGGCGCAGGGCCGTTCTCGGCCAGATCCGTCCACGCCGTCCCGTCGAGCGATCCGCCGACGAAGTTGAGGTAGATCACGCGATTCGACCCGGGTTTGCTGTGCAGGGAGAAGGTCTGCGAGTCCGGGAAGACCGGCTGCGGGTTCGCCAAGGTCGCCGTCGCTGGATCGGTGAGCTCAGCGGCCGGCTGGGAGAGCTCGTCCTTGACCAACAGTCGGCCACCGCTGTCCAGCCAGAAAGTCGGATCGCTCGACAGCAACTCGGTCAATTCTGCAGGGGTGCGATCATTGCGGGCTGCCGCTTCGTCCAGGTTCTCCCCCAACGCCCGGATGGCAGCCTCGCCATGCGCAGCCCCGGGGAGCAAGGCACCCGTCGCGGGAGCGGCCGCAGAGGCCGGGGGCTGCGCCGTCTGGCTCTGGACAGGCTGACTCCGGACGGTGGATTCTCCGGCCGAACTCGACCCGACGGACTGGCCGGCCGCCGTGGCGGGGCCCCCCATCCACGCGATCCCGACAGCCGTCACGAGCGCCGCGAGGCCGCGCTTGTTCATCGTCACTCCCGAAGGTTTGTCATGACCTGTGTGCGGCCACACGGCCACGCATCCCGCAACCGGCTTTCTCGGTCGCGCCCCAAGTATCGGGGTCCAACCTGGGTGCTCGTGACCGGGATGACCAGTGACCACCCCGATGCATCGGACAGGCCACCCTGACGGCCCCGAACAGGAGTCGAGCGGATGCAGCGCGTGAAGATTCTCTAATCAGATGATTCGCATCATTTCCCCCCTTCCGGGGAGGCGGGACTCGCGGCTATTTCTGTCAATTCGTCTCGCGCTGACCCTGTTTCCCTTTTAGGGTCACCGAGTCAAGAACTCTCGCCACGCCTGGTCACTCCCCGCAGCCCGCCTGACCAACACCAGCCGAGGTCGACCGTGCCGGATATCACCCCGCTGGGGCCCGCCACTGTTCGCGGTCGCCACCGAGCGCGGTCGCCACCGAGCGCGGTCGCCAGCGAGCGCGACTGCCACCGAGCGGGATCGCCCGGCCGAGAGCAGCCCCGCGGTATCAGCGCCGCTCGAGGGCCTCGGCGATCTTCACCTCGTCGAAGTGCTCGAAGATGAGGTACGTCCGGGTGCCCGCGACCACGGGATCGGCGTTGAGCTTCTCGGTGACCAACTCGGTGAGGTTGTCGGTCGATGGGCAGGCGACATGGATGAGGAAGTCGAGATCGCCGCCGCCGAGGTAGTACATGCTGCGCACCATCGGCAGCCGGGCGGCCCGCTGAGCGAAGGTCCGGATCTGATCGCGAGCCATCGGTTTGAGCTGGATGGCGACCAGCGCCTGGACCCCGAGACCGAGGGCTTTGAGGTCGACGGAGACGTGCGAACCCCGGATCACCTTCTCGTCGATCAGCCGCCGAACGCGGGTCAGTGTCGTGGACGGAGCCACCCGCAACTTCGCCGCCAGCGCGTTGTTCGCGATCCGGGCATTACGCATGAGCTCGAAGACGATCTTCCGGTCAAGCTGGTCGAGCCGAACTTTCTTCGACGGACGCTGAGTGCTGTCGGACATGGCGAAATCTTCCTCCGACTCTGGTGCCTGGTACAAGCAAAGATTCGATCAGGGTTCACTTTATCCGAAGATTGTTCCTAGAGTCCTCGTCATCGCCGCTACCGCGGCAAACCACAAACCCCCCTTTCTCACATGCGAGGTGCTCAATGAAGATCGCCGTCCCCACCGAGGTCAAGAACCACGAGTACCGGGTCGCCATCACCCCCGTCGGAGTGCACGAACTGGTGCGCCGCGGCCACCAGGTCGTCGTCCAGGAGGGCGCCGGGCTCGGCTCGTCCATCACCGACGCCGAGTACAAGGAGCAGGGCGCCGAGATCATCACCGACCCGGACGAGGTCTGGGGTGTCGCCGACATGGTGATGAAGGTCAAGGAGCCGATCGCCTCGGAGTACCACCGACTGCGCAAGGACCTGCTGCTCTTCACCTACCTGCACCTGGCCGCAGACCGTCCCGGCACCGAGGCGCTGCTCAACGCCGGCACCACGGCCGTCGCCTACGAGACCGTCGAAGCCGGCGGCGGGCTGCCCCTGCTGTACCCGATGTCCGAGGTTGCCGGCTGCCTGGCCCCGCAGGTTGGCGCCTCCGCTCTGCTCAAGGCCAACGGCGGCCGGGGCGTGCTGATGGGCGGCATCGGGGGCGTGGCCTCGGCCAAGGTCGTCGTGCTCGGCGGTGGCGTGGCCGGCCAGAACGCGGCCAACCTCGCCTACGGCATGGGCGCCGACGTGACCATCCTGGACACCGACCTGAACAAGCTCCGCCAGATCTTCTGGCGCTGGCACGGCGGCGTGGCCCAGCTGGCCAGCTCCGCCCTGGAGATCGAGCGCCAGGTCCGCGACGCCGACATGGTCATCGGCACCGTCCTGGTCAAGGGTGCCAAGGCCCCCAAGCTCGTCTCCAACGAGCTCGTCTCGCAGATGAAGCCCGGCTCGGTGCTCGTCGACGTGGCGGTGGACCAGGGTGGCTGCTTCGAGGACACCCGGGCGACCACGCACTCCGACCCGACGTTCGCGGTGCACAACTCGATCTTCTACTGCGTCGCGAACATGCCCGGCGCAGTGCCGAACACCTCCACCTACGCCCTCACCAACGCCACGCTGCCCTACGCGGTGCGCCTGGCCGACCTCGGCTGGCGCGACGCGCTCCGCCAGGACGCCGGCCTGGCCGCGGGCCTGAACACCCACGACGGCGCGATCACCTACGACGCGGTGGCCCAGGCCTTCGGCGACCTCAACGCAACCTCGCTGGCCGACGCGCTGGCCTGACCGCCGGCCGACACGTCGGCCTGAAGGAGACACCACTCATGACCTCGACAATGGCGTCGACCCCCGCGCCGCCGCCGGCCACCGCGCCGGCGGCGACCGGGCCGGTGTTGCAGCGCAACCTCAAGAACCGCCACATCCAACTCATCGCCATCGGCGGTGCCATCGGCACCGGCCTGTTCATGGGCTCGGGCAAGACGATCAGCCTTGCCGGGCCGTCCATCATCCTCGTCTACGCGATCGTCGGCTTCATGCTCTTCCTGGTGATGCGGGCGATGGGCGAACTGCTGCTGCACAACTCGAACTACCACTCGTTCCAGGACTTCGCCGAGGACTTCCTCGGCGGGTGGGCCCGGTTCTTCCTGGGCTGGACCTACTGGATGAGCTGGGTGGTCACCGGCATGGCCGAGATCATCGCGGTCGCCGGGTACTGGAACTTCTGGGTCAACCCCGACGACCCGGGCAAGGTCACCGCCACCTCGGCGCTGCTGGCCCTCGGCGTCCTGGGCGGCCTGCTCGTGCTCAACCTGCTCACCGTCAAGCTCTTCGGTGAGATGGAGTTCTGGTTCGCCCTGATCAAGATCGTCGCCATCTCCGCGCTCGTGGTGACCGGCGTGTGGCTGGTCTTCACCGGCTTCAGCTGGCAGTACGACGGCGGGCAGGCTCCGGCGCAGGAGGTCACCGCCTCCTTCGCCCACCTATGGGACCGCGGCGGCTTCTTCCCCACCGGCGCCACCGGCTTCCTGGCCGCGTTCCAGATCGCCATCTTCGCCTTCGTCGGTGTCGAACTCGTCGGCACCATGGCCGCCGAGACCGAGAACCCGCACAAGACCCTGCCCCGGGCGATCAACGCCATCCCGGTGCGGATCATGGTCTTCTACGTGTTGGCCCTCGTGGTGATCGTTAGCGTGACGCCCTGGGACCTGGTCAACCCCGAGACTTCCCCGTTCGTCTTCCTGTTCTCGCTCATCGGGTTGGTCGCCTCGGCCTCGATCATGAACTTCGTCGTGCTCAGCTCGGCGTCGTCCTCGTGCAACGCCGGCCTGTTCTCCACCTCACGCATGCTGTACGGGCTCAGCCGCAACGGCCAGGCCCCGGCCGGCTTCGCCCGGCTCAGCAGCCAGGGCGTCCCGGTGCGGGCCCTGCTGCTCGGTGTCGGATTCGTCGCCTGCTCGGTCTTCCTGATGTTCAGCGAGTCGATCATGTCGGCGTTCACCATCGTCACCACGGTGGCCTCGACCCTGCTGATCTTCGTCTGGTCGATGATCCTGATCAGCTACCTGGCGTACCGACGCAAGCTCCCGCAGGCACACGCCGCCTCGGCCTACCCGATGCCGGGTGGACGGGCCGCCTGCTACCTGGTGCTGACCTTCTTCGCCGGGATCCTGGTGCTGCTGGTCAGCACCCCGGACACCCGCCTGCCGCTGCTGATGACGCCCCTGTGGTTCGCCGGGCTCGGCGTGGCCTGGTTCGCGCACAGCCGTCGCCGCGCGACGGAACTGAACTCCTTGGGTAGCTAGGCGCACCCAAGGGTCCGGGAGAGGCCCCGGCCGGTCACCACGACCGGCCGGGGCCTTGTGTCGTCTCGGGCGCCGGGCAGACCGCGGGCCCGAGGCGGTGGCAGGCAACCTGGTGAGTCCCGAGGGACGAGCAGCTTGCTGAGGTTTGCCTCAACCAACACGAAGCGCGCAGAACACGCATTCCGACTTCTGGTTGCCATCTCCACAAGGGACACCTCTGAGACATTCATCAAATACATGATCCACACTAATTCACTCGTTCGGGGGGAGAGAGTCCAAGCAGAGGACCTGGGATAGCCAGAACGGATGAATCCCTTCAGACAAGGCGTGACATTCTGCAATCCTGTAGGCCGGGGGTCGACCGAGACACGCGGGTGACCAGGGGAGGGCCATGCACCATGCACGCGCACTTGCAGCACGCACGCCTGCCACGAGCCGGCACTTGGCAACGAGGCGAGGGGCTCGCGCACGGGGCGGTCACACTCAGATCCAACACTCGCTGGTTGCCTTCACGCAGTGGACGGCGCGATTCACGGCTCAGTTCATCACCTAGACAGGCTAACTTCACTTCCCTCGAACGGCCCAAACAGTTACTCTCTGCTACTGTATGTAACACGAAAGATGTAACTCTGCAGGTGGGGGCGAGCATGACGCAACATGACGCACGTTCACAGGGTCCGGCAACTTCCACGTTTCAGCCGGGCCACCGGAGTGGTGGGACTCGGTCCGGTGGCCTCCGGTGACCCCAGGGTTCTTCGCCGCAGCATCCGCCGAGATCGACGAATCGGCCGATATCGGGCTGGGCACGAAGATCTGGCAGGGAGGGGTGATCCGGGAGCACGCCACGCTCGGACGAGAGTGCGTCGTCGGACGTAATGCCTACGTGGACGCCGGTGTCCGGATCGGTGATCGCTGCAAGATTCAGAACCACGCCCTGCTGTATGCACCTGCCGTGCTCGCCGACGGCGTGTTCATCGGACCCGCCGTCGTGCTGACAAACGACCACAACCCACGGGCCGTAACCCCCGCTGGCGCGCTGAAGAACGCTCAGGACTGGCAGGCGGTCGGCGTCACGATCGACGAGGGCGCTTCGATCGGCGCCAGGTCGGTGGTCCTGGGGGGCATTCGGGTCGGCCGTTGGGCCCTGGTCGGAGCCGGCGCCGTGGTGACCCGGGACGTACCGGCCCACGCACTCGTGGTCGGGGTTCCGGCCAAGCAGGTCGGCTGGGTCGGACGTGACGGCCGCCGCCTCCACCAAGTCGACTCCACAACCTGGCAGAGCTTCAGCGGAGAGCTCTTCAACGTGACCACCCATGGGCTCGGGCCCGCCTGACACATCCGAAAGGTAGACAGCAATGAACCGTGTCCTGGGGCACCTCAAGCGTCTCCGAAACCAGGCGGAAAACAAAAAGAAAATCTCAAACAAGTACCATGTATTGATCATCGTTCAAAACCTACCGGTACCGCTGGATCGGCGAGTCTGGCTCGAATGTCAATCTCTCATCGCGGCCGGATACGAGGTCAGCGTCATCTGCATCAAGGGACCTGACGATCCCGACTTCGAAGTCGTGGATGGAGTGTCGATCTATAAGTACCGACCGGCTCCGGAGGCCGAGGGGCTGCGGGGCTTCGCCCTCGAGTTTACGTATTCGTGGATACGCACAGCCGTGCTCTCCATAAAGGTGTGGGCTAGAAAGCCGTTCGATGTCATCCAAGCGTGCAACCCGCCAGACACGTATTGGCTGCTGGCTCTGCTCTGGCGCCTGCGCGGAGTCAAGTTTGTCTTCGACCAGCACGATCTCAATCCTGAGCTGTTCCTGTCCCGCTTCGGGGAGCCCACATCCCTCAAGGAACGCACCCTCTTGCGCGGACTCACACTGCTGGAGGCTGCCACCTATCGGGTTGCCGATCACGTCATCTCGACCAATGAGAGCTACCGGGCACTGGCCATGGAGCGAGGCGGTCTCCCGGCGAACGCCTTGACGGTCGTGAGATCTGGTCCGGACACCTCAAGAATGCGTCCGGTGTATCCGAGCGAGCCCACCGTTCGGGACGGATTCGAGCTGGCTTACCTGGGGATCATGGGCCCGCAGGATGGGGTGGAGATACTCCTGCATGTGATGCGCGATCTGGTCCATGACCGGGGCCGCACCGACGTGCACGCGACACTCATGGGCTTTGGCGATTGCCTGGAGCGGCTCAAGAAGGAAGCCGTCGCATTGGATGTAGACCATTTTGTGACCTTTACCGGGCGCGCTGAGGGACCGCTAATCGCCGAAGTGCTCAGTCGAGCCGATCTTGGCATCGGGCCCGATCCGAAAACTCCCCTCAACGACGTCTCGACGATGAACAAGACCATGGAGTACATGGCTTTTGGGCTGCCCTCGGTCGCATTCGACCTTCACGAGACGCGCGTGAGCGGCGGCGATGCCGTGGTGTACGTGCCTGCGGGTGATCTCAAGGGCTACGCGGATGCGATCGAAGGACTTCTCGCCGAGCCACAACGCCGCGTCGACATGGGTCGACTGGCCCGCGAACGGGTCGTGAGTAACTTCGACTGGCGCGGCGAATCCGTCAAGTACGTCTCCGTGTACCACGCCCTGAACGGTCGGCCGGTATATCCTGCCACGCGGGCGTATTCGGAGCCAGCCTCTGGTTCAGACCCGCAGGGCCGGATCTATGTCAACCTGCGAGACCCAGTCGAGTTCGAGACCTTTCTGTCCACTCGGGGGCTCATCGGGCCGGACATGGCCGCAGGATCCGACCAGAACGCGCACGACACGGTTCCGGAAGTGACGGCCACGGAGCACAGAACTCTTGAGCCAGAGGCTGGTACCAGATGGTAGGTCTGCACGATCTCCTCCACGATGCGGCACGACGCCACCCGAAGCACTCCGCGCTCACCTATGCCGACAACACCTTGACCTACCAAGAACTGTGGTCCGCCGTTCACCGCACCGCCTGCGGTCTACGCGCCCTCGGCATCGACCGGGGCGACCGGGTCGCGGTATATCTAGACAAACGACTGGAGACAGTCATCTCACTCTTTGCGGCTGCGGCGGCGGGAGCGGTGTTCGTCCCGATCAACCCCGCCCTGCGGGCAACTCAGGCGGCGCACATCATGCGCGACTGTCAGGCCAGCATCCTGGTCACTTCCCAGCAGCGCTGGCAAGCACTGTCCCCATCGGAGCAGGACCAGCTTGCGGTCATCCTGGTGGACCAGGATCCGGCCCACGTGGTGGCTCCTGGTCCCAGGCCGGTGACGAGTTGGTCGGACGTGTCGGCCGCAGAACCGCTTCCGCTGCCACCCATGGTCGAAACCGACCTCGCGAGTCTGCTGTACACCTCTGGGAGCACGGGCAGCCCCAAGGGTGTTGCCCTGACTCACCGCAATCTGGTCGCTGGCGCACAGAGCGTCAGCTCATATCTACTCAACACCCACGAGGACGTCATTCTCGCCCTGCTCCCACTGAGCTTCGACGCGGGCTTCTCTCAGTTGAGCACCGCCTTCGCGGTCGGCGCACACGTGGTGCTTATGAACTATCTGGTCCCCGGCGACGTACCCAAAGCCTGTGCCCGGCACGGAGTTACCGGTCTCACCTGCGTACCTCCCCTATGGATCCAGATCGCCAACCTCACGTGGCCACGGCAGGCCCGCGCCCAACTGCGGTACTTCGCCAGCACGGGCGGTCGAATGCCGAAGCAGATCCTGGATCAACTCAGGTTGACCTTCCCCGAGGCTACTCCGTACCTCATGTACGGACTCACCGAAGCCTTTCGCTCCACTTACCTCGACCCGGCCGAGATCGATCGCAGACCGGACTCCATCGGCAAAGCAATCCCGAATGCCGAGATCCTCGTCGTGGCTCCGGACGGAAGCCTCTGCGGGCCGGGCCAAGAGGGCGAACTCGTCCATCGAGGCCCACTTGTGGCGCTGGGATACTGGAACGACCCGGAACGGACCGCTCAGAGATTCCGCCCGCTTCCCGGGCCAGTTCCACAGTGGCGGCAACCGGAACTCGCCGTATGGTCCGGGGACACGGTGACCCTCGACGAGCAGGGTTTCCTCTACTTCGTGGGTCGTCAGGACGACATGATCAAGACCTCTGGGTACCGGGTCTCCCCCACCGAGGTGGAGGAAGCCGCATACCAAACCGGCTTGGTCCAGGACGCCGTCGCACTGGGGATTGAGGACGAGCGGCTCGGCCAGCGCATCGTCCTGGTTGTCACCCCGGGCGCAGACTTCGACGTAAGCCGCTTCACCACCGCGCTACGCGCCACCCTGCCAAGCTTCATGGTGCCCAGCCAGATCGAAGTACGTGACTGTGTCCCCCGCTCACCCAACGGCAAGTTCGACCGGGTCCACCTGCGTGCGGAACTGACACCGTGATCACGCAGTCCCTCATCGAGCGGTTCGGGGTCGACCGCGGCGAGTTGACCGTCGGCGGCTCACGCCTTTCCCGCCTGGCTGCGCGCGTGGGCTCCACACCATTCTTCGCCTACGACCGTGAGCACATCGCCCACCGCATCCGCGAGGTCCGTCAGGCCTTGCCCGGTGCGGTACGTCTGAGTTACGCCATGAAAGCCAACCCGATGCCGGCCCTCGTCGGCTTCGTCGGTGGGCTGGTCGACAAGATCGACGTGGCCTCGGCCGGAGAACTGTCGGTGGCTCTCGATGCCGGCAAGCGAGGCCCGGAGGTGAGTTTCGCGGGGCCGGGTAAAACCGCCCACGAGATCGTCCAAGCGGTAGCCGCCGGAGCGACGATCGAGGTGGAGTCCGAGACCGAGATCGAGCGCGTGGTCGCAGCCGGGGCTCAGCTCGACCTGCGCCCACAGATCGCCATCCGGGTGAACCCGGACTTCGCGGTGAAGGGCTCAGGCATGAGGATGGGCGGCGGCCCGCAGCAGTTCGGCATCGACGCCGAACAGGTACCCGACGTGCTCACCGGGATCCGCGGCGCACCCGTGGACGTCATCGGGTTTCACGTCTTCGCCGGGTCCCAGAACCTCAAAGCAGAGGTGCTGATCGAATCTCAGCACAGGATCGTCGATCTCGTCGCCACCCTCGCCGAGCACCTGCCGTACCCGGTGAGATACGTCAATCTGGGCGGGGGCTTTGGCATCCCGTACTCCGAGAGGGACAGTCCGTTGGATCTGCCGGCACTCGGCGCTGGCATGCACGACGTGACCGACACCCTCTCGGCATCGCTCCCTGACGCCGAGCCGGTTGTCGAACTGGGCCGGTACCTCGTCGGAGAAGCGGGGGTCTACGTCACCCAGGTCGTGGATCGCAAAGTCTCCCGTGGGACGACGTACCTCGTCGTGGACGGTGGCTTACATCATCAACTGGCCGCATCGGGCAACCTGGGACAGGTCATCAAGCGCAACTACCCGATCACCACCGGGACCAAGGTCGACCGATCGACTGCTGAGCAGGTCACCATCGTCGGGTCACTGTGCACTCCACTGGACGTGCTGGGCAACCACGTGCCACTACCACCAACCGATATCGGCGACTTGATCGTCATATTCCAAGCGGGGGCATACGGCCTCACGGCCAGCCCAAGCGTATTTCTGTCACACTTACCAGCACGTGAAGTACTGATCTGACTGCTGAGAGAACGAGGGAGCAATATGCCTGATCCACGGACGCTCGACCAGGTCAAGAGCGTGGTCGTGACCACGCTCGCCCTGCAAGACCAGGCCGAGTCACTCACAGCGCATACGGTGCTCCTCGACCTCCCCGAACTCGATTCCCTTGCCGTCGTCAACCTGCTCGCCGAACTGGAGACGGCCTTCGCGATCTCCATCGAAGACGACGAGTTCTCGGCGGAGTTACTCGAGACGATGGGATCCCTGGCGGATTTCGTGGAGGCCAAGCTGGCCGATGACCCGGCCACTCGAGCCGGGACCACGCCGCCGTAACCGAAGGACCGTCGGGGCACCCGGCTCGCGCCGAAAAGAGCGATTGCCGCTCAGATCGAGTGCAGGTCAGGCACATACAAGGCTCGGGGACAGCAGCCGAACCCATGGAGGGGAACATGCCCAAGCGGCCCGCCGACAGCGAGGATGGTGGTCGTCGACGCGGCGTCAGTCGACGCAGTTTTCTCAAACTGAGCGGGGCGACCAGCGCCACCACCGCCGCATTGATGGTGCGCGGCCCGCTTGCGAGCGCCAATGAGATCAGCGCTGAGAACGGGCTGGAAGGGTCCGCCTCATGGGGTAGTTCGCGGAGCGCTACGATCATGGGTTTTGCCACCAGGACCAGTGTCCTTCCCGGCGAGACGATCGATTTCAAGATCGATACCGTTTCCACGGACTATTCAGTGCGGATTCACCGGCTGGGATGGTACGGCGGAGACGGGGCGCGTCTGCTGGCCGACGTGACACCCAGCGCAACGCTTCCTCAAGCCCAGCCAGCTCCCTTGACCGACGCAGGCACGGGCTTGGTCGACTGCGGCAACTGGGCGGTCTCGGCAAGTTGGACGGTGCCAACGGGTGCACTCTCCGGGGTGTACTACGCCCATTTCGTGCGTCATGACCCGGAAGATCCGGGAGCAGACGAAAGCAACTACACGCTCTTCGTGGTCCGTCGCAACGGGCCGGCCGATATTCTCGTCCAGACCTCGGACATGACGACCCAGGCTTACAACTTCTACGGTGATCAAAGCCTGTACTTCGGGCAGTCCATGCGCGACCCAGCTCGCCCGGACCTGGGCAGTATCGGCCGGGCCGTCAAGGTCAGCTACAACCGGCCCGATGATCTGCGCCCCGGCGCAGAGAACGAGTTCTTCAGCGCTGAGTACCCGCTGCTGAAGTTCCTGGAGAGGAACGGCTACGACGTCGCCTACTGCTCCGGCGTCGACGTTCACAGCGATCCCACCACACTGGACGGCTGCCAGGTCTTCATCTCTTCTGGACACGACGAGTACGTCTCCGGGCCTCAGCGGGCTCAGGTCGAGGCGGCCCGCGACCGCGGGACGCATCTGATCTTCATGACTGGCAACGAGTACTTCTGGAAGGTGCGCTTCGAACCGTCGACCGACGCCGCGCAGGTTCCGGATCGCACGATGGTCTGTTATAAGGAAACCCTGGAGAACTCCAAGACGGACCCGACCGGCGCTTGGACCGGGACCTGGCGGGATCCTCGCTTCAGTTCACCACCCGAAGCAGGGCGACCCGAGAACGCGCTGACGGGCCAACTCTTCAAGGCGATCTTGCCCGGAGGGAGCCCCGACTTCGCGATCGAGGTTCCAGCCGAGTACGCAGGGCTGCGGATCTGGCGCAATACAGCCGTCTCCCAACTCGCCGGCGGGCAGTCACGAGCGCTGGCCGCCAACACATTGGGCTACGAGTTCGACGAAGATGCCTACGACAACGCCCGACCTGCCGGATCGATCAGGCTCTCCTCCACGACGGTCCCAGTTCCGGACTATCTCATCGACTATGGGGGTACCTACACCCAATCCACCTGCCAGCACAACATGACCATGTATCGGGCTGACAGCGGAGCGCTGGTCTGGGGAACCGGAACGGTCCAGTGGTCCTACGGCCTGGACGACGATCATGGCACCGATCGAGGCACGCCCACCGACCCGGTGATGCAGCAGGCAACCGTGAACGTCCTCGCCGACATGGGGGTTCAGCCAAGCACCCTGATGGCCGGGCTCGTCGCGGCGACCGCGCCTGCGCAGGTCGCTGCGCCCGCGGTGTCGATCTCGCAGCCCCCCGCCACCGTGGCGATCCCCGTCGGCTCATCGGTGGTGGTGGAGGGGGCCGCCGCCGCCTCGCCCGGCACTGTGGTGGCTGCCGTCGAGTACGCCATCGACGATGACGGGTGGCGCCCGGCGACCGGCACCACCACGTGGAGCCTGACCTACCTGCCCCTGACGATCGGGACCCACACGGTGCGGGTACGTGCCATCGACGACCGGTGTCGCCCGGGCCAGGCGTCCGTGGTGCAGGTCGAAGCCCTCGCACGGGAGTTGCCCTGTTCGATCTTCCCCTCGGGGTTCGGCCCCACGCAACCCAGCGTGCCGGAAGGTAACCCGATTGAGGTGGGGGTGCGCTTCCGTAGCGATATCGACGCTTTCATCACCGGGGTGAAGTTCTTCAAGGGCGCGGGAAATACGGGGACTCACGTTGCCAGAGTCTGGACTGAGAGCGGTTTGGAACTCGCCCAGGGGACATTCGAGAACGAAACCGAGACCGGTTGGCAGACTGTGCCCGTGACCCCTGTGGCCGTGTCCGCGGGAGTCACCTATGTTGCTTCGGTGTTCCTGCCCAATGGGCATTACTCCGCGAGCACGGGCTATTTCTCGTCATCCTTCGACCTGCCACCGCTCAAGGCCCTGGGCAGCGCCGAGACCGGCGGCAACGGTGTCTTCCGTTCAGGCTCCTCGGGCTTCCCGACAGCGTCCTTCGGCGCCACCAACTACTGGGTCGACGTCGTGCTCTCGGCCGATGACGACCGGGTGCCCAGCCTCCTCAACCGAATGCCGGCTCCCGGCCTGCAGGGGGTCACGCCGACCTCATCGATCGCCGCCACCTTCAGCGAGCCGATCGCCCATGAGTCGATGACGATGACCCTCACCTCACAGACGGGAGATCTGGTTCCCGGCGCCGTGGCCTACGACGCAGCGACGCGGACCGCCACCTTCTCTCCGACACAAACCCTGCAGGCAGGTGTCACCTACACGGTGACGCTGAGCAACGTCGCGGACCTGGTCGGCACCGTGATGCCACAGGAGTCGTGGTCCTTCACCTGCGCAGCGACGACCGGCATCGGACCGTGCACCATCTGGGACACCTCTTTCGGCCCGCAGGATCCCTCGGGAGTCGAGGACGGCGCGGTGGAGGTGGGGGTGAAGTTCCGCGCCGACCGAGGCGGGTCAGTTACCGCACTGCGCTACTACAGGGGAGTAAACAGCCCGGCCAACGCGGTCGGCCATTTGTGGTCGATGTCCGGCACCTTGCTCGCCACCGCGGTCTTCGATACCCCCGAACAATCCGGTTGGCAGCAGGTGGAACTCGATGACCCGGTGACCATCGACGCTGAGACCGTCTACATCGTCTCCTATCACATGCCCACTGGCGGTTATGTCTATTCGGCCGGCAACCTCGCCACCCCGCATGACAACCCGCCGTTGCGAGCCCTCTCCGCGAGTGAGTCCGACGGCAACGGTGTCTACCGGTACGGCGCGAGCGCCTTCCCCTCCTCGACATCTGCGGGTTCCAACTACTGGGCTGACGTGGTCTTCGTGCCACCGGTGGACGACTCCGCACCCGTGGTGGTCGACCGAGTCCCGGCCTCCGGATTGGGCGGCGTCGACCCGGCAGCCCCCGTCAGCGCACAGTTCGACGGGCCAGTCAAAGACAACAGCATCACGATGAGCGTCCTCGTCGACGGGGTCTCGGTGGGCGGCTCCCTCACCTATGACAGCGCGACCTACACAGCTCACTTCACAACCTCGCCGGCTTTACCCGCCGGGGCGACCTGCACCGCCTCTGTCCAGGCTGTCGACCTGTCCGGTAACTCGATGCCCGTGCCCGACACCTGGTCATTCAGCACCGACGGCGGCGGGACACCACAGACCCTCTGGCTCTCCTCGGCCGCACCAGCGGTGGCAACCACCGACGACCCGGCACCGATCGAGGTCGGTGTCAGATTCGGGGTGGACGCCGACGGAACCGTGGTCGGTTTGAGGTTCTACAAGGGCGCCGGCAACTCCGGCCAGCACGTGGGCCACCTCTGGTCGAGCACCGGCACGCTGCTCGGCAGCGCGATCTTCACCGACGAATCCGCCACGGGCTGGCAGCAGGCGGCGCTGGCAACTCCGGTTCGGGTCAGCGCCGAGGAGACCTACATCGCCTCCTACGTCGCCCCGAGCGGAGGCTACGCGAGCACCGGCAGCTACTTCGCCACTTCTCACCAGCGCGGGGCGCTATCGGCGCCGAGTTCGGCCGCCGCGGGCGGCAATGGGGTGTACCGCTATTCGGGGGGATTCCCGACCAACTCCTACAACTCGACGAACTACTGGGTGGACGTGGCTTTCGTACCCGATGACGTTCCGCAAGTCGTCTCGCGGATACCAGAACCGTCTGCCGAGAATGTAGATCCCGCCAGCGTGGTCAGCCTCACCTTCGATCGCGACATGGCGCCCAACTCGCTCCCCCTGACGGTCCGCGACAGCGCCGGGGCGGCCGTTGCAGGCCAGACTGCCTATGACCAGCCCAGCCGCACCCTCACGTTCACCCCCGCCTCCGCCCTGGCGGTGGACGCCAGCTACACAGCGTCTCTGGACTCCGCCCAGTCCACCTCGGGCGCAGCGATCCCCGGACCGCTGGCCTGGAGTTTCTACACAGCCTCTAGCATGGCTTACCAGACGTTCTGGCCGCGGACGAGGCAGCCGGCGACGGCAGTGGTCGACGACGGATCAGCCGTGAACCTCGGGCTGCGCTTCCAGACCCAGGTCGCCGGTCAACTCCACGGGATCCGGTTCTTCAAGGGAGGCCCAGCGAACTCGGGCCCGCACACCGTGCACCTGTGGACCTCCGGCGGAACCCTGGTGGCCTCGGCCGTGGTGTCGTCGCAGACGGCCCGAGGGTGGCAGACCGGCTCCTTCGACGCGCCCGTCACGCTCGCCCCAGGTGAGTATGTCGCGTCGTATCACGCCCCGAACGGACATTACTCAGCAGACGGAGGGTTCTTCGCCGGCCAGCCGGTGACCAGCGGATCGCTGATCGCACCCGCGACCGCGGCCGGCGCCGGTAATGGCCTGTACTCCTATTCCGGCCAACCCCAGTTCCCAACGAACTCGTGGAACGCCACAAACTACTGGGTGGACGTCCTGTTCACCGAGTCGTCCACGCCGTGACGTCGAGGACCTGCCTCGGCGGAGAACGCGAATGACCACCAGGCAGGACAGCGCGACCAAGGAGGCGAACATCCGGGACGGTTCGCAGCCCGACACCCCAGGCGGTCCCGGCACCCCAGACGGTCCCGACCAGGGGCGGCTCGGGCGCGCGGTCGGCCGCGGTGCCGCCTGGGCCTTTGTGGCGAACCTGACCATGCGGGCGGCGAACATCGCGGTGACCGCCTTGCTTGCCCGGCTCCTATCCCCCGAGGACTTCGGCATCTTTGCGATCGCTCTGGCGGTCAGCGTCGTGGTCGCCAGCCTGGCTGAACTCGGCATGGGATCGGTGATCGCCCGCTCGGCGCAGGAGCCTTCCCGGATCGCCCCGACGGTGACCACGGTCTCGATCGTGACGGCAACAGCCCTCGCGCTGATCATGGCCGCAAGCGCCCCCGGCCTGGCCACACTCCTCGGCCAGCCTGCTGCCGCCGAACCGATCCGGATTCTGTCCCTCTCCCTGTTCCTGACCGGGGTTTTCGCAGTACCTGGCGCCCAGTTGGTACGCGAGTTCAAACAGGATCGGATCTTCCTGGGCACCGTGGTCGGCTTCGTCGTGGCCAACCCGATCCTCATCGTGCTGGCCATCAACGGCGGCGGTGCGCAGGCGTTCGCGTGGTCGCGGGTGATCGGGCAGCTGGCGACCGGCCTGGTGTTCGTGCTGAGCACCTCCCGCAGGTACCGACCTGGATGGCGCCCGGCGGAGGTGGGCGCGCTACTGCGGTTCGGGCTCCCCCTGTCGTTCGCCAACCTGGTGAACTGGACGCTCCTGAACGCCGACTATCTCGTGCTGGGCAGGCTCACCGACGCGGCCAGCGTGGGTACGTACATGATCGCCTTCAACGTGGCCGGGTGGACCACCGCTTTGCTCGGCTCGGTGCTCAACAGCGTCGTCGTCCCAGCCCTGGCCCGGGTTCGAGACGACGCCCAGGCCTACCCCCATGCGCTACTGACCGCCAGCCGGGTGGTGACGGTGTTCGCGTTCGGCGTCGGTGCGCTCACCCTCGCCCTGGCCCGGCCCTTGGTGCTTACTCTCTTCGGCCCCACGTGGTCGGCGTCGGCACCCATCCTGCAAGTGCTTGCGATTTACGGGACGATCTACGCCTTCACTCTCCTTGCCACAAACGTGCTGGTCGCGGCCGGGACGACTCTTCGGCTGTTGGTGATCCAACTCCTGTGGGTCGCGGTGCTAGTGCCTGCGATCATCGTCGGTATCCGGCACGATGGGCTGGTCGGGGTGGCTTGGGCGCATGTGATCACCATCGTCGTGGTGGTGGCACCGGCGTATCTGGGCAGCGTACTGAAGGTCACCGGGCTGAAGCTCCGCGCACTGATCGGGGTAACGCTACGTCCTGGGATCGCGGCCGTCCTGGCGGGTATCACCGCACTGTCGATCAGCCACCTCTTCGCGTGGGCACCGGTCTCGTTGCTCCTGGGCGGCTCGGCCGGTGCTCTGGTCTACGTCGGGCTGACGGTTGCGCTGCTGCGCAGGTGGCTGCCGGCCGGGTGGGGGCGTCTGGGCAGACGGCGACCTGCCGGTCGGCAGCCGGAGCAAGCTGCTTGTGGCGGGGACGGAGCGTGAAAGTGAGGAGGTGGGTGGGGGCGTGAGAGTTCAGTTGATCAGCCACGACGCCTCGCGATCCGGGGCGCCGCGGGTGGCTGCCCTGGTCGCTCGCTGCCTCGTGGACCAGGGCCACCAGGTGTCGATCGTGAGTCGGACGGCCGGGCCACTGCTCAAGGACTTCCGCCAAGTGAGCCCGTGCCGGGTAGAGCCACTGTGGCGAGTGCGGCGACGCCTGCGCCGGCCTACGTGGCTTCGTCCGCTGGCCCGCCTGGCCGACGCCATCACGGCGCTGATCATGGTGGCGGTGCACCGGCCCCAGATGCTCTATCTCAACTCGTGCGCCGTCGTGGACTATCTAGGCCCCGCCCGACTGCTGCGGGTCCCCGTCGTCCTACACGTGCACGAGTCCGGACCGGTGGCTGCCAACTTCATCGCCCGGCCGCGCCGCCTCGCGCGGTGGCCACGCCTGACCGTGGTGGCCTGTTCGCCGAGTGTTCGGGTGGAACTCGCCCAGCTCACCGGCATCGCGGTGGACGACATCGTCCTGCTGCCCTCGGTACCCGACGACGCCGCCGTCCTCTCCCGCTCGGCTGCATCCGGCGTGGACAGGATGGGCGACCCGGCCGTGGTGGTCGGAAGCTGCGGCTCGGTGGAGTACCGCAAGGGGTATGACTTGTTGATCGCCGCAGCCCAGTTGGTCGGCTCGCGCGCCCCTGAGCTGGACATCAGATTTGTCTGGATCGGGGACCTCATCGCGTCGGGCGCTCTCGACGGCCACGTCGAGTTCCTGGGCCCCAGAGCCGATCCCTACCCGCTGATGCGAGGCTTCGATCTGCTCGCCCTTCCCTCACGAGACGATCCTTTCCCGCTCGTCGTGCTTGAAGCCATGGTGCTGGGCAAACCGGTGGTGGCCTTCGACGTCGGCGGGGTGCGCGACCAGATCGCGGAAACCGGGGTGCTGGTCCCTGCCGAGGATGTGAGCGCCTTCGCCGATGCTGTAGTGGAGTTGGCGCGGGACCGCCATCGCCGACTCGCTCTGGGAGACCGGGCTCACGAGCGCGCCAGAGCGCACTTCTCCACCGCACACTTCTGTGAACTGCTGGGTGACATCATCTCGGAGCACGAGCACTCCACCAGCCGCGCGCGGCCGCGGACTCAGGGGTGAGCAGATGAACCAGGTTCCAGACGAACAGAATCGTCAGCCGCCGCAGCGCACCGAACGAGTTGCCGTTGTCGTGGTGATGTACAACAGCGAAACTCTCATGCCCGGGCTGATCGATTCCCTTCCAGGTGGCATGGGGTCGATCGACTACGAGTTGATCGCTGTCGACAACGCCTCCCCTGATGACAGCGTGGCCGTCGTACGTGCGCTGGCCGACGACGTGACCATCGTGGAGACGGGGCGCAACGGCGGCTATGCCGCCGGAATCAACGCCGGAGTGGCCGCCGCCTCCCCGTACACGGCCATCCTGGCCTTGAACTCCGACGTCCGTCTGAACCCAGGATGTGTTCCGGTGCTGCTGCGGCGCCTGCGCACCCCTGGCACGGGGATCGCCGTGCCCCACCTCGTCGACGCCACCGGCTCTCTCATCGGCTCGATCCGGCGCGAGCCGACCATCATGGGGACTCTGGCCGAGGCCATTCTCGGGCGTCGGGCCGGGCGCCGTGGCCTGCCGGGTGAGGTGGTCAACGATCCCGAGCAGTACCGCTATGAGCACCGGATCGACTGGGCCGAGGGCTCTACCCAACTGATCAGCGCCCAGTGCTGGCAGGCATGCGGCCCGTGGGACGAGTCGTTCTTCCTATACTCCGAGGAGACCGAGTTCAACCTCCGGGCTCGCGATGGTGGCTTTCACACGGTCTTCGTCCCCGAGGCCGGCGCCGTCCACCTGGAGGGCGGCTCGGGCTCCTCCGATGACCTGTGGGCCTTGCAGGTCGTCAACAGGGTCAGGTTGTACGGGCGACGACACACCCGCCTGGCGGCGTGGCTCTTCTGGGCTGCCAACCTGATGCGCGAGGGGCTGCGAGCCGTTCTGGGCAAGAGTCGCAGCCGCGCGGCCGTCAAGGCCCTGTTCAACCCGGGACGGTTTCTCCGGCGGACCGTTCCTGGGCAATCCGGGAAGGAGATGTGAATGGTGGCGTCCGCACGAGGGATATCGGTGGTGTGCGTCTTCAATGACGCCGCTGTCCTATCCGAATGCCTGCAGGCCTCGGTCGAGGGGTATCGGGGGGACATCGACGTTCAGTTCATCCCGGTGGACAACCGAGAGCACACCTTCTCGAGTGCGGGAAGCGCTCTCAACCACGGTGCCCGGCAAGCCCGGCATCCCCTGGTGGCCTTCGTGCACCAGGACGTCTACATCCACTCCTTCGAGCGCCTTCTCGAAGCGGAAGCCGAACTGCACGCCGGCTGGGGCCTGATCGGCGCCAATGGGGTCCGCCACGATGGCACGAACTGCGGTCGCATCCGAGATCGCGTGCAGATCATCGGCACCCCGGCGCCCACCCCGGTGGAGGTGGACAGTGTCGACGAGGTGCTGTTCCTGACCACCCGGCAGCAGATCCTGGACCACCCGCTCAGCGAGGACCCTGAGCTGTCATGGCACGCCTACGCGGTGGAGCTTGGCCTGCGCCTGCGCCGAACCGGCCAGCGAATCGGCGTCGCAGACCTCGGGGTCACCCACAACAGCCTCACCACGAACCTGGCCAAGCTCGACCTGGCGCACCGCCACGTCGGGGATCTGTACCGGGAGTTTCTCCCTGTGCGCACGACCTGCGGGACCATCCAGGCCAGGGGCCGAACTACCTCCCTGCTCGCCACTGCCCGCCGGGTGGCCAGGCCGTTGCGGCGGCTCCAGAGCAGGGTCTCAGCCGCAGGCGTGCGCGCGCGCACCGGGCTGGCCGTCATCGACTCCGATATCCGTCACGAAGTCGACCTGCTGCCCTACTCCCCGGCCCGCCCCCTCCATCTGATCAACATCGACCCCGCCGAAGAGTTCGCCCGCTACGCGCCTGGAACGTTGTCCGTCACCAGGTACGGCAACCCGGTCATGATGACGGCGGTGTCATCGCTGTCACAGTGTCGTAAGGCGCTGAGCACCATCCCACCTACCGCGATCGTCCTGGTGGTTGGGCTGGAGCCCCACCACTACGGTGACCTACCCGAACTCCTCGACCGGGACCGCGGATGGATGCTCGGCCGGCACCCTGGATCGGTTTGGCTCGTGGGTGGCCTAGGCCGCGCGGACCTCCCTCACGACTGGGCGCAGAGGTGCGTGGTCACAGGCCGCAACTTTCGGTAGCGCTCTGTTTACGACGCACCCATCGGCCCGAAAATGTGCTCCACCTCACACGAGGTGTGGATGAGTCTCAGCTGACGCGTCCGATTTGCACCTTACATGGGGCAATAGGGGCAATATTGCCGCTTTCCTTCAAGAGGCCTTCATCGGTGGCGATCGGCCAAGAGGCGTTGGGTCGCCACAAATCGGCGTCCATCCTGAGCTCCGTCAATGTAACGGACTGGACACGGAACTGTTACGAAGGCAGGGTGGAACGCATGCCTCGAAGACGACGCTGTCCGCCACCCCGCCGAACGGGCCACGGGGCCTTTCATCTCCCGGCTCGCCCCCTTGTTCGTCTCCCTGCATTTCGACCCGATTGCATCGGCGTCGCGGAGCGATGACGCCATCCTGACTCTCAGTAGCCAACCTCGGCCGGGATCGGCTCAGCATCTGCCACCACTGCCCTGTTGGTCAGTGTTTACGCCTGTCTACCAGGCATTTTCAAGAACCTTCTCTACCATTTCCGGTTTTTCCGTTTAATCGCCCCGTAACGTGCTACTACATAGCGTGAAATTAGGCCACTAGGGCGGGCGATCATCTCGGGCGCGGGTCTGCCGATCTTGAGAGGGAGCTCAAATCCCCAAACAAGACCCCATCTGAAGGACCCCCACAATGCGTGCCAACACCCGAGTTTCGGCTGCCCGCGTAACACTAGGCGCCGGATTGGCCCTCTCACTTGCCCTTGCCGCTGGATCCCCCGCGACCGCAGCCTCCCGCAGCCTCAAGACATTCATGCCTGCGGTGTCCACCACATCGGTGAGCACAACCGTGAACACCGAGGAGACGTTCTGGGGTGGCCAGAAGCCCGCGAACGCGGCTGTCGACTCCGACACCGCGGCCGTCGAGCTAGGCACCAGGTTCACGGCCCGCAGCGACGCGCAAGCACTCGGTGTCCGCTTCTGGAAGACCTGGCAGAACAAGGGCACTCACACCGGGACCCTGTGGTCGTCCTCGGGCGCACGCCTGGCGACCGTCCAGTTCACCGGCGAGACGTCGTGGGGCTGGCAGACGGCCCGGTTCTCCACGCCCGTGCAGCTTCGCGCCGGCGCCTCCTATGTGGTCTCCTACCAGGCTCCCCGCGGCCGGTACTCCTCGACTCAGTACTACTCGGGTCAATCCCAGTCCGCCCTCGTCTCGGTTCCGACGAGCAATGCCGGCGTCTACAAGTATGGGAACGGCTTCCCCACGGCGTCGTGGCACAGCAGCCAGTACTGGGTGGACGCGATCGTGGCCCCCTCGGTATCCACGCCAACAACACCGACCCCGGACCCCACCCCGGACCCCACGCCCGATCCCACTCCTGATCCCACCCCGGACCCGACACCCGATCCCACCCCGGACCCGACCGCCGGGTTCCCCACGGCATCCACAACGGGAGTGCCTGCAGGCACGAAGTTGACCGCCTATACCGGCCCGTCGGTGATCACTCAGGACGGCACTACCATCGATTCCAAGTTGGTGACCAACTGCTTGGACATCCGGGCAAACAACGTCACGATCAAGAACACGCTGATCCGCTCGAGCTGCTTCTTCAACGTCCTCTCCGACAGCGGTAAGACGGGACTGACCTTGACCGACGTCGAGATCGACGGCATGGACAACCCGTACAACGACTCCGCCATCAACGGCAGCAACTTCACCCTCACCCGCGGCAACCTGCATTCGACGATGGACGGCGCCAAGGCCGGGTCGAATGTCACGATCCAGTCCTCCATGATCCACGACCTGACAGTGATCGGCGACTCCCACAACGATGGCATCCAGTCGCTGGGAACCACTGGCCTCACAATCAGGAACAACTCCATCGTGATCGGCAAGGGCTCCACGTCTGCGATCATCTTGTCCACGGGCTCGGCGTCGGCCATGCGCAATGTTTCGATTGACGGGAACCTGTTGGGCGGTGGCGCATACACCGTCTACGGCGGCTACGCTAAAGGCGTGGACTCGCTGTCCAAGGTGAGCAACATCTCCATCACGAACAACAAGTTCACGACGCAGGTCTACCCCAAGAGCGGTGCTTTCGGGCCGTTGACCTCAACCGATTCCCCAGTGGTCGTGTCGGGCAACACGTGGTACGACGGCCCGAACGCAGGCAAGACGGTGCAGTGACCGTCCCACAGCGAGAACCGATCTACTGGCTGGCCCTAGCCCGGGTGCCGCGATAGGGCCGACTTCGAGCCAAGAGGCGAACTGAGAGAGGGTGGCATCACGGTTGGCGGACCCGTGGTGCCACCCTCGGTTGGTCTCGCTGGACCACCGCAGGGTCAGCGCCAGTACCGGCAAATCGCAGCATTCCACCGGCAAGCCCGATAACCAGGAAGAAGCACCCAGCCGACTGCGGAAATCCGAAGGTGTCAAAGAAAGCCAGTCCTGCCGATCCCGCGGCCACGGACCCCATGAACGCCAAGGACAGGTCGCGATCGAAATCGGTGAGGGCCCGTCGTCGGCTCAGCCAGGCAGCCCGGAAAGCAGTCCCGAGAACCGCCAGCAGACACCCAAGACCGAGCACTCCGGCTTCGATGAGCATGCCGAGATAGCCATTGTCCAGGATCCAGTACTTGGGCAGGAAGGTCCCGAAACCCCGACCAAACAGGGGTTGCTGCTGGATGAACGACCACGCCAGTTCGTAACTACCGGTCCGTGAGGCGATACTGGGGTCCTGCGACACCGATGTGAACAGCCCGACGATAGTGCCCAAGACACCTGGCACGGTCAGATATATGACCACCGCACAGGCGAGAAGGCCCAGCAGTGCCCACAATCGTTGCCATCCTCGCGAGCCGATGATCATCACTGCAACGCCCACGAAGGCGCACACCAGGGTCGAACGGGAGATGGACAAGAAGACTGCGAACGCGATGGCCACCAGAACCAACCGATACAGAAGGCGCCAGGACGGGGAACTGCGAGCAAAGGCCACCGCCAAAGGCAAGGCCATCGTCAGCACCACCCCGTACTCGATGGGATGAGTGGAGGTGCCGCTCGGGCGGGGGTATCCGTTGCGGATGATGAGTCCCCATCCGGACGTGCCGGATGTCAGCCCCGGAATGTTCAGCCGATCCACGTACAGCTCGCGGGTCAGGTACTGCACGAGTCCGAGCACCGCGACAAGTCCGACCGCGACCACCAAGCGCCGCACCAGAACGCGGTGCCGCTCGGCGCTGGCGATGCCGTCACTGGCCATCACCAGGATCCCGACGTACCCGACGACCTTGATCAGCCCGTTGTCGGCAGGGCTCACCTCGTCCGAAGGAATCGGCAACGACATCGCGTGTGCGTAGACCACCACCATGACCAGAAGCCACACCAGGGCGACCCGGCTGGGGCCCGCGGGTGCCACCGGTGCGGTGCCACGCAGGGTGAACCACAGCCAGATGAGGAAGATGACGGGAGCCAGCAGAGCGGACGGGGCTCCAGCACTGCCCAGAGGACTGAGCACCATCGGCGAGGGGATCGCCAGCAGGAGCACCAGGTAGACGGTGAGAATTGTGGTGGCGTCCAAGCCCTGACCGAACGGCCGCCGGAGCCTGCTTCGAATTGACGTCATTGATCGCGCGCGCACCGACACCGGCTGGGCACCTAAGACGTGAGGCGGGCCGAAGCCGGCTCCACCGCAGGGTTTGCGCTTTCCCGGTCGGCCTTGTCGTCGTGGAGCAACTCGTCCTCGGGCAGGGGCGGCTGACCATGCGTGGCTGCCGGGCCGTCGTCCGCCCGGGTCGGCGAAGCCGCCGAGCGTGGACCGATTAGGCCTTCGAAGAAGGCGATCCCCAACAGTGCCAGGGACAACGCCACACCACCGCCGAGGACACCCGCCCTGATCTGTGAACTGCGCATCGGCGTGGGGTTCTGCTCGACGACCACGGGTACCGAGCCGATGAGCGAGTCTGGCTGGAGGCTGAAACCTGCCTGCAACTCGCTGAGAGCGTCGGGGATCTGGTCGACCATGGTGTTGAGCGCGACGACAGCGTTCTGGCGAGAGTCTGCGGTGGCCACGATGCGGACCAGCGGCGCATTGCTCGCGTACTCCGGTGTGACCTCGAAGGTCACCCCTGCGCGCGGTCGGCACAGCTCCCGTTGCATAGCCGCATACTCCGCATCGCCGTCCCGTTGACACATGTCCTCGAAAGACTGTTGAGATGTGATCGACTGAATGACCAGGTCGCGGGCCTGGTTCAGCCCGTCTAGCGCCAACAACGGGTTGCCGATCGCTCCCTCGGGCACTCCGGTCGCCTGGGTGACGGTGGTGCCGGGTGGGGTGATCAGAACGCTCGCCTTGACCTCATAGGTGGGGCCGACGAGGAACACCGCACCAGCCCCCGCCACACCTGCCAGCACAATCGCGGCCAGGGTGAGATACCACCGCCGCAGCAAGGTCGTCCACAGTTCCCTGAACTGCACCCGGACCCCCTTCCGTGCCGGACCCCAAGGGCCAGCCGCGTTCGACACCAGCCCACCAGCGGTCATCCGGGGGCTGTCCCCCCTGCACGGTACGAGATCATCTCGGATGCGCCCAACCGGCGGACCTCTGACATCATCGATTCATGGAGTATCGCCGGTGACGGGCGCCATTCTACGCTTCGGGCTGCGGCGCTGGTATGTCGTGCTGCTCTGCCTGGCACTCAGCGGCACCGTCGGATGGTTCTGCGCCCATCGCGAAGGCGTCTACTTCGCGCGCTACGACGCGGTTCTGCTGGCGCCACCATCGGAGTTCTTTCCGAATCGGCTCGAGGATCCCCGGCTCGACATGACCCCCTTGGCGGGCTTGATCTCGGCGGAATGGAATGGCGCAAGAACTCCCCTCTTCACCGCCTCCGGGGACACGACGCTCTATGGGATCGGGATTCGGGAAGGCGTGCAGGTTCGGATCCCGAACCAGGGTTCACAGTGGAACCCTCGCTACCTCAGCCCGGTCATCAACGTCCAGATCGTTGATTCGAACCCGGAGGTGGTTCGCGCCGAGGCGGCACGGGTCACCGCCGAACTCGCAGGGTTGCTGGCCGAGGATCAACGCGCCGCCGGAGTCGCCGACACCGCACGAGTCACGATGATCACCTCGCCTGCGGAGCCGAACATCGAGTACATCACGGGACGGCGCTCGCGTGCCCTGGTCAGTTCCTTTATGGCGACTCTGATCGGCAGCCTCGTGCTCTGCTATCGCCTCGATGCGCGGTGGGTCGCCAGGCGAGCTGGCTCGGCAGGTGGGAGCCCGACGGCTATCTCAGACGCTTGACCAGTTGCCTGGCCGCCGCCTGTGCCCGCCCTAGAGCCGAGGCGGGCTGGAGCACCTCCCGGCGCAAGAGGGTCACCGTATCGTCGGCTCGGATGCTGTATCGCGGCTGGAACCAGGCGCCCATACGGGCCGCAGAGCGATCGCTGGAGTACACCCGCTGGTACCCGTTGGCGCGCAGCCGACGCAGCACGGCCCGGTCATACTGCCCCAGCGGCAGGGCCGCCCAGGTGACCGGGACCCCGCAAACCTGGGACAGTAGGTCGCGCGCCCGGACGAACTCCGCGGACTGCCCTGCTTCCGTCAAACCCCGCCAGGACACATGGTTCATGCCGTGGCTGCCGATCGACATCCCGGCGTCCTGCAAGGCCATCACCTGTTCGCGTGACAGGCTCCCGGTTTGGTCCAGACGACCGGCCAGGACGAAAAAAGCTGCGTCGAGCCCTCGCTCGGTCAAGGCGGGTAGAGCCTGATCATGGTCGGAGGCGTTGCCGTCGTCGAAACTGATCGCCACCTCGGGGTTGTCCTGCACCAGGTCCAGCACCTGCTTGAACAACGTCGTGGAGACCCAGTACTTCGCCTCGCCCGGTTCGAGTTCGCGACCCGGCTCGCCGATGCCATGGAAACAGAGGTTGATCATGCTGCCCCACCACCCCGTAACCCTGTGTCGGAGTGTTGACCTTATCGCAGGCTAGGCTCGGCGAGATGGGTGCCGGATCCAGCCCGACTCTCACGCCGATCGTCGAGGCGGATCTGCCTGACGTCGGCGCGTTCCTGCACGACAACCTCGACCGGCGGCTGAGTAGCGCGCAGTGGTCAGCGGCGATCGCTGCCCCTTGGCCGAGCCCGGTCGACCACCATGGCTTCCAGTTGACCCACCAGGGCCGGCTGGTGGGGGTGAATCTCGCCTTCTACTCCCGACGTCGTCTCGGTGGACGTGAGGTGACCGTGTGCAATCTCGGCGGACTCGCCGTACTTCCCGAGTATCGCGGCCACTCCTTCCGGCTCATCCGGGCCCTGCTCAAGCAGCCGGACACCACGTTCACCGACCTGTCCCCCAGCGGCGCGGTCATCGAGACGAACCTGCGGCTCGGCTTCACCCATCTGGATGTCACCACCTTCCTGTGCCCCACCCGCCCTGTACCCCGGGTTCGAGGCATCGACGTGATCTGGGACGAGGGAGACATCTCCCATGAGATCTCCACCGCCAACCGAGGTACCTTCAATGATCACCGGCAAGTGGCCGCAGCCCGGCAACTGCTACTGGTCGCCGGTAACGACCAGTGCCACGTGCTCTTTCGCCCGGATCGCAGAAAGGGCCGACGTCTCTTCGCCTCCGTCTTGTACGCCAGCGACCCCGAACTGTTCCACGCTGGGCTGGCTGCGGTGTCCACGGGCATCCTGGTCAGGCACCGCCTGCCCTTCATGCTGATCGAGCCGCGAGTGACCGGGGCCGCCCCTCGATTCGGATGGCGGGTGTCCACGCCGAGACCGCGGATGTTCCGCAGCGATCAGCTGGGTGCGGACGATATCGACTACCTATACAGCGAACTGGTGTGTGTGCCGTGGTGAGCCCCCGTGCCCGGGCCGCGCTGGTGTCCCTGACTCTGATCACCGTAGCCGTGATCGTGGCCGCCACGCTGGTCGGCAGGTCCGACGACGACGAGCACCCAGTCACGTCGACGCAGGCCTCCACGCCAGCCGGTGCCTGGCCGGAGGCCGCTTCCACCGGCCTGTCGGATTGCCCGGAGCCGAAGGTCACGCAGGGATCCGAGATCGTCATCGACGAGCCCAACACCGTGCTGGAGAATGTCGAACTCCGCGACGCAGTGATCAACGTCAAGGCCCCAGGCGTGGTCATCCGATGCGTACGCATCACCGGCTCGGGATACTTCGGCATCGACAACACCGCGACCCCTGACGACGAGGTGCCCGACCTGGTGATCGACCGGGTGGAGATCGACTGCCGCGCAGCCTCGGTAGGGCTGCTGATCAAGGGTGCCTCGGTCTCCCGAGCGGACATCTCGGGGTGTGCCGACGCCATCCGGGTGGCCGGCAGCGACGTCACCATCTCCGGCTCCTACTGTCACGATCTCTACTCCTCCGGCGAAGACCTCCACGCAGACTGCATCCAGAGCACTGGTGGCACGGACAACTTGGTGATCGAGAACAACTCACTGTGGGGCTGGGATACCTCCGACATCCTGTTGGGGCTGGAGGGGGGCGAGTCGCGGGGTGTGATCATTCGTGGCAATCGGCTGATGTCCGACCCCGATCGCGAGCCGGCGCCCGCCTTTCTCACCTACGTGAGCGGCTCAGACACCCAGGTGACGGACAACCGCTTCTCCAGGCGGTTCACCTACGGCCCGTGCACTCTCATCGGCGGGGCCACCGCCGAGACCATTCGATGGTCGGGCAATGTCTGGGATGACGACGGATCGGCGCTGGAGGTGGACGCATGCACCTGACGCCAGCCGACCAGCCCAGCGCCGCACGGCGCAGGCCCCTGGGGGCCACTGTGCTGGCCCGATTTCGCGCCTACCTGCAAAGACTGGCCCGGTCGGCTCGGCGTCGTCTCGGATCGTTTGACCGTGCCGGGCAGATTGACAAGGACTCTTCCAGCCGGCCCACAGTGCTCGTCTACGCGCCCTTCTCCTTCAACGGCAGGGGACCCGCGGAGAGTTGCGCGGCCATCCTCTCCGCTTTCGACAGGCAGGAAGCCCGGACCGTTCTGTATGGATGCCGGTTCCGTCGGCCGATGCCCGAGGGAGTCGAGTTGCGGCCCTCGGTGGCGACCTGGGGTCGATACCTGCCGTGGCGCTTCGTGGCCCGGCGCGCGCTCAGACGTCTCGACGCCGACTTTGCTCGCGCACTGCGCAGTTGCGATCCGGCCACGACAATCGCCTACTTCTGGCCCGACCCGCCGCCCGATCTGGTGACGGCCGCAAACGTACGTGGCGTTCTCACGGTCCGCGAGATGATCAATACCGCCTGCGCCACAGCGGGGCCCATCCTCGACGCCGCCTACGCCCAGGCCGGGCTGCCCCCCGACCATCCGGTCACCCCCCAGAAGATCAGTCAGGAGGTCGATGAACTCGGCCGGCACGACTACTTCTTCGCCTCCAACCCCGAGGTCGAACGGTCTCTGCAGGCTTTGGGCATCGACCGGTCCCACATTCTGCGAACCACCTTCGGCTGGTCCGCCCAGCGACTCGGCCCCGCGACCGCGCAGCGCCGTTCTGAGCGGACCCGGTTCATCTGCCTGGGCTCCCTGGGTGTGCGCAAGGGCGTTCCCGTTCTGCTGCAGGCGTGGCGGCAGGCAGGCCTGGACGCCGACCTCCTGCTCGTCGGTCACCTCGACGAGGCGATCGCTGATCTACTGGCGGAACATCACGACCCCACGGTGGAAGTCAGGGACTTCACCTCGGACGTCGGTGCGCTGCTGCGATCCTGCGACGTGTTCGTCTTTCCGACCTTCGAGGAGGGCGGTCCCCAGGTCACCTATGAAGCCGCGGGGTGCGGCCTTGCGATCATCACCACCCCGATGGGTGCCGCCAGGCTGGTGGACACCGGCAACACCGGGATCGTGGTCGAAGCCGGTTCGGTGAGCGAACTAACCGCCGCCATCCGCCTGCTCCACGAGAACCCCGACCTGCGCGCACGATACGGCCGCAACGCCGAGACTGCCGCTGCCAGCTACGAGTACCGGGTGGTGGGCCGCCAGCGGCAACGTCAACTGGTGGGCCTACTTGCTGGTGGGCCATGACTGAGCCACCGCGTCGGCGAGCCCAGTAGCGACTCGCTCCTGCTGGCTTGCCGTCAGATGCGGGAACATCGGGAGCGACAGGATGCGGCCGGCAGCGGCCTCGCTGACCGGGAACTGCCCGCTCCGGTAGCCGAGATGGGCGTAGGCGGGAGACAGCGGTACCGGAGTCGGATAGTGGATGGCGACGCCGATACCGCTGGAGGTCATGGCCTGCATCACCAGGTCCCGGTTCTCCACCTGGATCACGTACAGATGCCAGACGTCCCGGTTCCCCGGGCGAACGGCAGGCAGCACGACACCCTCGACGGAACTCAAGAGCTCTTGGTAGCGATCGGCGGCGGTTCTGCGGGCAGCGTTCCAGCCCTCCAGACGCCGCAACTTGGCCCTGAGCACCGGAGCCTGGAGTGCGTCCAGCCGGGCATTCATTCCCACCCGCTCGTGGACGTACTTCACCGCGCTGCCATGCGCGGCCATACTCCGCACGACCGCGGCCAGGTCGTCGTCATTGCACATGACCGCCCCAGCATCGCCCGCCGCACCCAGATTCTTGCCGGGGTAGAAGCTGGTGCCTGCCAGGCGTCCCAACGCACCGGCGGTTCCCGCCGTGGATGTGGCCCCCTGTGCCTGAGCGGCATCCTCCACGACAGCGACACCGTGAGCCCTCGCGACGGCCAGAACCTCGGCCATCGGCGCAGTCTGCCCATACAGGTGCACCGGAACGATGGCCCGGGTCCGAGCAGAGATGACCGCCTCGATCGCCGAGGGGTCGATGAGCAGGTGATCCGGGTCCACGTCGACAAAGACCGGCACCGCACCAATACGCGAGGCCGCCTCAGCGGTGGCGATGAAGGTGTTCGCCGGCATGACGACCTCGTCCCCGGCCTGAACACCGGCAGCACGGTAGGCCAGTTCGAGCGCATCGGTCCCATTGGAGACGCCCACGACGTGCCGGACTCCGAGATAGGCCGCGAACTCTTGCTCGAATGCCGAGACCTCGGGCCCGCCGATGAATGCTGCAGCCTCGAATGCGGCCCGCCATCCGGGCAGCACTTCGTCGACGATCTCGGCCTGTTGGGAGGCCAGATCAAGGAAAGGAATCACGTTCCACCCGTACCTTCACGTGGTTTCGTCATGAGCCATCCCGGCGCGCCAACGGTCTGGCCGGAACGCCCCCCCAGACTTCGCCATCGGGTATATCGGTCAGGGCCGCCGATCCCATACCCAGGACTGCCGACGCGCCGACTGTGATCCCGGGATGCAGGCTCGCACCCATGCCCAGGTAGGCCGCCGACCGGATCTGGACCCCCCCGCCGGCCAACACCCCTGCGGCCAAGGTGGCGTACGCGTCCACTCGGCAATCATGGGTGAGAACGCAAGTCGGCATGAGCACCACATGCTCACCCACGAGGACGTCCGTCGTCAGCACGACGCCGGCCAGGACTATGGATCCCCGGCCAAGGCGCACGCCGGCAGGCACCTGTGCGGACGGGTGCGCGAGCGGGACGTATCGATCCGGCCCGACGCCGAGCCGGGTCAGCCGGTCGACGATCCCGCGCCGACCCGCCCCGGACCCGACACAGACGACGAGGCCGCCCTGCAGTTCCGCTGCCAGGTCGATCGGGCCCAGCACGTCCACTCCAGCGCACGTGGTGCCATGCCGGGAGGGGTCGTCGTCGAGGATGCCCAGCACGGGCTGATCGGCCGCTCGGGCAGCCTCGACAGCCTCACGCGCCAACCCTGAGGCGGCCAGCAGATACACCGGTGCCGGAGCGCTCATCCCCGACTCGACTCGTCGCGCAGCCACACCTGTGGGTGGCGCGAGCCGACCGTGGCCAGCAGCTTGGCGATGAGGCTGACCCCCAGGAAGACTCCCATTTTGGCGACGAGGGTGGGACGCTCGCGCAGCACCGCCCCCAGATCCGACCAACTCGTCCGGCTGTCGACGGACAGGGTGCTGCCGGCGGCATAGGCGCTTCGAGTACCGGCCGCCACCCGGACCCGGCGCCGCACCAGGTCGCGCAACCGCCGTGGCGCATTCACCGCGACGGCCGCCCCCGGCACAATCACCCGCTCGTCGGGGCGGAACGAACTCGACATCACCAGATCGTCGGCGGTAACGCCGTCCAAGGAGCCCACCCGCCGGTGCGCTTCCTCGGTCACGGCAACCACGCCCCGACCGAAGGCTCCGGCCCGAACTTCGGGCAACCTCTCCCAGACATCGAGATAGGCCTTGACAAGCACGGGCAGCCCGTCGCGGGAGATGACCCGGCTGGGCGCCGCGACCTGCACTCCGGGCGTGTGGAAAGCGGTCAACAACACGTCGATCCCAGCTCGGTCGATGACGACGTCGGCATCGACGTAAACCCTGGGGAAGCTGGTACACACCTCGTCTCCGAGCCGCAGTGCGTTCGACTTCGATGCCACCGTCGTCTCCAGCACCAGCACCCCGGGCGCAGCCCCAGCGACCTCGGCGGTGTTATCGGTACATCCGTTGCACACCACTACAACCTCATGCGCGGGCTCGACGTCACCTACCAGGACGTCCAGGAGACGTCCCACCACCGACGCCTCGTTATGGGCCGGAATGATGATGCTAGCCATGTCCGTCCTCCCGTCGGAGTGATCCCTGAACTGGGTCGTGCCCGGGCTGTGTGGCCCCTGTCGGCGGTGCTAGAGACCGGCAAGGTCTTGCCTTCTCGATCGCAACGCCCACCTGACTCGTTCAGCGGCGAGCGCAGCACGCCGACTCACTCCCCCTGCCTTGCCGCGCCCCGGGTTGGTCAGGTCGGCCCACGCCCAGCACCGGGCATCGACGATGTCCGGGCTGGTCTGGATGGCGAAGTCGCGGTAGGTCTGCAGGACCTCCACCGAACCGGTGTCCACGGCCAGCAGTACTCCACGAAGGACGGCTTCGCGGGCCAGGCTGTGTCGCGCGCGAAGCCGCAGGTCACCGGGTCCGGGCGGGCCCGGGTCGCTTTCTCGAGCGAAGAATTCGTCGAAAACGTCTCGCACCTGAGTCATGTCGTCCAGCGCCCCACCGAAGTTCACGGTGTGCATATTCGTCGCATGGACTCGGTAATGGGCCTGGACGGCTCCCCCGACGTAGCCCACATCGCCGCACTCGGCTGCGCGAAGCCACATCAGCAGGTCCGCGGCATGCGGGAACCGGGGATCATAGCCGCCGGTGGCCTCCAGCACGCGACGGCGCATGACCACCTCGGGACTCGTGATGAGGTTGCGGCCCCGCGCAGCGACGCTCGCAAGCCACTGCGCGCCCGACCAGGTCTGCCACCAGGTGAGCCGGGGCTCCACCCGGGTCGGCTCGGTCGTGAAGGATCTGATCGCTCCATACACCAGCCCGACCTCGCGATGAGCCTCCATCAGGGCAACCGCCCGGGTGAGGGCGTCCCTGGCGAGCAGATCATCGGCCGACACCAGGGCGACGTACTCACCTCGGGCGCTGGCCAGGCCGTCGTTGTAGGTCGCGATGTGTCGTCGGTTGGTCTCGTGGCGCAGCAGTTCCACATTCTCGTGCCGCTGCGCCAGCCCTTCGGCCACCTCGATACTGCCATCGGTCGACTTGTCGTCGACGATCACCACGTCGACCTCCAGCCCTGATTGTGCCCGTGCCGAATCGACTGCGGCAGGCAGGTAGGCGCCGTAGTTGTAGTGCGGGATGACCACGGTGACCCGAGGCCTTCGAGTCAGCGGGCGTGGGCGGTGGACCCTCATCCCGGCGCGCGAGCCGAGCACACAGCCGCAAGGACCCGCCCCAACTCATCCTCGGTGAGGTCGTGGTACAGCGGAAGGATGAGGGTGTTGTCGGACAGCCGCTCGCTCACCGACAACTCCGAACGGGCGGAGCCGACGTACGCCGGCTGCCGATGCGCGCACATGATCCCCCGGCGAGCGGAGATGCCGTGCTCGGCGAGATGCTCTAGCAGACGGTCTCGGCTGACGCCGAACTCCGGGAGCACCTGGACCCACAGGGATTGGAAGTTCGCGCTGCCGTACTCGGGGTCGGCCACCAGCCGAAGGCCCGGCAACTGGTTCAGGACGTCGCGGTAGCGCTCGGCAAGTTCCCGGCGCCGCTGCACCATGGCGTCCAGCTTGCCCAGCTGCACCAGGCCCACCGCAGCCTGGATGTCCGTCATCCGGTAGTTGTACGCCCGCTCGACATACTCCTCCGCGGGGGCCAACACGCTCGCGTGCCGGGCGGCCGCCGACACGCTCATCCCGTGCTCTCGCAACCGCCGGGCTCGCTCGGCCCATTCCTGATGGCCAGTGGTGAGCATGCCGCCCTCGCCGGTGGTCAGCAGCTTGCGAGGGTGGAAGGACCACGCCGCCACGTCGGCCCCGGTGCCCACGGGCCGCCCCCGGTACGTCGACCCGGCCGCGCAGGCGGCGTCCTCGACCACGACGATGCCGAGCGGGTCGCACAGCTCGCGGATCGCGACCAGGTCCACCGGGATCCCGCCCTGGTCGACGGCGATCACCGCCTTCGTGGCCGGGGTCAGCGCCGCCTCGATCGTCTCGGGGGTGACGTTGCCGGTGCGCACGTCCACGTCGCAGAACACCGGGTTGGCGCCGACGTAGGTGGGGGCGTTGGCGGTCGCGATGAAGGAGAAGGACGGGACCACCACGTCGTCGCCCGGCTGGACCCCCGCAACGATGAGGGCAACGTGCAGCGCGGTCGTGCAACTCGACATCGCGACGCCGAAGGGTGCCTGCACCCGAGCGGCGAAAGCGCGCTCGAACTCGGCGACCCGCGGCCCCTGCGCCACCCACCCCGAACGCACCGCCTCGGCGGCCGCCTGGGCCTCCTCTTCACCGAGCCAGGGCCGCATGACATTGATCCGGCTCAGGCTCGGCTCGGCTGCCGGGCTGGGCTCCAGGGTCTGGCTCACGCGTGCCCCGCCTCCGCCACGGCACGCCCGGCCGCCACCACCTCACGCTGGGGACGCCACCAGTCCACCAGCGCGCGCAAGCCCTCGTCCAGACCGACCGTGGGCACCCACCCGAGATCCCGCTGCGCAGCGCCGATGTCGGCCAGCCTGCGGGTGACCCCGTTGACCGCCCGCTCCGGACCGTGCTCGACCCCCAGGTCGGAGTCCATCGCCCGCAGCAACGCCTCGGCCAGACCCAGCAACGAGGTCTCCGTGCTGGAGGCGATGTTGTACACGCCTTCACGCACGTCCGAGGCGGCGGCCAGGATGTTCGCCCGGGCGATGTCAGTGGTGTACACGAAGTCCATGGTCTGGCGGCCGTCACCGAAGATCAGCGGCGGCAATCCGTCGGCGATCCGCTCCATCCAGCGCACCAGCACCTCGGTGTACAGGCCATGGATGTCCATCCGGGGGCCGTACACGTTGAAGTAGCGCAGGGCTACGTAGTCCAGGCCGGACATAGCCCGGAAACTGCGCGCCATCGACTCGTTGAAGGTCTTGGCTGCGCCGTAGAAGGTGTCGTTGTTGTAGGGGTGGTGGCGCTCGCCGGTGGGGAACTCCTCGGCCAGCCCGTACACCGACGCGGACGAGGAGAGCACCAGCTTGTCCACCCCGGCTTGCGCGGCTGCCTCGATCACGTTGTAGGTACCGTCCACCAGGACCTGCAGAGCAAGCCGCGGTTCCTGGGCGCACTGGGTGATCCGGATCGCGGCGAGGTGGAAGACCAGGTCTTTGCCCGCGGACAGGTCACGTACCAGGTCGACGTCCCCGATATCGCCCTCGATCACCGAGACCTGCGGCGCGGCAGCGGCGTCGGCGAGGTTGGCCCGGCTGCCGCGCACGAAGTTGTCCAGCACGTCGATCTGGGCCGCGCCGGCGGCGACCAGTTGATCCACGACGGTGGAGCCGATCGTGCCGGCCCCGCCGGTCACCAGCACCCGGGCACCGGAAAGCTGTGTCATGCGAGGGCTCCTTCGTGATTGAGGGTGGTGGGCAGGCCGGCCGAACGCAGGCTGGTCGAGGCGGCGTCCAGCACCGACAGCACCCGCAGGCCCGCGCGCCCATCGGTCGCCGGGGCCGTACCGGTCTCCACCGCTTCGCCGAAGGCCTCGACCATGGACGCCAGCGCCTCCCGCTCCTCCAGGGCCGGCGCGAACATGTCCCCGAGCCGGTACGAGACGACCGCCCGAGCCCGTTCGGCCAGATCGTCCCCGGACGCCACCGTGGTGAGGTCGACCCCGCGATCGTAGACGCTCAGCCGTTGCTGGGGGTTCAGGTCGTCCCACACCAGGGTCCGGCGGCTGCCGCCGATGACCATCCGTCGGATCTTGGTGGGGCTCAACCAGTTGACGTGGATGCTGGCGATGCCGCCGCCGGGCAGAGCCATGCTCAGATAGGCCACACATGCCCGGCCGGCACCGATCGGATCGGCACCGTGGGCCGCGACATACGGCGGGTTCATCCCGGCCGGAAGTAGGAAGTCAAGGATGGACAGGTCATGTGGCGCCAGGTCCCAGACCACGTCAACGTCCGGCTGGACGAGCCCGAGGTTGATCCGCACCGAATCGATGAAGTGGATGTCGCCCAGGTCACCTGCGGTGATCATCTCGCGAATCCGGCGCACCGCCGGGGTATAGCAGTACGTGTGATCGCACATCAGGATCACCCCGGCCCGCTGGGCCGCCTCGACCATCTCCCTTCCGGCGGCCAGCGAGGAGGCCAGCGGCTTCTCCACCAGGACGTGCACACCGGCAGAGATCGCCGCCATCGCGATCGGGTGATGGGTGGCCGCGGGAGTGGCGATCGCGACCGCATCGACATCGCCGCGGGCCAGCAACTCGTCCACGCCACGGACCACGTCCACCTCGGTGCGGCCGGCCAGTACCTGCCGAGCTCGCTGGGTGTCCTGGTCGCAGACAGCGACCAGTTGCCAGCGGCTGCTAGCGGCGAAGTTCCGGATCAGGTTGGGACCCCAGTAGCCCGCGCCGATCACCGCAACGCGTTGTCGCGCCATCTTGTACCCCCACCTGCGTCGTCCCCCGGAAACTGCCGTGCACGGACACTCTCCCGATCAAACGCTGTGCGTGACGTAGCGGTGGTCAAAGACGCAGACCACACAGAGTGCCCGACACCCGGACGACACTCCGAACGCTCACCCGAACGGATGGGGACCCGTCACGCCCAACGATTACCGAGTGTGATCGTACCGCGCCGATGAACCCGGCGCCATCGGCCACCCCCGACCCAAGCCGCTAGCGGAAGCGGGCCGACCTCGGACCACATGTTGGAGGAGGCCCGTCAGATACCTCTCCCCGAAGACTTGCCCGAAAGACCTTGCCCGAATCACGCTATAGCCGATATTCCCGTCTTCTCCTCGGCTCAGAAGCTCGGAGCTAGTCTCATAGACTAATTACACTGAACGGGTGAGGATGGTTACCAAACGTCATCATGGAGGTAATATCCGGATATCTTGCATATCTCCCCCAAAGCTTCACATCTGGCGAAGGTCTTGCATGGAAATTTCTGTAGTTCATGACTATTTTACTCAGCAGGGCGGGGCCGAGCGGGTGGCGGTTCAGTTGGCCCGCCATCTTGGACGAGACCGAGTTCTCACAGCCTTCTACGAGCCACGTTCCACCTTTCGAGCGGTGGGCGAACTCTCTGTGACCACGCTGCCGATCAACCATGTGAGCTGGCTGCGACACGATCCCCGACGCGCCTTCATGCTCCTGGCCGAGAGCTTCTCCCGGGTCCGGCTGAACTCTGATGTGGTGTTATGCAGCAGCAGCGGGTGGGCGCACGGGGTGAGCGCGGCCGGCCACAAGGTGGTCTATTGCCACAACCCGGCCCGCTGGCTCTACCAGCCCTCCCAGTACCTCCAGCAGCACAGCCTCCCGGTGCGGGCCGCCCTGCGGGCCTGTCGGGCGCACCTGCTGAGGGTCGACCAGAAGGCCGCCCACTCACCCCGCACGACGTACATCGCCAACTCCACCAACGTGGCCCGGCGGATCCGGACCGTGTACGACCTGCACGCGGACGTGGTGCCACCGCCGGTCTCGATCGACCCGGACGGCCCCCGCGAGCCGATCCCCGGGCTCGAGCCCGGCTACCTGCTGACCGTTGGGCGAGCCCGCAGTTACAAGTACACCGAGGCTGTCGTGGAGGCCATGCACGACCTTCCCGAGCATCGGCTGGTGACCGTCGGCTGGGACGGGCAGGCACCCGCGCAGGTGGCCGACCGGCTGATCCGCCTGCGTGACCTCAGCGACGCCCAGTTGCGTTGGGTCTACGCCAACAGCCAGGCCCTGGTGGCGGTCTCGGACGAGGACTTCGGCCTCACCCCGATCGAGCAGAACGCCTTCGGCCGACCGGTGGTCGCCCTGGCTGCCGGCGGCTACCTTGACTCCGTGGTCGAAGGACTCAATGGCCTGCTCATCTCGGATCGGCGCCCGGCAACCATCGCCCAGGGGGTGCGGGACTGCCTCCGCGAGGTCACCGACCGGCGCGCCATCCGCAAGCACGCCGCCCGCTTCTCGCCCGAGTCGTTCTGCCAGCGGATCGCCCAGTACCTCACCGGGATTCCCACCGCCCGATGACGTCCACCACGACCGTGGCGAAGTCCCGCTTCGCTCGCGACACCGTGATCAGCACGCTCAGCGCGCTGGTGCTGCCGGCCACCGCCCTGATCACCGGCCCGCTGCTGGCCCGGGTGCTGCACCCTGAAGGCCGCGGGCTGATGGCGATGCTGCTCGCCCCGATCTTCCTGGCCAGCTTCGTCGCGGCCACCGCCGTCCCGGACGGGGTGATCTTCGCGATCGCTCGCAGAGGCCTCTCGCACGCCCGGGCGATGCGCGCCGGCGGCCTGCTCGCGGTGTGCTGCGGAGCCCTGGCCGCCGCCCTGATCTGGGCTCTGGCCCCCTGGCTGATGCGCCAGGCGCCCGAGCACACCCAGACCCTGCGCTGGCTCGGGCTCTCGCTGCCGCTGCTCACCCTGGCCATCGTGCAACGGTCCGCGCTGCTGGGCAGCCGCTGGTACCGCCTGGCCAACCTGGAGCGGATCACCGCAGCGCTGGTCCGGCTCGGCCTGCTGGTCGGCACCGCGATCGGCGGCGTGCTCACCGCCACCACGGCGGCCTTGTCCAACATCCTGGCCAATATCAGCGCGCTGGCCCTCCTGCTCGGGCTCAGCGCGCGCCGACTGCGCCGACAACGACGACAGGACGCCGCCCCGCCCCCCGCCCTCGGCTCCACTTCGGCCACCACCGCACCACCCGGCCAGGACGCACCCCACCCAGCCACCCACGACCCGGCCACCAACACCACCGACCCCGCCCGCCAACAGGACGCCTACCACCTGCGCCCGATCCGCTCGATCGCCTTCTTCGGCCTGCGTGGCTGGCCCGGGGTGCTGAGCAACCTGGTCAACTTCCGGCTCGATCAGGCGATGCTCGCCCTCATGGTGGACCCGCGACTGCTCGGCTTCTACGTGGTCGCGGTGACCTTCTCCGAACTGCCGGGGGTGGCCACCGCCGTCCTGAAACAGATGGTCTTCGCCGAGTCCAGCAGCCGCGACGACGTATGGCTGGTCGCCCGCGCCGCGCGCACCGTCGGGCTCATCGTCGCCATCCTGGCGGTGCTGGGCTGCGCCCTGGCCGAACCCCTCATTCACCTGCTCTTCGGCGAACGCTTCCTGCCCGCCGTGGGCCTGAGCCGGGTGCTGCTCATCGCCACCGTCCCCCTCGCCCTGGACCAACTCATCGGCTCGGGACTGCTCACCCTCGGCCGCCCCGGCCTGCGGGCGATCGCCCAGTCGCTGGCCGCCCTGGTGACGGTGGCCGGGCTGCTCACCCTGGTGCCGATGATCGGGGTGATGGGTGCCGCGCTGACCAGCCTGGTCGCCTACACCACGACGATGCTGGTCACCGCGCTCATGCTCTGCCGGCTCAGCGAGCTACGCCTGACCGACCTGTTCCTGCCGCGGGTCGCCGACCTGCGCGCCCTGACCCGCATCCTGGCGAGCATCCGCTCCCGCCGAGGTAAGAAGACCACCCGCGAAGGGATCTCGCGATGACCACGCCCGAGGGCCTACCCGACTTCCTGCTGATCGGCGCCTTCAAATCCGGCACCACGTCCCTGATCTCACAACTCGGGCAGCACCCGGAGATCTTCGTCCCGTGGATGCAGGAGCCGGCCTTCTTCGCCTCCCCCCGGTTCAACCCGCTCCCGGGTGGACCCACCGACCCGGTGCAGGCCCCGGAGAGCATCTATGGACGCCTGCGCGCCGAGAGCCTCGACCAGTACCGGGCGTTGTTCGCCGACGCCGGCGCACGAGTGTGCGGGGAGAGCTCACCGCAGTACATGCGCGACGGGGACTCGGTCGGGCGGATCCACTCCCTGCTGCCCGGGGTCAAACTCATCGCCGTGCTTCGAGACCCGGTGCGCCGGGCCTACTCCGACTACCTGATGATGGTGCGCGACGGCCTGGAGCAGGCGCCCTTCGAGGAGGCGATCGCCCGCGAGCCGGGGAGCCGGGAACTCACCCACTACGTCTCCACCGGCTTCTACGGAGCCCAACTGCGCCCCTACTTCGACCTGTTCGGCCCGGACCAGCTACGGATCGTGCTCTTCGAGGAACTCGTCCGCGAACCCGCCGCGACGATGCGCACGCTCTACGAATGGCTCGGCGTCGACCCCGGATTCAGCCCGGTCGTGGAAGTCCTCAACGAGTCCGGCGTCCCCTCCAATGCTGCGGTGGCCCAGTTGTACCGGGCCCGTCGCCGACTCCAGCCGTACCTCAAGCCGGTGGTTCCGCGTCGGCTGGCCAAGAGCGCGGACAAGCTCCTGGTGCGGGGTCTGCGAAAGACCGGCCTGGACGAGGCGAGTTCCGGGCGACTGCGGGAGATCTACACCGACGACCTCGACCTGCTCTGCGAGCTGGCCGGGCGCGACCTGCGCGAGGCTTGGGCATGATCGGCGACGTCGACGCCCTGGCCGCCGGCCGCGAACCCGGGCTGCGTCCCAAGCTGCTGGGAGTGCCGATCCCCGAACCCGTGGTGTCCTTGGGACGAGCCGGCTTCCGGGGCTTGGGAATGGCCACCGCCGACCTGCGCCCGATGCCGGACTTCCTGCTCATCGGAGCCAAGCGCGCGGGCACCACCTCGCTCTTCTTCGACCTGCTGCAAAACCCGGCGATCATGGCGATGTTCCCCTCCGCCCGGATCGTCCCCAAGGCCCGGGACGGAAAGGGACCGCACTACTTCGACAGCGAATATCATCGCGGAGACCGTTGGTACCGTGCGCATTTCGCCACCGAGTGGACGCGGCGCAGGGCCGCGCGCACGCTCGGCCCGGTGGTCACCGGCGAGGCCTCCCCCTACTACCTGTTCCACCCGTTGGCCCCGGCCCGGGCGGCGCAAGCCCTGCCCGACGGACGGTTCGTCGTTCTCCTTCGAGACCCGGTGCAGCGCACCATCTCTCACTACCAGGAACGGCGTCGCCAGCAGATGGAACCGCTGGCCACCCTGGAAGAAGCCCTAGCGGCCGAGCCGACCCGGCTCCACGGACATCAGGAGGCCCTGATCCGGGGAGACCTGGCCCGCAGCTACCCGCACGAACACCAGGGTTACCTGTTGCAGAGCCGCTACCACCTGGGCATCCGCCGCTGGTTGGGTCAGATTCGACGCGACCAGCTCCTCGTGCTGGACAGCCGCGACTACTACCGCAACCCCCAGCACACCTGCGACCTGGTCTTCGACTTCCTCGGGATCGCCGGCCACCAGATCCGGCCGGCCCCACCGCGCAACGCCACCACCAAGACCGAGGTCGATCCGGCCACCCGCGCTTTCCTGCAGGACGAGCTGCGCGACGGAGTCCACGAGCTCCAGGACCTGCTCGAGATGCGCTTCGACTGGGCCTGGGTGTGAGCCCGATGCCCGCTACGGCACGCGATCTGGGTCGGGCGGCGTTCAACGCCGCCGAGCGCCGTCGGGCGGTCGAGGCGGCCCGCGAGGTGGCCACCGGTCTGGGCGTGGCCGGCGCCCCGGCTCGCCTGCTGACGGCCGGCAGCACCAGCTGGGTCTTCGAGATCGTCCCGGCAGCGGCCGTGGTGAGCCTGCACCCCGGCCCGGTCATCGACGCGGACCGGATGCGGCTGGCAGCCGCCCGGCTCCTGGCGCAGGTGCCCTACCCGCAGCCGCATCCGCACTCCCCCGACCCGGTGCCCACCTCGAACGGGATGACCGCACTCGTCTGGCAGCGGGTCACGGTGTCCGCCGGGGCGCCGGACTGGACGGCGGTGGGCCGGGCGTTGCGGCGCCTGCACCGCACCCCGGTCAGTTCCCTGGACGGGCTGGAGCCGATCCTGCGAGCGCACTGCGACCTGGCAACTCTGGCCGACAGGATCGAGGCCACCGGGGCCCGCGGGCTGGCCGGAGCGGATCGACGCTGCCTGCGGCAGGTGCTGCAACGGCTGGCAGGCGAACTGGCCGACGCCGAGGACTCCCGGGCCGACACGGACTTCGGGCTGGTGCACGGAGATCTGCACCGACCGAACATCCTGACCGGCATCGACGGGGTGTACCTGTGCGACCTGGACCTGCTCGGGGCCGGGCCCCCGCAGGTCGACCTGGCCCCGATGGTGGATCCCCGCCGCCCGGGCAGCCTGGGCCCGGCCGAGGTCGCGGCCTTCGAGGAGGGCTACCAGGGGCCGCTGCCGCCCCCGGCGCAGGCCCGCACCTTCAACCGGCTGGCTCACCTGCACCGCACCGTCGACGACCTGCTGCGCCCGGGCCGGGACAGTCCTGCCACGCTGCGGGACCGGTGGTGGACGCGGGCCCGCCTGGACGGCTGGCACGCCATGCTCGCCGACTGGGACCTCGACCTGCAGCCGGTACTGGGTGACCCGCGCAGCGCCCATCTGGGCCGGCTGGTCCGCCGCGCCGAGTACGCCACCAGCGGCCTGGGCGTGCCCAAGCCCCACACAGCCGAATCCGTCGCGGATGCCGCGCCCCGGGTGATCGTCCTGGATCACACCGCCGTGCTCTCGGGCGCCGAACTTGCGCTGGCCAGAATCCTGCCCTCGTTGCGTGAGCACGCGCACGTACGAGTACTTCTCGCCGAGCACGGCCCGTTGGAGGTCCGGCTGGGCGACCTGGGGGTGCCGGTCCAGATCCTGCCGATGGGCACGGGTTTGAAGGACCTGCGCCGCGAGGTCGTGCTGAGCCCGGCCGCCGCCCGACAGGCGATCGAGATGGTCCGCTACGTCCTTGCCCTGGCCCGCCTGCTACGCCGCGAGCGCCCGGACCTGGTGCACACCAACAGCCTGAAGTCGGCCCTGTACGGGGGCGTGGCCGGACGGCTCGCCCGCGTCCCGGTGGTCTGGCACATCCACGACCGGATCGCCGAGGACTATCTTCCGCCGCCGGTGGTGCGACTCGTCCGGGTGCTGGCGCGCCTCCTGCCGACCGCGGTGATCGTCAACTCCGACGCCACGCTCGGCACCCTGCCCCGGCCGGCGCAGGTGGTGTCGAACCCGGTCGTGCCGGGCGAGGTCGCCCCAGCCACCGCGCAGGCCCGGACCGGCCTGCGGATCGGCATCGTCGGACGGCTCAGCCCCTGGAAAGGCCAGGACGTCTTCCTTCGAGCCTTCGCCCTGGCCTTCTCCGGCGAACCCGAGTGCCAGGCCCGGCTGATCGGCTCGGCGCTCTTCGGTGAGGACGACGTAGCGGACGCCTTGCACGCCCTCGCCGCCGAACTCGGCATCGCCGATCAAGTGGACTTCCGCGGCTTCCGCGACGACGTGTGGGCCGAGCTGGCAGAGCTGGACATCCTGGTGCACGCCTCCGTGGTGCCCGAACCCTTCGGCCAAGTGGTCGTGGAGGGGATGGCCGCGGGCCTAGCGGTGATCGCCGCGGACGAGGCCGGCCCTCGTGAAGTCCTCACCCCCGAACACGACGGTCTGCTGGTGCCACCCCGCGACCCCGTCGTCCTGGCCGAGGCCATGCGACGCCTGGCCCACGACCCCGAACTGCGCGCCCGGCTCGGCGCGGCCGGGGTGAGCACCGCCACCGCCTACACCCCGGAGCGGGCGGCGGCGCAGATCGCGTCGGTGTACCAGGCGATCCTGCAGGACCCTGGCCGCTCACCCACCCGGCGTCGACGCGGCCTGTCGCCCACCACCTGACCGGCGACCACGAAGCGCGGGCAACACCCTGACCTGACCCAGCAGCCCGGCGGCCAGCCACAGCAGCCCCCCGAAGGCGGACTTGTAGGTGTCGGTGAACACCAGTCCGGCGGCCAGCGCCACGAACAGGGCGGCACTGGCCGGGTCGACCCGTCCGGCCACCGCCCCCGCGGCCATCGAGACGGCCGCCAGGAACGTGGCAAGCAGCAGCAGTCCGCCGAAGAGCAGGCCCAGGGTGAGCATCGTCTCGAAGATGCCGCTGTCGACGTTCTGCAGTTGTGGGCCCGCGTCTGCGCCGAGTTGGGTGGCCAGGCCGGTGGCTCCCAGCCCCTCCCCCCACGGGGCGGCCACCAACTGGTCCGCCAGGGCACCTTGCAGCGACATCCTCGACTGCAGGCTCTGATCCTGCGAGCCGTCGGCCACCGTGTTCTCCACCCGTCCGGCGATGGCGTCCACGACGGGCCCGCCGATCAGCAGGGTGAGCGAGACGATCGCGGCCGCCGACACCAGCAGCGGCACCAGCCGTACCCGCCTGGCCAGCACCAGCACCAGCAGGGCCACCAGATGCGCCACCCAGGCCGCGCGCACCAAGGAGAGCCCGAGCGCGATGTAGCCCACGGCCAGCACCGGCAGGGTCCAGGCGACCCGGCGGCGAGGGTCGCCGAGCACCAGGAGCAACAAGCCGGACAGGAAGTGCGCGAACGGGCCGGCGGTGTTCATCGTCGAGAAGATCCGGACCTGCGTCGCGACCGGCTGACCGACGGTGCTGATTCCCGAATCGAGGATCCACTGCTCGTCCCAGACCGGCAACAGGGCGAACTGGACGATGGCGTAGCCCCCGATCACCAGCACACCCCAGCGGGCCACCGGGAAGCAGGCCTGCAGGATTCGCTGGTTCTGCGGGTACATCAGCACGGCATAGCCGAGCACGAGGGGGGCGGCGAGTTCGACGGCGGCCGCGAACACCGCCGGTGCCCCGTACCGGGCCAGTCCGAGAACCGTGCCGTAACCGATCCCCAGCACCATCGCACCGAAGAGCACGGCAATCGGCCGGCGCACCGTGACACCCCGCCACCTGCGCACCGCTACCAGCGCCATCAGGCTGGTCAGTGGTGCGCACAGCAGGACCGGACTCAGATCGTGATACGTGCTCTGCCAGTCGATCAGCCGCCGGGCCAGCGGAGCCAACATCCACAACCACAAGGTGAGCACGACCAGCCGGTCGACCTGGCAGCGCATCGCCAGGACCAGCCCGGCCGCCAGGCTGAGCGCCGGTGCGAGCCACACCGCAGCCGTACCTGAGACGAACGAGACCACCGTCGCCAGGCCGAGCACCCCCACGGCCATCGAGGTGCCGATTCTCGCGGTCCGGGTCGCGGCGCGACCCTCGTCGCCGGTCGCCACGCCGTCCGCCGGGAGCCAGCCCAGGACGCTCATCGATCACCCACCGGTGGGCTCGAGGAGACGGTTGAACCCACTGCCACGATGACCGTCCGTGACACCGGCGCGGCAGACCCGGCAGCGAGAAGTCCCCGCTTCCAAGGAGACTGGCGGAACCTGGCGTCCGGATCGTTACTCAAAGTGCTGATCGATCACTTTGAGTGTGATTGCGGTTACCGAGCGTGGCATCTCCACCGATGTCCATCTCATGACCCCCTTGATCCGCCGTATCGCAACCCTTGCGGTGCTGGCACCCTTCGCAGGCGCGAGCCTGCTGGTGGCTCCCGCCACCGCCGCACCGCTGTCCTCCACCACCGCCTCGTCCTTCCAGACGATCACTCCCGTACCCGCCGACTCGATCGTCGACGGCTTCGGCGTCGGCCTGCACACCAACCAGAGCACCGGGCCGTACACCCAGACCACCCAGCTCGCCGAGGCGCTCAGCGACCTGGGCGTCCGCCACGTGCGCGACCGACTCTATGTCAACAGCCCCACTCAGTACGACAGGCTCAGGACCCTGGGTGAGGAGGGGATCGGCCTCAACCTGATCACCGGCAATCCACTCAACCAGGGCGGCAGCCCCGCTCAACTCGTGTCCACCGCCCAGGCCGAACTCGGCGCCCAGGTCGAGTCCTTCGAGGGCGCCAACGAATGGAACCTGACCGGCCGCACGAACTGGGCCGACGAGCTCCGCACCCACCAGCGCGCGGTGTACTCCGCGGTGAAGTCGAACCCCACATACGCCTATACCCCGGTGCTCGCCCCCGCCCTGGGCCGACGAGAGGGGCGCGCCGACCTCGGCGACATCTCCTCGATCTCCGACTTCGGCAACAACCACCTGTACCCGGGCGGCAAGGAACCCACCTGGTTCATGGACTCCGAACTGTCCAACGAGCAGATCGTCGTGCCGGGCAAGCCGACGTACATCACCGAGACCGGCTACCACAACGCCTTGCAGACCTCCTCGACCCACCTGCCCGCGCCCGAGGACGTGGTCGCGGACTACATGCCGCGGCTCCTGCTCGAGTACTACAGCCGGGGTGTGCCCCGCACGTACTTCTACGAGTTCGCCGACGAGGGCGTCAACACCACCGACCACGAGGACAACTTCGGCCTGGTCCGGATGGACTACAGCCGCAAGCCGGCCTTCGACTCGATGCAGTACCTGCTCTCGACGATGAGCGACCCCGGCGGCAGCCCGCGACTTGAGCCGCTGCGACTGTCGGTCTCTGCCGACCAGCCGGTGCAGTACCTGCTCACTCGCAAGAGCGATGGCAGTTACCTGCTGGCGCTGTGGCGGCGGACGCAGGCTTGGGACTTCAAGAACCGCACCCCGATGACGGTCTCCAGCATTCCGGTGACCGTGGATCTGGCCGACACCTTCGGCGTCACGGTCGGATCGGTGGGTACCCAACGCACCGTCGCCACCAGTGCCTCGACGTCCAGCGTGCGCCTGGACCTGGGCAACGCGATGCAGATCGTCACGCTCACCCCGAAGCCGGAGCAGCCGGTCGCGATCACCGAGGTCGGCGAACTCTCCGGACGCACCATGAAGGCCTGGCAGATCGCCGGGACGGCGACCCCGAACTCGACGATCACCGCGGTCGCCGAAGCCTCGGGACGCAGCATCACCGGCACCACGAAGGCGAACGCCGACGGAACCTGGCAACTCAGCCTGGACGCCTGGCGGCTGCCCTTCGGCCCGGTCACGCTCACCGTCAGGGCGGTGTCCCCCTCCTCGGTGGTCAGCGTCGCGACGACCAGCACCGTCAAGGTCCGGCTCGTATCCTCGAGCCGGTTCGAGCCCAAGGTCGGGAGCATCCTGAGCGGGGCCCGAGCCGACGCTGGCCCGGCCCTGGTGGGCCAGGCCAGACGGCTGGGAACGGCCGGTGACGGCTGATCCGCTCAGGCAGGCCGCGGGCTCACCGTCGGCACCTGGCAGGCAATCAATGCACCGTCACCTCCGGGGAGAGTCGGCTACGGCCGAAGGGCTGATCGCCCGACCGGGCCACATCGGCCTGGTAGGCAGCGGTCTGAGTGGGGATGAAGGTCATCCGGTAGGCGCCATCGGCATCGGTGATGATCGGGGTCCCCTGCATCGTCCGCTCGCCGTCCACCACCTGGTAGATCGAGACGGTGCGATCGGCCAGAGGCTCCCCGGTGCTCTTGGACGTCACCGTCCCGTTCACAGTCAGCGGCGAACCCGCCGACAACGAGGTCGAACTCACCCACAGGGTCACCGCCGAGATGATCTGGGTCCGCACCCTCACCTCGGCGGGTGGCCCCAGGGCCACGGACGTGCGCGGCGAGATGGTGAGCCGATACTCGGTGTCGTCGGCCAGGTCTGAGGCGGTCCAGCTGGTGGCTGAGGCGCCGAGTTCGGCGCTGACCGGTTCACCCCCCGATTGCGAGGCCTCCTCCACCGTGGCCACGTAGCCGGTCAGGGTGCCGGCCCCGAGGGTCGTGGGTGCGGTGAAGTCCACCGTCACCGAACGGTTCGTCGACGACTGCCCGGTGATCGTCACCGGTCCCGGTGGGGTGGCCGCTGCGGAGCCGACGAAGAGCACCTGCGAGCGCCAGTCGACACCGTCCACGGACGGTCCACCGATCCTGGTGGCGGCGCCGAGGGTGTGGCCGTCGAAGGGCTGGCGGTACAGGTCGCCGGTGGCCTGGGCGGCGTAGAACAGGTACCCGTCCGCCCAGGTACCGCCGGACATCCTCGGCAGGTCCACCCCCGACAGCACGGTGTCCAGCGGATGGGTGATGCCGGTCTCGGCCTCCAGCGGACGCCGATGCAGCCGGTCGTCCCCGCCCACCGTGTAGTACAGGTCCTTGCCGATGACGAACATCGACCGCAGGTCGGGCATCTGGGCGTGGAAGGTGCTCGCCAGGCCGCGGTAGGTGGGCCCACCCCGCACTCCGGTCAGGACGTCGGACCAGTACGGGTCGTTGTAGGGGTCCAGCAGCCAGTCGCCGGCGACCGTGCCGCCGACGTAGCTGCGGCGGTGCAAGGTGCCGTCGGCCATGGCCAGGTAGAGATAGTCGCCGAGTTGGACTGCACCCCGGATCTGGCTGCCGCCGTCCAGCGTCCCGGACGAGGCCGATGTGGCGCCGCCCGAGGTGCTCACCGAGTAGGTGTCCAGCGTGTCCGAGCCGGCGCTGACCCGGTTGAGCGTGCCGGGCAGCGACGCGGTTGCGAATGGGCGCGGAGCCTGTCCTCCCGCCAGCGGGATGGAGGTGAGCCGAGGGGTGTACTGCTCGCGGTTGCCGAACCAGTTGTTGTCGGTGCCCAGGATCAGTTCGCGGTCGGTGGCCAGGATCGCGAAGACCCCCTTGTCCCGGGGATGACGTCCCGGGTTCCACACCATCGGCAGGCCAGTGTCGGGGTCGAGGGCCGCGATGCCGGGCCTGGGTACCGAGCCTTCGCGCGGACGGTCGACACCCAGGGCGTTGTTCATCCACCGGAAGTGTCCGCCGATGTAGATCGCGGTGGCACCGGCGCTCACCGAGAAGATGGAGTCGCCGCCGGTGCTGGCCAGCCAGGTGGGCTCGCCGCCCTCGGAGTCGGTCTCGAAGCGCACCAAGGCGTCGCAGGCGTCGACGTTTCCGCCGCCGGTCGAGCCGACCACGAAGTAGCTGCCGTCGGGTGAGAAGTCCACGTCGCGGACCCAGTAGTCGAAGGACCGGGAGTAGCACGGTGCGGTGAACCAGGAGGTGGACCATTGGGACCGCAGCCTGGCGACGCCGTCGACGAGGTCGGCGACGGCGACCTGGTCGTGGGTCTGGCCGTTCACGGTCCGGAAGTTGCCGATCGCCACCAGCCGGGTGCCCTGCGGGTTGACCGCCATCCGGGTCACCGCCACGGGTTGGCACTTGGCGCCGGCCACCCGACCGCAGTTGTGGTTGTCGGTGAAGGCCAGGTCGGTGGTGTGATCCACGGCGCCGGTGGTGGCGTCGAGGGCGGCGAATCGCACGTGCGCCACCCCGCCCACGGCGGTGAAGCTGCCGCCGATGTACAGCCGGTCGCCCGAGCGCACCAGGGTCCGCACGGTGCCGTTGATGGTCGGGGCGGTGAAGCCGGGCACGGGTCGCCCGGTGGTGGTGTCGAGCAGTGCCAGGCGCGTCGCGCGCCGGCCGTCGATGAAGGTGAAGGCCCCACCGACGTAGACCGTGCCGGGCGTGGGTCCGGCGGCCAGCGCCCAGACCCGGCGGTTGGGGATCGGCCGGAACCCCGGGATGAGCTGGTTGGTTCTGCGGTCGTAGGCGCCGAGGTAGGTCATCGGCAGGTCCTGATCGCCGCCGCGCTCGCGGACCTGGGTGAAGGAGCCCCCGAAGACGATGGTGTCGCCGTCCTGGGCCAGGGCCTGGATGTCTCCGTCCAGGATCTCGGGGGTGCCCTCGTCGGCAGCGGTGGCCACCAGGGTCTGCTGTGACACGGTGGCCGCGGTCGCACCGGTGGGCGCGACAAGAAGCAACAACATCATTAATCCGACGAATCTGCTCAATACAGACATAAGGCTTTTCATATGCCACCCCTGCTCGATACCAACAAGGGTCCTGCGGCCCCCCGGAGCTCAATCCCCTTGATCCCGACACTCCATTATCTACGGTGAGTTACCATCTGTCCGAATATTCAGCCAAACAGCCTATCGTCCCGTTACACGGCTTTCGAAATCTTCACTGACAGTCAGCAGGCATCCCGTACCATGGCGACATGGACGACGCGGATCAATCCGTGCGTTTCGACCAAGCCCGGTGGGTCTCCCTGGCTCGACGGCAGTGGCTGGTCGTTGCGCTCATGGTGGTGCTCGGAGGTGCCCTCGGCGCGTCCTGGCAGTTGAGCGCCCCCGAGCGCTACCAGGCCAGCGCCGCGGTGAGCCTGGCCCGCGAGCCGGGCGCGAGCCAGCAGTCCGCGGCGCGGATCGCGGCCAACGAGTTGGCGCTGCTGTCCAGTCGCACCCGCCTGGACACCGCCGCCCCGGCGGGGGCGAACACCTCCGTGCAGGTCACCGCGGTCGAGGGCAGCGATATCGCCACGGTCCGCGCGTCCGCGGACGACCCGACAGCCGCGCAGCAGGCAGTGTCCGACGTGGTCGACTCCTACCTGGCCGAACGCACCACAGCCCAGCAGCAGCTCACCGAGCAGGCTCGCGCCGTGCTGGTCGCGCGGCTGGCCGAACTGGACGCCCAGATCGCCGCTGGCCCGACGGACGAGGACCGGCGCGCCCTGCTGGCCGAGCGCACGGACACCCGCACCAAGCTCACCACCCTCGATCAGGACGCCGCCTCAGCCACCAGCGCCCCCTATCTGATCAGCTCGACTCCGGCGACCCCGCGCACCGGCTCCCCGCTCACCGCGACCCTGGCCGGGCTGCTTGCCGGCCTGATCGTCGGGGTCCTGGTCGCCCTCGGGCTGGATGCACGCTTCGCCCGGTTCCGCGGACGTCCTGGCGAGGTGGCACCCGGTCTGCCGGTGATGTCGATCCGTCGGCTCGTGCCGGGGTGGGCAGACCTGGCCCGCTCCGACCGGGACACCTACCAGACCTTGGCCAACCAGCTGATCGCCGGGCCCGAAGGCCCTGCCGCCCGCACCGCGATCGTCCCGATGGACGGCCTGACGGGAGCGGCCCAGTTCACCAGCCATCTGGCCGAGGTGCTCGGCTACTGCGGCGCCGCCCCCGTGGTGGCCGATCTGGTCTCCACCCGGGTTCCGGTAGGTGCCCAGAGCCGACGGGTGAGCCTGGTGGCCCTGCCCGCTCGCGAGCAGTTGGCCCGGATCCGCGATGAGGCCGAGCGAGGCGGCGCGGACGTGGTGATCCTGGTCGAGGCCGGGCCGGTGGGCAGCCCATCGCAGATCACCGCATCCCGGGTGACCCATCACGTGGTGCTGCTGGCTCCGGCCGGTCGCTACACCTTGCGGGTCGTGCGCCGCACCGTGGCTGACCTCGCCAGGCATGGCGTCGTCGTGCTGGCGATCGTCTGCCTGCCGGCCGGAGCCGGTTCCAGCCAGTCGCACCGGCGAGGCGACCGGCTGTCCGAGGAGCCCGCCGACCGCGAGAGCGGACTGGCCTCGGGGGGTGATGGCCACCTTGGGGCGGGCTCCCAGCCTCAGAGCACCCAGGATCAGAGCACCCAGGATCAGGCAACCCAGGATCAGGCGCCCCAGGTTCGTTTCAGCACGCGGGCGAATGCCGAGCACCTCCGCGGGGGTGGCGATGGTGTCGACCGGCTCGGAGCCCGGGACGGGATGCCCACCGGGATCATTGCGGACAAACGGCCCCGGACTCGAAGCGCCAACGGTTCTCCGCCTACCCGGATCCTGTCCAGCGGCGTGCCGGCGCACGGAAACGGTGCCCACGCCCGGGCCGCCGATCCCGATGTCCGGGGATGAGCCCGGCCGCGGCAAGGTCACGTTCGGCGACGCGCCGCTCACCCACCGCGATGGTCCGGCCCGATGAGTTCCTCGGGGGGCGCCAGCCGTCGGCCACTGTGGTTCAGCCTCGCGACGGTGGCGGTGATCGGCGCGGTCGCGGGCGGATTGGTGATCGGTCAGAGCCTTGATCGCCCCGACCCGGTGACGCCGCCGACCGGCACCCCGCTACCCACCCGCTCGGTCGAGGACTTCGTCGGCTCGGTGGGGGTGAACGTCCACCTGTCCTACCGCGACACCGGGTACCGGGATGGCCGGGCGGTGGTCGCTGCGGTGGACGAGTTGTGCATTTCGCACGTCCGGGACAATCTCGCGGCCCGGCCGGGCGCGAACCTACCGGCCACCTATCGACAACTCGCCGACCACGGCATCGACGTCGATCTTGTGGTCGGCTCCCCCGGCGCCCAGGAACGGCTGCCCGAGCCGACCGCCGCGCTGGACTGGATCCGGGAGAACGACCTGGCCCCCACCCCGGTGGCCGCCATCGAGGGACCGAACGAGTGGGACCAGCGAGGCGGCACCGACTGGGCGGACGAGGTTGTCGACTACCAGCAAAGCCTGGCCTCCGAGGTGCGCTCGCAGGGCCCGTCGGGGGTCACCCTCGTCGCGCCCAGCACCTCCCGCACCGACCGGCGCTCCCAGTTGGGAGACCTGTCCACGGTCACCGATGTGGCCTCCAATCACGACTACCCGGACGCCGGACCACCGGATGTTCCCAGCGGTCGGCAGTTGGAGCACGCCCGCGGCCTCGTGGGGGACAAACCGGTCTGGGTCACCGAGACCGGCTATCAGACCAGCGGGCAGACCCAGAACGGACAACCGCCGGTCACCCCCCATCAGCAGGCCGTGTACCTGCCGAGGCTGGTGGCCTCCAGTTTCGCCGCCGGCGTGGAACGCACCTACCTCTACGAGCTGCTGGACGATCCGACCGGGAGCGACCGGCAGTTGCAGTTCGGCCTGATGTCCGCCGACTTCGACCCCAAGCCGGCCTACTCGGCCATGTCGCGGCTGCTTTGCACGCTGCGAGAGGGCACTTCCGGCGGCCCGGCCGATCCAGCCGACGCGCCCGACATCTGGATTGACCCGGTGCCTGCCGGCGTGTCCACCCTCGCATTGACCGGGGCCGACGGGTCGGCGTGGCTGCTGAGCTGGCGAACCGAGGCGGCCGGGCGTGACGCCGACGGCTCGGATGCCGCCACCGTGCCCGTCCAGTTCACGATGGACCGTGAGGTCACGGTGCGCAGTCTCGACGTCACCAGCAACACCACCACGACCGAGGTGCGGGTGCCCGCCGGTAGCCCGCATCGGATCGACCTGGGGGAAGGATTGGTGCTGACCAGCCTCAGCCCGGCCTGACCAGAACCGCCGACCGCGACACGCCACGCTGAGGGCATCCCCCGACGGGTCCCTCGTTCCGTAACGGTCGGCACGCATCATGGGTGGATGAAAGCAGAGGGCAGGGCAGGCCTGACCCGCCGGAGCCTGCTGGTCATGGCCGGGGCCACGATCACCGCAGCCGGTTGTTCGGCCACCTCACCCACCCCGGGAGCCAGCCCGTCCTACGCCGTGCGACCGGCATTGTCCGGGAAGTTTGAGTCCAGCGCCCGCCTCGGCCGCCTCGTGCGCTGGCAGGTGCTCACTCCGAACGGCACCGATCCTCAAGGTCTGCCCGTCGTGGTCTTCCTGCACGGCAAGGGTGGGGATCACACGATGGTGGACTACTGGCAGCCCGGTCTGGACGAGTACGCCCGTTCGGGGGGAACCGCGATGGCGCTGGCCGGGATCGACGCCGGCAACACGTATTACCACCCCCGTGCCAGCGGTGAGGATGCCGGAAAACTCATCACCGACGAGTTCATCCCGTTGCTGGCAGACCAGGGGTTGGACACCTCACGATTGGCGTTTGCGGGGATGTCGATGGGTGGTTACGGGGCGCTGCGACTGGCCGGGCTGCTGGGTGCCGATCGCCTGCGCGCGGTGGTGGTCTCCAGCCCTGCCCTGTGGCCGCAGGACGACGAGTACGCTCCCGGAGCCTTCGATTCGCCTCGAGACCACGCTCAGCACAATGTCTTCGGGCGCCAGGACGATCTCACGGGCATGTCGGTCCGGGTGGATTGCGGGCTCGCGGACCCCTTCTTGGCGGCCACTCGGGGCTACCTGAACGGCTTTGCCACCGAGGTCCCGCATTCGTACACCGAAGGGGGCCACAACGTGGCCTATTGGGAATCGCGGGTACCCGTGCAACTCGATCAGCTCGGTGCCGCGCTGGGCTGAGGTCTACCCGGTGAGATGGGCCAATGCCAAAGCGGCCCCCGGAAACTCCGGAGGCCGCTTCGACGTGGAGCGGTCAGCTCACTTGATGATCTTGGTGACCCGGCCGGCGCCGACGGTCCGTCCACCCTCACGGATGGCGAACTTCAGGCCCTCCTCCATGGCGATCGGCTGGATCAGCTCGACCGTCATCTCGGTGTTGTCGCCCGGCATGACCATCTCGACACCCTCGGGGAGGGTGATGACGCCGGTTACGTCCGTGGTACGGAAGTAGAACTGCGGACGGTAGTTCGAGTAGAAGGGGTTGTGACGCCCGCCCTCTTCCTTGGTCAGGATGTAGACCTGACCCTCGAAGTCGGTGTGCGGGGTGATGGTGCCCGGCTTGGCCACCACCTGGCCACGCTCGACGTCCTCACGCTTGATGCCGCGCAGCAGCAGACCGCAGTTCTCGCCGGCCCACGCCTCGTCCATCTGCTTGTGGAACATCTCGATACCGGTGACCGTGGTCTTCTGCTTCTCCCGGATGCCCAGGATCTCGACCTCGGAGTTGATCGGGAGCTTGCCCCGGTCGACCTTGCCGGTGACGACGGTGCCGCGGCCGGTGATGGTGAAGACGTCCTCGATGGGCATGAGGAAGGGCTTGTCCATGTCGCGGACCGGGTCCGGGACGTTCTCGTCCACGGCCTCGAGCAGCTCCTCGACGGACTTGACCCACTCGGCGTCGCCCTCGAGCGCCTTGAGCGCCGAGACCCGCACGACGGGCGCGTTGTCGCCGTCGAACTCCTGGGCGGACAGCAGCTCGCGGACCTCCAGCTCGACGAGTTCGAGGATCTCCTCGTCGTCGACCATGTCAGCCTTGTTGAGCGCGACCAGCAGGTAGGGCACACCGACCTGACGGGCCAGCAGCACGTGCTCACGCGTCTGGGCCATCGGGCCGTCGGTGGCGGCGACCACGAGGATCGCGCCGTCCATCTGCGCAGCACCGGTGATCATGTTCTTGATGTAGTCGGCGTGGCCCGGAGCGTCGACGTGCGCGTAGTGGCGCTTCTCCGTCTCGTACTCCACGTGCGCGATGTTGATGGTGATACCGCGCTGCTTCTCCTCCGGCGCCTTGTCGATCTCGTCGAAGGGCGTGAAGGGGTTCAGGTCCGGGTACTTGTCGTGCAGGACCTTGCTGATGGCGGCGGTCAGCGTCGTCTTGCCGTGGTCGACGTGGCCGATGGTGCCGATGTTGACGTGCGGCTTGGTCCGCTCGAACTTCGCCTTACCCACTCGGGGTTCCTCCTTGAAGCTACTTGGTTGATCGCTGACCCCGGCCTACCCGTGGGCAACGAGAGTTGAGTCTAGTCGCTGGGCAGGACGCCCGGCGACCACGTGCGGACCCCGGTCACCGGGTCCGGAGCCCGTGCTCCGCACGTGGGGGCGAGGTCACTCGCCCCGGGTCTTCTTGATGATCTCGTCCGCGACCATCCTGGGCACCTCCGCGTAATTCTGGAAGTGCATCGAGTACACCGCCCGACCCTGGGTCCTGGACCGCAGGTCGCCGACGTAACCGAACATCTCCGACAGCGGCACGTGCGCCTTGACGACCTTGGCACCGCTGATGTCCTCCATGGACTGAATCTGTCCACGGCGGGAGTTGAGATCGCCGATCACGTCACCCATGTACTCCTCGGGGGTGCGCACCTCGACGGCCATCACCGGCTCCAGCAGAACCGGGTCGGCTCGCCGAGCACCCTCCTTGAGGACCTGCGATCCGGCCAGCCGGAAGGCCATCTCCGAGGAGTCGATGTCGTGCGCGGCGCCATCGACCAGGGTGGCCTTGATACCGACCATCGGATAGCCGGCCAGCACCCCCTGCTCCATCGCGTCCTGGATGCCCTTGTCCACGCTCGGGATGTACTCGCGCGGGACGCGGCCACCGGTGACGGCGTTGACGAACTCGTAGGTGGCGCCCTCCTCGGACTGCTCCAGCGGTGCGAAGGTCACCTGCACCTTGGCGAACTGGCCCGACCCACCCGTCTGCTTCTTGTGGGTGTAGTCGATCTTCTCCACGGTGCGGCGGATCGTCTCGCGATAGGCCACCTGCGGCTTACCGACGTTCGCCTCGACCTTGAACTCACGGCGCATCCGGTCGACCAGGATGTCGAGGTGAAGCTCGCCCATCCCCTTGATGATCGTCTGGCCGGTCTCGTCGTCCTGCTCGACCTGGAAAGTCGGGTCCTCCTCGGCCAGCTTCTGGATCGCGATCGAGAGCTTCTCCTGGTCACCCTTGGTCTTGGGCTCGATGGCCACGTTGATCACCGGGTCGGGGAAGGTCATCGACTCCAGCACGATCGGGTGTGCCTGATCGCACAGGGTGTCACCAGTGGTGGTGTCCTTGAGGCCGATCATCGCGTAGATGTGGCCCGCCGACGCCTCCTCCACCGGGTTCTCCTTGTTGGCGTGCATCTGGAAGAGCTTGCCGATCCGCTCCTTCTTGCCCTTGGTGGAGTTGAGCACCTGAGAGCCCGAGGCAACCCGGCCCGAGTACACCCGGACGAAGGTCAGCTTGCCGAAGAACGGGTGGGCCGCCACCTTGAAGGCCAGCGCCGCGAACGGCTCGGTCGCGTCCGCGTGCCGGGCGTGGTGGGAATCCTCGTTGCCCACGTCATGGCCGTGCACAGCGGGCACGTCCAGCGGGGACGGCAGGTAGTCCAGCACCGCGTCGAGCATCGGCTGCACGCCTCGGTTCTTGAACGCCGACCCACACAGCACCGGGTAGACCTCGGAGTTGATGGTCAGCTTGCGGACCGCACCCTTGATCTCCTCCGGGGTGAGTTCCTCGCCACCGAGGTACTTCTCCAGCAGGTCGTCGTCGGTCTCGGCGACGGTCTCCAGCAGCGCGTTGCGGTACTCCTGGGCACGCTCGAGCAGATCGGCAGGGATCTCCTGGATCTCGTACTTGGCACCCATCGTCACGTCGCCCTTGGCGTCGCCCGGCCAGACCAGCGCCCGCATGTAGATCAGGTCGACGACGCCGATGAAGTCGGACTCGGCGCCGATCGGGATCTGCAGCGGCAGCGGCTTGGCGCCCAACCGGTCGATGATGGTCCGCACGGTGAAGTAGAAATCCGCGCCGAGCTTGTCCATCTTGTTGACGAAACAGATCCGCGGGACGTCGTACTTGTCCGCCTGGCGCCACACCGTCTCGGACTGGGGCTCCACGCCCTCCTTGCCGTCGAAGACGGCGACGGCACCGTCGAGCACCCGCAGCGACCGCTCGACCTCAACGGTGAAGTCGACGTGGCCGGGGGTGTCGATGATGTTGATCTGGGTGCCCTCCCAGAAGCAGGTGGTGGCCGCGGAGGTGATGGTGATTCCCCGCTCCTGCTCCTGCTCCATCCAGTCCATGGTGGCTGCGCCGTCGTGGACCTCACCGATCTTGTAGTTGACGCCGGTGTAGAAGAGGATGCGCTCGGTCGTCGTCGTCTTGCCGGCGTCGATGTGCGCCATGATTCCGATATTGCGGACCTTCGTGAGGTCTGTCAGCACGTCCTGTGCCACGTCATCCTTCTTTCTGCGGCATGGGCAAGGGGTGTCGTCTGCTGCCCAGGGTCTGGGAGGGGCCGTGCCCGGAGGCCCGCCGGAGACGAGTGGTGGGCTCGGCTCACTGACTCCGGTGAGAGAACCGCTCCAGCAAAGTATGGCGAAACGGGCACCATCACGGCGCCCGTTCGCGATATCACCAGCGGTAGTGAGCGAACGCCTTGTTCGATTCAGCCATCTTGTGGGTGTCCTCGCGGCGCTTCACCGCGGCGCCAAGGCCGTTGGAAGCGTCGAGGATCTCGTTCATCAGCCGCTCGGTCATGGTCTTCTCCCGGCGAGCCTGGGCGTAGCCGACGAGCCAACGCAACGCGAGCGTGGTGGCGCGGTTGGGCTTGACCTCGACCGGCACCTGGTAGGTGGCGCCGCCGACTCGGCGGGACTTCACCTCCAGGGCGGGCTTGACGTTGTCGAGCGCCCGCTTGAGGGTGATCACCGGGTCGTTGCCGCTCTTCTCGCGGGTGCCCTCCAGGGCGCCGTAGACGATCCGCTCGGCGGTGGACTTCTTGCCGTCCTGGAGCACCTTGTTCACCAGCTGGGTGACCATCGGTGAGCCGTAGACGGGGTCGGTGATCAGCGGCCGCTTGGGGGCCGGGCCCTTGCGGGGCATCAGCTCTTCTCCTTCTTCGCGCCGTACCGGCTGCGAGCCTGCTTGCGGTTCTTCACGCCCTGGGTGTCGAGTGAGCCACGCACGATCTTGTAGCGCACACCGGGGAGGTCCTTCACACGGCCACCGCGCACCAGCACGATCGAGTGCTCCTGCAGGTTGTGGCCCACGCCGGGGATGTAGGCGGTGACCTCCACCCCGCTGGACAACTTCACACGGGCCACCTTGCGCAGCGCGGAGTTCGGCTTCTTCGGGGTGGTGGTGTACACGCGGGTGCACACGCCGCGGCGCTGCGGGCTCCCCTTGAGGGCCGGGGTCTTCTGCTTCCCGACCTTGTCCTGGCGGCCCTTGCGCACCAGCTGCTGGATGGTGGGCACTACGCGTTTCCTGCTTTCGTGTCGTCGTGCATGGTCGTGCGCTGTGGTTGGCGGTTCTTGCGTGCACGCGGGTTGCGGGGCACTATGTGGGCCTCGACCCACGACCCTCGCAGTCGGACGTGTCGCCACACCGCGGGGTTGCGACCCCGGGCAGCGCGCACACGTGTCCCGGGTCGGACAACCTGAGTAGATTACCGGGTGAGGTGTGGGGGGTCAAAACCTCATCCGCCCACCCGGCGTGGGCGGTGCCGGCCCGAGAGATTCGAACCGAGCGTCGGCGCGCATGGACGAGGTCCGAACCGTCCGGATCCGACCCGATCTGTCCCGCTGCGCGATCGGCCCGGATGCACTGGGGCCGGGCACTACGGCCCAGGGACTGCTGGTGTCTTTCGGCTACAACTCCAGCCGAAATTGACAAATTCCCCCCAACCGGCCCACTTCGGTTCCTAGGATGCGCTGTTATGTGGGGAGTTCAGCCGCGCCGCGTGTTCGTTGCCATCGCCGCCATCGTCGGCCTGCTGGTGGGGGTCGCCCCGGCGCAAGCCGCCACGCCCAGTTATGTCGCCCTCGGCGACAGCTACTCCTCCGGATTGGGCACCCGCTCGTACCTCAATGACGGCACCTCGTGCATGCGATCGGTGTACGCCTATCCCTCGCTGCTGGCCGCCGACCGCGGAATGTCGCTCAGCCTGCGGGCCTGCTCCGGGGCCAGGATCTCCGACGTACGCACCGCACAACTGCCGGCGCTGTCGGCCGGGACCAGTTATGTGACCATCAGCGTGGGCGGCAACGACGCCGGTTTCGTGGACGTGCTCACCGAGTGCGCCAAGCCGGCGTGGATGAGCGACTGCTACGGGCGGATCAACCAGGCCGAGAGCATCGTGCGCAACCAACTGCCCAGCCAGCTGTCCAGCCTGTACGCCGAGATCAAGGCCCGAGCCCCGCAGGCCAAGGTCACCGTGGTGGGCTATCCGCGGCTGTTCAACGGCACCGACTGCAGCTGGTTCACCTGGTTCTCCAGCCAGGAGATGAGCCGCCTGAACGGCACCGCAGACCTGCTCAACTCCGTCACCCGCAACGCGGCGGCCTCGTCCGGCATCGGTTTCGCCGACCCGACCAGGGCCTTCACCGGCCATGCCGTCTGCGACCGCACCGAGTGGCTCAACGGCCTGTCGGTGCCGGTCAGCGAGTCCTTCCACCCGAACCGCAGCGGTCACGCCTCGGGCTACCTGCCGGTGGTCGCCCCCAGCGCCCCGGTGGCCTCGCCGCTGGCGCTGACCTCGGCCGAGCAGACCGGGTCGGCCTCCGCTGAGTCTGGCACCGTCGGCTCCACGATGAATCCGGCAACTCAGACCGCGGCACTGACCGCCGACGCCCGCCGCTTCACCGTCACCGACCGCGCCATCGTCCCGGAGACCATCGCCCGCGTCGACCTGCACTCCCCGGCAGCCCGGGCCGCGGCCGCCCGCGCCGGAGTGAACGTCGACGACCGAGCGAGTGTCGACGCCGCAGACCGGATCTGGTCGCAGCGGCAGGCGGCCGCTGCGGCGGCTGCGGAGTAGGGATCGCGCAGGACACGATCCACCCCTTCGTCACCGGCCCACCCGACCAATCTCCAGGTCGATCGGTCCCTGCCCGGATCCAGACGGCAGGAGTGCGGTGAGTTGACGTCGTGGGTACCGGCACCCACGACGAAACGCCGTGGGTGTACCTTGTCGCACCATCCCTCATCGGAGCGGGCACGGCCGATCAGTGAAGGAAGCCGACAATGTCTGACACGCATCATCACTCGCGCCCAGGCCATGCCGAGGGCGAGGGCTTCACCCGAGTGCTGGGACGCTTCGACGTCCTGGCCGTCGCCTTCGGAGCCATGATCGGCTTCGGCTGGATCGTGCTGACCGGCACCTTCATCGAAAGTGCCGGCTCGCTGGGCTCGGCGCTGGCCTTCGTCGCCGGTGGCGTGGTCATTCTGCTCGTGGCGCTGACCTACGCGGAGTTGGTCTCTGCCATGCCACACGTCGGCGGCGAGCACAACTACGTGCTGCGGGCGATGGGCTCGCGGCCGGCCTTCTTCACCTCGTGGATGCTGGTGCTGGGCTATGTCAGCGTGGTCGCCTTCGAGGCGGTGGCCCTCCCCCAGACCCTGCTGTACCTGTTCCCGGACATGCTGATCGGCAAACTCTGGACGGTCGCCGGGTACGACGTCTATGCCTCGTGGATGGCCGTCGGCATCCTCGCCTCCGTCGGGATCACCGCGCTCAACGTGCGAGGTGTGCGGCCCACCGCGGTGTTCCAGACGGTGGCCGTCGCCTTCCTGCTGGTGGTCGGCGCGATGCTGCTGACCGGGTCCTTCGTCGGCGGTGACTCCCGCAACCTCGAGCCCCTCTTCACCGGCGGGGTGAGTGGCTTTCTCGCCGTGCTGGTGGCCACGCCCTTCCTGTTCGTCGGCTTCGACGTGATCCCGCAGTCGGCCGAGGAGATCAACCTCGAGTCACGCAAGATCGGGCAGGTCCTGCTGCTGTCGGTCTTCATGGCGGTGGCCTGGTACGTCATGGTGATGCTCACCGTGTCCTCGGCGCTGCCCGCCTCGGTGCTGGCCCAGTCGGATCTGGCCGCGGCCGACGGGATGAGCCAGTTGTGGGGCAGCCCGATCTTCGGTCAGATCCTGGTCCTGGGGGGTATTGCCGGGATCCTCACGTCCTGGAACGGCTTCCTCATCGGCGCGAGTCGGCTCATCTATGCGATGGCCCGCTCGGGGATGCTGCCGTCCTGGTTTGCCAAGCTGCACCCGACCTACAAGACCCCGGTCAACGCGATCATCTTCGTCGGTGGCCTGGCCACCTTGTCGCCGTTCTTCGGTCGCCCGGCCCTGGTCTGGCTGGTCGACGCCGGCGGGCTGGCCATCATCGTGGCCTTCCTCATGGTGTCGCTGAGTTTCGTCGTGCTGCGGGCCAAGGAGCCGGACATGCCCCGGCCCTTCACCACCCCGGGTGGGATGGTCACCGGAGTCCTGGCGGTGGTGCTCGCCGCGAGCCTGGCGATCCTGTTCATGCCCGGGATGAGCGCCGCCCTGGTGTGGCCGCAGGAGTGGGCCATCGTGCTGGCCTGGGCGGTCCTGGGTGCGGTCTTCATGGCCCGGCTGCCGAAGGTCACCCCCGGCAAGGACGCCGAGCATGAACTGATGGTCAAGACCGGTCGGCTGCCCGGCTGACACGGGCTGGCACCCGGCAGCGCCGCCCAGGGGCACCGTTGGCCCCAGCACATCGTCACCCGGGTGACGTTTGGCAGCGGCACACCGTCACCCGGGTGACGTTTGGCCTCCACCGGCAACCCCTATCGCCACCCCAGGCGGCACATCGTCACCAGGGTGACGTTTGGCAGCGGCACATCGTGACCCAGGTGACGTTTGGGCCCCACCGGCAACCTCTATCGCCACCTCAGCCGGCACATCGTCACCAGGGTGACGTTCGGCAGCCACCCGCAGCCGCACACCGCCACCCCAGCCGGAACATCGTGACCCAGGTGACCTTTCGCCTCCACCGGCAACCTCTATCGCCACCCCAGGCGGCACACCGTCACCCGGGTGACGTTCGGCAGCCACCCGCAGCCGCACACCGCCACCCCAGCCGGCAAATCGTCACCCAGGTGACCTTTGGCCCCCACCGGCAACCTCTATCGCCACCTCAGCCGGCACATCGTCACCAGGGTGACATTTGGCAGCGACACATCGTCACCCAGGTGACGTTTGGCAGCCACCCGCAGCCGCACACCGCCACCCCAGCCGGCACATCGTCACCCAGGTGACGTTTGGCCCCCACCGGCAACCCCTATAGGCACCCCAGGCGGCACACCGTCACCCGGGTGACGTTCGGCAGCGGCACATCGTCACCCCGGCCGGAACATCGTGACCCGGGTGACCTTTGGCCTCCACCGGCAACCCCTATCGCCACCCCGGCCGGCACATCGTTACCCGGGTGACGTTTGGCCGGTCCTACCCGGGGCCTGACGATGCAGCGGCGAGCGCCTCGATCTGGGCAGTCACCTCATGGGCGAAGCCGTCCCGGCACATTCCCCCGTAACGAAGTTCATGGTTGCCCGCCGCGAGCGGCTCGGTCAGCACCCACAGGCCGGTGACGCAGGCGCGGACCTGCATCGGAGATTCTGCATCGACAAACGGGTTGCCCGGAGCCAGGGACAGCGGGACCTGGCGCAGCGGCACCTCGACCAGTTCGAGGCCGACCCCATCCAGTTCGACGAAGGCCTCCAGCGCGCCCAGCCGGGGGCTGCGCCCGAGAAACAGCACGGGGAGCGAGATAGCCCACAAGGCCGGGACGAAGAGCGGACGCCCGGCCGGCATGCTCCACCGCCGGTGTTGGGTGCCCCCCATGGCCGTGGCAACCATCCACGGTTCCCCCGGCAGCACGCCAGCCGGCTGTCCTTGACCGGCTCGAGCCCCGGTGGGGTCGGTCGCTGGGTTGATCGGGATCGGGGTCCCCACCGCCCACTGCCACCAGGTAGCCACATGCCGGTCGAGATCATCCGAGCGTGACACGACGACAGGCCGGCGTACCAGCGCCGACCCAAGGGCAGCGTTCACCGGGCGAGTCACACCATCACCATCGGCAGATACCGAGAGGCTCCCAACCGGCTGGCCGCCGGGGCAGGTGGTAAGGGGCACGCATTCACCCATCCGGAGCCAAGGCCACGCCGCCAACACCGCCACGGCACGCCCAGGCGAGTTCCCGGCAGGCGAAAACCCCCGCACCGCAGGGGTACGGGGGCTTTCGCCGAGACGATCCTGACGTTGAACCGCAGGATCGTGTACAGGTCAGTAACCCGAGTCGAACTCCTCCAGCGGCACGGCCTGGCCCGAACCGAACCCGAAGTCGGAGTACTCCAGGTCGTCGTAGCCGGGCATCGAGTACATCGCCGCCTTGGCCTCCTCGGTCGGGTCGACCCGCACGTTGCGGTAGTAGTCGAGCCCGGTGCCGGCCGGGATGAGCTTACCGAGGATGACGTTCTCCTTCAGGCCGCGCAGGCTGTCGCTGCGTGCGCCCAGAGCCGCCTCGGTGAGCACCCGGGTGGTCTCCTGGAAGGAGGCCGCGGACAGCCACGAGTCGGTGGCCAGCGAGGCCTTGGTGATGCCCATCAGCTCGGGACGCCCGGCCGCGGGCTGGCCGCCCTCGGAGACCACCCGACGGTTCTCGGCCTCGAAGCGCACCCGCTCGACCAGCTCACCCGGCAGCAGGTTGGACTGCCCGGCGTCGATGATCGTCACCCGGCGAAGCATCTGCCGGACGATGACCTCGATGTGCTTGTCGTGGATGCCCACGCCCTGCTGCCGGTAGACCCGCTGGACCTCGTCCACCAGGTGCTTCTGCGCCTGGCGCGGCCCGAGGATCCGCAGCACCTGCTTGGGGTCGACGGCACCCTCGACGAGCTGAGTGCCCACCTCAACGGACTGGCCCTCTTCGACCAGCAGCCGGGACCGGCGCGAGAGCAGGTGCTCGATCGGCTCCGAGCCGTCGTCCGGGGTGACCACGAGCTTGCGGGCCCGGTCGGTCTCCTCGATCGTCACCCGGCCGGTGACCTCGGCGATCGGTGCCATGCCCTTGGGGGTACGAGCCTCGAAGAGCTCCTGCACACGCGGCAGACCCTGGGTGATGTCACCACCGGACAGCGCGGCACCACCGGTGTGGAAGGTCCGCATCGTCAGCTGAGTACCCGGCTCACCGATCGACTGGGCGGCGATGATGCCGACCGCCTCACCGATGTCGACGAGCTTGCCGGTGGCCAGCGACCGGCCGTAGCACCGGGCACAGGTACCCACCCTGGACTCACACGTGAGCACCGAGCGCACCCGGATCTCACTGACCCCGGCGGCCACCAGACGGTCGATGAGCACGTCGCCCACGTCGTCGCCGGCCGCGGCAAGCACCCGACCGTCGGGCCCGGTGACCTCCGCGGACAGGGTCCGCGCGTACACCGAGGTCTCGACGTTCTCGTGCCGCAACAGCGTCCCGTCCGCGCCGGGCACCGCGATCGTCTGCGCCAGACCACGGTTGGTGCCGCAGTCGGTCTCGCGGATGATCACGTCCTGGGAGACGTCCACCAGACGCCGGGTGAGGTACCCGGAGTTGGCGGTGCGCAGCGCGGTGTCGGCCAGACCCTTACGGGCACCGTGGCTGGAGATGAAGTACTCCAGCACCGAGAAGCCCTCCCGGAAGTTGTGCTTGACCGGGCGCGGGATGATCTCACCCTTGGGGTTGGCCACCAGGCCACGCATCCCCGCGATCTGGCGGATCTGGCTCCAGTTACCCGAGGCGCCCGAGGTCACCATCCGGTGCACCGAGTTGTCCGCCGGGGTGGAGGTCTCCAGCTCGGCGGCCACCTCGTTGGTGGCCTGGGTCCAGATGTCGATGAGTTCGCTGCGCCGCTCCTCGTCGGTGATCAGGCCCATCTCGAACTGCTCCTGGACCTTCTCGGCCTTGACCTCGGTGCGATCCAGGATCTCCTGCTTGCCGGCGGGGGTGATCACGTCCGAGATGGCCACGGTGAGGCCGGACCGGGTGGCCCAGTAGAACCCGGCTTCCTTGAGGCCGTCCAGGGTGGCGGCCACGGTGACCTTGGGGTACCGCTCGGCGAGCGCGTTGACGATCGTGGACAACTGCTTCTTGCCCACCTGGGTGTTCACGAACTCGTAGTCACCGGGCAGGATCTCGTTGAACAGCGCCCGGCCCAGGGTGGTCTCCACAAGAGTCGAGGATTCGTCGTCGGCCCGGTCCAGGACGGCGTCCGGCAACCGGATCTCGCAGCGGGCGTTGATGTGCAGCTCGCCGTTGTCGAAGGCCATGATCGCCTCGGCCACGGACCCGAACTGGCGGCCCTCGCCCACCGCCCCGGCACGCTCACCGGTGAGGTGGAACAGCCCGATGATCATGTCCTGGCTGGGCATGGTCACCGGCCGGCCGTCGGCCGGCTTGAGGATGTTGTTCGAGGACAGCATGAGGATCCGGGCCTCGGCCTGGGCCTCGGCGGACAGCGGCAGGTGCACCGCCATCTGGTCACCGTCGAAGTCGGCGTTGAAGGCCGCACACACCAGCGGGTGGATCTGGACGGCCTTGCCCTCGACGAGCTGCGGCTCGAATGCCTGGATACCCAGCCGGTGCAGGGTCGGCGCCCGGTTCAGCAGCACCGGGTGCTCGGTGATGGCCTCTTCCAGGACGTCCCAGACGTAGCCGTACCGGGCGTTGTTCCCGCCGGCCCGCTCCACCATCCGCTTGGCGGACTTGATGTTCTGCGCGTGGTTCAGGTCGACCAGCCGCTTCATGACGAAGGGCTTGAACAGCTCCAGGGCCATCTGCTTGGGCAGGCCGCACTGGTGCAGCTTGAGCTGCGGACCGACGACGATGACCGAACGGCCGGAGTAGTCGACGCGCTTACCGAGCAGGTTCTGCCGGAAGCGCCCCTGCTTGCCCTTGAGCATGTCGGACAGCGACTTCAGCGGACGGTTGCCCGGCCCGGTGACCGGGCGGCCCCGGCGGCCGTTGTCGAAGAGCGAGTCGACGGCCTCCTGCAGCATCCGCTTCTCGTTGTTGACGATGATCTCCGGCGCACCCAGGTCGAGCAGTCGCTTGAGCCGGTTGTTCCGGTTGATCACGCGGCGGTACAGGTCGTTGAGGTCGGAGGTGGCGAACCGGCCACCGTCCAGCTGCACCATCGGACGCAGGTCCGGCGGGATCACCGGCACCGCGTCGAGCACCATGCTCAGCGGGCTGTTGGAGGTGGTGAGGAAGGCCGAGACCACCTTGAGCCGCTTGAGCGCACGGGTCTTACGCTGCCCCTTGCCGGTGGCGATGATCTCCTTGAGCGACTCGGCCTCGGCGGCCAGGTCGAAGGTCTCCAGGCGCTTCTGGATCGCCTGGGCACCCATCGAGCCCTCGAAGTACATGCCATAGCGGTCGCGCAGCTGGCGGTACAGCATCTCGTCGCCCTCGAGGTCGGAGACCTTGAGGTTGGCGAACCGGGTCCAGACCTGGTCGAGCCGGTCGATCTCGGCGTCCGCCCGGCGGCGGATCGCGTTCATCTCGCGCTCGGCGGACTCGCGGAGCCGACGGCGCACGTCGGCCTTGGCGCCCTCGGCCTCGAGTTCGGCGAGGTCGGCCTCGAGCTTCTTGGCGCGGGCGTCGATGTCGGCGTCGCGCTTGTCGCCGACCTGCTTCTTCTCCACCTCCATCTGGGCCTGCAGCGAGGGCAGGTCGCGGTGACGACCCTCCTCGTCCACCCAGGTGATCATGTAGGCGGCGAAGTAGATGACCTTCTCCAGGTCCTTCGGAGCCAGGTCGAGCAGGTATCCCAGGCGGCTGGGCACGCCCTTGAAGTACCAGATGTGGGTGACCGGAGCGGCCAGCTCGATGTGGCCCATCCGCTCACGACGCACCTTGGCGCGGGTCACCTCGACGCCACAGCGCTCACAGATGATGCCCTTGAAGCGCACCCGCTTGTACTTGCCGCAGTAGCACTCCCAGTCCCGGGTGGGGCCGAAGATCTTCTCGCAGAAGAGGCCGTCCTTCTCGGGCTTGAGCGTGCGGTAGTTGATGGTCTCGGGCTTCTTGACCTCGCCGTGGCTCCACTCCCGGATGTTCTCCACCGAGGCGAGGCCGATTCGGAGTTCGTCGAAGAAGTTAACGTCCAGCACTACGTGCTCCTTGCTTTCGATTCACACTCGTCACGTTCAGTTGTGGCCCGCAGTCGGCGGCCGTGGTGGCCGCACTGGGGGTTCGGGCCGCGCGAGCCGCTTCCGGCTCGCGGGCGGGTTCCGGCGGGACGCTGCCCCGCGCCGGGTGCTCCCGCCGGGGCCGCAGCTGCGACCCCGGCGTGGAGCGACCTGTCGGAACCGGCACCTACACCTCTTCGACGCTGCTGGGCTCGCGGCGCGACAGGTCGATGCCGAGTTCTTCGGCGGCCCGGAAGACATCGTCGTCCGAGTCGCGCATCTCGATCATCGTGCCGTCCGCGGAGAGCACCTCGACATTGAGGCAGAGAGACTGCATCTCCTTGATGAGCACCTTGAAGGACTCCGGGATGCCTGGCTCGGGGATGTTCTCGCCCTTGACGACGGCCTCGTACACCTTGACCCGGCCCGGCACGTCGTCGGACTTGATCGTCAGCAGTTCCTGCAGCGCGTAGGCGGCGCCGTAGGCCTCCAGGGCCCACACCTCCATCTCGCCGAACCGCTGGCCACCGAACTGCGCCTTACCGCCCAGCGGCTGCTGGGTGATCATCGAGTACGGGCCGGTGGAGCGGGCGTGGATCTTGTCATCCACGAGGTGGTGGAGCTTGAGGATGTACATGTAGCCGACGCTGACCGGCTCGGGGAACGGCTCACCGGAGCGACCGTCGAAGAGGCGGGCCTTGCCGTCCTTGCCGACCAGACGAACCCCGTCACGGGTGGGCAGGGTGGACTCCAGCAGCCCCTCGATCTCGCCCTCGTGGGCGCCGTCGAAGACCGGCGAGGCCACCGGGGTACCCGGCAGCACGTCCCGCTTGTCGTCGCTGAGGTGCTCGGCCCACTCGGGGGCTCCCTCGATCTTCCAGCCGCGCGAGGCGGCCCACCCGAGGTGGGTCTCCAGCACCTGGCCGATGTTCATCCGTCGCGGCACACCGTGCGGGTTGAGGATGATGTCGACCGGGGTGCCGTCCTCGAGGAAGGGCATGTCCTCCACCGGCAGGATCTTGGAGATGACGCCCTTGTTGCCGTGGCGGCCGGCCAACTTGTCACCATCGGTGATCTTGCGCTTCTGAGCGATGTACACCCGGACCAGCTGGTTGACGCCGGGCGGGAGTTCGTCACCGTCCTCACGGTCGAAGACCTTGACGCCGATCACCGTGCCGGACTCACCGTGCGGCACCTTCAGCGAGGTGTCACGCACCTCGCGGGCCTTCTCGCCGAAGATCGCCCGCAGCAGCCGCTCCTCCGGGGTCAGCTCGGTCTCCCCCTTGGGGGTCACCTTGCCGACCAGGATGTCGCCCGGGACGACCTCGGCACCGATCCGGATGATGCCGCGCTCATCGAGATCGGCCAGCACTTCCTCGGAGACGTTCGGGATGTCCCGGGTGATCTCCTCGGCACCGAGCTTGGTGTCGCGAGCGTCGACCTCGTGCTCCTCGATGTGGATCGAGGAGAGCACGTCGTCCTGCACCAGACGCTGGGACAGAATGATCGCGTCCTCGAAGTTGTGACCCTCCCAGGACATGAACGCCACCAGCAGGTTCTTGCCCAGGGCGAGTTCGCCCTCGTCGGTGGACGGGCCGTCGGCGATCACCGCACCGGCCTCGAGCCGCTCACCCTCGTCGACGAGCACCCGCTGGTTGTACGAGGTGCCCTGGTTGGACCGCTCGAACTTGGCCAGCCCGTAGGAACGGGAGGTGCCGTCGTCCTGGGCGACGGTGACCAGGTCGGCGCTCACCTCGGTGACCACGCCGGCCTTCTCGGCCACGATCACGTCACCGGCGTCGACCGCCGCGTGCTTCTCCATGCCGGTGCCCACGAGCGGGCGCTCGGCCCGCACCAGCGGCACGGCCTGACGCTGCATGTTCGAGCCCATCAGGGCCCGGTTCACGTCGTCGTGCTCGAGGAACGGGATCATCGCGGTGGCCACGGAGACCATCTGCCGGGCCGAGACGTCCATGAAGTCGACCTCGGCGTCGGGGACGAACTCCGCCTCGCCGCCGCGGGCCCGCACCAGCACGCGGGCCTCGGCGAACCGGTTGTCCTCGGTCAGCGGGGCGTTCGCCTGGGCGATGACGTAGTCGTCCTCCTGGTCGGCGGACAGGTACACCACCTCGTCGGTGACGACCCCGTCGACGATCTTGCGGTAGGGCGTCTCGACGAAACCGAACGGGTTGATCCGCCCGAAGCTGCTCAGCGAGCCGATCAGACCGATGTTCGGCCCTTCCGGGGTCTCGATCGGGCACATCCGGCCGTAGTGGGAGTGGTGCACGTCGCGCACCTCCATGCCCGCGCGGTCACGGGACAGACCACCCGGGCCGAGCGCGGACAGCCGCCGCTTGTGGGTCAGACCGGCCAGCGGGTTGGTCTGGTCCATGAACTGCGACAACTGCGAGGTGCCGAAGAACTCCTTGATCGAGGCCACCACGGGGCGGATGTTGATCAGGGTCTGCGGGGTGATCGCCTCGACATCCTGAGTGGTCATCCGCTCGCGGACGACGCGCTCCATCCGGGACAGGCCGGTGCGCACCTGGTTCTGGATGAGTTCACCGACGTTACGCAGGCGGCGGTTGCCGAAGTGGTCGATGTCGTCGGTCTCGACGCGCAGTTCGACCGGCTCGCCGTCACGCACACCGGGCAGAGAGGTCTTGCCCGCGTGCAGGCTCACCAGGTAGCGGATGCACGCGACGATGTCGTCGATGGACAGCGTGCCCGCGTCCAGCGGCTCGTCCAGGCCCAGCTTCTTGTTGAGCTTGTACCGGCCGACCTTGGCCAGGTCGTAGCGCTTGGCGTTGAAGTAGAGGTTGTCCAGCAGGTTCTGGGCGCCCTCCTCCGTGGGCGGCTCGCCCGGGCGGAGCTTGCGGTAGATGTCGAGCAGGGCCTCGCGCTGATCTGCGGTGTGGTCCTTCTCGAGGGTGGCGTTCATCGACTCGAACTCGCCGAACTCCTCGCGGATCTGCGACTCCGTCCAGCCCATCGCCTTGAGCAGCACCGTGACGGACTGCTTGCGCTTGCGGTCGATGCGCACACCGACCTGGTCGCGCTTGTCGATCTCGAACTCCAGCCAGGCACCGCGGCCTGGAATCACCTTGGCGGTGTAAATGTCCTTGTCGGACGTCTTGTCCGGGGTGCGCTCGAAGTACACGCCCGGGGACCGCACGAGCTGGGACACCACGACACGCTCGGTGCCGTTGATGACGAAGGTGCCCCGGTCGGTCATGATCGGGAAGTCGCCCATGAAGACGGTCTGCGACTTGATCTCGCCGGTGTTCGCGTTCATGAACTCGGCGGTCACGAAGAGCGGCTGCGCGTACGTCATGTCGCGCTGCTTGCACTCCTCCAGGGAGTACTTCGGCGGCTCGAGGTGATGGTCGCGGAACGACAGGGACATCGAGCCGGAGAAGTCCTCGATCGGGGAGATCTCCTCGAAGATCTCCTCCAGGCCGGACGTGGTGGGCACGTCATTGCGGCCGGCGTCGAGGGCGTCAGCCACCCGCTCCTGCCAGCGCTCGTTGCCCAGCAGCCAGTCGAACGAGTTCGTCTGCAAAGCGAGTAGGTGCGGAACCTCAAGTGGTTCGTGAATCTTGGCGAAAGAAATACGGGTGCCACCCGGACGGGTTGGGCTGACGGCGGACGCGGTGCGCGAGGCTGCCAAGAGTGATCCTTCCACGGGCCAGCGGTGTGGTGAGAGCGCACGCTGAGGGGCCCGTGTCAAGCACGGTCTCGGTTCTGGCAAGTTCTGGCAGGTCGAGCACGGTCCGGTCCAGGGGCACACAGCGAGGCGCAACGCGACAGCCTACCGAACTTGCGCACGGAAGTCAACACCTGTCCAACGGGCTCCGGGCGGGCGACCAAATCGGTGCCCAGCACGCCGGAGCGAACAGGCGCTGCGAACGACAACGATGAAGCCCGGGACGGCCTTCGTCAAGATGTACGCGCGGATTGGGCGAGATTCGCGCCCGTATCGACCACCTTTCGCCGAGCGGTTTGCGCAAGCCGCTACGAACGGTCGATGCGCTAGATTATTCGGGCTTGCGATAGAAAAACCCGATCCACTCGATGCAAGACTCGCCGGGTTCCCCGACGCAGTACGAGATCGGATCCCGCCCGATGCGGTAGGTGTCGGGCACGCACCCGAGAAATCAGCACACCCGTCCCCCTGGAGGAGCTCGATGCTGTCACCCACCGCCCGTCCCGTGATCGAGGCGACCTTGCCCGTCGTCGGGGAGAACATCGGTGAGATCGCCACCCGGTTCTACGCCCACATGTTCGCCGAACACCCCGAACTGCTGGACGGCACGTTCAACCGGGGCAACCAGGCCTCGGGGGAGCAGCGCCAGTCGCTGGCCGGCTCGATCGCCATCTACGCCACCTGGCTGGTGAAGAACCCGGACTCCTCACCGCTGTCCCTGCTCACCCGGATCGCCCACAAGCATGCGGCGCTGGGGATCAAGGCGGACGACTACCAGATCGTGCACGACAACCTCTTCTGGGCGATCGTGGACGTGCTCGGCGAGGCGGTGACCCCGGACGTGGCGGCGGCCTGGGAGGAGGTGTACTGGCTGATGGCCAGCGACCTCATCAACATCGAACGCGGGCTCTACTCGGCCCGCGGGGTGAGCCCGGAGACGATCTACCGTCCGTGGGAGGTGCTGGAGAAGAACGAGTTCAGCCCGGACGTCACCGAGTACGTCGTCGGCCGGATCGACAACCGGATCGTCAAGACCTCGCTTCCGGGCCAGTTCGTCACCCTGCTGATGGACATGCCAGACGGCACCAAGCAGCCACGCCAGTACTCCCTCACCCGCGCCGACAACGGCCGCACCCGGGCCTTCGCCGTCAAGCGGGTCCGCGAGCGGGAGACCCCGGCCGGCGAGGTCTCCAACCTGCTGCTGGACACGGTCGGCGTCGGTGACGTCGTGGTCACCTCGCTGCCCTTCGGCGCCATCGTCCTGGACGACGGCGGCACCCCGGTGGTGTTCTGCACCGCGGGGATCGGCTGCACCACCAGCGCCGGCATGCTCTCGCACTTGGCGCTGGCTGAGTCGACGCTGGATGTCACTGTGCTGCACGCAGATTCGCGCGAGCCGTCGTTCGCGCTGCGCAGCCAGATCGAGGCGGACGTGGCTGCCCTGAGCAATGCCCGGCTGCACACCTTCTACGAGGACGACGAGGGCGCGGTGGGCGCCGGCACCATCCACCGCGGCCTGATGGACCTGTCCACCATCGACCTGCCCGGCGATGCGGACTATTACCTGTGTGGGCCGGTGCCCTTCATGCAGTCGGTGCGCTCGCAGCTCATCGAGGCCGGGGTGCCGGCCAAGGCGATCCAGTACGAGGTCTTCGGCCCGGACCTGTGGCAGGCGGACGAAAGCTGACCTGACCGGGCACCCAGGGCGTAAGGCCGGCGTCCCAGAGCGTAAGGGCCGACCCCGAGGCTTAAGGGTCTGCCAACGTCGCGATATGTGACGACGTTGGCAGACCGTAGCCCGCGGCCCGCAGCAGCAGCGCTGGGCAGCGTATGACCGCGACGCCGAAGGCCCCCACCGTTCCCGGTGGGGGCCTTCGATGCATCCGCGGTCAGGCGGCGCGAGAGTGCCTCGGTCTCACTTGACCTCGACGGAGGCGCCGGCGCCCTCGAGGGCAGCCTTGGCCTTCTCGGCGGCCTCCTTGTTGACCTTCTCCACGACGGGCTTGGGGGCGCCGTCGACGAGGTCCTTGGCCTCCTTGAGGCCGAGCGAGGTGAGCGCGCGCACCTCCTTGATGACCTGGATCTTCTTGTCGCCGGCCGCGAGGAGGATGACGTCGAACTCGTCCTTCTCCTCCTCGGCCTCGGCCTCGCCACCACCACCGGCGGGGGCGCCGGCAGCGGCGACCGCGACGGGGGCGGCGGCGGTGACGTCGAAGGTCTCCTCGAACTTCTTCACGAACTCCGACAGCTCGAGCAGGGTCATGTCCTTGAACGCGTCGAGCAGCTCGTCGGTGCTGAGCTTCGCCATGGGTGGCGGTCCTTCCTCGTTGGTGGCCCGTGCTGGGCCTGTACTGGTCGAACGGTGTGCCGGGGTGGCCCACCGGGTCGGGACGCGGCCTGTCGGCGCGGGCCCCTTGGGGTGGGCTCAGCCCTCGGCTGAGTCCTCGGCGGCGGGAGCCTCGGCAGCCGCGGGCGCACCCTCGGCAACCTTGGCGCGCAGCGCGTCGACGGTGCGGGCAAGCTGGGACAGGGGCGCGTTGAACAGGTACGCCGCCTGGGTGTGCTTGGCCTTCATGGCGCCAGCCAGCTTGGCCAGCAGCACCTCGCGGGATTCGAGGTCGGCGAGCTTGGTGACCTCGTCCTGGCTCAGCGACTTGCCGTCGATGTAGCCGGACTTGATGACGAGCTGGGGGTTGGCCTTGGCGAAGTCACGCAGGCTCTTGGCCACCGACACCGGATCCCCGGTGACGAAGGCGATGGCCGTCGGGCCGGCTAGCTGGCCGTCGAAGGCGTCGACGCCGGCTTCCTTGGCCGCGATGGCGGTGAGCGTGTTCTTCGCCACTACGTACGTGGCGTCCTCCCCCAGCGAGGTGCGCAGAGTCTTCAGCTGACCGACGGTCAGTCCTCGGTACTCGGTGAGCACCCCGGCGTTCGAGCTGGAGAACTTCTCCGCGAGCTCGGCGACCGCGGCGACCTTGTCAGGCTTTGCCATGGCGCTCCTTCCTGGGTGGATGCCGGCAGTTCCGGCCCAGGAAAGCGAAAGCCCCGCGCAGGGGCACGGGGCACGACCACTGCGCAGACTGGCAATGATCGAACTGACGGGCACCTGCGCTGGACGCCACTTTCGTGGGCCTTCGGCCGTCTGCCACGAGGGCAGGCGACAACCGGCGGTCTTCGGCTCGGTAAGGGTACGCCGCAGCGGGTTCACAGCTCAAATCGAAGGTTCGTCGGTCGCAGCCGGTTCACCGAACCGAGCGCGGCGTGACTAGCAGCCGCAGACGCGGCGCGACCGCGCACGCAGCGAGCAGCCAAGATCCCGATCCAGAGCCCGACCTGTCCACGACAGCCCTTCAACCCTCTTGCAGATATAAAAGCAACTATCTACAGTGGTATCTGAAGTTGCGCCCCAGGCTTGCCGATGTTGCTACAGAAGCGCCTGAACGGCAGGTTCCGCAAGACGCGACCGAGGAGGAAGCATGGCCACGCCCACGGGCAACCGACTACTCACCACCGAGGTGGAGCGGTCGCAGGCGCAAAGTGTGCTTGACACGCTTGAGGGTCCCCCAGGGTTCCTGGCCGTCGGTCGAGACGATCGGCCCGCGCAACCACTTCCCCGAGAACTTGGGCTCCTCCTGCAGCAGTTGTTGAGCGGGGTGGTCGACGGCGGCTCGATCACGATCTCGGCCATACCCGAGGAAGTCACTCCGGCCACGGCTGCCTCGCTCCTGGGCCTGTCACGACCAACGGTGATGAAGTTGATCGCTGACGGCACCCTTCCTGCACACAAGGTCGGCAGTCACTACCGCGTCAAGTCCCGAGACGTGCTCGCGCAGCGGCGCGCCCGGCGCGACAGAGAACTTGCGGCCTTCGAGGCTCGTCGGGAACTGGAAGACGACGTGATGTAACCCTGCCCGCCTGGCCGATATAAGAGGGTGTCGGTCATGCGGAGCAGGGGACCCGTCGGCGTCATCGTGGACGCCAATGTCTGGTATAGCCGATATTTGCGGGACTGGATCGGGGTCATCTACACCACGGGAGATGACCGACCATTTCAGGTGTTCTGGACCGAAGACATCATGGCTGAGGTGCTTTATCACCTTCGGAAGCAGCATCCCGAGTGGGCCGGCGAAAAGACGCGCCAGGTTCGGGACCTGCTGGCCAAGAACACCGTGCTCATACCAGTCCCGCGCGACACTCCAGGCGGCGACCCAGCCACGCCAACCCTGCTCGCCCGGGAGCCAACCGAGGCCATCGCACGTCGGGGACCGGTTTGGACCACACCCGGCTCACCCTCCCCTACGCCACGATGCACCAGGGACAGGCGAGACGCACGAGACAACCAGACCATCCCACTGAACACAATTGCGTCCCACAGACACATTTGCGTACACCAGAGCCATCAGGTCGGGCGCGCCTGTCCCGCATCGCCGCTGCACGCGTGCACCAAATCCGCCATCCATCGCCATTTCCCCCGCGGGAGCCCGGTGTCACGGCAGTCCACCGTGCTCGTGCCGTTCACCTCCAGACCTGCGCTGATCCACGACGCCGTCAAGAAGCAACTGCGTTACCACGTGGAGAAAAGAAACAGCGTCGACATGCCCAAGCATCTTCGCGACGTCAATTGCCCTGAGTTCGCCGATCGCGTCGAAACTCATCTGCAAGCGATCGCCCGCCAAGACTACTGACCTGGAGGCGCGTACCAGACACCCGGTCCAGAGGCCGTGCCACGACAGATTGCTCACTTTGGACGCCACCCATGCGGCTCTGTCGGCGGTCTGCAGGTGGGAGGTGGTGATCCCGAGCAAGGCGACGTGGGCCCGTTCGGGCGCGCCCAACCGTGCGCGCGCGAAAACCGCCTGACATCCGAACCGACACCGATCACACTCGTGGAGCGCCTGGCACCCGCCGGCGCCACCAGCCTCCCCCTCCCGGTCCCCAGCCCGTCGTCTGGGCAGGGCCGTTGGGGTGACCAGGAGACCGCGAGAGAGTCATGACCAGCATCCACACCGCCGAGTTCCCCACCGAGCTTCCCGGAGCCAAGGCCTCGACCCTGATGTGGGCTCACCCCTACGAGGTCGAGCCGCAGGCGCTGCGGCAGCTGCGGGAGATCGCCTCGCTGCGCTGGGTGCACGGCGTGCGGGTGATGCCGGACGTGCACCTGGGCAAGGGCGCCACGGTCGGCTCGGTGATCGCCATGCAGGACGCGGTGGCCCCTGCGGCCGTGGGCGTCGACATCGGCTGCGGGATGTCCGCGGTGCTCACCGACCTGGTGGCTGCCGACCTGCCGGACGACCTGGCGCCGCTGCGGCGGGCGATCGAGCGGGCTGTCCCGGTCGGCTTCAACTCCCATCGTGAGCCGGTGCGGGTGGCGCGGCTGGCGACCACGGGAGCCGGTCCGACCGCACAGGGCTTGGCGCGGGGGGCGGACGCCTTCTGGGCTCGTTTCGACGGGCTCGACGTGGGTGTTCAGCAGCTGGCGGGCAAGGCCGCGCGTCAGGTGGGCACCCTCGGCGGCGGGAACCACTACATCGAGGTCTGCCTCGACACCGACGACCGGGTCTGGGTGATGCTGCACTCCGGGTCACGGAACATCGGCAAGGAGCTGGCCGAGCGGCACATGGCCACTGCCCGGGCGCTGCCGCACAACGCGGACGCCCCGAACCGGGACCTGGCGGTGTTCCTGGCCGGCACCCCGCAGATGGACGCCTACCGGCGGGACCTCACCTGGGCGCAGGAGTACGCGGCCCGCAACCGGGCGGTGATGCTCGCCCTGGTCTGCCAGGCCCTGGTGGAGCAGTTCCCCACCCGGGCGGTCGTGTTCGAGCAGCCGATCTCCTGCCACCACAACTACGTGGCCGAGGAGGAGATCGACGGCGTGCCGATGCTGGTCACCCGTAAGGGCGCGATCCGGGCCGGGGACGGCGACCTGGGGTTGATCCCGGGATCGATGGGCACCCGTTCGTACGTGGTGCGGGGCAAGGGCAACCCGGCCTCGTACTGCTCGGCCTCGCACGGCGCGGGTCGGCGGATGTCGCGGGCCAAGGCCAAGAAGACCTTCTCGGTCGCCGATCTTGTCCAGGCGACCGAAGGGGTCGAGTGCCGTAAGGACGCCGGGGTGCTGGACGAGATCCCCGGCGCCTACAAGGACATCGACCAGGTCATCGCGGCGCAGTCCGACCTGGTCGAGGTGGTGGCGACCCTGCGTCAGGTGGTCTGCGTCAAGGGGTGACCAGCACCGTGCCCTGGCCGCCGCTCGCGCCCCGATCCTCGGGGCGCGAGCGGTTCGGCGGATTATCCCGAGCCTGTCGCTGACCATGGACTGTCCAGGCCGCCGATGATTGTGCCCGGCCTGGAGTTACGCCAGAGTGGTTCGCACGACGGCGGGTCGGTATCACGGCGACGGGACGGCGGCTCGTTCGGGTTGCGACCGCCGCAACGGGTCGGCCGATCGAGGGAGGGGCATGGCGTACCACCTCGGCGTTGACATCGGCACCACTTTCACTGCTGCCGCCACCCTTCGTCCCGGAGGCGTCCCGGAGATGCTGGGTCTGGGCAACCGGGCGATGCAGATTCCCTCGGTGGTCTTCCTGGATGCGCAGGGCACGTTCGTCGTCGGCGAGCCGGCGGAGCGACGGGCACTGGCGGACCCGGGCCGCGCCGCACGCGAATTCAAGCGCCGCTTCGGCGATCACGTGCCATTGCTGTTGGGTGGGTCGCCCTTCTCGGCTCAACTGCTCACCGCGCGGGTGCTGAGCCACGTCATCGAGGTGGCGACGGAGCGGCTGGACGAGCCACCGGCGGCCATCACCGTCACCCACCCGGCGGCGTGGGGTGGCTATCGGCTCGAACTCATGCAGCAGGCCCTGGACCTCGCGGGGGCGTCCTCAGCCCGATTGCTGCCCGAGCCTGTCGCGGCCGCGCTGCACTACACGAGCCAGACCCGGGTGCCGGTGGGGTCCACCGTGGCCGTGTACGACCTGGGTGGCGGCACGTTCGACATCTGCCTGCTGAAGAAGACGGCCGAGGGCGCATCCCGGGACTCGGTGCGGATGCTGGGCAGCCCGCAGGGCATCGAGCGGCTCGGTGGGGTGGACTTCGACGAGGCGATGTTCCAGTTGGTCGCGGCGAACCTTAACACCGCAGGCTTGGACCTGGACGACCCGGGGACGCTGCGCGCGATGATCCGGCTGAAGCGGGATTGCGTGGAGGCCAAGGAGTCCCTATCCAGCGACGTGGACGCCGCAGTGCCGGTGGACCTGCCCGGGCTCAGCACCACCGTGCGGGTGACCCGAGCTGAGCTGGAGGAGCGGCTGCGGCCAGTGCTGGCCGAGACGGTGTCGGCGGTGGGCCGCGCCCTGGAGTCGGCACAACTGCGCGCCGAGGAACTGCACTCGATCGTGCTGTGTGGTGGCAGTTCGCGGATCCCGTTGGCCGGTGAACTGCTACGGGAGGCCTTTGCTGCCCGCATCGCGGTGGACACCCACCCCAAGCACGACATCTGCCTGGGCGCGGTGCTGGCCGACGGACTGCACGACGCTGCGGCGCTGGAGTCCGGGGACGACCCGATCCAGGACCGAATCCCGCCCGTGCGGGAGAGCACCGAAAGCGGGCCCGTCGGTGCCGGTGCCGACGCTGGTGCGAGTGCCAGTGCCAGTTCCAGTGCCAGTTCCAGTGCCTTCGTGCCTACCACGGGCGATTCGGGAGCGTCCGCCATCGAATCGCAGGACCCCGCCCGGACCGCCCCGCTGCCCAGCGTGACAGCCGAGGCGACGTCCGACCCGTCGCTACTCACCGATCCAGCGCCCACCGAGCCGGTTCCCACCAACCCAGCGCCCGCCAACCCCGCGCCTACTCACCTAGCCCCCGCCAACCCCGCGCCCGCCGATCAGTCACCCACCCGGTCGGCACGCGATGAGCCGACGTCCTCCCCGCCGGCGCCGACCGACCCGATGCCGGTCGTTCCTCCCGACCCGGCACGCGGTGCTGCCGGGCTCGGCGATTCGGCAGCCTCTGGTGCTGGGATCAGCGACCCGGCGTCCACCCACGTGGAGTCGCCCGAGGCCTCCCCTGCCTCCCCCGGACGGGCGGTCGCAGCTGACCGCGATGGACGGTCGCGCCGTGGCCGGAACCGAATACTGATCGCCGCGGCGGCGGTGGTCGTCCTCGTCCTAGCGGTGGTGGGCGCGATCCGGCTGCTCGGCCCGGGCGCCGACTCAACCGCCGGCTCCGGCTCGGGCGCCTCGGCGTCCCCCTCCACCGGCCCGACACCCTTGGCCGACGCGACGGTGAGCATCTGGCTGCCCGTCCTCAACGATGCCCAGCAACGAGGGCTGGACGAGTTGCTCGTCCAGTATCAGCAGGAGAACCCGGGTCAGCAGGTCCAGGTCACCTATTATTTTGGAGACGACCAAAAGAAGGCGCTCACCGAGGCGGTGGACTCGGGTTCGCTGCCCGACGTCTATTCCGCGTGGGCGGCACCCGCCTACGGCGGCGGCTATGTCGACGACGGGCTGGCCGCTCAACTCGACTCGTACTACGCGCAGTACGGCTGGGACGAGCGGTTCCGCGATCCCTTGGTGGCCCCCTACCGGCGAGAGGGCTCGACCTATGGCACCCCCTGGCTGATCCGCGGTTGGGCGCTCTTCTACAACAAGAAACTCTTCGCCGACGCCGGCGTCTCACCGGGCCCCACCACCGTGACCGAGCTCACCGAACTGGCCCGACAGTTGGACGGCGCCGGGATCACTCCCTTCTCGGTGGGCGCGGCGAGCGAGTGGCATTCGGCCCGGCTGCTGGACAACCTGGTGGAGGCCGAGTGCGGCTCGGATCTGACCGACCGGCTCACCGCCCTGGAGGTCACCTGGGACCAGGAGTGCGTGGCGTCGGCGTTCACCATCTTCCGGCAGTACACCACTGAGTTCGCCCACCCGCAGACCAGGTCGTTGACCCAGCACCAGGCCGCCTACGAGTTCGCCCACGGGGGCGCGGCGATGCAACTCGAGGGGGACGATTTCCTGGCCCAGGCCGTCGGCGAGGGACTGGACGCCGACACCACCGGAGTTTTCCTCTTCCCGACCGGAACCGGCCGCCAGTACGCCTACTCCGAGGGCCTGTACATCTCCGCCGGCTCCGCGCACCAGGATCAGGCGGCGGCCCTCATCGACTTCCTCACCTCGACCCCGTCCCAGCAGCACCTGCAGGGCCTGTTCAGTGTGTCCTCGGTGAACGCCGCCGTCGGGCCGCCGACGATGTTGCCCCAGGTGGAGCAGGACCTGGCCGCGGTGGTCGCCAGCAGCCAGGGGTACTTCGCGAACTTCGACCAGGACTTCGACCCGGACGTGCGCCTGGTGTACTACCAGGTTCAGTCGGAGGTGATCGACGGCACGCTTGCCCCGGGCGATGCCGGACGGACGTTCAGCCAGCGGGTTTCCGGCTGAACGTCGTACCGGCGAGCGACGCCGGAGCCGGTCAGGCCCTGCGACGCCGCCGGGAGACCAGGGCCACCCCGAGCAGCAGCATCGCCGAGGCCAGAGACATGATCAACGCGGTCTGTACCCCGGTATAGGCCAACTGCCCAGGCTGGGTAACGGTCCGCGTCGGGGTCGGCGTCGGAGTCGGGGTCGGCGTGGGGCGGGTCTGCGGCGGCGGCGCCGACGTGGGGGTCAGCAGCACCTGCAGCGTCGCCGGGTCACTGTCGTCCTCGTCACCGGTGTTCGGGGTGAGATCGATGGCGTCGTCGATGGACGGGTCGTTGCCGCCGGCGTCGCTGCCGGGAATCGAGTCCACGTCAGGCAGTGGCTCGGAGTTCGGCATCACCAGCACCGCGCCGGAGTCGTCGACCGGTGTCGCCTCGGCGATCTCGGCGACGTTGGTGGCCGTGCCGGAGCGAACCAGTTTCATGGCCACCGTGATCGAGGCGGAGCCGCCCGCGGGGATGACACCGTGGTACTGATACGTGGCTGTGCCGTCCGGCTGCGCGGTCCAGTCGGGGTCGGCCAAGGTCATCCCGCTGGGGATGTAGTCGACGATCACCGGGTCCTTGGCGTCCACCTCTCCCTGGTTGAAGACCTCGATCTTGTACGTGACGACCGCGCCGAAGACCATCGGGCTCGGTGTGCTGGCGATCGTCTTGCGCAGTGCCAGGTCGAAAACCGGTGAGTGGAAACCGAAGTCGACGGTGAGGTTGGACAGGTTGTCGGCGTTCGGGTCGTTGTCCGGCCCGGTCTCCCCGGTCGGGGCGAACGGTCCCAGCACCACCGGGCCCGACAACACATACCCGGAGCCGTTGTCGGCACCGTTGTTGTCCTCGTCGACGTCGTCGCCGGGGTCGCTGCTGACCGTGGTGGACGGCAGACTGCCGAACAGCGGCTCGCCACGCTCCCAGTTCGAGCCCGGGATGCCGACGAGGTAGGTGCCCGAGGGTAGGTCGGTGAACAGGTAGAGGCCGTCGGTGTCGGTGCTGGTGGTGGCGATGGCGTCACGATCGTCGATCACCTGGTCGTTGTTGGTGTCGTCGGGCACCCCATCGGCGTCGGCGTCGGCGAACAC
>JBKECN010000029.1:0-60859 GCA_047974565.1 Actinomycetales bacterium
GGTGCTGTCGCTGGCGCTGGCGGTGCCGGCGGGCTATGCGCTGGCCCGGCTGCGGCTGCCGGCCAGGAGCCTGATCCTGCTCGCCTTCCTGCTGCCGCAGGCCTTCCCGAACCTGCCCGTCTACATCAATATCGCGAAGATCTTTTACGGTCTCGGCCTGAACGGCAGCTATGCCGGGGTCATCCTGGTGCACACCACGCACGGGTTGGTCTATGCCGTCTGGATCGCCACGGCGGCCTTCGCCGCGGTCGAGCGCGAGCTCGAGGAGGCGGCGCGCAATATCGGCGCCGGCGCCTTGCGCACCTTCGGGACGATCACCGTGCCGCTCGCCGCCCCCGGCCTGATGGCCAGCGCCATCTTCGTCTTCCTCGAGTCGCTCGACGAGTTCACCGGCACGTTCTTCGTCGGCGCGCCGGACGTGCAGACCCTGCCGCTCCTGCTCTACAGCGCCAGCGCCGGCGGCAACTACCAGATCGCCTCGATCACCGCGCTCATCCTGCTGGTGCCGTCGATCGCCTTCATGCTGGTGGTCGAGCGCTTCCTCAGGGCGGACGTGCTGGCCAGGGTCGGGCGCTGACCGGCGGCGACGACTGTCGCGACGGTGGCGAGCTTCGGCACCGGCAACGCATGGTCAGATCCCGGCCCTGGTCCGGTCGCGGAGCCGCTTCAGCCGCATGGCGAGGAAGATCAGCACGAGAGCGATGACGAAGGCGGCGCCGGCCAGGATCCAGGCGACGGTGACGATGCCGGAGGCGGGCCAGAGGACGAGCACGATGCCGATCGCCGTGATCGTCGCGCCGATGACCCGCAAGTGGCCGATGCCCTCGCTCGCGACGCGTCCGGCGCGGCGGTAGCCGAGCCCGCCGACCCCCGCGCGGCGGTAGCCGAGCCCGCCGATCCCCGCGCGGCGGTAGCCGAGCCCGCCGAACCCCGCGAGGAGGTAGCCGAGCCCGCCGACCAATGCCCAGACGCCGACCACGATCAGCAGCATGCGCAGCGTGGCGCCGGGCCAGAGCAGGAGCACGCCGCCGATGACGAGGCTGATCAGCGCCGGGGCGAGGCTGGCGGCGGTCTGGCGGACGCGCATCGTGCCGACCAGCCCGGCGACGCCGTCGATCAGCAGGAAGAAGCCGAGCACCACGGTGAGCACCTCGACGCTCCAGCCCGGCCAGACCACGAGGCAGATGCCGAGCAGGCCGGCGAGCAGGCCGCGGGCAAGAAACCACCACCAGAGATCGCCGAGTCCGGCGGCGCCCCGCCGGACGGCCTCCGCCGTCGGCCGTCCCGGTGTTCGCTCCCCTTGCTGCCGATCCCGCATGGCGCGTTTCCCGTTCATGCCCTGGTCCGAGGTCGTCTATTTTATGCCAGCCCGCATGAAGCTCTGCACGAACTGTCGCTGGAAGAGCAGGAAGGCGAGCAGGAGCGGGGCCGAGGTGAACAGCGTGGCGGCCGAGATGATCGACCAGTCGATGCCCTGGTCGACCGAGGCGAACACCTGGAGGCCGACGGTCACCGGACGGGTCTCGACCGAACTCGTGACGATCCGCGGCCAGAGGAAGTTGTTCCAGTGGACGCTCACCGAGACCAGGCCGAAGGCGACGTAGATCGGCCGCGCCAGGGGAACGTAGACCCGCCAGAGGATGCCGAGCATCGTGCAGCCCTCGATCCGGGCGGCATCGTCGAGCTCCCGTGGTACCGTCTTGAAGGTCTGGCGCAGGAGGAAGATGCCGAAGGCCGAGGCCATGTAGGGCAGGCCGATGGCGAGGATCGTGTCCAGGATGCCGAGCGCGCCGACGATCCGGTAGTTCTCGACGAGGAGCACGTCCGGCGTGATCATCAGCTGGATGAGGACCAGAAAGAACAGCAGGTCGCGGCCACGAAACTCGAGCCGGGCGAAGGCGAAGGCGGCGAGCGTGCTGATCACGAGCTGTCCGGCCAGGGTCATGGTGACCAGCACGAGGGTGTTCAGCATGTAGCGGGCGAACGGTGCCGCGGCCATGGCCCGGCTGAAATTGTCGAGCGTCAGGGGGGCTTCGGGATCGAAGCGGGCGGCGTAGAGCGGCGGGTGGAAGGCGGCCCAGAGCGCGAAGAGCAGCGACAGGATCCAGAGCAGGGCGAGCAGCCAGGCGCCGGCGGTCACGAGCAGGTGGTCGAGCCGGGTGCGCGAATCGACGAGGCGTGTGGCGGTGGTGCCCGGTGCTGGCGTGGCCCCCGTCACCGGTAGTGGATCCGCTTGTCGAGCACGGTCACCTGCAGCACCGAGACGGCGACGAGGACGACGAGGAGGATCACGGTCAGCGCCGCGGCGTAGCTCGTGTCCCAGAACTTGAAGCCGGTCTCGTAGATGTAGAAGAGCAGGAGCGCGCTGGCGTTGCTCGGGCCACCGCCGGTCATGGCGACGATGTGGTCGACGACGCGGAAGGCGCCGATCACGGCGTTGACGAGGACGAAGAGCGTCGTCGGCATGAGCAGCGGCAGGACGACGCGGCGGACGTAATAGAGGTCGGAGGCGCCCTCCAGCTTGGCTGCCTCCTTCAGGCTCGGTGGAATGGTCTGCAGGGCGGCGAGGTAGAAGATCATGAAGAAGCCCGCTTCCTTCCAGACCGAGACCGCCATGACGCTCCAGAGCGCCGTTTCGGCCGAGCCCAGGAAGTTGATGTCCGGCCCGCCGGCGAGGGCGATGATCTGGTTCAGGAGCCCGAAGCCGGGCGTGTAGAAGAAGAGCCAGATATTGGCGGCGGCCACCATCGGCAGGACCGTCGGGGTGAAGTAGGCCATGCGCAGCAGGCCACGTCCGGCGAGACGCTCGTTGACCCAGAGCGCCATGACGAGGGCGATGGCGATCGACAGCGGGATGGTGACCAGCGCGTAGAGGAAGTTGTTCCAGACCACCTGGAGGAAGACCGGATCGTCGGCGATCATCCGGCGGTAGTGGGCGAGGCCCACGAACCCGGCCGGGCGGCGGCCGCGCGGGGTCGAGAAGAAGCTGGCCCAGAGGGTGGCGATGGTCGGGTAGTGGGTGAAGGCGGCGAGCAGCACCATCGCCGGCAGCACGAGCAGCCAGGCGTATAGGGTGGTGAGGCGGCGCCGGTCCATGCAGGAGGCGGCCGGCGGAACCGTCCGGTCCCGCCGGGCCTTCTTCAACGGTACGGGGCGAGGATGCGCATGGCCTCGGCCTGCGCCTCGGCCAGTGCCGCGACCGGTGTCGCGGCGCCGGTGATGGCCGCTTGCAGCCCGTCATTGAAGACCTTGGTGACGCGCTGGTTCTCATGGGTTGACAGTTCCGCCACGGCGAACTCGAGCTGGTCACGGGCCACGGCAGCGGCGGGGAAGCCGGCCACGTAGTCCTGCATGGCCGGGGTTTCCCAGGCGGCCGGGCTGGTTGCCACGTAGCCGGTCCTGATCGACCAGTCGGCCTGGTTCTCGGGCGTGGTCAGCCAGCGAATGAAGTCGAGGGCCGCCTGCTCGCGCTCGGGGTCGCTGTGCAGGATGAAGAGGTTGCCGCCGCCGGTGGGGGCGCCGCGGCGGACCTTGGCGGGCAGCATGGCGACGCCGAAGTCGAAGGGCGCGTTGGTGCGGACATTGGTGAGATTGCCGGTGGTGGTCCACATCATCGCTGTCCGGCCCTGGAAGAAGTCCTGGGGCGTGGTGCCCCATTCGATGATGTCGGGGGCCATGACGCCGTATTCCCGGCTCAGCGCCACGAGGTATTCGAGGGCCTCGACCACGCGCGGATCGTCGAAGTTCACCTCGTTGCCGTCCTGGTTCATCAGGATGACGTCGTTCTGCGTCGTCAGGCCCTGGAAGAGCCAGTAGGGGAAGCCCGAGGAGGGGATCTGCACGCCGTACTGGGTGACATTGCCGGCGGAATCCCGGAGCGTCAGCTGCTCGCCGAACGCGACCTGCTCGTCCCAGTCGGCGGGCGGCACCTCGGGGTCGAGCCCGGCGGCGGCGAACGCCTCCTTGTTCCAGTAGAGGACCGGCGTCGAGCGCTGGAAGGGGACACCCCAGGTCTGGCCGTCGATGCGGCCGTTCTCGAGAAAGGCCGGATAGAAGCTGGCGAGCCAGGCCTGCTCCTCGTCGCTCCGGGCGAGATCGGAGATCGCGACGATCATGTCCTCGTCGTAGAGGGTGAAGGTGTCGACCGCGAGCAGCACGGCCATGTCGGGCGCATTGCCGCCCTTGAAGGCGGTGACCGTGCGGGTGATCGTGTCCTGGTAGCTGCCGGTGTAGACCGGCTTGATGGTGACCCCCGGGGTCAGGTCGCTGTAGGTCGTCGCGTAGTTGTCGATGATCGCGGTGATCGGCCCGCCGACGGCGACGGGAAAATTGAGGGTGAGCTCGAGCTCGGCGCGGGCTGGCGCGGCCGCGGTCAGAAGCGCGGCGAGAGCGATGGCGTGAAGCTTGGGTGATCGGCGCATCGGGTTACTCCTCCGGCAGTGGGTGATCGGCGGGTGCGGCCGATCGGCGCGAACAATCGGGTGGGGTTTCCTCGGCCCGGGGCGGGAGCTCGATCCGGCGGCCGTTGTCGGCGTCGAAGAACGTCAGATCGGCGGCGGCGCAATCGAGCTGCAGCCTGTCGCCCGCCGACACGGCCGCGTGGCCGGGGACCCGGGTGAGCAGCATGTGGCCGCCGAGGTCGCAGACGAGAACCGTATCCGCCCCCTGGTAGTCGAGGTCGGTCACGGTCACGGCGAAGCCCGGCGCGTCCCGCGGCCGGAGCGCCTCGGGGCGGATGCCGAGGAGGAGATGGGCCGACGCCGTCGCCGGTGGCGGGGCCACGACCGGGCCCGCCGTGCCGGCCACCACGAGGCCCTTTGCCGTGGGCGCCAGCGGCAGGAGGTTCATTGGCGGCGTGCCGACGAAGCTCGCCGCGAAGGCGGTGGTCGGGCGCTGGTAGAGCGTGGCCGGCGGGGCGTCCTGCTCGATGCCACCGTCGCGCATCAAGATCACCTGATCGGCCATGCTGAGCGCCTCGGCCTGGTCGTGGGTGACGTAGATCATGGTCAGGTCGAGCCGCCGTTGCAGCGCGCGGATCTCGTGGCGCATCTCGGCCCGGAGCTTGGCATCGAGGTTGGAGAGCGGTTCGTCCATGAGGCAGAGCCGGCTCTCGGCGACGATGGCCCGGGCGAGGGCCACGCGCTGCTGCTGGCCACCGGAAAGCTGCGCCGGCTTGCGGGCGAGCAGGGCGTCGAGCCCGAGAATGTCGGCGGCCCGGTGCAGCCGTCGTCGCCGCTCGGCCGCCCCCAGGCGGCGGACCCGGAGCCCGAAGACGATGTTCTCGGCGACGGAGAGATGCGGGAAGAGGGCGTAGTTCTGGAAGACCATCGCGATGTCCCGGTCTTTGGGCGAGAGGTGGGTCACGTCCCGGTCGCCGATCAGGATCCGTCCTGCGTCGATGTCCTCCAGGCCGGCCAGCATCCGCAGCGTGGTGGACTTGCCGCAGCCCGAAGGCCCGACCAGCACCATGAACTCGCCGTCGGCGATCTCCAGGTCGAAGGCGGGCACTGCCGGGGTGTCTGCCCCCGGGTACCAGCGTTGGGCTTTCTCGAAAGTGATTTCGGCCATCTTCTTTTCCGTTCTGTCAGTGTGGATTTGCGCGGTGGCGAGGCAGGGGTCGGGGTGCGGTCAGCCCGCGACCTGCATGAGGGAGTTGAGCTGGTCGTTCATCTGGGTGAACTCCGAGACAGGTTCGTCGCCGATGTAGATGGCGTCGAAGGTGGGCTTGGTCAGAGCGGTGATGTCGGCCGCGTTCGAGGTAACCGGGAACAGGAAGGTGGTGCCCTGACTGACCTGCTCGGTGAACGGACTGACATCGAGGCCACGCTCGTCGGCGTTGTAGGCGATCGCGAGATCGGTGCCCTCCGGCCTGGCCGGGAAGACCACCCCGGCGCTGCCGATGATGTTCTGACACTCCTGTCCGGACAGGAACTTGACCCACTTGGCCGCGGCCTCTGGGTTCTTGGCCTGCTTGGTAACCGAGTCGGCCAGCCCGTTGAACATCGACGCGCGTTGCCCGCTCGGGCCGATCGGGGTGGGGGCCAGGCCCACCTGGATCGGGTTGCCGTCCTCGGTCTGCAGCGTGGTGTAGGTGGAGATCATCCACGACCCGTTGAAGCCGCTGGCCGACATCCCGGTCTGCAACTGCTTGTCCGGGCCGATGGCATTGGCCCCGCCGATCGCGTTGTAGTCCGGCATGTAGCCCTTGTCGACCAGGCCGTAATACCAGGCCATCGTCTCCTGGAAGTTCCCGTCGTCGAAGTTGAACTGATTGCCCCACGGGTTCTTGTTCGTGGCCTGCCAGTCGTTGCTGCCGGTGAAGGGCGACCACTGGGTCTGGCCGAAGCCGTCACCACCCGAGCCGTTGCTGGCCAGCCCGTACACCTCGACGTCGTTCTTGTCGAAGCCGGGCTCGTCGCCGCGCACTCCGTTGGCGTCGATCGTCAGGTGCGCGATGATCTGCTCGAAAGTGCCTCCGTCCTGGGGATTCCAGGTCGCGGTGGCCAGTTGCTCTGCGGTGATGCCCGCCTCGTCCATGGCCTGCTGGTCGTAGAACCAGGCGATGGTGTCCCAGTCCTTCGGTGCGCCATAACGCTTGCCGTCCTGGCCCTTCCACAGCTCGGCCAGGCCGGGCATGTAGTCGTCGTCGGCGATGTCCTTCGTGGCTTCCAGGTCGTCGAGGGAGTAGAGCACATCGAGGTCGACGTACTGGGCGAACTTGGACAGGTGATCGGTGAAGACGTCCGGGGCGGTGTCGGCGATGAAACCGGCGGTGAGCTTGGACCAGTAATCGTTCCAACCATTCTGGACGATGTTGATCTTCAGGTCGGGGTTCTGCTGCTCGAAGGCGTCAGCGCACTGCTGATACCCGGGTTGCTGACCAGAATCCCAGAGCCAGTAGGTGATCGTGTTATTGGACTCGCCGGTGCTGTCGCTCGCGCAGCCGGCCAGCGCGATCAGCGCCGCCGCGCTCACGGCCGCGACCGCCGTTCGACGGGGGCGTCCCAGCTTGGACAAGCCGCCGGTCCCCCGATCGGGCCGGACAACGGCGCGCTCGCGGGTGCGCCGGGCTCTCAGAGTCAGGTATTCCAACATCACTTCACCCCACTGAAACCGATGGAGTTCACGATCCGCTTGGCCGAGACCGCGAACAGGATGAGCATGGGCAGCGCGGCCACCAGGGTGGCTGCCATCAGGCCGGACCAGTCCGGCCCGGTTTGTGGTGTCTGGGACTTGAATACTCCCAGAGCCACCGTGAGCACCCTGGATTGCTCGGTGTAGGAGACCATCAGGGGCCAGAAGTAGTCGTTCCAGCTGGTGATGTAGGTGAGCACCGCCAGGGTGGTGATCGGGGCCGCGCTCATCGGGATGATGAGCTGGAAGAAGACCCGGACCTTGCTCGCCCCGTCCAGCAGTGCGGCCTCTTCGACCTCGTGGGAGATCCCGAGGAAGAACTGACGCAGGAAGAACACCGCGAACGGGGTCATCAGCATCGTGGGCAGCGAGATGCCCAGCAGTGTGTCGATCAGCCCGAGAGACTTGATGAGCACGAAGTTGGGCAGGAAGGTGAAGATCGCCGGCACCATCAGACCGAGCAGGAAGAAGGCGAAGACCTTCTCACGGTGCCTCCAGCGCAGCCGGGCGAAGGCGTAGGCGGCCATCGCCGAGAAGAACACCTGCCCGACCGTGACCAGGGTCGCGACCACCACTGAGTTGAGCAGATAGCGCCAGAAGTTGATCGGCTGACCGGCGCCGCCTGCGGCGATCGCCTCCTCACCGGTCTGCAGGCCGAAGACGCGTTGGAAGCCTCCCCAGGAGAACTGCACCGGCAGGAAGGAGTCGGCTCCGGCGTAGAGCGCGTTGTTCGATGACAGCGCGGTACGCAGCATCCAGTAGAAGGGGAACAGGCTGGCCAGGATGACCAGCACCATGAACGTCCAGGCTGCGGCCCGGCCGAAGGAGAAGCGCTTCTTCTCCTGGTCCGGCGGGGTCTGCGTGGCCTGATCGGGCTTGTCCAGAGTTTGGGTTGCCATGACTACCTCTCAGTCCAGATCCGAGGTGTCGGCTCGGCTGAGCCGGTATTGGGCGAAGGAGATGATGACCAGCAGCACCAGCAAGGCCACCGAGAGCGCGGAGGCGTAGCCGAACTGGAAGCGTCCGAAGGCGAGGTCGTAGATGTAGTACTGCAAGACCCGGCTGGCGTTCACCGGGCCACCTGCGGTGGTGACGGCGACGGTGTCGAACACCTGGAACGAGCCGACCAGGGTGACGATGAGCACCAGCGCCAGGATCGGGCGCAGCAGCGGGACGGTGATCCGGAAGAACATCTGGATCTCCGAGGCTCCGTCGATCTTGCCTGCCTCGTACACGCTCGGCGGGATGGTCTGCAGGCCTGCGAAGATCAGCAGCGCGGTGTAGCCGACGTGGCGCCACACGTTGATGAAGGCCACGGTGGGAATGACCCAGGGGCCCTCGGAGAAGAAGCCGATCCGGTCGAAGCCGATGAGCTCGAGGAGGTAGTTCCCGAACCCCAGCTGGTAGTCAAGGATCCACAGGAAGACCATTGCGGCAACGACATTGGAGACCAGATAGGGGGTCAGGACGATGCCGCGCAACCAGGTCCGCTGGGTGAGGCGTTGCATCATCACTGCGATGACCAGGGCCAGCACCGTCTGCACGCCGATATTGATGACCACGTATTCGACGGTCACCAGCAGGGCGTTCCAGAAGATCGGGTCCTGCACCATCCGGACGTAGTTGTCCGCGCCGGTGAACTCCGGTGGGGTGAGCAGGTTGAACGAGGTGAAGCTCAGGTAGATGCCGCGCAGGGTGGGCCAGACGAGGAAGAGCAGGTAGCCGACGAGGGCGGGAAGGATGAACAGCAACGCGATCCGGGTGTCGTCCTTATGCCGGATGCGTGGGGGTCGGGCGCCTTTCGGCGGTGCCGTGGAGTCGATGGCCATCAGTGGACCTTTCTGGGAAGGGGGTGGGGACGGCGATCACGGGTGCGCGTGACTCGTCTCCGGTGATTCTCTGGACGGCCAGGTCGGCGTCCGTCGGGCGTGGTCGGAACGGAGGCCGCGCCGGCACAGCGGGTCTGGCTCGCTGGCCGGGGTCACTGGCCTGGTGCCAGGGCATCGGGGGCAGGTCGTCGCGAGGTGTGTGACGGGGATGGGGGTGATGTGAGGTCTTGGAGTGGGTGTCAGGCCGCGGGCCGGTTGGCCACCGGTCGGGCCGTCGGGTCACTGGGTTCTGGTGAGCAGGAAGATCACCCCCTGATCGGGGTGCAGCCGCGGCGGGACGACTCCGGCATGCATGAGCTGGGCTCCGGTGAAGACCGCACCGGGGTAGCTGATCGCCTCCTGCAGGCCCGGGTAAGGGTGGCCGGGATCCACCGGCTCGGGTGGGTCGCAGGCGTGCCCGCCCCACCACCGCGGCGCCACCAGTCCGGACGGTGCCGCGCCCACGAGGGTGGGGCGGACCAGGTAGTCGGCCTCGGGGTCGAGTCCGCGCAGCACCATCCTCGCTCCGGGGTCGGTGCGGGGGTTGGCCGTGAGCACGTAGGCGAAGACGGCCCGGCCCGCATCGGGCGCCACCACCCCGTGCACGAGCTCGCCGGTATCGGCTCCGGTGTCTACCCGCACCAGGTCACCGGAGAGCAGGAGCTCACGGTGGTTCTTGTAGAAGGTGATCCAGGCGGCCAACTCGTGCAGAGCCCGCTCGCTGGCCTCGGTGAGATCCCATTCGATTCCCAGGTGCCCGAAGACCGCGGTCACCGCCCGGAAGTTCAGGTCGTGGGTGCGTCCGGTGGTGTGCGAGCGCCCGGAGGCGATGTGGCTGCCGAGGAGTTCTGGAGGCAACAGCTGCCCGGTCCACCGCAGCATCGACTGCCGCTCCAGCGGATCGATGCAGTCGCTCACCCACACCCGGTCGGTGTGTTCCAGGATGCCCAGGTCCACCCGGGCCCCGCCCGATGAACAGGACTCGATCTCCAGACCCGGCTGATGCTGCTTGATCTCGGCGAGCAGCCGGTACACCGCGTCGGTCTGGGCGTGTACCGCGGCGCGCCCGCCCTCGGGCTGGGACCCCGCCTCGATGAGATCCCGATTGTGATCCCACTTGAGGTAGCCGATCTGGTACTCGTCCAGGATGGCCAGGATCTGATCGCGGATGTGCTGGTAGCACTCGGGGATCGACAGGTTGAGCACCTGCTGATGCCGGGACTGCACCGGCCACTGAGATCTGGCCGACATCACCCACTCGGGGTGCGCCCTGGCCAGATCCGAGTCGGGGTTGACCATCTCCGGCTCGAACCACAGGCCGAACTGCATCCCGAGCTCTCGCACCCGGTCCACCAGCGGATGCAGGCCATTGGGCCACGCCTGCCGGGAGACGACCCAATCACCCAGCCCACTGGTGTCGTCCCGACGAGAACCGAACCAGCCGTCGTCCAGCACGTATCGCTCGACGCCCAGTTCGGCGGCGCGCTCGGCGAGTTCGAGCAGCTTCTTCTCGTCGTGGTCGAAGTACACCGCCTCCCAGACGTTGAGGGTGACGGGACGGGCCGTATCCACGTGGCCGGGCCGAGATCGCAGGTAGGTGTGGAAGCGACGGGCCACTGCGTCCAGTCCGGCGCCGTAGACCGCGAAGATCCATGGGGTGGTGTAGGTCTGGCCGGGCTGCAGGCGTATCTCTCCGGGTAGCAACAACTCTCCGCCACCGATCACCCGGTGGCCACTGAAGACGGACTCGGCGAAGTGCACGTGGTTGCCGCTCCATCCGGTGTGCACGGCCCACACGTCACCGCCGGCGAAGTCGAAGCCGGGGGTGCCCGCGTGCAAGACCGTGGCGGCGTCCGCGCCGGTGCGGCCCTTACGGCCCTCACGCAGATGCGTGCCTTGCACGAAGGGGAGTCGCTGGGGCACCCGCTCTTTGCCCCAGCGCCCGCCCATGTCGAGCAGCTCGGTGGCGCGCGCCGGCACGGGCAGCGCCAGGGTGAGGCTGTCCAGGTCGTAGGCGTCGTCGCCGGTGTTGGTGAGCCCGGCCTGCAGACGAACCAGCCCGCCGGGCTCGAGTGCGATGGTTAGGACGACCCGTAGTCCTGACTCGGTGTCGACGCCGGTGATGTCCAGTCGGGCAGAGGCAGCCTGGTGCCAGCCGGTGATATCGGTGCCATCGACCCGAATGCTGGTGACCTGCAGCCGCGGAGACCAGGAACGGCCCGAGCGCGATCCTACGATTCCGGGGTGCCCGACGTAGCCGTCGCCCTGTTCCAGCGGCAGGGTCAGCAGGAGCGGCTCGTCGACGGTGTTCGGCCCGATGGGTGGGATGCAGGCGGCGGCGAGTGCCTGTGCCGTCGCCTCGGTGAGGGCGCCGAGATCCGGCCCCCAGTGCACGATCTGAGGCATTCGGGCCTGCTGCACCGCCACCAGGATGGATACGCCGTCCGAGCGCAGGTGGGTCAGCGTGGCAGGCGAATGCGTGGTCGGAGAATGCACAGCGGGCACGCTTAACGTGGGTGTTACCATCGAATTTCCTTCACAGGGGCCGCCCAGCGGGCGGTAAGGCGGATCCTCGTTGCCGCGAGGAGAGTGCTGGGCCCGTCACCGAGGTTGCCGCCCCGGTGGCGGGCTTTGTGTCAGCCGGCCATCGCACCTCCCGGCTGGCTTGTCGGCGCACTCGCCATGGTTGCCGAGCCACGGCGGGTCAGCGTGCGGGCAAAGGCGTTGCGGCGCGGCCTTTTCCAGGCCGGGTCGTCACGATCCAGGCACACCCGCACGGCCCATTCACCGATCTCGACATCGGGGGCCGCCCAGGTGGTCAGGCCCGGGTCCAGTGATTCGGCGATAGGTTCGATGTCATCCGAGCCGACCACGCTGAGATCGTCCGGAATGCGTCGCCCGCTTCGGGCCGCCCAATGGTAGGCGCCCATGGCAATGCGATCGTTGAAACACAGGATCGCGGTGCAGTCGGGATGCTCGGTGAGCAGGTGCTCCGCGTCGCGCAGGCCGCCGGCTGCGGTGGCTTCCAGCGGACTGGAGTGAACGATGCCGGCCAGTTCCAGACCGGCCTGCGCCAGGCCGGCCCGGATGCCCTCGGCCCGCTCGTGTCCGCCGTAGGAGTCCGAGACGATCGCGGTGATCCGGCGATGGCCGCACCGCACCAGTTCCATCGCCGAGTCGAGGCCGCAGCCGTACTCGTCCGGGACGGCGTGCGGCGGCGTCTGATCGTCGGGCTCGCCGAGGGGACGGCAGTTGGCCATCACCAGGCCCGCCATCTCAGGTGGGGTGCGGACCTCGTACTGCGCGGAGGCCAGGATGACCCCGTCGCAGCGCATCCCCTGGGCGCGAGCCAGTGCCTCCCGCTCCCGAGTGGCATCGCCGTCGCTGCCCAGCACGACGAGGTCGACGCCCCGGCGCCAGGCCTCGTGCTGGGCACCTTCGACGATGCCGACCCCGTAGGCGCTGGTGGCGATCCGGTCGGCGACCAGGGCGATCATCTCGGCCTTGGCGCCACGCAGGTTCCGGGCGTTGGCGTTCGGGGTGTAGCCGAGGTCCTGGGCCGCTTGACGCACCCGCTTGCGAGTGGCATCGGAGACCCGGGCTCCGTCGACGGCGTTGAGGACGACGCTGACGGTGGAGACGGCGACCCCGGCGCGGGCTGCCACATCACGGATGTTGGCGGGCGCCATGCGTACCTCCGAGGCTGCGATGCCGTGACCGTCGACGACGGTGCCTAAACGTTTCGCCATATCGTGGACCCTCGCTGACCACCGGCGCAAGGGCCTGACGAAACCTTTTTTCACGTGTTTTTCGGGCGCCGCTTCGTCCTGGTGAACACTTTCTGGTCTCTCAGACGCAGATCTGTACAGTGAACAACCATCGCTCGTGCTGGCCATGCCCCGACGTGGTCGGCGTTACCTGCGGGGAGCCTGCGGCTGACGGCTCCGGTCAGTCCACCCAGGTATCGGTCATCCCGCCCAGCGCGCCCCCTCCCTTGTGAGGCAGGATGGAGGCATGTTCGGTCGCAAGAAGCAGTCGGAGGCCGAGGCGCCCGCACCGACCGAGAGCGCCGACCAGAGCGAGGGACGCGCACGCTTCACCGCTTTCGTCCGGGGCCAGGTGCAGGGTGTCGGCTTTCGCTGGTGGGCCGCTTCCCAAGCGCGCCGGCTAGGCCTGAGTGGGCACGCCAAGAACCTGCCCGACGGCCGGGTCGAGGTGATGGCGCAGGGCCCCCGGGCGAACTGTGAGCAACTCCTGGCCCTGCTACAGGAGCAACCGACCACGACCCGCCGCCCGGGGTCGGTCACCGGCGTCACCTGCCACTGGCTGGACCCGATAGCCGATACAGGCACCTTCCTCGACTACTAGAGTCAAGCGACACAGCGGTAGCCATGACGGCGGTGGTCCTGGTGGCCGTTCCCCGCACCTGACTCAGACGTGCTCAGGGTCCCAGCCGAGGTACCGACCGGTGTCCAGGGAGTCGATGGCCCCCACGTCCTCGGCGGAGAGTTCGAAGCCCGTCACCGCGAAGTTCTCCGCGATCCGCGACCGGGTGGCCGTCTTCGGGATCGCGATCCTGCCCTGCTGCAGATGCCAGCGCAGGATCACCTGAGCCGGCGTCCGACCCTGCTCCTCGGCGATCCGGACGATGGTCGCCTCCTTCGGACCGGATCCCATGCCCAGCGGTGAGTACGCCTCGGTCGCGATGGCGTGCCTGGCGGCGAAACGCTGCAGGTCACGCTGCTGATAGCCCGGGTGGTACTCGACCTGATTGACCACGGGCACCGCGCCGCCGAGATCGACGAGCTCCTGGAGGTACTTCTCGGTGAAGTTCGAGACCCCGATCGAGCGGACCAGGCCGTCGGCCTGCGCCTGCTGCATGGCCTCCCAGGCCTCGAAGCGCCGCCGATGCCTGGGCACGGGCCAGTGGATGAGGTACAGGTCGACGTGGTCCAGGCCCAGCTGCTCGAGGCTGTTCTGGAGCGCCGCGCGCGCCCGGCCCATGTCGCCGGTGTCGAGCTTCGTGGTGACGAACAGTTCGTGCCGCGCAATCCCGGACGCGCGGATCGCCTCCCCGACGCCGCGCTCGTTGCCGTAGGCGGCGGCCGTGTCGACGTGCCGGTAGCCGGTCTCCAGGGCGGCGGCGACGGTCGGCGCGGTGCGGCCTCCGCTCACTTGCCAGACGCCGAAGCCGAGCTGCGGGATGCGGTTGCCGTCGTGGAGTTGCAGGGTGGGAATCGTCAAGGGATCTCGTCCTTCCAGGCGGTGTTGCGGCGACGCAAGATCGCGCCGCCGCGTCCAGGGTGTGTCGGGCCCGGCTCGCAGTGGGAGGACCTGCCAGCCACCGCCGGCCGGCCACGTCAGGCTTCGACCGGCCGATCTTTCTGCTCCTGGCTGGCGGCCCAGGAGGCGAGCATGGCGAGCTTGTCCGCCGACGGACTCCCGGGTTCGGCGGTGTAGGTGAGGATCTGCAGCCCCGGCTCCCCCGGCGCTTCGAGATTGTCGAACTGCAGCTCCAACTCGCCGACGGCAGGGTGCCGGTAGCCCTTGGTGCCGGTGCGGTGCTCGTGGACGTGGTTGTCGGCCCAATCCCGTCGGAACTGGTGGCTTCGGGTGGACAACTCGCCGATCAGCGCGGTCAACTCCTCGTTCAACGGGTCGCGGCCGGCCTCCAGGCGCAGGGTCGCGGCCGTCATGGCGCAGACCAGCGGCCAGTCCTGGTAGAACTCCGGTGCCCGGGAGTCCAGGAACGTGAACCGGGCCATGTTCGGCCGGTCGGACTCACAGTGCGGGGCGAACAACGCACGGCCGAGCACGTTGGACGCCACGATCTCCTGTGTGACGTCGTAGATCACGGCAGGACCGGTGAACGAGTCCAGCATCCGCTGCAGCGACTCCCGCACCTGCTTCGCCGGGGCCGTCCGCTCCCGGGCCGGAACAGGCCGGGCAAGGGCGAACAGGTGCTCGCGCTCCACGTCAGACAGTCGCAAGGCCCGGGCGAGCGCGTTCAGCACGCTGTCCGAGGCTCCGCGAAGGTTTCCCCGCTCCAGCCGCGTGTAGTAGTCGGCGGTCACGCCGGCAAGCTGGGCGACCTCTTCCCGCCGCAGACCCGGCACGCGTCGCTCATCGCCCCAATCGGGCAGCCCGACCTGCTCGAGCGTCACGTTCGCCCGCCGTGAGGTCAGGAAGTCGCGGATCTCGTCCTTGCTGCCCATGGGGTCGATCCTGCCAGCCGCCCTGCTCATGGGCGGCTCAACCCTTCTGCCAGTACACGGGGAACTCGCTCGACTCGCCGTAGTCAGTTACCCGCTCGACCCGCTTCAGCGCCTCCATGTCTTGCTGCGAGATCGTGAAGTCGAGTTGTGCGTTGGAGCGCATGTGGGCGGGGTTGGCGGTCTTTGGCAGCGACACCGCGCCCAGTTGCAGGGTGTACCGGATGCACAACTGCGGCACGCTCACCCCGTACTTGTGCGCCATAGCGACGACCGCCGGGTGCTTCAGGATTTCCCCGTGCCCCATCGGCGAGTACGCCTCGACGAGGATGCCGTGCTCCCGGCAGAACTCGACCGTCTCGAACGGGGTATTACCAATATGGGCCAGGACCTGATTGACCGCCGGATCGACGGTGCCGTTCTCGAGAATGTTCTCCAGGTCCTGCGGCTCAAAGTTGGAGACCCCGATCGAGCGGACAGTTCCCGCAGCGCGGGCCTCCTCCAGCGCCCGCCACGCCTCGATGTTCCCCTCGAAGTGACGGTCCTCGCCGTGGAAGTGCGCCCACGGCTGTGGGCTGTGGATGATCATCAGGTCGATGTAGCCGATGTCCAGGAGGTCCAGCGACTCCTGGATCGCCGCTTTGGCCTCCTGGTAGGTCTTGAAGTCGGCCTGCAGCTTCGTCGTGACGAACAGCGCTTGGCGGGGCACCCCGCACGTGCGGATCCCCTCGCCGACACCGCGTTCGTTGCCGTAGCCCTCGGCGGTGTCGATGTGCCGATAGCCGTTCGACACCGCGTCGCGGACGGCCTGGGCGACCACATCGTCCTCGATCATCCACGTGCCGAGCCCCAGCTTCGGGATCTCGTGGCCGTCATTCATCGTGAAGGTCTGGTCGAGGATGGTCATGGGCTTCCCTTCGGTCGGTGCGGGCCGGCTTGCGCGGGTGTTGAAGCCGGGGACACGTCCCATTCCAGCGCGAGGGGCGGGCAGGCTGGGAGTGCCTGACAGGTCCCCCCAGAACACCGCGCGAGCAGCTGGTCGGGGACGACTGGCTCCCCGCCCGCGCGGGTGGGCATCCGCGCGCCGATCCACCCGTGATGGCTGTCGCCCGGCGTCATGGGAATGTCGGTGGCAACGGTGCTGGCGTCCGCCCCAGCCTGCTACGGCGAGCAGCAGCGGGAGCCTGCGATGCACAGCGCATGGCAGCTACCGGGCCGCATCCCTCCCGATCTCTCTAATATGCCTAGAGCCCAGCGAATCGCGCACGATCCCGAACGGTTTGCCTCACCGAAATGCCGACAACGGAAGAGGGAGAAGCAGTGTGAACCTGATCCCCGAGACGATGGCCGCGGTCCTGCTGACCGGCCACGGAGGCCCGGAGAAGTTGGAGTACCGCACCGACGTGCCGGTACCGCGGCCGGGCGTCGACGAGGTCCTGATTCAGGTCGAGGCCGCAGGGGTGAACAACACTGACGTCAACACCCGTCTGGGCTGGTACTCCAAAGCCGTCAGCGCCAGCACCAACGCCACCGCCACCGACGGCACCGACCAGGCCGACGACGCGGACGCCTCGTGGTCGGGCATCCCGCTGGAGTTCCCGCGTATCCAGGGTGGCGACGTCTACGGGCGGATCGTGGCGGTCGGCCAGCACGTCGACCAGGGCCGCATCGGCGAAAGCGTCCTCGTGCGCAGCCTCATGCGCCACTACGTCGACCACCGCCCCTTCGAGTGCTGGACCTACGGCAGCGACTGCGACGGCGGCTTCGCCCAGTTCGCCGTCGCCCCGTCCAGCGAGTCCTACATCGTCCGCTCCACCCTGTCACCGGCTGAACTCGGAGCCCTGCCCATCGCCTACTCCACCGCCGAGGGCATGCTCCATCGGGCCCGCGTCGGTGCCGAGAGAGTCCTGATCACCGGGGCCTCCGGCGGTGTCGGGCTTGCCGCGGTCCAGCTCGCCAGTCTCCGCGGAGCCGAAGTCATCGCCGTGTGCTCGGCCAGCAAGGCCGACGCCGTGACCGCCGCCGGCGCGGACCGCGTGATCGACCGCGGGGCCGACCTGGTCGCCGAGCTCGGGCGGCGATCGGTCGACGTTGCCATCGACGTCGTCGGCGGTGCCGGAGTGGACGTGCTCCTCTCGATCCTCAAGCGCGGCGGACGCTACGCCATCGCAGGTGCCATCGCCGGGCCGCTGACCGAGATCGACCTGCGCACCGTCTACCTCAACGACCTCTCCCTGTTCGGCTGCACGTTCCAAGAGGACGAGGTCTTCGAAAACCTCGTCCGGTACGTGAACGACGGCCAGATCAAGCCACTGGTCTCCCAGACCTATCCGCTGAGCGAGATCCACCGCGCCCAGGAGGACTTCATCGCGAAGAAGCATCCCGGCAAACTGGTGCTCATCCCGCCCGTCGATCCCGTTGCATAGTCCGGAACTCGCGAGCGGAAGGAAGCCCTGATGAAGATCGCGACGATCGACGTGTACCAGCACGACCTGCCCTATCCCGGCGGGACCTACCGCCTCTCCGGCGGCCGGACCTACACCTCCTTCGACTCAACCGTCGTGAAGGTCACCGCGGACGACGGCATCGTGGGCTGGGGCGAGAGCACCCCGTTCGGGGCCAACTACATCGCCGCGCACGCCCTCGGCGTCCGGGCCGGTATCGCCGAGCTCGCTCCTGCCCTGCTGGGCCGCGACCCCCGACGGGTCGAGCGCACCTACGACCTCATGGACCGCACCCTCGCCGGCCACAACCACGCCAAGACCCCAATCGACGTCGCCTGCTGGGACCTTTTCGGAAAGTCCGTGGGCCTGCCGGTGTGCGAACTGCTCGGCGGGTCCACCGGCACGCCGATGCCCACCATCTCCTCGATCCACGCCGGCGATCCCGAGGACATGCGCCGCCGCGTCGCCGAGCACCGCGACGCCGGCTTCCGTGGCCACTCGGTCAAGATCGGCGCGCTCGACTCCGAGGGCGGCCCGGTGCTCGACGCCGCTCGCATCGAGGCCTGCCTGGCCGACCGGCGGCCGGGCGAGTTCTACATCGTCGACGCCAACGGCGGCATGCTGCCCGAGATGGTGCTGCGCCTCTTCAACGTCCTGCCCCGCGGCCTGGACTTCGTTCTCGAAGCGCCCTGCGCCACATGGCAGGAGACCATCTCGGTCCGCGAGCGGTCCCCGTACCCGATCGTCGTCGACGAGCTCGGCCAGACCGACGCCGACATCGCGTTCGCCGCCGCCAACCGCGTCGCCGACGGGGCCGGTCTCAAGATCTCCAAGGCCGGCGGGCTGACCCCGGCGCGTCGCCACCGCGACATCCTGCGCTCGGCCGGCATGACAATCAGCGTCCAGGAGACCGCCGGCTCCGCGATCGCCTACGCCGCAATCCTCCAACTCGGCGCAACCGTGCCGGAGCAGTACCTGCGGTGCGTGCTCGACACCGCCGCGACCTACGGAGCCGGTGCTGGGACGCTCCACCTGAGCTCGCGAGACGGCGGCGTTCTCCCGGACCCGCTCCCCGGCCTCGGCGTGGACGTCGACGAGGAGATCCTCGGCGACCCGATCGCCAGCTGGTCCGCCTGACCCCGACGAAGCGTGACAGGGAGAGTTCGGCAATGCCGGGGGCGGGCGAGGACTCCTGCGCATGCTCGTCATGGACGGCGTCGAGCGCTTCGAGGTCGGGGTCCGCATGCGGATCGGCTTCGTGCTCGGCAGGAGGTTGCCCTTCGCCTACGAGGACCCCGCCTGCTTCACCGACGCTTTCACCGCAGCCATCGACATTCAACAAAGCGAGTCGATTCACCACTCGACGCGCAGGTGGAGGGAGACGCAGACCACCGTCGCTGCGGACCTCGGAAGCATCGAGGCCAAGTGGCTCGACGGCGAGGCTGTGGACCGGCCCCAGTCTTGAGCGGCGCGTTGCTCGACAACGCCTGTGACGAACGGGGCACGAGAGAGACCCTTACCCGTAATGAAGACGTTTATCGGCACACCGCTGGGATATGTCGCGTGTCCTCGTCATAGGCGAGAGGAATCCTGATGGCCGGCTACAAGATCGACAGGCAGCTCAGCACGTTCGGCGAGCACGTGCACGGCTGGCGCATGGTGCTGGGCCTGACCGCCCAGCAGGTCGCAGAGCGCGCCGGCATCCTGGTCAGAGACGTTCCAGCATGAGATTGACGTGGGGTTCACCGGGGTCGGAACTCCTGTTCGCGCATCGGTGCTCGATCATCATGACATTGAAACGAGCATATTGCCCGTGACGCGAAGGCCCCTGCCCTGGTCAACGCCGCCCAGGAGTCGCTCGGCCTCACTCCCAAGTCGGTCAGCGACGAGGACCGCGCGCTCCGCCAGGCCCTGTAGTCGCTGGTCACCCTCACCCAGAGCGTCACTGAGCTCAGGAACAGCGTCGGCATCGACCACGGAGCCGAGGACGTGCCTAGATGGGTGCGCCCGCGGCACGCCCGCCTGGTCGTCGGCGCGGCCCAGGTGTGGTGCAGCTGATGCTCGAGACGCTCGCCGACCCGGACGCTCCCTGGCGGCGTTCGAATCCCTGATCGGTGCGCCAGTCGATCGCCTGCTGACCGGATCGTGCAGTCCGTGCGCTATTGGACCGCCCGGATCAGCCGTGATCGTCGCCCCGGGATCCGCCGGCTCGGCGAGACCGTGCAGCATGAACCGCGTCAGCTCGTCGATGCGGCTCCTCGGAGCCTCGCCGGATCCGCTGAGCGACAGGACGACACGCATCATCCAGGCGGCGGAGTCCTCCGGGGAGAAGGCGAGCGGCCGCAGGCGCGTGCGCGCCAGTTCCGCGAGGACTTCGCCGTACCCGGTCGAAGAGACGGTCGCGGCCCGGCCGGCGGTCCAGGCGGTCGAGCAGCAGGACGGCCGCGTCGGTGCACGTGCACAGCGCCGCCACGGCGTCGCGCATCCACGTCCGCAGCGGGGCGTCCGGGTCGATCCGCTGGAGGCGCGCGCGGACGAGCTGACCGGCTGCATCGGCTGCGGATGCCTGTCGATGAAGGCGTGCTCGATGCTCAACCCCGACGACGCGCTGGCCGCCGCCGGGCCTGGCGCTCGCCGGCTCCTGGACGCCCAGGACGCGAAGCATCGGGAATCGGCGTCGGCCGCCTCGGGGCACCGATGAGCCCGCTCCGCACAGTCGAGCGCCGGGGCCGTGCGCGATGACTGCGGAAGATCTGATTGCGGACAATCTGTACGACGCCTTCGCGCTCTACGGCAGCGGGGTCGCGCTCGTCGCCGTGCGCGACGGCGACCGGGACTGCTTCTTCGTCGCCGCCTCCGTCCTGACCGCGTCGGTGGACCCGTTCGCGCTGGCGGTCTCGGTCGGCCGGGACCGCGACGGCCTGGCGGCGATCGCCTCGGGCGCGGTCTGGTCGGTGTCCCTGCTCGGCGCGCACCACGAGGGCCTGGTGCGCCAGCTCACCGCCGGGCCGCGGGAAGGGCGACGGGACGCGCTGCTGGCCGCCGGCGCGGCGCGGTCGCCGGAGGGCCCGCTCCATCTGCCGGACGCGCTGGTCGCCCTCTGGTGCACGACGCGCGGCGGTGCCGGTCGGCGACCAGCTGCTCGTGGTCGGCGACGTCGTCCACGCCGGCGAGCTGCACCGGGCCGCTCCCCTGGTGCGCTGGAACCACGCCTTCGCCACCGTCGCCGAGCTCCCCGAGCGGTCCGGCGTCGGGCGCGAGGGCTGACGCGGTCGGGTCGCCCACGGCCCCAGGCCGCCCTCGGGTCGACGGCTCGACGCGGCGATCCGGGGCCCGGGACTACGAGAGCGCGTCGGGCTGGAAGAGGATCTCGACCAGGGGGCTGCCCGTCGTCCAGGCGTCAATGTTCTCCGGCGACGCGCTGGCCCAGCCGTCCATCTCCTCCAGGCCCTGCAGGATCAGCGTGATGATCCGGCGCTTCTCGTCGGGGTCGGTGATCGGCTCGCCCCGGGCCGGCAGGTCTGCGGTCACGCCGTGCTTGAGGTGCACGATCATCCGAGGGTCCTTGCGCAGGTTGGCGTACCAGTCGCGGCGGCCGGGGCTGCCGGAGAGGAACCAGCGCCCGTCGACGTGGTGGAACCAGATCTCGATCCGCCGGGCCTTGCCGCTCGACGCCCCGTAGGTGGTGATGTCCACGGCGTGGTCCCGGGACGGGGCGTTCGGTGCGATCTCGAGGGCTGCTCGGACCTCCTCGTCCATGGTCACCAGGCGTAGGACATCGGGGCCACGCCGGGGCCGGGCCAGATGCGGTCGAGCTCGGCCAGCGCCTCGGCATCCAGGGACACATTCGCGGCGTCGACGGCGGCCTCCAGCTGCGCCTTGGTGCGCGAGCCCGCGATGAGGGTGGACACGACGGGCTGGTGAAGCAGCCACGCCTGGGCGACCTCGGCCGGGCTGTGGCCGAGTTCCGCGCACAGCGCTTCGTAGGCGTCGAGCTGGTCGGACAGCGCTTCGTACGTCGCGCCCTGCAGGGCGCGCCGCTCGGTCCTCTCCCCCGACTTCGGGCGGCCCGCCAGGACGCCCATCGCCAGCGGGCTCCACGGGATCAGCCCGATCCCGAAGTGCTTGAGCGCGGGGATGAGCTCCTGCTCGATCGCCCGGTTGGTGAGGTTGTACAGGCTCTGCTCCGAGACCAGGCCGAGGAAGCCGCGGTGCTGGGCGGTCAGCTGCGCGGTGGCGACGTCCCACCCAGCGAAGTTGGAGGAACCGACGTAGCTGATCTTGCCCGCCGCGACCAGCTGCTCCATGGCCTGCCAGATCTCCTCGAACGGGGTGGCCCGGTCCACGTGGTGCATCTGGTAGACGTCGATGTGGTCGGTCTGCAGCCGGCGCAGGCTCGCGTCGACGGCGCGGCGGATGTGATAGGCGGAAAGGCGGCGATCGTTCGGGCCCAGCCCCATCGGCTGATAGAGCTTGGTGGCCAGCACGATGTCGTCGCGGCGGCCGGACTTCTTCAGCCAGTTGCCGACGATCTCCTCGCTGGTGCCGAAGCCCTTCTCCATGTCCGGGGTCTGCGGGCCGCCGTAGACGTCGGCGGTGTCGAAGAAGTTGACGCCGAGCTCGATCGCCCGGTCCATGATTTCGAACGCCTCTGGCTGGTCGGTGGCGTCGCCGAAGTTCATGCAGCCCAGCCCGACCTGGCTGACCAGCAGTCCGGAACGTCCCAGGTGCCTGTATTCCATCGGGTTCTCACTCATGGCATCCACGCTAGGCCGCCCGGATCGGGAGAGGGAGTTCCCGCTGTGGGTGGTACCGGGAAGGACCCCCTCGCGCCGACGCGGGGTTCAGGCCGCCGGGAGCGTGGCGGTGTCGATCACGAAGCGGTAGCGGACGTCGGAGGCCAGGACCCGCCGGTAGGCGTCGTTGATCGCGTCGGCGGTGATGACCTCGACGTCGGCCCCGATGCGGTGCTCGGCGCAGAAGTCGAGCATCTCCTGGGTGATGGGGATGCCGCCGATCATCGAGCCGGTGACCGCCTTGTGGCCGGCGAGGCGGCCGCCGTCGACGGACATCGGGCCGGGCGCTGCGCCGACGTTGCAGATCGCGCCGCCCAGGTTCAGCAGTCCGACGAAGGCGTTGATGTCGATGTCGGCGCTGACGGTGTTGATGATGATGTCGAACCTTCCGGCGAACTCGGCGAAGGTCGCCGGGTCGGAGGTGGCGTAGTAGTGGTCGGCCCCGAGCCTGAGCCCGTCGTCCTTCTTGCGCAGCGACTGGGAGAGCACGGTGACCTCCGCGCCCATCGCGTGGGCGATCTTGACCGCCATGTACCCGAGGCCGCCGAGGCCGACGACGGCGACCTGCTTGCCGGGGCCGGCACCCCAGTGCTTGAGCGGGTTGTAGGTGGTCACGCCCGCGCACAGCAGCGGCGCGGCCTGGGTCTCCTTGATGCCCTCGGGGACCGCCAGGACGAACCCCTCGTCGACCACGACGTGGGTGGAGTAGCCGCCCTGGGTGACGGTGCCGTCGCGGTCGACCGAGCCGTAGGTGAACACCGTCTGGTCCAGGCAGAACTGCTGCTCGCCGCGGGCGCAGTTGGCGCACCGGCCGCAGGAGTTCACCATGCAGCCCACGCCGACCCGGTGCCTGGTGACCTCCGAGCCGACTTCGGCGACGTGGCCGAAGATCTCGTGGCCGGGCGTGAGCGGGTAGGGCTGCGGCCCCCAGTCGCCGTTCACGGTGTGGATGTCGGAGTGGCAGATGCCGGCGTACTGGATGTCGATGAGCACGTCGTGGGGGCCGACGTCGCGGCGCTCCACGGTCGTGGGGGTCAGGGGCGAGCCGGCGGCGGGAGCGGCATAGGCGGCGACGCGCATAAGAGGGGCCTTTCGAGTAGACGAGGGCGGCAGCGCCGGGCCTCAGCGGAGGATGGACGCCGGCCGAGCCGCGGTCGAGACCGCCGGCGCGCGACGCCGCGCGGTCGAGGTTAGACGCGCCGACGGCGTTTCTGGGAGTCCCTCCGAGACTCCCTCGCGCGCGATCTGCGTGGTCAAGCTGGACTGGACACCCGCGAACGGGACCCGAACACCAGCACGAGGACGGAGGCACCATGGCCGCCTGGCCCACCGACGCCGTCGAGCAGATCGCCGCGACCGACGACTTCCACATCGCCCCCTACCATCCCGACGGCGAGACCACCGGCACCCTGACCTGGATCTGGTCCGTCGTCGTGGACGGCCGCGTGTTCGTGCGCGCCTGGAACGGTACTCGCGGCCGCTGGTACCGCTCCGCGATCGCGCAGCGCGCGGGGAGGATCACCGCAGCGGGCCGCGAGCACGAGGTCGAGTTCGTCTTCGACCTCGAGCTGCCCCTCGAGGACGCGGCCGACGGCTACCGGGCGATGGACGAGCGCCGCGCCACCAAGGTCCTCCTCACCCTCTGACCCGAACGAGCACCCGGCCCCCGCGGCATCGCCGGGGGCCGGGCCCCCTCGTCGCTCTCCGCCGCCCTCGTCCCGCTCCCGCCGCTCACGAAAGACTCCGCATGACCGACACCGCCACCGCCCGCAAGGCAGGACCCGTCCTCGCGACGCTGCTCCTGCTGCTGACCGTCTTCGTCCCCATCTCGATGGACCTCTACGGCGACCCCAGCACCTTCCCCGTCTACAGCGGCAAGTGAGAGAGCACAGGATCATGGCTGAGAAGGTGACCGCCGACCGGGACGCCCTCGGAGACTTCGCCCCGAAGTTCGCTGAGCTCAACGACGACGTCCTCTTCGGACAGGTCTGGTCGCGGGAGGACAGGCTCCCGCTTCGGGATCGGAGCATCGTCACCGTCACCGCGCTGATGTCCAGCGGAGTGCTCGACGGCTCCCTGCAGCACCACATCGAGCGCGCCAAGTCGAACGGCGTCACCGCCGAGGAGATGGCCGAGGTCCTCACCCACGCGGCCTTCTACGCCGGCTGGCCCAAGGCCTGGGCGGCGTTCCGGATGGCCAAGGAGGTCTCCGAGGGCTGAGGCAGGAGCGCTCGATCCGTGTTAGTCTGAGAGCACTACATCCCCCACGCCTCTCCACGATGCGCACTTGGGGGATTTTCTCTGCCCCGATCCAGGAGCAGCGCCGATGCCCCAGCCACGTCGCCCTCCCCGTCAGCCTCGCCCGCGCGGCAACCTGCGCTACAACAAGCCGCCCATGGAGCTGGACGACCTTGCCGACCGTCTCACCGACCGCGGACTGGTCGTCCCCGATCGAGACCGGGCGCTCCGATACCTGCGCCACATCGGCTACTACCGCCTCTCCCCCTATACGATCCCCTTCCAGCAAGGCGGCTCAGACCATGTGCTGCGGGACGGCACGTCTTTCGACGATGTTCTCGACCTCTACGTCTTCGATCGCGCGTTGCGCCTTATCGTCATGGACGCCCTCGAGCGCATCGAGGTCGCCGTGCGCGCCGCGCTGACCGATCACATGTCCACCGCCTACGACGACCCGCACTGGTACATGGACGCCTTGCACTTCCGCGACCGCGGCAAGCACGCCGGACTCCTGAAGATCGTCGGGGCCACCTGCGACGAAAGGCTCCGCGGCACTCCCGACGCCGGCGAGGACTCACTCGTCCACCGCTCCGCCCTTGAGCACTACCTGACTACCTACGGCTCCCCCGAGCTCCCGCCCTCCTGGCTCATGGTCGAGACCCTCACCGTCGGCCAGCTCACCAGCGCATACCGCAACCTAAAGCAGCGCCCCGACCGGACCGCCGTCGCCCTCAGCATCGGCCTGACAGCGCCCGTGCTCGAGTCATGGATGCAGACCTACGTCCGAGTCCGCAACGTCTGCGCCCACCACGGCCGGCTGTGGAACGTCGGCCTCGGCGTCTACCCGGCGATCCCGAACTCCTCGACCGTGTCCTGGCTCGAAGGGCACGAGGCGCTACCGGAGCGCTCCAGGAAGCGGCTCTACCCCGTCCTGGTCTCGCTGCAGACGGTCCTCGAGACGATCTCACCACACAGCCGCTGGGCGCACCGACTCCACGAGCTGCTGAGTACCCGACCCGCGATGAACATGCGCGGCATGGGCGTCCCCCAGGGGTGGGCAGACGATCCGTTCTGGCGTCGGCACCTCGACTGAACCATCAGATCACCGGACGAGCGTCCGCCAAGAGCTGTCTTTGGACAGTGCGGCGACGTCGCCCTAGCCCCCGCGGTCGCGCCTGACCCGACCGCTCAAGCTCACGTTTTCGCTGGCAGGCTGGGCAAAGTGGCTCGAGCGGTTCATGAAGTGTTTCCGCACGATGCGAGCGCCGTAGCGCGGGCAAGGCTGCCCGGCGAGTCCGGAGGCGTTCAGGCTGCCTGCAAACTGTCCGCTGCTGCCGGCCACGTCCCGCCCTGGGCGAGCGCCGCCGCCATCACCTCTCTCGCAGCATCGATCACCGCCGAAATCCTCGGCTTACTCAACGACCACGGGAGAAGGCGCAATGTTCGATCATCAGGGACGCTTCGACGAAGGTTGACGCTGGCAGCGTGGGCAAAGGTAGCTTGAGCGGTTCATGAAGCTCTCGCGGCGAACGGGGGTGCCACAGCGCTTGCAGGGCTGCCCCTCGCGCCCATAGGCATTCAACGCTCTGGAGAAGTACCCGGACTGGCCGTTGACGTTGACGTACAGGGCGTCGAAACTCGTGCCGCCCTGAATGAGTGCCTGATCCATCACCTCGCGGACGGACTCCAGGGTGCGCAGCACCACCGGGCGGGTGAGCGTGTCTGTGGCCCTGGCGTAGTGCACCCGGGCTCGCCACAGCGCTTCGTCGGCGTAGATGTTGCCGATGCCCGAGACCAGGGATTGGTCGAGCAGAGCGCGCTTGAGCCCGGTCCGGCGGGTGCGCAGCCGCCGGACGAAGACAGCCTCGTCGAAGGCTGGGTCCAGCGGGTCGCGGGCGATGTGGGTGATCGGCTCTGGGATGGTGTGCGCGGTCGGATCGTCCGCCGGGCGCTCGCCTCTGCCCCCCGGGGCCTGGTCCACGGTCGGGACGAGGTCGACGACGCTCATCCCCCCGAACATCCGCTGGTCGACGAAGCGCAACTGCGGGCCATCGTCGCGAAAGCTCATCCCAACCCGCAGGTGCCGGTCCGCAGGAGTGTGCGCATCCTTGACCAGCAATTGCCCGCTCATGCCGAGGTGGACGAGAAGGGCCTCCTCGCCGTCCAGGACGAGCCACAGGTACTTGCCCCGCCGGACGGCGTCCAGGACGGTGCGCCCGGTGGCGCGGGCGACGAACTCCGGCGCGCCCCCGCCTTGGCGCCGGACCGGACGCGGGTGCAGCACCTCGACGGTGTCGATGGTGCGGCCGACCACGTGCGCGGCGACTCCTCGACGCACCACCTCGACTTCGGGCAGCTCAGGCATGGTGTGAACGCGAAGGTCAGCGAGCCGGACGTGACCCGGCGGCATCGTCTGGCCAGCCCGTGCCGGCGCAGCCTGCGACGCCCGCGGCGTCGGACCCGTTCGGCCCTGCGGAGTCCGGGACGGAGCCGGTGGACCTGGAGCCGTTGACCCCTGAGCCGGCGGCCTCGCGGGGCGTCGCCGGTGACTCGCCGGGCCGAGGATCAGGACCGCCCGAATCCGGTGTGGCCGAGCCGTTCGAGGACGGCGCATCGACGCCTACCCCGCGGGTGCCACCCGCGCCCGAGATCAGACTGTTGGAGCCGGACAGAGTGGGCACGACGCCTTCCTGAGCCGGACCGGACTCCTCACCGTGCTTGAGCTTGGCCCAGGCGCGTTGGGCGGCGTTCTGCTCGGCAACCTTCTTCGACCGCCCGGTACCCCGGCCCATCGGGTGGTGGTCGACCATCACGGTGGCTTCGAAGACCTTGGCATGGTCGGGGCCGTCGGAGGTGATGGCGTAACTCGGCACCCCGAGCCCGAGGGCAGCGGTGCGCTCCTGGAGTGAGGTCTTCCAGTCCAGGCCGGCGCCCAGCCTCGCCGCCTCGGAGATCAGCGGGTAGATGAGCCGGTGCACCACCTCGCTGGCCTGCTGGATGCCGACGGAGAGATAGGTGGCGCCCAGCACCGCTTCGAGAGTGTCGGCCAGGATCGAGTCCTTGTCGCGGCCCCCGGTGGCCTCCTCACCGCGGCCCAGCAGCACATGCCGGCCAAGCCCGACGCGGCGCGAAACCAGCGCCAGCGCCCGCATGTTGACCACTGCGGAGCGGTACTTGGCCAGCTGGCCTTCGGGCAGGTCCGGGAAGGAGGCGTAGAGGGTGTCGGTGACCACCAGCCCGAGCACGGCGTCCCCGAGGAACTCCAGGCGTTCGTTGGTGGGCAGGCCACCGTTCTCGTAGGCGTACGAACGGTGTACGAGCGCAAGACGAAGCAGTTGGGGGTCTACTTCGACCCCCAACTGCTCTTGGATCTCGGCGGCACTGTCCGCCGGCGCTTCGGCCACAGCCTGGGGACTTACAGGTCCTTGACCTTGCGGCCCTTGTACTCCAGGTAAAGGGGCGTGCCGGCGGCGTCGGTGACCACGCGAGCGTGGTGCGGACGCGAATAGGCCACCTGGCTGCCTTCCACCGTGCCACTGAGGGTGGCCGGGGTGGTCTTCCACTGCGAGCGGCGGTGCCGGGTGTTGCTACGGGACATCTTCCGCTTGGGGACGGCCACGTCAGTTCTCCTTCTCGGGGATCGGGGAATCGTCCCCGATTGTCCATGACTGCAGGGCCGACCAGCGAGGGTCGACCAGGTCGTGCGCGTGATCCGGCTGATCCGCGAGTCGCACTCCGCATTCGGAGCACAACCCCGGACAGTCGGGGTCGCACACGGGTTGGAACGGCAGCGCCGGAACCACTGCGTCCCGCAATACGGGCTCGAGGTCGATCAACTCGCCGTCGAGTTCGTACTCGTCCTGCTCGGGATCGGCCTTGCCCGGGTAGGCGAACAACTCCTGGACGGGTGCCTCGATCTGCATCGCGACATCCTCCAGGCAGCGCACGCACTGCCCGACGGCCTTCGCTCGTGCCATTCCGGACACGAGCACTCCCTCCATCACCGCCTCAAGCCTGAGATCCAGCTCAAGGTCGGACCCGGCAGGGATACCGATCACATCGGTCCCGAAATCCGGCGGCGTCTCGACGACGCGGCGGACCTCCCGCATGGTGCCTGGCCGACGCCCCAACTCGATGGTGTCGAGCACCAGCGGTGAGCGCGGGTCGAGCGTGGTCACGCGGTCCTCTCGGAAGGTTCGTCGCACAATCGTTTTCTGCTGCCGGCCCGCCCTGCCGCCGAGGCGTTCGGGCATACGGACCGACTGTCCAGACTATCTCACCGTCCGGCTGGGAGCGAACCGGGCTGGCCGCTGGCTCAGCGGAGCCGATCCTCCAGTCGGGCGCGCACCGATTCGGGCACCATCCCGGTCACGTCGCCGCCATGGATGACCACCTCGCGGATCAGCGAGGAGGAGACGTGTTCCAGGGTCGGATCGCCGGGCAGGAAGATCGTCTCCAGACCGGTCAGCTGCCGGTTCATCCGGGCCATCGGCAGTTCGTAGGCGAAGTCGGTGCCGCCACGGATCCCCTTGACCACGCTGCGCGCTCCGACCCGTAGGCAGTAGTCCACCAGGAGTCCACCAGGCACGTCGTCGATCCGGACGACTCCGGAGTCCAGGAGTTCGCCGGGCAGGCTGTCCCGGATGAGCTCGATCCGCTCCGGCACCGCGAAGGTGCCCGACTTGGATGGGTTGTGCACCACGGCGACGATGACCTCGTCGAAGAGTTCCGCCGCGCGGACCACCACATCGACGTGGCCATAGGTGATCGGATCGTACGAGCCGGGGCACACGCAGCGGCGTCCGCTCATGGCCACCGGCGTCAGGGCCGTCGGCAGCTGGTCGGGGGCATCGTCACGGGACGTGGGGGTCACGAAGGGGCAGCCTAGCCTCGGCCCTGCTCTGCCCAAACGCCACCACGGTCGCGGTTGTCCGGTGCCAAACGTCACCACGGTCACAGTTGTCCGCGCCGGGCAGCACCTAGCGCACCCCAAGCCGGCACAACGTCACCACGGTCGCACCTGACAACCAGCAGCCGCCTCACGAACCTGCACAACGTCACCCCGGTCGCATCTGGGCGACGCCAAACGTCACCACGGTCACAGTTGTCCGCGCCGGGCAACACCTAGCGCACCCCAAGCCGGCACATCGTTACCCCGGTCGCGTCTGGCAACCAGCAGCCGCGTCCCGAACCGGCACAACGTCACCCCGGTCGCAGTTGGCAACGACCACGCCGCATCCCGAGCGGGCACAACGTCACCCGGGTCTCATCTGGCATGCCCGGCTCCTCCGCAAGGCACTTCGCGGCCCGATCCGCGGATCCGGCAGCCTGCTCAGAACGGGTGAAAGATCTCGTTTTCCGGATGTTTCGGGCGTACCGTGAAATAGCCACCGGCGAGGACCATCCGGGAGGCCACCCGGGGCGCCCCCGCCCTTGAGGGCACCCACAGCGCCCGTGCGGCCACCCGGTCGACCCGCCATGAAGGTGGCATCCAGCCAAAGGTCGAGGGAGTCCCAATGAAGCGTGCACCCATGCCACGACGAATCGCCACGACTGCTGCGGCGGCCTTGCTGATCGCGGGAGTCGGCACCCCCGCGTCCGGCAACGGGATCACACCGCCGTCCGTCCTGGGCCCGGGTCAGGCACTGCCAGCGGGTGAGTCGATGCTCTCCGCCAACGCCCAGCACCGCCTACGGATCGGCGAGTTCACCGAGGAGTACGGCACCCAGATGACGACCCTCAATGGCGACGAGTTCTGCCTGTGGGAGGAGATGTACTCCTATGCCACCACCACCCAGAGGCTGGACGAGACCCTCGTCATGCAGACCGACGGCAACCTGGTCGCCTATGTCGCGGGGTCACCCGTGTGGGCGTCCTGGACCCAGGGCAACCCGGGGGCTTACCTGGTGCTCCAGGACGACGAGAACCTCGTCATCTACTCCGCAGCCGATCAACCGCTTTGGCAGTCAGGGTGGACTTGTTCCATCGGGTACACGAGCGCAGAACTCACCGGCGACCCGGTACCCAACCGACTCGGCCCCGGCCAGTACATGCAGAGCCCGAAACGCGGCTACCGGCTCATGATGCAGGGCGACGGCAACCTCGTGCTGTACTCCCCCGCCGGCCGGGCGATCTGGGCCACCTGGACGCAGGGCCATCCCGGCGCGATCCTGGCCCGACAGGTGGACGGCAACCTGGTGGTGTATTCCCCGGAGGGAACCGTCTTGTGGGCGTTGGGAATTCGCGGCGACTACGAGGACACCTGGCTGACGCTTCAGGACGACGGAAACCTCGTCTACCTTTGGGGTGACACCGTCAAGTGGGCTAGCAACACGGTGGGCCAGCGGTAAGCCGACGGGCGCCCCGTCACCCGGGCGGACCGGCGCACCAGCACGACGCGAGAGCCCAGGGCCCGACTCACCCGGCGGTGGACCTCAGTCGGGCGGGCCCTGGTGCCCCAGGCTCGACTCCGAGGACCCACCAGCTTCGCGCTGCGCATCCGGGGCAGGCTCAGCGATCCAGATGGTGGTCTCTCCGTAGCGCCGACAATCCAGTCGCCCCAAGCTATCTGGCCAGGCCGGCTCGGGACTGCGGCTGCTCCGCTCCACCACGACGACGGCCTCGGGAGTCAGCCAGCCCGCCACCAGGCCGAGCGCCTGCGCCAGAGTGTCCTCGGGCAGGTCGTAGGGCGGATCGGCGAAGACGAGGTCCACCGGGCTCGGTTCCCCGGCGAGCAGGGTCGACACCGACTGGGCTCGCACCCGCGCCCGGGCGGCCACCCCCAGGTCGTCGATGTTGGCCCGGCAGGCGGCCGCCGCCCGCGGGTTGTTGTCGACCAGCAGTACCTCGACGGCGCCCCGGCTCAGTGCCTCCAACCCCAGCGCACCCGAGCCGGCGTACAGGTCCAGCACCCGGGCCCCCTCGACGGCATCGAGGTGGGCGAGCCGGGAGAAGACCGCCTCGCGCACCCGGTCACTGGTGGGTCGGGTCGCCGAACCCGCCGGCACCCGCAGCCGCCGCCCACCCAGCCGTCCGGCAATGATCCGGCTCACCCGGACATCCCCTGCCCAGCCGCATCAGCCGCCACCCGCCCGGGCACCGCCGGGCTGATGACGCCCACCCGGTCCTCACCCGCGCTCAAGGAAGACCTCCTGCTCAGGCTCCAACAGGATTTCGATGGCCCGGCGCAGATCCGGGTGCCGGTCCAACTCCGGATCCGACTCGACCACCTGGTTGGCCAACTCGCGGGCCTCGACGATGACCTCCTCATCGCGGGTCACTCGCAACACCCGCAGGCTCGACATCGAGCCCGACTGGGCCGTGCCGAGCACGTCCCCCTCCCGGCGGTGCTCCAGGTCGAGCCGGGCCAGGGCGAAGCCGTCGCGGGTCTCGGCCACCTTCTCCAACAGCAGCCCGGCCGCCTCCGGGGTATGCGGGGACACCATGAAGAAGCAATGGCCCGGATGCCCGCCACGGCCCACCCGCCCCCGCAACTGGTGCAACTGCGAGATGCCGAAGCGGGAGGCGTCCATCACCACCATCACCGAGGCGTTGGGCACGTCCACACCGACCTCGATCACCGTGGTACAGACCAGCACGTCCACCTCGCCGGCGGCGAAAGCCCGCATGGTGCTGTCTTTCTCGTCGGCTGAGAGACGTCCGTGGAGCGTTCCCAGCCTGGCGTGAGCCAGGGCGGGGTTCTGGCTCAGGGTGGCGACCATCTCCACGACTGACACCATCTCCGGGCGTTGCGCTCCGGTCTCGTCGCCCAGGTCGAGCATCGGTGGTTCGTCACCCCACAGGTCGCCCGACTCGTCCCCGGGGTCCGGACCGTCAGGGCCGCTGCCCGCCGTCGGCGGTTCGATGGCCGGGCAGACGACGAAGACCTGCCGCCCGGCGGACACCTGTTCCCCGACCAACTCCCAGGCCCGCCGCTCCCAGGCCTCGCGAGACTGCGGCACCACATGGGTGGCCACCGGCTGCCGCCCGGCCGGGACCTCGCGCAGCGTGGAGGTCTCCAGATCGCCGAAGACTGTCATCGCCACTGTCCTGGGAATCGGGGTGGCGGTCATCACCAACAGATGTGGCGTACGTAATGATTTGGCCCGCAAAGCATCTCGCTGCTCAACGCCGAAACGGTGCTGCTCGTCGACCACCACCAGACCCAGGTCGTCGAAGTCCACGCCCTCCTGCAGCAGCGCATGCGTGCCGATGACGATGCCCGCCTCCCCCGAGGCTGCCGCGGCCAGTGCCTCGCGCCGGGCCCGCACCCCCATGGAGCCGGTGAGCATCACCACCCGGGTCGCCGGGGCGTCCCCTTCCGCCGACAGCGGCAGCATGCCGGCCCGGGCAAGGTCGCCGAGCATCTCGGTGATCGAACGATGATGCTGCTGGGCCAGCACCTCAGTGGGAGCCAGCAGCGCCGACTGGCCGCCCGAGTCGGCCACCGTGAGCATGGCCCGCAGCGCCACGACCGTCTTGCCCGAGCCGACCTCGCCCTGCAGCAATCTGTGCATCGGATGCTCACCCGCCAGGTCTGCGGCGATCTGCGCCCCCACCTGCTGTTGCCCCGTGGTGAGTTCGAAGGGGAGCACGGCGTCGAAGGCCGCCAGCAGCCCAAGTTGTGAGGCCGGCCGCGGGGTCGCGGTGAGCACCCGCGCCTGCTCCCGGCGCCGGGCCAGCGCGGTCTGCAGGACGAAGGCCTCCTCGAAGCGCAGCCGGTCGTCCGCCCGGGCCAGATCGGCTGTGTCGCGTGGATCGTGCTTGCTGCGCAGGGCGCTGGCCAGCGACGGCCAAGCCCGTTCGGCCAGCAGGGTCTCCGGGAGCGGATCGGGGATCGGTTGCTCGTCCAGGTAGGGCAGGACGGTGAGCATCGCCCGCGCGATGGACCACGAGGCGATCTTGGCGTTGGCCGGGTAGATGGGTATCACCCGCCCTCGACGGCCCTCGAAGGTGCTGCCGTCCTGCGTGGCGACCAGCGGCTCGAACCGCGGGTTGGTCAGCTGCAGGCGCTGCTGGAAAGTGCTCAGCTTGCCGTCGAAAATCGCGACCGTGCCCGGCTTGAGCCGGTTACTCCACCCGTACAAGGCGCGGGGATTGCCGGCGAAGAAGGTCAGCTCGAGGGTGCGATCGCCCTGATCGGCGATGGTCACCTTGAGCATGTGGTGCCGCCCGTTCCGGCTATGGACGGTGCGCTGGCTCACCACCCGCGCGACGGCGGTGACGTGCTCACCATCGCGCAGCCGGGACAGGTCCGAGAGGTTGTCGTAACTCTGGTACCGGCGAGGGAAGTGGTAGAGCAGATCGCCCAGGGTGCGCAGGCCGAGGGTGGCCAGGGCATCCGCGGTGCGCTTGCCCACCAACGGCGGTAGAGCGCGATCCAGGACGGGCGAGGCGTACACGACAGCGATCCCATCACACCCGACCGACACGGCGTCGCCTCGGGACGCCCACCCGGTCATGTCACCCGCCGATCACCCAGCCGTCGCCCGGCCCAGGCTCACGCCAGGCAGGTACCGAACCCCGGCCTCACTCCACGCCCAGCAGCACCGGATAGGTCAGCTGGCCGCCGGCGATCACCTGCACCTCGACCTCGCCCAATTCGGCACGCACGACGTCCTCGAGCCCGCCCGGTGCGCCCACTCCGAGCACCACGGTGACAAGTTCGGGCGGCCCGGCGACGGCCAGGTCGCGCACGACAAGACGCACCATGGCAGACACCTGCGGGCCGACCCGGACGATGGTTCCGCCAACCAGTCCGAGGGCGTCGCCGGGACTGCACGGGCCCCCGGGGGTGTCGGCGGCCCGGGCGGCCAGGGCGACCGCTCCGTACCTGGTGGCCTCAGCGGCAGCCCGCATCGCCGCGACCACCTGCTCGAATCCGTCCCCGGGCGCCTCCTGGAGACTCAGACCAGTCGCGTCGGGAACCGACGAGGTGAACAGCGCCACCGCGGCCAGCCCCTGCACCTCCGCGACGGTCTCGATCACCCGCACCTGGAGCCCGTCCTCGCCGGCCCGCCGGGCCGCGGCCCGGGCTACCGGCAGGGAGTCGGCGTCGTTGGGCAGCACGATCACCCGCCGACACCGGGTGGCCGTGATGGCGTCCAGCAGTTCCTCGGTGGAGATCCGACGCGCCGCAGCGGTCACGACCGGAGTCGCGCCGGCGTCGGCCAGTACCGCGGCCAGTCCGGGCCCGCTGGCGCGGGCCACGCATCCGACGAACTCCACCGGATGGGTCTGCCCGGGGACCGGCGACGGTGCGCCGGACACCGCGCGCTGCACCCCGGTCGGCAGATGCACGACGCGAACCTGCGTCGGGACGGCCAGCAGACCCAGCCGGGACGGCAGCAGGACGGCGGCCTCCGGGTCGTCGGTGTGCACGTGCACGTTGAGGGTGTCTCCGGTAGAGACCACCGCCACGCTCTCGCCCAGCCGTCCCAGTTCGCGGCGCAGGCCGACGACCGCACGGTCCCGGTCACCGGACGGGTCGCCCGGGCCGGCCTCGGGCATCGTGGCGGTGAGCGCACCCCGCAGCAGATACATCACCTCGAATGCCGGTCCGTGCACCGGCCCCTGCGTGGCTGCCGGACCGCACCCGTCGGGCCGGTCTTCCACGCCCGGCAACGGTTCGTGCCGGTCACCGGACAGCACCTCGTACAGCGCGTCCAGAAGCACCACGTAGCCGGCGGCGCCGGCGTCCACCACGCCCGCCTCGCCGAGGGTGGGGAGTTGGTGGGTGGTCAGCGCGAGCGCGGCCCGGGCGGTGTCCCGGGCCCGGCCGGCCACGGTGACGGCGGCCGGGTCTGGGTCCGTGTCGAGCAGGGCCTGCAACTCGCAGGACACCGCGCGGGTGACGCTCAGCACGGTGCCCTCCACAGGCAGTTCCACCGCCTCCCAGGCCTGGGCGTCGGCGGTGATCAGCGCGCCCGCGAGCATCCGTCCGTCAGCCTCCCCGTTCGCGTCGGCGAAGGCAGCCGAGCATCCGGCCAGCACCTGGGCAGTGATGATGCCGGAGTTGCCGCGGGCGCCGAGCAACGCTCCGCGGGCCAAGGCCCCGGAAAGTTCGGCGATGCCGTCCGGGGCGTTGGTGGCCTCGACGGCCGCCCGGCGCATGGTCAGCAACAGATTGGTTCCGGTGTCGCCGTCCGCGACGGGGAAGACGTTGAGCGCGTCGATGGTGCCGGCCAGTGATCCCAGCCGTTCGAGGGCAAGGCCGACCCAGGCGCGAGCGGCCGCCACGTCGAGAGCTGTCACGGTCCTATCGTGGACCCTGCGGCGCGCCGACCGGTGAACCCCGCGAGTGTCGCCGAGTCGGGCGCTCGGCGCTCAGGCGACGATCGGCTCCAGGATGGACCGGTACTCCGCATCCAGCGGCAACCGCCGAGCGCTGGTGTAGGAGTTGAACATCATCGCCAGGTCGATCACCGACTGCAGTTCGTGGATCTCCTCGTCGGTGAAGTCCTCGTCCAGCAGGTCCTCGAAGTCGGCGTCGGTGATGGTGTTGGCGTCCCGTGCGACCTTGATCGCGTAGTCCAGAGCGGCACGGTAGGACGACGGCAGCCCGGCGGAGTTGTCGCCAGGTGTGGTCAGGGACAGCAGCCGGTCGTAGTCCAAAGTGCTGTCCATGCTCAACACCGAGTGTGCGTGGGCGGCGCTGCAGTATCGCGAGCCGTTCTCCACGGAGACGACGAAGACCACCATCTCCTTGAGCAGCAGCGGCAGGTCCCCGACCAGCAACGAACCTCGGGTCCGCTCCCAATAGGCGTGCAGCAGCGGCGGATTCGAACCCAGGCTCTGTACCCAGATCGGCACCGCGGTGGAGCCGGTGCTGCTGAGGTAGTCGTCGTAGATGGCGCGCACCTGAGGCGGGGCCGACTCATAGGGAACCAGGCTGTAGCGCATTGCAGAGTGTCCTTTCCGGGGTGTGTGGGGAGAGCGGCGTGGTCAGGAGACGGCCTCGGCGACCGTGGGCTGGACCGGGAGCGGTCGGGCCACGCACACCCGGTTGCGGCCGGCGTTCTTGGCGTTGTAGAGCGCGCCGTCAGCGACCCGCACCATGTCGGCCGCGTTGTGTTCGGGCAGCAGCCGGGTGCTGGTCACCCCGATGCTCACGCTCACGGTGATCGGGTGGGGTGCGTCGATGCCGTTGACGATGATCGGCTCCTGGCAGACCCCCTGCCGCAGGCGCTCGGCGGCGATCTGGGCGCCGTTCTCGTCGCAGTTGTTGAGCACCGCGAGGAACTCCTCCCCGCCGTAGCGGCCGAAGGAGTCGCCTTCGCGGGTGAGTCCGGACATCCGCCGCGCCACCTCACGCAGCACTTCGTCCCCGGCCGCGTGCCCGTAGGTGTCGTTGATGAGCTTGAAGCGGTCGATGTCGGCGATGAGCACCCCGACGCTGCATCCGGTTCGCCGGGCTCCGGCGACGGCTCGCTGCAGATGGTCGGTGAGGGCGGTGCGGTTGGGTAGACCGGTCAGGCCATCCAGCCACGCCTGTTCCTGGAGGCTCTTGATCAGCTTGTTGCGCATGACGATGACCGCCATGTGATCGCAGATCAGGCCTGAGGCCATCCGCAGGAACTTCAGGTCCAGCGGAGTGAAGGCCGGCTGCCGAGTGGCGGCGGCAATGACGCACGGCGGTTGGCCCTCGCGTCGCACGGGCATGACGAAGAGCTGGCCCAGACGATCATCGACCAGGTGTGTGGGAGGCTCGCCGCGCTGCCACAGGGTCTGGGCGTCCAACAGGGTCGGGCGGGTGACGCTCCACAGTTCGATGTCCCAGTCCTGCAAGGAGAGTTGCTCGGTGACCGTGCTGCGACCGCGGTGACCGTCGATGCACACGTAACTGCCACCGCGGCTGAGCAGGAGCCGCCACGCATTGACGTTGCTGATGTGTCGTAGGTTCCGGATGGTCGCGGCGCTCGTCTCGAGCGTCATGGCTTGGGTGAGTCGCTCGAGCATCGTGAAAAGCGCTTCGAAGCGAACGAGTTGGGACTCGTCCTCAGGAGCGATTCGATTCACAGAAACCTCACGGACGCGGGCGGATACCTCACCTCCCAGACATCGGGATTCCGAATGTTGGACTTGAGTTGACGCACCTCCGTCACGCGGCGCTTAGTCAGGACAAAGGCCTTCTACGTCCCGATCGGCGTCGGGGATGTCATGGTCGGTCATCTGTGCGGGCACGGCCACCCGAACGGGTGCGCCCGCGCGAGCCACCTCCCGTCCGGCCGAGCCGACCTACGGTTCGTCCCGGGACGGACCGCGCAACGCGTCCAGGCCTCCAGCGCTCCGACCAGCCCAGGTTCTTGTCACAGCAACCTGTGTGCTCGAAGTGGCGTTACATGGATCTCCTCGCGCGCAGGAGGTTAACCCCGGAACTGAGAACAACCGGAAGGGAGAACAAATAGCCCCGGACGCTGGGCGTCCGGGGCTGGTGGTGTCACCAGATCGGTGATGTCACCAGGTCAGCGGTTGACTTTGCCCGCCTTGAGGCACGAGGTGCACACGTCCACGCGACGGCGGGTGCCGTCGACGACCGCGCGTACGCGCTGGATGTTGGGGTTCCAGCGGCGCTTGGTGCGCCGGTGCGAGTGCGAGATGTTGTGCCCGAAGCTCGGGCTCTTGCCGCAGACAGAGCAGGTGGAAGCCACGGTAATTCTCCAAGAATGAGGTCGATCAGTTTTCGGGCAACCCTGAGATGCTACCGGCCCAACGCTGTGCGCCCAAATCCCGCAACCGGGGCAGCCGCCCCAGGTCCCGGCATCATGAGTCCGCCAGGGTGAGATCGCCGGCCGCCACCGCAGAACGGACCCACGACGCCGAGAGCCGAGCTGGTCCGGATTGTCAGCGCCGGTAGTGATCCCACCCGCTCGCCTGGACCCGCGCCCCCGGCCCGTCCACCCGCAGCCCACTCGAGCCCGCCCCGGCCGACTCCACCCGCCCGATCACCTCGAACCCGTCGGGTACCTGCCCGGCATCGGGGAAGGTGGCCAGCAGGCCGTGATCCTCCCCGCCGGCCAGAACCCAGGTCCAAGCTCGCTCCATCGGTTCCGCGTGGCCGAGCCATTGCGCAACGGGTGCCACCCCTTGCCTGGCCTGCTCCACCGGCCCGGCCGTCGAATCCACGACCACGACCACCCCGCTGGCCTGCGCGATCCGGTCGGCGTCGCGCAGCAGCCCGTCCGAGACGTCGATCATCGCGGTGGCTGCTGCGCGCGCGGCCCGCGGACCCGCGGCCAGCGGCACTCGTGCCGAACGCTGATGCGCTCTGGCCCGAGCCAGCGCGTGCCTCACGCCGGCCTCGCTTGGCAGAGATGAGCCAGCGCCGGTGGCCACGTCACCCTCGCGCGACAACACCTCGAGCCCGGCCGCGGCCCAGCCCAACGACCCGGCGAAGGCGAGCACGTCACCAGGTCTGGCTCCGTCGCGACGCACCGGCGCCCGCCCCTGGAGGTCGCCGAGCACCGTCACCGACACCATCACCACCGGGCCGTCGGACAGGTCGCCGCCGACCACCACGGCGCCGGCGGCGCGGGCCGCCTCGCCCAAGCCTGCGGCCAGGTCGACCACGAAGCCCAGCGTGGTTCGGGCCGGGGCGACCAGAGCCACCACCATCGAGGTGGTCACCGCTCCCATCGCTGCAATGTCGGCCAGGTTGGCCGCAGCTGCCTTGGCCCCGATGTCGCGCCCGGAGGAGGTGTCGAGAAGGAAGTCCTGGCCCTCGACAAGCACGTCCGAGCTCACCACCACCTGGCCGTCGGGCGCCGCCAGGACCGCGCAGTCGTCCCCCGGTCCCAGGCGCACGTACCGGGCTGCTGTAGCTGGATCGGCCTCCAGCACCGGAAAGATCGCTGCCAGGACGCCCGCCTCCCCCACTTCCGCCAGGGTGCGCTGACCTTCGTCGCTGGACGGGCGGGAACTCGGCGGACCCTGCTTCGAACCCGCCGCCGGGACTCGCCCGGTGGTCGCCTGGGGAGTCGGGTCGGGGGCTGCCGTCGGCATTCGCCACACAGTAGTAGCGTGTCCTGGTTCGCAGTAACGACGCTGTCGCTCGCCAGGAGGTCGCAGATGGTTGAGGCTTACGTGCTCGTCCAGACAGAGGTGGGTCAGGCCGGCCCGGTGGCGTCGGCGATAAAGGCGCTCCCGGGAGTGGTCACCGCCGAGGACGTCACCGGTCCGTACGACGTGATCATCCGGGTTCAGGCCGAGACGGTGGACGCCCTCGGGCCGCTGGTGATGTCCAAGGTGCAAAGCGTGCCGGGCATCACCCGAACCGTCACCTGCACCGTCGTGCACGCCTGAGCCGCATCGCGATACTGCTCCGGTGAGATCGACCCGAATGACGTCGACCCGCCCAGCCGGAGCCCGCACCACCGCGCCGGCCATGGCGCGCAGGGTGGCCCTCTTCGCCGCCGTATCCGCCGTGGCCACGGCCGGGATCGCCGGATGCGCAGGCCCGTTGACCGTCGAGCCGGGGCCCAGCGCCACCACTGCCGCCTGCGCACAGGTACTCGTCGCGCTCCCGAGCGAGTACGCCGGGCTACCCCGCCGGGAGACCACCTCCCAGGCCACCGCCGCCTGGGGCCAGGACCCGGCGGACGCGGTGCAACTACGGTGCGGCATCGACCCGCCAGGCCCCACCACGGACCTGTGCACCACGGTCGGTGAGGTCGATTGGGTCGTCGACGACGTCGAGGGTCTGGTGCGCTACCGCAGCTTCGGGCGGATCCCGGCGGTCGAGGTCACCCTCCCCGCAGACCGTCAGGACGGACTGGACGTGCTGCTGTCCAGCTTGGCCGCCCCGATGTCCACCTGGCAGCGCACCCGTACCTGCGGGTGAGCGTTCGCGCGCACGGGCACGACCCGTGCCCGGAGTTCAGCGCAGGCCGACCGGCCGGGTCAGGGCCAGTTGAATGAGATGGTCGACCAGCTGGGGATAGCTCATCCCCGAGGCGGCCCACATCCGGGGGAACATCGAGAAGGGCGTGAAGCCCGGCATCGTGTTGAGTTCGTTGACCACCACCGACCAGTCTCGGGTGACGAAGACATCCACCCGGGCCAGGCCCTCACAGCCCATCGCCACGAAGGTCCGCCGGGCCAGATCCTGGACCCGCTCGGTCACCTCGTCCGGCAGGTCGGCGGGACAACTGAGCCGCACGTTGCCCTCGTCGAGGTACTTGGCCTCGAAGTCGTAGAAGTCATGACCCCCGGTGACCTCGATCTCGCCGGGCAGGGAGGCGATCGGTGCCCCGCCGGCCAGGTCTTGCAGCACCCCACACTCGATCTCGCGGCCCTCGATGGCAGCCTCGACGACCACCTTGGGATCGTGCACCCGGGCCGCCTCGACCGCTCGCTCGACGTCCTCGGGGGCGCCGACCCGGGTGATCCCCATCGACGAGCCGGCTCGGGCCGGCTTGACGAAGACCGGAAACCCCAGTGAGGCAACCGAATCCAGGCACAGCGCCCGGTCCTGCTCCCACTGGGCCGGCAAGATCACGGTGTGCGGGCCGATCGGCAGCCCGGAGGCGGCCAGCACCGCCTTCATCATCGCCTTGTCCATGCTCAGTGCCGAGCTCAGCACCCCGGCCCCGACATACCGGGTGTCGGTGAGTTCGAGCATGCCCTGGATGGTGCCGTCCTCGCCGTACGGCCCGTGCAGCAGCGGAAAGACCACGTCAACCCCGGACAACACCTCGGCCGCCTCGCCGGGCCGCAGCTCCACCAGCTCACCGCCGGCCCGCGAGTGGGCCAGCACCACCGGCGCGTCATCTGCTCCCACGGTGACCTCGGGCAGCGTCTCGCCGTGGATCTGCCAGCGCTCGGGGTCGTCGGCGGCCCTGACCCAGACGCCGTCTCGGGACACACCGATCGGCAGCACGTCGTAGGCGGTGCGGTCGATGGCCCCGAGCACGCCTGCCGCGGTGACGCAACTGATCGCGTGCTCGCTGGAGCGCCCGCCGAAAAGGACGGCCACGGTGGGCCGTACGGGTGTGGTGTCCTGGCTCATCGGCACCGACGATAGCCGCCCGCGGCACCCGCCCCGGGGATCCCGGCCGCGCGTCCTGCACGGGCCACGGGCCCGCCATGCTCGACACACCCGTACCCAGGGCGTCGCCCGGCGCCGGTCGCGCCCCCTACGCTGATGCCATGGCGCCCCCGAACGACTCCCCCACTGATCACTCGCAGCTGGCGGCGGCCACTCGCCTGGTCACCCTGGGCCGCCCACTCCGGGCCGAGGGCGCACCCGTCGGCCCGCCGATCCAACTCACCTCGACCTTCGTCGGGGCCGGCCCGATCCCCGACCCGCACGGACATCCCGGCTACGGCCGTCCGGACAACGAGACGGTCGGGTTGTTGGAGTCCGTGTTGGCCAGCCTCGAGGGCACTGCGGATCGCCCTGCCACGGCGACGGTCTTCTCCTCCGGGATGGCCGCCATCTCGGCCGTGCTCAGCGACCTGCCCACTGGTGCCCGGGTGCTGAGCGCGCACTCCGCCTACAACACCACTCTCGAGTTGCTCACCGACCTGGCCGCCCGCGGTCGGATCGAACTGATCCGCCAGGACGTCAGCGACACGCAGGCCTGCCGCGAGGCCCTGCTCAGCCGGGCGCCGGTGGATCTCGTCTGGCTCGAGTCGCCGACGAATCCGCTCCTGGACATCGCCGATATCGCCGCGATCAGCAGCGCGGCCCATCAGGTGGGGGCCACCGTGGTGGTGGACAACACCTTCGCCACCGCACTGATCCAGCAGCCTCTCACCCTCGGCGCCGACGTCGTGGTGTATTCGGTGACCAAGTTCCTCAGCGGCCATTCCGATGTCCTGCTGGGGGCCGTGCTCACCGCCGATGACGCTGTGGCCCAGGACATCTCGCGGCATCGTCGGGTGCATGGGGCGATCGCCGGGCCGTTCGAGGCCTGGCTGGCGCTGCGTGGGCTGCGCACCCTGGACGTGCGGCTGCACCGTCAACAGGAGACGGCTCAGCGGCTGGCGCAGTGGCTGGACGGGCACCGCGCGGTGCGACTGGTCCGCTACCCGGGCCTGCCGGCTCACCCAGGCCACGAGACGGCCCGACGCCAGATGCGCGGCTTCGGTGCGATGCTCGCCGCCGACCTAGACGCCGACGCCCGGACCGCCGAGCAGGCGGTGCGGGCCTGCCGTCTGTGGGTGCCGGCCACCAGCCTGGGTGGGGTGGAGTCGTTGATCGAACGCCGCCGACGCATCGCTTCGGAGGCTGAGGCGGTGCCCGAAGCGCTGCTGCGATTCTCGGTTGGCATCGAAGCTGCGGATGACCTGATCGCCGATCTTGACGCGGCGTTCAGCGTGCTGGACTAGGGGCCCGCCAGGAAATTATTGCTGCGTGTCGCTTCCTGGCTCGGGCGTCTGGCGGCGTTGTCAGCCCGCCCCCGTAGCGCTGCTACGAGGGCAAACCTCCGCCTTGCCAGACATCCCGCCCAGAAACCGACACTCGACGCACTAATTTACTGGCGGGCCCTAGGGGGATTGTGAGGGCTGCTCAGACAGCCACCAGCCGCACCGCCAGGGTCACCATGATGACCGCGATGAGCACATCGATCACCCGCCACACGCGGGGCTTGGACAGCGGCGTGGCCATCAGCCGTGCCCCCAGGCCGAGCGAGGTGAACCAGACGATGCTGGCGGTCACCGCGCCGGCGGCGAAGGTCCACCGTTGCCCGGAGTAGCTGTTGGCCAGACTGCCCAGCATGACGACTGTGTCCAGGTAGACGTGCGGGTTGAGAAAGGTCAGGGCCAGGGTGGTGGCCAGCACCGAGCCGGCCGATGCCTCGGCGGCCACCTGTAGTGCGTGCGGACGCGCGGCCGAGCGCAAGGACATCACCGCGAACCAGAGCAGGTAGGCGGCCCCGGCCCAGGCAATCACGGTGAAGAGCCTGGGATGGTTGCGGACCACCGCTCCCACGCCCAGAGTGCCCAGGCCGATCAGCAGGATGTCACCGGCCATGCAGACCGCCACGACCAGCAGCACATGGCGTCGCAGTACGCCCTGACGCAGGATGTAGGCGTTCTGGGCCCCGATCGCGACGATGAGTGCCAGGCCGGCGGCCAGACCGGACAGGAAGATCCCGGCCATCAACGCATCCGACCCGGGCATCGCGGGGAGTCGGCATGACCGGCGGTGTCGACGGCGGGCGAGTTCACCGCCGAACGGGGGTGCAGGCCTGCTGAAAGCGACCCTCCAGGAAGGGCACCCGAGAGTCGAGCCGTCACCGGGGCAGAGCCCACCCTCGGGTGGAGAAGGAGTGCGACACCAGTCATGAGGTTGACGCTAGAGACCACACCGATCATAAGTCCAACGACGAATTCTTCTCGTTGATCAGAATCTCTTATAATCCTCGGATGCAGATGGATCAGCTCCGCACCCTGGTGAGCGTCGTCGACGAAGGGACCTTCGAAGCAGCTGCCTTCGAGCTCGGGGTCAGCCAGTCCGCGGTGTCCCAGCGGATCAAGGCCTTGGAGACCGAGCTGGGCCGGGTACTGGTGCAGCGCACCACGCCGTGCCGGGTCAGCCGCGACGGTGAACCGGTGCTGCGGATGGCCCGGCAGGTCGGGCTACTCGAGCAGGAGCTGCGCACCGAACTAGGCTTGCACGAGACGCACGCGCGTCTGGCGGTGGCGGTCAACGCCGACTCCTTCGCTACCTGGCTACAGCCGCTGCTCGCGCTCGCGGCCACCTGGCCGGACACCAGGCTCGCGGTGACCCTGGAGGACCAGGACCACAGCAGCGAGTTGCTGCGCCGCGGCGCGGTTGTCGGGGCGGTCACCTCCGACCCGCGCCCCGTACCGGGGTGCCGGGTGGAGCGGCTGGGCACCATGACCTACGTGCCGGTGGCCGAACCCACCTTGGCCGACAGGCACCGGCATGCGGGCCGACTCGACTGGGCGAGCCTTCCCATGCTCCGGTTCAACGCCAAGGACGAACTGCAGGATCGCTTCCTCGACGAGCGGGTCGGCCATGCCCGGCCGCCGGTGAGCCTGGTGCCGAGTTCCCAGGGTTTCGTCGCGGCCATCCTGGCCGGGCTCGGCTGGGGCATGGCGCCGCTGGCTCAGATCGAGGAAGACCTGCGCGCCGGACGGGTGGTGCGGCTGGCCGGGCGTGCCCAGGTGCCGGTCGAGTTGTTCTGGCAGGCCTGGAGACTCACCACCAGACCCGTGGCGCGCCTGGGCGAGGCAGTACATGCCTGTGCCCGCGAAATGCGCTGACTCCGACGATCCGGGCACTCCCCGGTGCGCGTCTCGGCGGCCTCGTCGACCTGCGCCGGCTCGGGTCAGGTCCGTTCGTGTTTGAGGGCGCGGGAGAGCAGGATTCGCACCATCTCCTGCGGGGGCATCTGCTCGTGCACCACCGCGACCACCGCCCGGGCGATCGGCACGTCCACTCCGTAGGCCTCGGCCAGATCGACCACCGGCTGGCAGGACTTGACGCCCTCGGCGGTCTGGCTGGTGACCGCCTCGACCTCGGCCAGCGTCATCCCCTCACCGAGCCGGACGCCGAACGTGCGGTTGCGCGACAACGGGGACGCGCAGGTGGCCACCAGGTCACCCATTCCGGCAAGCCCGCTCAACGTCGCCGGATGAGCCCCGAGGGCGGCGGCCAGCCGAGCGGTCTCGGCCAACCCGCGGGTGATCAGCGACGCCTGCGTGTTCTGCCCGAAGCCCAGCCCCTCGGCCATCCCGACCGCCAGCGCGATGACGTTCTTCACCGCGCCGCCCACCTCCACCCCGACCACATCGGTCTCGGTGTAGGGCCGGAAGTAGGCGGTCGAGCACATCGCCGCAACTCGCTCGGCCCGGTCATGATCGAGGCAGGCCACCACGGTGGCGGTGGGTTGGCGGCGGGCGATCTCCCCGGCCAGGTTGGGGCCGCTGATCACCACCACCCGGTCGTCGCTGACCTGGCCCGCGGCGGCGATCACCTCGCTCATCCGCAGATGGGTGCCCAACTCCACACCCTTCATCAGGCTGACCAGGCTGGCGTCCGGGCCCAGCCAGGGCGTCCAGCCGGTGAGATTGGCGCGCAGCGACTGCGATGGCACCGCCAGCACCACCTCGGCGGCACCGGTGAGCACTTCACGGGCGTCGCTACTGGCCCAGACCCGTTCTGGCAGAGCCAGCCCCGGCAGATAATCCGGGTTCTCGTGGTCGGCGTTGATGGCCTGGGCCACCGATGCGCGGCGCGCCCACAGCCGAACCGGTACGCCGGCGTCGGCCAACACCATGGCGAACGTGGTGCCCCAACTGCCGGCCCCCATCACCGCGACGGGAGGCTTCGCCAGCTCGGGGCCGCCGGGCTCGTCGGACTCACTCATCGTTGCCATCCTCCGTCATCGCCGGCCTGTGGGGTACCGGTTCTCGTCGTCGTTCTCGCGCGATCGGCAGGCAGGTGCCGGATGACTGCGCGGCAGATCGAGGGTGCCATCCGTCGGGTCGGCCGAGCACCAGGTCGATCGGCGCGCTCGCCGCCCACCCCGTGCAGTCTGAAGCCCCGGGAGGTGGCCCCAGGACGGGCGGCCGCTCACCGACGCCTCCCCCGTCGCCCACCCCGACGTGAAGTACGTCGTCTTGTCCGGTCATCGCCGATGACCGGCTGGCCGTGCGCCGACGGATTCCAGACCTGCCGAGGTGGGGCCTCGTCGCGGATCACCGCGAGCAGGCCGGTGACGTCGGCCATGATCGCCCGAGTTGCCTCGATGAGTCCACGCACGTCCGGGGCGGCCCCCTCCTGCGGAAGGTAGGGTCCCAGATCCACCGGCGGCCCGACCCGCAGACTGATCAGCGGCCGCCTACCCAGCCGCGGCAGCCGTGCCTGAGCAGGCATCAGCCATTGAGAACCCCAGCTGGCGACCGGGATCACCGGGCAGCCCGTCGCCAAGGCCAGCCGGGCGGCGCCCAGTTTGCCGCGCATCGGCCACAGCGCCGGATCGCGGGTGAGCGTGCCTTCCGGATAGATCACCACGCACTCTCCCGCCAGCAGCGCGTCACGGGCCGGCCCGAGTGCGGCGCTGGCGGTGGCGGACTCACGAGCCACCGGTATCTGACCTGCGTTGGTCAGCACCGACCCGACAACCGGCAGTTCGAAAAGGCTGTCCTTGGCCATGAAACGCGGGAGCCGGCCTTGGTCGAGGAGGAACCGTCCGACGACGAAGGGGTCGGCGCGGGACAGGTGATTGGTCACCACCAGGCACCCGCCGTCGGCCGGCAGGTGCTCGGCACCGGCCGGGTCCAGCCGGAACGCGGCCGGGGTGAAGGTGCGCACGACACTCTCGCCGAGCCGGTAGCTCCTCGATCTCGTCGGCACACTCACCTCCCGACCTTCGCCAGCAGTGCGAGGCGAATGGACGTCTCGCGTGGGCGCGGACGCGCCGCCCGCGACGCCAGCCCATCTTGCCGCACCTGGCGCCAGAGACCCTGCTTTTCCGCCCGATGCCTGTCCAGGTCGCCACCCCTGGCACGATGTCGTCATGGTGCATACCTGCGCGAAGAGCCCTGAGCCGGTGGTGCACCCACACCCCGGGCCCGGGCACCGGGCACCGGAGCGCAGCGATCCGTCGCTTGTGGAGGTCGCCCCGACCGGGCCGTGGACAATCGTGCTGCCGGTCCGAGTCGGCCCGTACGCCAAGTCTCGCCTGGGAGTGCGTCCCGGGCTGGTGTCGGCAATGGTCGCCGACTGCCTGGACGCGGTCGCGCACTGCCCGGCCGTGGCTCGGATGATCGTTGTACGCGGACCGGAAGACCTCGCTGTGCCCGACCGGGCCGAGGTGGTTCCCGAGAAAGTCAACGGCGACCCGGATCGACTGAACCAGGCCCTGCGGGCAGGGATCGCCGGTACCGACCCGCCGGTCGCGGTGCTGCTCGCGGACCTTCCCGCGCTCACCCCGCGCAGCCTGCAGGCGGCGTTGATCTCGGTCTCGGCCGCCGCCCACGAACAGGCGACGCCGGTGCTGCACGTACCCGACGCTGAAGGGACCGGCACCGTCCTGCTGGCGAGCACGGACACCTCGTCGCTGCCATTGCGCTTCGGCCCGGGGTCGGCCAGAGCGCACGAGAAGGCCGGGTCCCGCCCGGTAGCCGCATTGGCTCGGATTCGCCGGGACGTCGACACCGCAGCTGACCTGATGGCGGCCTGGCTTCTGGGGGTTGGTGAACGCACCCGGACTAGGCTCACACCCATGCAGGTCAGCGTGCTCGACTTCGACCCGGCCAGCGGCATGGGCCATGTGGTGACCGACGACGGGCTCAGGCTCCCGTTGAGCCAGACCGCTCTGGTCGGCAGCGGCCTGCGTCACCTGCGCCCCGGTCAGCGCCTCAGCGCCCTGCTGGACACCGACGACGACGGTATCCAGGTGGTCAGTGCGGTGCGGATCAACGGCATCGGGCAACCGATGGCGGATCAGCCCTAGCGCTGCTACGAGGGCGAACCTCCGCCATGCCAGACATCCCGCCCAGAAACCGACGCACTAAATCATGTAGTGGCGGGACCTCAGGCGGTCTCCTCGTCCCATTCGCAGTCTGCCGCCAGAGCTGCCAGCTTCTCGGCAAAGTGTTCATACCCGCGGTCGATGAGATCGATGCCGGCCACCCGTGAGGTGCCCTGGGCGGTGAGCGCGGCGATCAGGTGGCTGAAGCCTCCGCGAAGGTCGGGCACCACGATGTCGGCGCCGTGCAGCGGAGTGGGACCGGAGATGACCGCGGAGTGGTTGAAGTTGCGCATCCCGAAGCGGCACGGTGTCGAGCCCAGGCACTCGCGGTAGACCTGGATGTTGGCGCCCATCTTGATCAGGGCCTCGGTGAAACCGAACCGATTCTCATAGACGGTCTCGTGGACGATGGACAGGCCGGTGGCCTGGGTGAGCGCGACCACCAGCGGCTGCTGCCAGTCGGTCATGAAGCCGGGGTGTACCTCGGTCTCCAGGGCGATGGACCGCAACTGACCACCCGGGTGGTAGAAGCGAATGCCGTCGTCCAGCACGTCGAAGGCTCCACCGACCTTGCGGAAGGTGTTGAGGAAGGTCATCATCTCGGACTGCTCGGCACCGCGGATGACGACATCGCCGGCGGTGGCCAGGGCCGCGCTGGCCCAGCTGGCCGCCTCGATCCGGTCCGGCAGGGAACGGTGCGTGTAGCCGGACAGGTCGTCCACTCCCTCGATCCGGATCACGCGGTTGGGCTCGAGGTTGATGATCGCGCCCATCTTCTGCAGCACGACCATGAGGTCGACGATCTCGGGCTCGATCGCGGCATTGCTCAACTCGGTGATGCCCTCGGCGCGGACCGCGGTGAGGATCACCTGTTCGGTGGCGCCGACGCTGGGATAGGGCAGGTGCACCTTGGCCCCGTGTAGCCGGCTGGACGAACTGATCTTGATCCCCTGGTCGCGCTTCTCCACCCTGGCGCCGAAGTTGCGCAGCACCTCGAGGTGGAAATCGATCGGCCGGTCACCGATCTTGCAGCCCCCCAGGTCGGGGATGAACGCCTCGCCCAGGCGGTGCACCAGCGGGCCGCAGAAGAGGATGGGGATCCGGCTCGACCCGGCGTGGGCGTCGATGTCGGCCACGTGCGCGGACTCGACGTTGCTGGGGTCGAGCATCAGGCTGCCCTGGCCGTCGTTGCTCACCCGGACCCCGTGCAGTTCGAGCAGGCCGGTCACGACCCCGACGTCGCGGATGTCCGGAACGTTGCGCAAGACCGACCGAGTTTCGCCGAGCAGGCTGGCCACCATGGCCTTGGAGACGAAGTTCTTGGCGCCACGCACCGAGATCTCACCCTTGAGCGGGCTGCCCCCATGAACGGTCAGGACGTTGCTCATGTTTTCCTTACGAGAGTCGGCCGACGGAATGTCTTGAAGACATGGTGGACCACAACCGGCCGGTCCTCCTACCTGGACACACGGCATTAGGTCGCTATGGGCGAGGTGGCGGTCTCGCCCCTGGGTGTGTCCACCGCGCTACCAGGCACGATGACTGCCACGTGACCTTGACCACCGGTGGTCTGCGCTGTGTCTGACATCCCGAGAACCGGTGGTACCGCACAAGCGGCGTGTGCGGTACGGCGCCGTCCGCCCACCCCGGTGGACGTGGAGCCTAGGGCCCCCTGACGGCTGGATCTCACCGACCAGGCCGGGAGTCGACGTCACCGGGAAACCGACCTCACCGCGGCAGTGTGCCGGCGCCCGGTCTCCTCCGGTCTGCCACGGCGATGCGGCCTGGGCCGGTACCGGGCGAACGCGGTCAGGCCTTCTTGGCGGTCCGCTTGGCCGTGGCCCGCGTCGTGGTCTTGGCCGGGGTCGCCTTGCTCGTTGCCTTCTTCGTCGCGGCCTTCTTGGTGGCGGGCGCCTTCTTGGCGGTGCTGGCCTTGGCGGCGGTCGACTTGGCGGCGGTTGATTTGGCGACGGTCGACTTCGCGGCAGTCGACTTGGCGGCTGCGGTCTTGGCCGTGGACTTGGCCGGGGCAGCCTTCGTCGTCTTCTTCGCCGCAGCGGTCTTACCGGCGGTGGTGGTCTTCTTCGCGGTGGTCTTCTTGGCCGCGGCTGCCGCGCCAACCCCGCGCGAAGTGACGGCCACACCGGCCGCAGCAGTCACCGACGGCATGCTGCGCGGCGCCGAGACGAAGGTCTTGAATGCCGAGCCCGGCTTGAACTTCGGCACGGCGGTCTTGCGGATCTTCACCGGCGTGCCGGTGCGCGGGTTACGTCCCGTGCGAGCAGCGCGAGCCACCCGCTCGAAGGTGCCGAATCCACTGATCGCCACCCGTTCGCCCTTGACGACCGCTCTCACGATCGTGTCGATCATCGCCTCGACGGCTTCGGTTGCTGTCTTTCGGTCGCCGACCTTGGCCTCAACGGCGTCGACGAGTTCAGCCTTGTTCACGCGTTCCTCCTAGCTGGTGGGTCGACGGTTCCGTCGACAACGAAAAGGTATGACAAGGATCACCTCCCGTCCACTATCTCCCCCTTGCGACGCGTTGTGTCGCAAGGATTTCCCGGCCTCAGGAGCGGTTGCCATGGGCCGCAAGACCTTTGGCCGGGTGGCGCGAAAGCCTCTGCCCGGATGCGGCGGACGGGTGAAGAGGCTGAAGCAAGTTAGTCGATTCAGCGTGAAACTAGCTGTTCTAGAACGTATTTCATCCTGATCGCGGCATGGCAACGGCGGTCCGCGCAGCCCCGTCCCCCCGGCGAGAGCGGACCGGCAGGGATGACGAGGAAGCCGGCTCGCTCGCTGTGGCGCGAGGAAATGCCCTGGCGAGACGACAGACCCGACAACACCTCATCCGGCAGCCCCTTGGAGCCGGGCACACGGTTGTTCGGACCAATACCCAGGCCGCGTCCTGCCTCGTTCATCGGTTTGGGCGCGACGGCCAGCGGACGGCCGTGCACCAGAACCAGTGCCACGTCCCGGGGGCGATTCGTCTTTGTGCCCGATTACTCGGCCTTATGCCCGGCTGTTCCGTTCAATGCGCGTCCAGGACCGCCGTGATTCGTCCCGTCCGAGGCCGGCAGGCGCGGTGAAAACCCAGGGTTCCGGTGAACGGCGGCATCTGCGCCACATGCCGATACCGGTTCGGCGCCCGCGCTTTCCAGCAGCCGGCCCACCGTTCCCGGCCTACCCGGGGCTCGCTGAGGCGGCCAATGCGAGAGGAAGACGGGTGCCACGGGCACCGACCGCTTCGACGGGCGTCGGACCGGCCGGTTCCCGGGTGATAGCCCGGCAGGGCAATCACGACCGCGCGCGGCCCTCGGAGCCCCAATGGTACGGGCCCGAAGCATTTCCCGACCCGCGATGAATACCCGATCTGGTGACCAGACAACCACAGGCGCGCACAAGGGCAATCCTGGGAGAAACCTGGGAATGATGGTGGCGGGACGTGGCAAAGATGAGAATGGAGATTCTCCAGTCCGGCTACGAGAGCAGACCGTCCGACGACGACACCGTCCGACGGGTGAATCCTTGGGTCGAGGGCGCGCCAGAGTGCCGTCGTTACGGAACCCTGTGGCGCACAAGGCCATTGTCGGAGCCAAGACACGACGGCAGCCAGCTGCCGGTTGTCAGGCTGGCGCAGATCGGTTCTGTGCGCATCGTCCAGCGGGATGGTGGTCATCAGGGCACCGGCATAGGCAAACCCTTGCACGCCAGCACGTCCCGGCAATCACGTGCGACGGCGGGGCCGGCTCGGGTGCACCAAACGAACCGGGCAGCCGACCAGGGCCTGCGCTGCATCTGGGGCGGTCAGGCGCCGGTCCGCCGGGGCTCGCGCGGTACGCCACCCAAGACGTCATCAGACCACGGTATGACGACCGTGGTCTGATGAGATCCGCTCGCGCGGTGAGCTTCAGACAGGCTCAGTGGTGGGCAGATAGTCGGCCCGCGAGGCCTCGAAACTCGAGATCTCGTCTGCCTTAGTCAGGGTCAGGTCGATGTCGTCCAGCCCCTCCATGAGCCGCCAGCGGGTGTAGTCGTCGATGGTCAGCGGCGCGACGATCTCCCCGCACCGCACGACCCTATCGCCGAGGTCCACCGTGACCTCGGTGCCCGGATGGTTCTCGAGTTGCTTCCAGATCAGCTCGATGTCGTCCTGGGCCAACTGGGCGGCCACCAACCCCTGCTTGCCGGCGTTGCCCCGGAAGATGTCGGCGAACCGGGATGACAACACTGCCCGGAATCCATAGTCCTTCAAGGCCCAGACGGCGTGCTCGCGTGAGGAGCCGGTGCCGAAGTCGGGCCCGGCCACGAGTACCGACCCGGCCCGGTACGGCTCGGCATTCAGCACGAAGCTCTCGTCCCGGCGCCAGGCCGCAAAGAGCGCATCCTCGAAGCCGGTGCGGGTCACCCGCTTGAGATAGACGGCCGGAATGATCTGATCGGTGTCGACATTGCTGCGGCGCAGCGGCACTCCGACACCGGTGTGGGTGGTGAACTTCTCCATCGAAAGGACCTCCTGAAAATGGCTGGGCTGGTGGCCGGACGCCGGCCGTGACGATGCGGCGGTGAATCCGGGCCGGTGAGGCTGCGGAGTCGGCGAGGACGGGTGAGGGTCTCAGCCCACCGGATCCAGATCTGCCGGTGAGGAAAGGGTTCCGCGCACGGCTGTGGCCGCCGCGACCGCCGGGGACACCAGGTGGGTGCGGCCGCCGGGCCCCTGACGTCCTTCGAAGTTCCGGTTCGAGGTCGAGGCGCTACGCTCCCCCGGCGCCAACTTGTCCGGGTTCATCGCCAGGCACATGGAGCAGCCTGCGTTGCGCCATTCGGCACCGAAGTCGACGAAAACCCGGTCCAGCCCCTCCTGTTCGGCCTGCAGCCGGACCCGGTGGCTGCCCGGAACCACCAGAACCCGCACACTGTCAGCCTTCTTGCGACCTCTGACCACCTCGGCCACAGTCCGCAGATCCTCGATCCGGCCGTTGGTGCAGGAGCCGATGAAGACGGTGTCGACGGCGATCTCCTTCAGCGGCATTCCGGCCCGCAGATCCATGTACTCCAGTGCCGACTGGGCGGCCGAGCGTGCGGACTCGTCGATGATGTCCGCCGGGTCCGGCACCCGGTCCGAGAGCGGGAGACCTTGGCCGGGGTTGGTTCCCCAGGTGACGAAAGGCTCGAGCAGATCGCCATCGATCACGACCTCGCGGTCGAAGCTGGCTCCCTCGTCGGTGCGCAGGGCCTTCCACGCGGCGACGGCCTCGTCCCACTGCTGGCCGGTCGGAGCGTGCGGACGACCCTGCAGGTAGTCGAAGGTGACCTGGTCCGGGGCCACCATGCCGGCCCGGGCCCCTGCCTCGATGGACATGTTGCAGATCGTCATCCGGCCTTCCATCGACAGACCCTCGATGGCCTCCCCGCGGTACTCCAGCACGTAGCCCTGCCCGCCGCCGGTACCGATCTCGGCGATCACCGCGAGGATCACGTCCTTGGCACTGACTCCGGGCTTGAGAGTGCCGGTGACGGTGACCGCCATGGTGCGAAAGGGCTGCAACGGCAGGGTCTGGGTGGCCAACACATGCTCCACCTCGGAGGTTCCGATCCCGAAGGCCAGGGCGCCGAAGGCACCGTGGGTGGAGGTGTGCGAATCACCGCAGACGACGGTCATCCCCGGCTGAGTCAGCCCGAGTTGCGGGCCCACGACGTGCACGATGCCCTGCTCGACGTCACCGAGCGAGTGCAACCGGACCCCGAACTCGCGACAGTTGGCGCGCAAGGTGTCCACCTGGGTGCGGGAGGTCTCGTCCGCGATCGGCAGGTGGATGTTCTCGGTGGGAGTGTTGTGGTCTTCGGTGGCGATGGTCAGATCCGGCCGGCGCACCGGCCGCCCGGCCAGCCGCAGACCCTCAAAAGCCTGCGGGCTGGTCACCTCGTGCACCAGATGCAGGTCGATGTAGAGCAGGTCGGGTTCGCCCTTGGCCCCTTCGGCCACGCGGTGCGCCTGCCACACCTTCTCGGCGAGGGTCCGGGGCGGGGTGGGCGTGGATGCCGATGTCATGGGAGCGCTCCTTCGGGGCTGGGCCGACTGCGGGCCGGATCGGGGATGGGCGGGATGCTGCTCGATCGAGGCTGGTCGAGCGCTGAGGCGGCGTGGTTGGGGCTGGCGCCGACCGCCGGATGGCCCGGCTGCCCCGGCCACCGCAGACGTCGGGCCGCGTGAGCGTTCCGGTGGCGACACCGAAAGCCGATCGCACGGCCCATCCTGGGCACACCGTCATTGTGCGCGCCTGTGGACGACGCCGCCCTTGCGTCTCAACAGATAAGACGAGAGTATCGACACATGGACAAGGGTAGCGGGGTGGGCGTGCTCGACAAGGCCGCGACGGTGCTCGGCGCACTCGAGCCCGGGCCGGCGACGTTGGCGCAACTGGTGGCCAGTACCGGGCTGGCACGTCCCACGGTGCATCGACTTGCCGTGGCCTTGGAGCACCACCGGCTGCTCGGCCGAGACGGGCAGGGCCGATTCGTCCTGGGGCCCCGCCTGGGCGAGTTGGCCTCGGCAGCCGGGGAGGACCGGCTCCTGGCGGTGGCCGGCCCGGTGCTCACCCAGTTACGTGATCAGACCGGCGAGAGCGCCCAGCTCTATCGCCGGCAGGGCTCGAATCGGGTGTGTGTGGCGGCTGCCGAGCGTCCGGTGGGCCTGCGGGATTCGATCCCGGTGGGTTCCACCCTCACCATGCTGGCCGGGTCGGCGGCCCAGGTGCTTTTGGCCTGGGAGGAGCCGGATCGCCTGCACCGGGGGTTGCACGGGGCCCGGTTCAACGCCACCGCACTCTCGGCGGTGCGGCGGCGAGGGTGGGCGCAGAGCGTGGGGGAACGCGAGGCGGGAGTCGCCTCGGTCTCGGCTCCGGTGCGCGGCTCGTCCGGCCGGGTGGTGGCCGCGGTGTCGGTTTCGGGGCCGCTGCAGCGCCTCACCCGCCAGCCAGGCCGCCTGCACGCGGCGGCGGTGCTGGCGGCGGCGAACCGACTGTCTGAGAGCCTGCGGCGCCCATGACGAGCGCCAGCCGCCCCCTCGACCGCCGCTGAATGCACCTTACGGGTGATAAACGGTGATTGGTGAGCATTGAGGTAGGCGTTCGGCCAGGATCGGTCCATGCGGATCTCCGAGCTGGCGCGCCGGTCGAACACGCCGCTGGCGACGGTGAAGTTCTACCTGCGCGAGGGGTTGCTGCCGGCCGGTGCGCGCACCTCGGCGACGCAGGCGCTGTACAACGAATCGCACGTCTGGCGGCTACGGGTGGTGCGGGTGCTCGTGGACTACGCGGGCCTGTCCTTGGCTCAGGTTCGCCAGGTACTGAACGCCCTGGAGGACGACGAGATCGCCGCCGCAGCGGCAAAGGCTCACGCTAGCCTGGCACCGGATGCGCCCGAGGTGGACACCGCGGCGGCGGTGGATCTGCTCACCGAACTGGGCTGGCTACATCACTCCGGCAGTGGTGCAGTCGCCCAACTGGCCCAGGGCCTGGACGCGGTGAGTTCGCTCGGCCTGTCGATGCCCGAGGAACTGCTGGTCGCGTACGCCCAGGCCGCTCGGGATGTGGCTGAAGCGGACGTACATCTGTTGCCGACTCCACCCCCGCACGACGCCGTCACTCGGGTGGTGCTCGGCACGGTGCTGTTCGAGCCGATCCTGCTTGCCCTGCGGCGATGCGCACAGGTGGATGTAAGTAGCCGTGCCTGGCCCGATTCCGCGGGCGAGAGCGCCCGTCCGCAATCGCACGCCGGCGACGCCTGATGAGTAGGGCATAGTCGTTCGTCGGCGGGCACAGTCACTCGTGGGCGGCACAGTCACTCGTCGGCGGGCACGACTCATTCGTCGGCGGGCACAGTGATTCGTCGGCGGGCACAGGGACCCGCCGTGATCGGCGGCCACAGTCATCGGCCAGCACACAATCGGTGGCGGGCCCTGCCCGTCGGCAGGCACACAATCGTGGGCGATCATGCGATCGTCAGGGGATCCAGCCGTCAGGGAATGCAGTCGTCAGGGGATCCAGCCGTCAGGGGATGCAAAAAGGGCCCCCCGCAGAGCAGGGGGCCCTTGTTGTAGCCCCGACGGGATTCGAACCCGCGCTACCGCCTTGAGAGGGCGGCGTGCTAGGCCACTACACAACGGGGCCGTACGTCCGGCGCTTCACCGGGCGGTTGAGCCTACCCGTTCGTCACGGTTAGGCGCCAATCGCGCTGGGGTACCAGGACTCGAACCTAGACTAACTGAACCAGAATCAGTCGTGCTGCCAATTACACCATACCCCACGGGGCATCTCAGCGGCCCGGGCCGGGCGTGAGCACCGAGGGTCAAGCGTAGCGGAGCATCGCCCCCGCACCAAAGCGAGATCCGCTCCCCCGGTGCCCCGGGAGCCGGGCAGGATCGGTCGGCTCAGGCGGGGTCCTGCGGGTGGGGCGACTCCTCGGGTGTCTGCGCGGCCTGGGGTGGTTGCTCGGCCCCCGGTCCGTGGGGCTGACGGGGTAGCAGACGGGGATCGGGAGTCCCCGCAGGCCCACCCTGCTGCGGCGGGGAATGGAACTGCCCGTCGGGCCCCTGCAAGCCCTGGGTGGGGGGCTGAAAGCCCTGACCCGCCGACACATTCGCCTGGAACCCCTGACCCGGTGGTGGGGCAGCCTGGCTCGACCCCTGACCCGGCGCCGGGTAGGTCTGACCCGTCGGCGGGTAGCTCTGACCCGGCGGGGGGTACGTCGGGCCCGGCGGGGGGTACGTCTGGCCCGGCGGTGGGGAGCTCTGACCCGGCGGGGGGTACGTCTGGCCCGGCGGGGGGTACGTCTGGCCCGGCGGCGGGTAGGACTGGCCCGGGGGCGGGTAGGACTGGCCCGGCGGCGGGTAGCTCTGACCCAATGGCTGGGTGCCGACCTGTTGACCCGGCCACGCCATCGGGTCGCTCGGCGCACCCTGATACCCGGGGCCCGGCACTGGCCAGCAGTTGGTGGGTGCCGTAGGTGGGCCACCCGGCTGAGCGGCCGGATCATGCGTGCGGGCCACCCCGGTCTTGGCGGCCACCAGGAGGATGAGTACGGCGATCAGCACGATGAAGCCGAGCTGCACCATCGACGAGCCGGCCTCCTGGGCCGGATTCGACAGCGCCTCCCCCAGGCCTCCCATCAGGATCGCCGGCACCAGACCGACGATGTTGTTGACGGCGTGGATGGCGATCGCCGCCTCCAGGCCACCGGTACGCCAGGTCAGGAACGAGGCGATGAAACCGATCCCGAATCGGGCGAACCACAGCCAGAAGTTCTGCGACACCCCGGACAGGCTGTGCACCGCGGCGAACAGCGCTGCGGTACTCACCGACGACACAGCGAAGGCCACCAGCGGACGGGCGAACCAGGAACCGATCGACTGAGTCAGCACTCCGCGAAAGAGATACTCCTCACCCGCCGCCTGCAGCGGGGTGGTGAGCAGCACGAAGACGATGAGCAGGACCACGTCCGAGCCACCGGTCAGCGTCGGCATACCGGTGAGCACGATGCCCAGCACCAGGTATGCGCCGAAGACGATCAGCGCCAGCCCGGCGCTGGTGAGCAGCAGCCGCCACCGCAGGCGGGGGTGCACCGAGGACACCCATCGCGGGCGCCACCCGTGGCAGGCCCACACGCTCAGCCCGGCGACCGGGATCAGCAGCGCCAGGGCCAGGTTGTTCGCCAGGAACATCCAGGGGTCGGACATCACCGCGGTGGTCAGCTCGCGTGGATCGGTGAGCTGCTCCAGTGGCATGCCCGAGCCCACCAGATAGCCCAGCATGACGATGCCGAGCACGACTTGGATGACACCGAAGGACAGCAGTGCGGCGCCGATCGACAGCAGGGAGCGCCACCAGCGGTACCGCGGGCCCCGCAACAGTTGGACATAGTCGCGCGGGGCTCCCGCATCGGGAGGCGAATGCGGGCTGTACACCGAGGGCGCAGGGTAGGAAGGCATGCTCACCTGCCCAGCCTAAGCAGACGCCGACGGTGTACGCCTGGCATCCCACGCCACACCACCACCCCGGAGCACCCGCCGAACGCCGCGGCACGCACCGTGGTGCGGGCAGTACGGATAGCCTCCCTAGCCGGCGAGCCGATCCGCCAGCGCCTGGATGCGCCGCAGCGACTCGTCCCGGCCGAGGATCTGCATGCTCTCGAAGAGCGGCGGCGACACCCGACGCCCGGTGACGGCCACTCGCAACGGCCCGAAAGCGAACTTCGGCTTGATCCCCAGCCCGTCGACGATCGCCGCTCGCAGCGCGGCCTCGATCGAGGCTGCCGACCACTCCGGCAGGTCGTCCAGGGCCGAGATGGCGGCGGAGAGCACTCCAGGCGCGTCCTGATTGAGGGAGGCCAGTGCGTCCTGGGTGAGCTCGAGTCGATCCGAGTCCACGAAGAGGAAGGACAGCATGTCCACGGACTCGGCCAGCGTCTGCATCCGCGTCTGCACCAGCGGAGTGGCCTCACGAAGGCGCCGCAGGTGCTCCGCGGGCGGGTCGGCGTCGAGCACCTCGGCACCGGTGAGGTACTCCTGAATGCGCAGGCTCAGATCGTCGGTGGCCAGATCCCGGATGTACTCGCCGTTGAGCCAGGTGAGCTTGGCCAGGTCGAAGACTCCGCCCGCCTCACTGACCCGCGACCAGTCGAATGACTCACTGAGTTCGTCGAAGGTGAACTTCTCCCGCAGATCGGGCATGGAGTAGCCGACCAGGGCGAGGAAGTTCACCAGGGCCTCGGGCAGGTACCCCTGTTCGCTGAACCAGGTGAGCCGGGCCGCAGGGTTCTTGCGCTTGGAGATCTTGGACTTCTGCTTGTCGGCATTGCGCAGCAGCGGCATGTGAGCGAACTTCGGCTCCGGCAGCCCGAGCCAGCGGTAGAGCAGTATCTGTTTGGGTGTGGACGAGATCCACTCCTCACCACGAACCATGTGGGTGATGCCCATCTCGTGGTCGTCCACCACGACCGCCAGGTGGTAGGTGGGGAACCCGTCCGCCTTGAGGATCACCTGGTCGTCCGGCTTGGGTGCCTTGGTCCGTCCGCGGATGATGTCGTCGAAGACGAGCGGCACGTCGTCGGGCACCTTCATCCGGACCACCGGGTTCTCGCTGAACCCGGGCAGCTCCGCCCGCTCCTGGCGGGACTTGCCCAGGCAGAGCCGGTCGTAGCCGGTCGGCAGTTTGAGGTCCTGCTGCCGCTTGCGCATCTGGGCCAGCCGCTCCGCCGAACACCAGCAGTAGTAGGCGTGCCCGTCGGCGAGCAGCCGGTCGACGTACGGACGGTAGGTGTCCAGGCGCTCTGACTGACGGTAGGGAGCGTAGGGACCGCCCTTGTCCGGGCCTTCGTCCCAGTCGAGGCCGAGCCAGTGCAGGGTGTCGTAGATCTGCTGCTCGGAGTCCGGTCGGAAGCGGGCGCGGTCGGTGTCCTCGATCCGCAGCACGAAGACCCCCCCCTGCTGACGCGCGAAGGCGAGGTTGAACAACGACATGTAGGCGGTGCCGACGTGCGGATCACCGGTCGGCGAGGGCGCGACCCGGACGCGTACAGGACGGTCGGGATCGCCGGCGACGGGCGCGGGAGTGGTGTCATTCATGGTGAGGCGAGCCTACTGCGGATGCCGGTCGACCATGGTGAGGCAATCAGGCGGCCCTCCCACATCCCGCCCCGCGTCTCCCACATCGCCCCCCGCCCCACCAAGCATCCATCCCCGCCCGTTATGTACCATTCATCGACCACCCTCTCCTCGCACCTTAAATCGGTTTAATAAATGTCCTGACAAACTATTGTCAGATAGTCCCGACATGGATACGGTTGGCCCAGTGCCCCCGGGAATACCTGGCCCTCCCGGTCACAGGGCACCTGCCGAGCCGCCCGATCCGAGGGTGCTCGGAACGCACAGTCCGGAACACCACCGTGGATGTTCCATACGCGAGGAGGCGTTTGTCTTGTCACACGGAGCACCAACCTCGGGAGTCAAGCTCCCACCGCTGCGACCCGGGCCGCACCAACGCCGGCTCGACACGGTCGCCCTCGTCGCCACCTTCGGCGGCCTGCTCTTCGGGTACGACACCGGTGTCATCAACGGCGCCCTGGAGCCCATGAAGGAGGACCTCGGCCTCACCGCCTACACCGAGGGACTGGTCACCGCCGTGCTGCTCATCGGAGCGGCGATCGGCGCGATGGCCTGTGGCCGGATGAACGACACCCTGGGCCGCAAGAAGACCCTGACCATCCTGGCGGTGATCTTCTTCGTCGGCACCGCCGGCGCCGTCTTCGCCCCCAACCTCGCGGTCATGCTCCCCGCCCGGTTCATCCTCGGCTTCGCCGTCGGCGGCGCCTCGGTCACCGTCCCGGTCTACCTGGCCGAACTCGCCCCCACCGAACGACGCGGCGCCCTGTCCGGACGCAACGAACTGGCCATCGTCGTCGGGCAGATGCTCGCCTTCATCATCAACGCGATCATCGCCAACCTGTGGGGCCACCACGAGGGTGTGTGGCGGTACATGCTCGCCGTCTGCGCCATCCCGGCCGTCTTCCTGTTCCTCGGCATGCTCCGGATGCCCGAATCGCCCCGCTGGCTCATCTCCAAGGGCCGCCAGCACGACGCCCTCGAAGTGCTCATGCAGGTGCGCACCGAAGACCGCGCCCGCGCCGAGATCGCCGAGGTCGAGCACCTCGCCGAAGAGGAGC
>JBKECN010000058.1:0-16731 GCA_047974565.1 Actinomycetales bacterium
GCGATCAACCAGCGTCCCGCCCGCAGTGTCCCGCACGTCACTGTCACCCTTACCCACCCCACCCCCGACCCCGCCGAGGACCCGGTCCCCGCTGACCCGGTCCCCGCTGACCCGGTCCCCGCTGACCCGGTTCCCACCGACGACCCGACCCCAACCCGGGTAGACCCCGCCGCTCCCGCCGCCGACCTGGCCGCACCCGCCGCCGACCTGGCCGCACCCGCCGCCGACCTGGCCGCGTCGGCCCCGCTGGCCGCCGATCTGGCCGCTCCCGTTGAGGACCCTGCCGCCACCGAGCCACCTGCCGGCGACCCGAGCGCACTTGCTGGCGACCTGGCCGCGCCCGCTGCCGACGCTGCCGCCCGAGTCGGTGACCCGGGACTTGTTGGCGACCTGGGCGTGTCCGCCGCCTGCGCCGACCCGGCCGACTCCGCTGCCACCCTGACCGCGGCCGCCGCCGACCTGAGCGCATCTGCCGGCGACCCGGCTGCGCGCGCACCCTCAACCAGCGACATGACCGCCTCCGCCAGCGACTCGGGAGCACAGGTCGGTGACCTGGCCGTACCCGCGGCCGTCATGTCCGCATGTGCTGGCGACCGCAGCGCCCCCACCGACGCTCTGGCCGCGCGCGCTCCCTCGACCAACGACATGACCGACCCCGCCGGCGATCCGAGAGTGCAGGTGGGCGACCTGGCCGTGCCCGCAGCTGGCATGCCCGCACACGCTGGCCAGCCCAGCGCCCCTGCCGACGCTCCGGCCCTGCCCAACGCCAGCACCGCCGACACACCCGCCAGCACCGGCCACCCGAGCGCGCCCGGCGAACCGCCCGACGCACCCGCCAGTGACCCGCGGACATCCTGCGGTGTACCTGCGTGGCCCACTGAACAGGCCAAACCAGGCAATGATCCAGCCGCACAGGCCGACGATCCGGGCGCACCGGACCCCGCACATGCCTCCCATGGCACCGGGTGGGGCGACCCGCCGGACCCACCCCCGCCACCGCACCACCCGACCCCGGCGGACCCAACCCCGCAGTACGACAGTCCGCCCCGATGGCGCGACAGTTCCCCCGGGTGGGCGGTACTGGGACCGGACTCTCGGCCCCTGCCCGCGGCCCTGCTCAGCCAACTCGTGTGCGACGCCGTCCTGGACCGACTCACCCGCACCCGTACCGGGCGGATCCTGGCCATGCACACCACCGGCAGACTCGCCACCCCCGCCCAAGCCACCGCCGTGGCCGCCCGAGACGCCGGGTGCGTCTTCCCCGGCTGCGCGGCACCACCCTCACTGTGTCAGGTCCACCACGTGCAGTTCTGGTCACACGGTGGACCCACCCACATCGACAACCTCGCCCTGCTGTGCTGGCGCCACCACCAACTCATCCACCGCACCCACGGTGACACCCGAGGAGAGGCCTGGCGCCTGATCATGCGCAACGGCCTACCCCACGCGATCCCACCCACCCACATCGACCCCCACCAACAACCCCTACGCAACACCCTGCGCCACGCCATCGATCAAACACGAGCCACCGCAATCCAACTCACTCTCGACACCCAGCCACCACCACCCTGAGACACCGGACCACTCCGCTCCACGGAACCCTGCTGCGCATGGTCACGAGACTGTCCGTCGAGCACGGGATCGGTGCGTGAGACCTCCAGTCCACGAGAGCATCGGTCGACCGGAGGGCGTGCTTCACCAGCCTGCGGGTCGCGACCGCTGGTCGCCGGGTGCATGGTCACGAGACTGACCGTCGAGGACGCGATCGGTGCGTGAGACCTCCGGTCCACGAGACCATCGCTCGAGCGGAAACCCAGGTCGAGTGGGCACCGTGTGGCGTCACGGGTCGGCGGCATGCGGTTAGGTGGGCGCGGTCTGGGGTCGTGGTCGGCGGCACATACGGCGAACTCCAAGCTGTGAGGCTGCCCCGGGTACTCGCGGTTGTGGGCGGGTTCTCCGGCAAGTCCGACTAGCCAGGGGCGTGTCGAGGCTCGTGACGGCCGCGCGCGCCGCGGACCGCGCCTCCGCGCGAACAGGTCCGTGGCGGGTTCCCGACGGCCGCGCGTGGGACGGACCGGCTTGGCAGTTCGACGGGATCGGGCAGCCCGCCGGGGCCAATGACAGGCTCAGGCCAGCCAGGCAACCGCCAACACGGCCGCGGGCGGGGCGGACCGCACCACCGCGCGATCAGGTCCGTGGCGGGTTTCCCGACGGCCGCGCGCGGGACGGACCGGCTTGGCAGCTCGACGGGATCGGGCAGCGCGCCGCGGCCAATGACCGGCTCATGTCAGCCACTACTCACCGCGAGCGAGGATTCAACCGCAACCCTCGCAGCGGTATCACTCGTCGACCTGCCGGCTCCTTTGAGACGTGGGTGGCCTCAGGGTCGTCGCGGGCCCACCCGCAGGGGGAGCGAACCCACACCTGCGATCCGGGACGGATGAGGCTGATGTTCCGGATGATTCGTCGCGTCTAGTTACTCACTGTTGATCTCCTTGCAACATGACGTGACGTCCACGGTCGTGTTGCAGTCGCGTGACAGATGTCGGCGATTACATGACGATTCGCGTCAACCGTTCAATATCAGCTCCGCTCACCCGATGATGGGAGTGGAACCTGAACTGCCGCAACGACGTCGATTTCGACGTCGACATGACCCGATAACCGTCGGGCGTGGAAGGAGGAGACCATGGTCACCATCCCGGAGCACAGCAACGAGTCCGATCGCGCCGCCGCCATCGAACGGCGGATCACAGCGTGTAAGGCATCCGCCCGAGTCCTGTCCTGCGTCAACCGCGACGACGACGCCGAGCGAGTTCTGCAGGAGGTCGCCGATCTGCAGGCAGAACTCACCATCCTGCGCCCACACGCAGCCTGAGCCACTAGTCCCTACGCCCACTAGCCTGAACCACCAACGGGCCCACCGGCTCGTAAGTCACATCGAGGGGGGTGTCGCCGGGATCCCGGCGACCTGCCGACTCTGCGGCGAATGCAGATCGGCGCTGAACTCAGATCGGCACTGAGCTCTGATCGGCGTCGAACTCAGATCAGCGCCGAACGCGGATCAGCCGAGATTGGCAGCTCATCGCAGAATCCCGGCCCGCCGAGCGGCCTGAATCCAGCCCGGAAACTCTCCCATCATCATCGCGAAGAACTGTTCGTCCGGTACCGCAGCCGGGTCCTGCACGGCGAAGAAGTCGGCATTGTCAACCTCTCGTCCCTTGAGGTCGTCGAGTTTGCGCAGGAACGGGAAGTCCTGCTCGCGGCCCACCGCCATGAACTGCCAGAACACCGACATGCCCGCTGCGCGCTTCATCGCCTGCGCCGCGGGCCGACGGTCGAAATTGCCGCCATCGGTGATGAACATGACGTAGGTCGGGATCGTCTGACCGCGTCCCACCTGCTCGCTGATCCGAGAGATCGGTGGCGCGTAGTGGGTGCCACCCCAGATCCCGCGCCGGGCCTGGGTCTCCTGGGCCCAGGTGGAGATGTTCGCCAGAGTGATGTCCGGGGCCTCGTGCAGAGAGGTGTCGAACAGGTACGCCTGGATCGTGCCGTCGTCGTCGAAGAGCAGCCCTGCGGCGAGCGCCCGCTCGATGAGCACCTGATACCGGCCATCGCGAAAGAGCGGACGAGCCGATCCCGACACGTCCAGGACCAGCACCACCTGCGCCCGCTGACCCGACAGCCCGTGCTTGTCGAGCGAGACCGCCGCAGCCTCCACTCTCTTGACCAGCGACACCGATCCGGTGGCCTGCACCTTGGTGAGGATGTCGACCCGGCGCTGCTTCTCCAGATCGACCGGAGAGGCCTGCCACGCTGGTGCCGCTGGTGCCGCTGGTGCCGCCGGTGCCATTGGTGGCGCCGGTGTGGCCAGGCCCCCGGACGCGACCGGTGCGGCGGGTGCTGGAGCTGAAACGGGAGCCACCGGTGCGGGCGGAGCGTCGGGGGAGTCGGTCACGTCGATGCCGTGAACCTCGAGCAGCCGTTGTAATCCCTCGGCATACCCGTCTCCGAGGCACCTGACCTTCCAGCCACCACCATGCCGGTAGAACTCGCCTACCTGCACCGTGGGCATGGCCGGTGGCGAAGCGATCACCAGCTGGGCCACAGCGGACCCGTCGACACCCACCTCCGCGGTCAGCGAGCCGGCCTGCGAAAGATCCGGCACCCCGTCCGCCTGGGCCACGATGAGCAGCCGCTGTACCTGCGGCGGCAGCGACGACGCTCGCACCGAGACCACATCGCGGGCAGTGTCGATCTGGACGGCTCCGTTCGCGCACTCCGGTTGGCTCCACAGGGCAACCCCATTGTCCCCGTCGGCGGTGCCGTCCTCCCGCACGCACAGAACGATGAGATCGGCATGTGCGCGGGCCGTGCGCAGGGCCAGGGTCACCTGGTTCGGGGCGCCGGGCAAGGTGGTGTTGGCTCCCGGGCTCAGCGAGGTCATCCGTCGAACTCCCAACTGGTTGGCGTGTTACCCATCCTCTCCCGAGTCGGCCCGCCGCGTGGGCCGGGTGCTCGGCCGGGCCTGATCGTGCAACCCACACCCGGGGCCTGGGGACGAAGCGCGGGACGCCCGGGCCAAAGTTGGGACAGGCCAAAGCTGGGACAGGCCAAAGCTGGGACAGACGGGAAGCGACCGTGTGCTTGCCCGACACCCTCGGGTGAAGCGAATGACCGGGGTCAGGAACTCCTGCGCCAGTAAGGGTCTCGCCCCACGAAGGCCATCAGGCGGTCCGTCGCGTCGGCACCCTCGCGGATAGCCTGACGGGTGCCGAACTGTCCCGATGCGCGCAACATCGGTTCGATTGACTCCATCCCGGTCAGCAGGGTGGCGGCGAAGCCGGCATCCAGCCGGTCGGGTTGCCCGCTGGCGCGGGCCAGGTCCCAGGTGTGCATGAAGACATCCGGGACGTAGAACTGCTCGAGCATGGCGGCAAGTGCGGGCTCGCCGAAGGCCGGGTTCTTTACGACGGTCGCGGCCGCCTCGGGGTCGTCCAGCAGGCCTTGGACGGCTTCGGTGTGGGCCAGCCACCGGGCCACCGGGTCCTCGTCCACGCTGGGAGCCTGCGGCAACCGCAGGTCCGACCCCGCGGCGAGCAGGCCGGGCAGCCAGTCGGTGAGGTGTCGGACCACGTCCCTGGCCGTCCATTCGGGTACGGGCGTCGCCGCGTCCCAGTCGGTGACACCGCGCACTCGGTCGGTGAAATCGGCGCTGACCAGGACGTGGGCCTGCGACGGGGTGGGAGAAGTTGGGGTGGGGGAGCTCATGAGACTCAGCCCTCGGCCCGGGCCGCAATGGTGCCGTCGGCGAGCAAGGCGTCCAAGGCGGCGTAGCCGTCGTTCACCCCGCCCTCCATCCCGGACGCGAGCCACATGTCGCGACCCTCGAAACTGTCCACCAGGGACTGCGCCTGGAGCCTGGTGACGCCGCCGCCGAGGTCGGTGAAGGTCAGGGTCTCCAGCGACACCCCGTCGGGGGCGCCCTCGAAGGTGAAGGTCTGCACGATCCGATTCTGGCTCACCTCGTGAAAGCAGCCGTGGAAGCCGTACTGCTCCTCGCCGCGGATGTTGAGGAAGCGCCACGACCCGCCGGTGCGCGCGTCCCAGTAGTCGATCTCGGTGGAGACATCGCGCGGGCCCACCCAGGCGGCGAAGAGCTCGGGGACGGTGTGTGCCGCCAGCAGTTGGGCCGCACTGGCGTTGAAGTCGCGGGTGATCCGGATGATCGGTACCTGCGGGTCGGCTTCGATCCGGGCGCGTGGGCTCGAGGCCGGTTGCGCGTGCTCAGTCGTGGTGTGCTCGGTGCTCATGGGTGCCTCCGTGGCTGGTACTTCTGGTGGCTGGTACTTCCGGTTGTGTCGGTCAGGTTCGCCAGGACGTCGTCGAGCCGGCTGTAACGCTCCTCCGCCTGGCGTTGGTAGCGGTCGATCCACGAGGTCATCAGGTCGAAGACCTCGGTCTCCAAGTGGACCGGTCGGCGCTGGGCTTCGCGGCGCCGGCTCACCAGCCCCGCGGCCTCCAGCACTTTGAGGTGCTTGGACACCGCCTGCAGGCTCATGCCGTAGGGCGCGGCCAACTCGCCGACGGTGGCGTCGCCAAGGCTGAGCCTGGCGACGATGTCCCGACGGGTGCGATCGGCGAGCGCGGCGAAGATGCTGTCGAGGGGATCCGGAGAATCGGGCATGGGCTCCCTTCTGGCCGCGGACCGGCGCCTGCCCGGATCGTATTCAACTTATCGGTTGATAAACCTAACCAACCTCCCGACATGTTGTCAACCAGCTAGTTGAATACGGGCTGGCTGGAGCCGGTAACTGGGGCCGGATCGTGGTCTCAGAGGCTGATCTCGGTCATCGGCATCTCGGTCATCGGCGCAGATGTGTGACGCGCTGTGCGAACTGGTCACCTCCGCGTTGGGTGAATGGGGCGGGGCCGATGCCGCCCCGCTGCCCGCGGTCGACCCCACCGGATCCGGCTTGCTGCGCACGTCCAGCGCACGTCCAGCGCACGTCCAGTACGGCGATATCGAGCCCGTCAGCACGCCGTTCATCCGGTGCCTGGAAGGTCTGCACGTCGAAGCGGGCCACCTCGGGGCGAATGGTCTATCGTGCCGAAGACGAAGGCGAGGAGGGTTGCATGGACCTGCGCAAGGTTGCTCTGCAATGGCCTGTGCTGCGTCAGGTCACCGAATGGGATTTCCTCGGACGGGGCCCCGCAGTGACCTCGCCGACCACCCGTGGCACGGTGGCCCGCACCGAGACCGCTGACCGGGTGACCCAGAGCGTGTGCCCGTACTGCGCGGTCGGGTGTGCGCAGAAGGTCTATGTCAAGGACGAGAAGGTCATCCAGATCGAGGGTGACTCCGACTCGCCGGTCTCACGAGGACGCTTGTGTCCCAAGGGATCCGCCAGCGAGCAACTCGTCAATGCTCCCCGCCGGCAGACTCAGGTGCTGTACCGCCGGCCGTACGGCACCGAGTGGGAGTCCCTCGACGTCGATACCGCCACCGAGATGATCGCCGATCGGTTCATCGAGGCCCGGCGCCACGGGTGGCAGGACACCGACGCCCAGGGCCGATCGCTGCGGCGCACCATGACGATGGCGTCGCTGGGTGGGGCCACGCTGGACAACGAAGAGAACTATCTGATCAAGAAGTTCTTCACCGCCGCAGGAGCTATCCAGATCGAGAACCAGGCCCGGATATGACACTCCGCCACGGTTCCCAGTCTGGGAGCCTCGTTCGGGCGCGGCGGCGCCACCCAGTACGTGCAGGATCTGGCCAACTCCGACCTGATCATCATCCAGGGGTCGAATACCGCTGAGGCGCACCCGGTGGGCTTCCAGTGGGTGGTCGAGGCCCGGCTCAAGGGCGCCAAGGTCATTCATATCGACCCGCGTTTCACCCGCACCACGGCCAACGCCGACAAGCACGTGCCGATCCGGGTGGGTAGCGACGTCGTCTTCCTCGGTGCGCTGATCAACCACGTCCTGAGTAACGACCTGTACTTCCGCGAGTACGTGGCCGCCTACACCAACGCCGCGACGCTGGTGAGTCCGGACTTCCGCGACACCGAGGACCTCAACGGCCTGTTCTCCGGCTACGACGCCGCCAGCGGCACCTACGATCGCAGTACCTGGCAGTACGAGACCGACGAGAACGGCATCGCCCGCAGAGACGAGACCCTCAAGCATCCGCGCGCGGTGATCAACGTGCTCAAGCGTCACTACGCCCGGTACACCCCCGAGCTCGTGACCCGGATGTGTGGCATCTCCGCGGTCGACTTCGCCTACGTGGCAGACCAACTCGTGGCCAACTCGGGCCGCGAACGCACCACCTGCTGGGTGTACGCGGTCGGTTGGACCCAGCACACCCTCGGGGTGCAGTTCATCCGTGCCTGCGCCATCCTGCAGCTGCTGATGGGGAACGTCGGGCGTCCCGGCGGCGGCATCATGGCCATGCGCGGGCACGCCTCCATCCAGGGCGCCAGCGACATCCCGACCCTGTACAACCTGCTGCCCGGCTATCTGCCGATGCCCCTGGCCGGACGGGACGACACGTACGACCAGTACCTGGCGAACCTTCGAGACCCACGGCAGAAGGGCTTCTGGGCCAACGGCGAGTCGTACCTGGTGAGCCTGCTCAAGGCCTGGTGGGGTGAGGCCGCCACCGCCGAGAACAACTGGTGCTACGACTATCTGCCTCGGATCACCGGCCCGCACGGTACCTACCAGAGCGTCGTGGACATGGTCGACGGCAAGATGGACGGGTACTTCGTCCTGGGGCAGAACCCGGCGGTCGGGTCGGCCCACGGCCGGATGCAGCGCGACGGGCTGGCCAAGCTCAAGTGGCTGGTGGTGCGGGACTTCGCGATGATCGAGACCGCGTCCTTCTGGAAGGACGGCCCCGAACTGGCCACCGGTGAGATGGAGACCGAGAAGATCGGCACCGAGGTTTTCTTCATGCCTGCGGCAACCCACGTGGAGAAGGCCGGCTCGTTCACCAACACGCACCGGATGCTGCAATGGCGGTTCCAGGCGGTGCACCCGCCGGGCCAGGCGCAGAGCGAACTGCAGTTCTTCTACAACCTCGGACGGTTGGTGCGCCAGAAGCTGGCCGACTCCACCGATCCTCGGGACCGGCCGCTGCTCGATCTGACCTGGGACTATCCCACCGACGAGCATGGTGACCCGGACGCCGAGGCGGTCCTGGCCGAGATCAACGGCTCGCACCTGTCCGGGCCGCGGGCCGGCCAACCGCTGAGCACGTTCGCCGAGATGACCACCGACGGTTCCACCTCGGGTGGGTGCTGGATCTACTGCGGGGTCTTCGCCGACGGCGTCAACCAGGCGGCCCGCAAGAAGCCCGGGCGCGAGCAATCGCCCACGGCCCTGGAATGGGGCTGGGCCTGGCCGGCCAACCGCCGCATCCTGTACAACCGGGCCTCGGCCGACCCGGACGGCAAACCGTGGAGCGAACGCAAGAAGCACATCTGGTGGGACGAGACTGCCGGGCGCTGGGTCGGCAACGACGTTCCCGACTTCCCGTTGACGACACCGCCGTCGGCCCGCCCCGAACCGGGAACCGGTGGGCCACAGGGCTTGTCGGGCGTGGACCCGTTCATCATGCAACCGGACGGCAAGGGCTGGCTGTACGCGCCCAAGGGGCTGCTGGACGCGCCGATGCCCACCCACTACGAGGCGCAGGAGTCACCGGTGGTCAATCCGCTGTACTCCGAACAGTCCTCGCCGACCAGGCTGGTGTTCCCTCGCAAGGACAACCTGTGGAGTCCATCGGGAGACGAAAAGGGCTCGGACGTCTATCCGTTCGTCTTCACCACCTATCGGCTCACCGAACATCACACGGCCGGTGGAATGAGCCGGTGGCTGCCCTACCTGTCCGAACTGCAGCCGGCCTTCTTCTGTGAGGTCTCACCAGAACTGGCCGAACTCAGAGGCCTGACCAATGGCGGCTGGGCCACCCTCATCTCGGCGCGGGCCGCCGTCGAGGCGCGGGTATTGGTCACCGAGCGGATGACGCCGTTGCTCATTGAGGGTCGTACCGTGCACCAGATCGGGCTGCCCTATCACTGGGGTGTCGGGCGGGAGGCCGTCGTCTCCGGCGATGCGGCCAACGACCTGATCGGCATTGCCCTGGATCCGAACGTGGAGATCCAGGAGTCCAAGGTCGGCTCGTGTGACATCCAGGCGGGCCGGCGCCCGCAGGGCCCGGAACTGTTGCAGTTGGTGGCTCGGTATCAGTCGTTGTCCGGCACGACCGTCGAGACCGGTAACCAGGACGCCGCGATCGCCCACGACGGCCCCGATCCCGGCGGGGAACCGTTCGGCCGTAGCCGCCGACGGTCGCCGGCGCCGGTTCGTCGTGAACCACTGGAAGGGCTCGCCGATGGCACCTCCCCAGCCGAGACGCCCGAGCAGATCGACGTGGCCGAAACTGAACCCGATCGGGCGGGGCCAGCCGGGCCAGAGGGGACGGGAGGGGTCTGATGGACCTGTGGCACCACCAGCTCGAGGGGGCGACGAACCCTGCACGGGACGCCGGCTGGCCCGATCCGCCCCCACGCAAGGGGTTCTTTACCGACACCACCATCTGCATCGGGTGCAAGGCCTGCGAGGTGGCCTGCAAGGAATGGAACGCCATCCCCGAGGACGGGCTGGCGATGTCCGGCCACTCCTACGACAACACCGTCGCGCTGGGGGCCAGCACCTGGCGGCACGTGGCCTTCGTCGAGCAGGGGGCCGACGACATCGCCCGGGCGCGGGAGAGTGGGCGGCGGCTCGTCGCGCTGGGGATGCCGCAGCTGCGTGAGGACGTCGGGTCCGCCGACGTGCTCTCCCGCCAGGCTCGGTCCGGCAACCAAGCGCTCGGTGAGGTCCGATCCGGCGAGAGAGAAGCCAGCGAGAACGGGCCCAGCGACCTGGCAGCGGTGGGGCGCGCAGGGGCCGGTTCCAAAGCGACGGCCGGTACTCAAGCGACGGCCGGTTCCGGCGCGACCACCGTGGCCGCCGGCCCACCACACGCCGATCCGGGCGCACGCGCCGGGCAGCCGCCACTGTCGGGCGCCGCTCTCGATGACGCCGTCGCCGCGGCGCAGGCCGCCCAGGCCATGGGGTCGGTGCCGGACTTCCGCTGGCTGATGGCCTCCGACGTGTGCAAGCACTGCACCCACGCCGCCTGCCTGGACGTGTGCCCGACCGGTGCGCTGTTCCGCACCGAGTTCGGCACCGTGGTGGTCCAGGCAGACGTGTGCAACGGCTGCGGCTACTGCGTCGGCGCCTGCCCGTTCGGCGTGATCGAACGCCGGGACGGCGACAAGACGGTGAAGAACGCCAACAACGCGCAGAAGTGCACGCTCTGCTACGACCGGCTGCACGCCGGTGCCCAGCCCGCCTGCGCCCACGCGTGCCCCACGACGTCCATCCAGTTCGGCGATCTGGACGAGTTGCGGGAGCGGGCTCGCGACCGGGTACAGACCCTGCACGAGAACGGCTTCACCGAGGCCCGGCTGTACGGGGCCAACCCCGGCGACGGGGTCGGTGGCACGGGTTCGATCTTCCTGCTGCTGGATGAACCGGAGGTCTACGGCCTGCCCCCGGACCCGGTGGTGACCACCGCCGACCTACCCAGGATGTTCCGCTCCGCCGGGTACGCCGCCGTCGCGATGATCGGCGCGGCCGCCTTGGCCTTCCTCGGGAGGCGCTCGTGACGACCAATGCCTTCGACGCCGACCGTCCACCCGAGGTGCCCAGACGGCGGCGCCGCCGCGAGGACGACGGCCGCCCACCGAGCCAGAACCGGCCCGACCCGCATGCCATGGTGCCGCCGGCCGAGTTCGTCTCCTACTACGGGCAGCCGGTGATCAAACCGCTGCCCTGGGGTCATGAGATCCCGGGCTACCTGTTCGTCGGTGGGGTGACCGGCGCGTCGGGGCTCATCGGGTGCTGGGCGCACACCGTCGGGCTCGACCGGCTGCGACGCAACAGCCGGATCAGTGCCCTTGTGGGAGTGGGGGTTTCAGCCGGGCTGTTGGTGGTCGACCTCGGGCACCCCGAGCGCTTCCTCAACATGATGCGCACCATGAAGCTCACCTCCCCGATGTCGATCGGCTCGTGGATCCTGTCCGGCTTCGGGGGCTTCGCCGCGATGTCGATGGGCGCCGAGATCGCCTCGATGCTCGGCTGGGACGATCCCCGCACCCGTACCGGCATCCTGGTCACCCTGCTGGGAGCCGCAGGCAGCGCCGGCAGCGCGCTGTTCGCCGCGCCGCTGGCCTCCTACACCGCAGTCCTGCTCTCGGACACCGCCGCGCCCACCTGGCACGAGGCGTGGCGAGAGTTGCCCTGGGTCTTCGTCTTCTCGGCCAATGCGGCTGCCAGCGGGCTGGCGATGATCACCACCTCCCCCTCGCAGACCCTGGGCCCCAGGACGCTGGCCGTGGGCGCCGCCGCGATCGAGACAGCCGCCTTCTTGCGGATGGAACAGCAACTCGGGCCGTTGCTGGCCGAGCCGCTGCACCATGGCCAGGCCGGTAAGCTCATCAAGGCCAGCAAGGTGCTCACCATCGGCGGTGCCGTGGGCGCGGCCCTGTTCGGCCGCAACCGGGTGGCCGCCGTGGTGTCCGGCCTGGCTTTGCTCGCAGGCTCGGCGTGCACCCGGTTCGGCGTCTTCGAAGCCGGCGTGCACTCGGCCAAAGACCCGAAGTACACGATGATTCCGCAGCGCGAACGCGTGCGGAAGCGGCACGCTGACGGTGACGGCTCCCGGGACATCACCGTCGTTTGAGCTCGTGCGCGGGCCTCGCGTGGGGGGTGACGGGTCCGGCGCCATCCAGCGTTATCCGGCGCGGTCTCGCACGAACACCGGCTCGGTGGCGGTGGAGCGCTCGGCTGAATACCGGTATCCGTTGCCGTCGAAGCGTTTGAGCGCCCCGGGGGTGCGCACCCGGTTCTGCACCATCCACGCGGCGAAGTCACCGCGGGCGCGCTTGGCGAAGAAGGAGACGATCCGATAGCGGCCCTTCGGATCCGCGTCCTCGAATCGTGGTGAGATCACCGGCACGTCAACGGTTTCCAGCCGAGCGGCGCGGGCGTACTCGCCGGACGCGCAGTTGACGATCACCTGGGCACCCGGGGATTCGGCCAGGTCGGCCAGCAGTTGGTCACGGACCTGGTCGCCCCACCATTCGTACAGCGAGGAGCCGCGCTCGGTGTGCAGCCGGATGCCCATCTCCAGGCGGTAGGGCTGGATGAGGTCGAGGGGACGCAACACCCCGTACAGCCCGGACAGCACCCGTACGCTCTTCTGCGCCTCGGTGAAGTCCCGCTCGTCGAAACGCTCGCGGGCGTTCATCCCCTGGTAGACGTCCCCGGCGAAGGCCAGTACCGCCGGCCGGGCGTTGCGTCGCGTGAACGGCGGGCTGAAATCGGCGTACCGCTCGACATTCAGGACGGCGAGGTCGTCGGAGATGTCCATCAGCTCGGCAACCTCGTCCGGGCTCTTGCGGCGCATCACGTCGATGAGGCGCTCGGCCTCGTCCAGCATCCGCGGCTGGCTGGACTTGCGGGTGGTCACCCGGGACTCGTAGTCCAGGGACTTGGCGGGGGAGAGCAGAACGAGCACCGACCCAGTAAACCCGATCCGCGGCCCGGCGCCGCGATCAGGGCCGTTCGTCGGCCGGACCGCAACCCAGTGGTAGGCCGGCCGCCGACCAGGCCTCCACCCCGCCGATCACGTCGGTGACCCACCTCAACCCCAGGGCGCGCAGCCTGGCCACCGCAAGCGAGGACGAGTAGCCCTGCCGGCAGATCAGCACCAGCGAACTGCGGCTGTCGACCTCCGGGATCCGGTCCGGGCTGGTCGGGTCCAGGCGCCATTCCAGCACCGTGAGGTCGATCACCACGGCCCCCGGGATCTCTCCGTCCTGGTGGCGCTGCTCGCTGGTTCGCACGTCGATCAGCAGGGCTCCACCGGCCTGCGCCTGGACAGCCTGCACCGGGCTCAGGCGTACCCAGCCGAGCCGGGCCCGGGCAAGCATCTTGGCCACCGCACTGGTCTGGCCGACGTCCTCGGTGAGCGGCTCGGGACTGGCGGGCACCACCCGTAGCGTGCTCACCGGATCACCACCGTCGAGCCCTGCGGTGCGGTGAGCTCACCGATCACGACCCCGCCGGGTATCTCGCCGGCCAGCAGGAGCCCGCCGCTGGTCTGGGCGTCGGCCAGTAGCACCAGGTCGTCCTCGCCGAGATCCGTGCGCAGGTGGGGACGTACCCAGTCGAGGTTGCGGCGGGTGCCTCCGGAGACGAAACCCTGGGCAGCAGCCTCCCGAGAGCCCTCCAGGAAGGGCACCGCGCGATGGTCCAGCACCGCGCTCACCCCGGACGCGCGGGCCATCTTGTGCAGGTGGCCGAGCAGCCCGAAGCCGGTGACATCCGTAGCGGCTCGCACCCCGGCGGCCACCGCGTCCCGTGAGGCCGTGGCGTTCAGGGCGGTCATCGACGCGATCGCGTGGTCGAAGACCTCGCCGGTGCGCTTGTGCCGATTGTTCAGGAAGCCGACTCCGATCGGCTTGGTCAAGGTGAGCGGCAAGCCCGGCACGGCGGCGTCATTGCGCATCAGCTCGCTCGGGCGAGCCACACCGGTGACGGCCAGGCCGTAGAGGGGCTCCGGGGAGTCGATGCTGTGCCCACCGGCCAGCGGACACTCGGCCTCGGTGCTGACCGCCAGACCGCCGGCCAGCACCCTGGCCGCCACCTCGGTGCCCAGCACCTCGCGTGGCCAACCGAGCAGGTTGATCGCCAGCACCGGACGCCCGCCCATCGCGTAGATGTCCGACAGGGCGTTGGCCGCGGCGATCCGCCCCCAGTCGTAGGCATCGTCCACCACGGGGGTGAAGAAGTCCGTGGTGGACAGCAGCGCGGTGTCCCCGGTCAGGCGGACCGCGGCGGCGTCGTCACCATCGTCCAGGCCGACGAGCAGGCTGGGGTGTGTTGCCCCGGTCAACCCAGAGACCATCTCCTCCAACTCGCCCGGAGGGATCTTGCAGGCACACCCACCGCCGTGCGCGTATCCGGTGAGCCGGATGGTGGAGGTGTGCCGGTCGGTTGAGGTCTCGGCGACGGACATAGGGGTGACCCTACGACTAGTTGCTGGGCAGATTACGGTTGGGCACGGAGGCGTCAGGGTTCCTGGTGGTCCCCCCGGTCTTCAAAACCGGTGAGACCGAGCATCTCGGTCTGGCGGGTTCGATTCCCGTCCGCCTCCGCCACCAGGACAGGGCCGCGTCGCATGATCCGGCGGGCCGGGCAGGAAGGTGTACGTGCGCGCCGAACTCGACGACCCTCGCCGGGCGATCCCGCGCACCGACACCCTGCTTGCCGATCCCCGGCTGGAACAGGCGAGCCGACAACTGGGACGCCAGAGGGTGCTGGACGCGGTACGCAGCGCCCAGCACCGGGCGCGGATCGGGCAGATCGCTGCGACGCAGGTGCTCGAGGCCGCTCTGGAACAACTCCCGGGCAGCGCGACCACTCTCACCCCGGTGCTCAACGCCACCGGCGTGGTGGTGCACACGAATATCGGCCGCGCCCCGCTGTCCGCAGCGGCCCGTCAGGCGGTGGCCGAGGCCGCGGGGTATGTCGACGTCGAACTCGACCTGGCCGACGGAGCCCGAGCCGGACGAGGCCGCGGGATGCTCGCGGCCCTGCGGCACCGGGTGCCCGAGGCCGGTGACGCGCTCGTGGTGAACAATGGCGCGGCCGCCCTCGTGCTGGCCACCACAGCGCTGGCGGCCGGCCGGGAGGTCGTGGTCAGCCGGGGCGAACTCATCGAGATCGGCGACGGCTTCCGGTTGCCCGCGCTGATCGAGTCCACCGGAGCCCGGCTCGTCGAGGTCGGCACCACCAACCGCACCCACCTGGCCGACTACGCCGACGCCGTGGGAGCCGGGACCGGCTGCATCCTCAAGGTCCATCCGAGCAACTTCACGATGAGCGGCTTCACCCGGGACGTGCCGGTCGGTGACCTGGCCGGCCTGGGAGTGCCCGTGGTGATGGACATCGGCAGCGGCCTGCTGCGTCCCGATCCCACGCTGCCCGACGAGCCGGACGCGGCGACCGCGCTCGCCGCTGGTGCGCACCTGGTGACCGCTAGCGGTGACAAATTGCTCGGCGGACCACAGGCCGGTCTCGTGCTGGGGGAGGCGGGGTTGGTGCAGCGGCTTCGCAGGCACCCGCTGGCCCGGGCGCTGCGGGTGGACAAACTCACCATCGCCGCATTGGAGGCGACCCTGAGCGGGCCCGCAGCGCCGGTCCACGAGTACCTGCATGTGAGCCAGGACGCCTTGCGGGACAGGGTTGTTCGCCTGCACGCCGGGCTCGGGCAGGGTGAGGTGGTGCCCGTGCAGGGCAGGGTCGGGGGCGGCGGCGCGCCCGGCGTGCCCTTGCCCGGCTGGGCGCTGGCGCTGCCGGCCCGATGCGCACGGGACCTGCGCACCGGTGATCCGGCCGTCCTCGCCCGCGTCGAGCACGACCGGTGCCTGATCGACCTGCGCTGCATCGATCCGCAGGACGACGAGCGGGTGATCGCAGCGGTGCGTGCGGTCCTCGACGACCTGCCGGGGGAGTGAGCCGGATGTGGGTGGTGGCCACCGCCGGTCACGTCGATCATGGCAAGTCCGCGCTCGTGCGCGCCCTCACCGGGATGGAACCCGACCGGTGGCAGGCCGAACGCGATCGTGGGATGACCATCGACCTGGGCTTCGTGTGGACCGTCCTGCCGGACGGCCGCACTGTGGCCTTCGTCGACGTTCCCGGGCATCAACGGTTCATCGGCAACATGGTGGCTGGCCTCGGGCCCTGCCCGGCGGTGCTCTTCGTCGTCGCCGCGGACGAGGGCTGGTCGCGCCAGTCTCAGGAGCATCTGGCCGCCGCGCAGGCCTTGGGGGTGTCGCACGGGGTTGTCGCGATCACCAAATCAGACCTGGCAGCCACTGGCCGAGTCCGAGAATCGGTGCGAGCCCACCTGGCCGGCACCCCACTGGCTTCGGCGCCACTGGTGGACGTCTCGGCGCGAACCGGGGCCGGGCTGCCCGAGTTGCGGACCGCGCTGGCAACGATGCTGGACGCGCTGCCACCGCCGTCGCAGTCCCGGCTGCGACTCTGGGTCGACCGCGCCTTCTCCATCCGCGGGGCCGGGACCGTCGTCACCGGCAC
>JBKECN010000105.1:0-104926 GCA_047974565.1 Actinomycetales bacterium
CGGTCGGCGGCGTTGAGGTGGTGCCAGAACGGGTAGGGCAACTGGTACGCCGACACCTGATCCAACCGCGCGAGCTCCTCAGCCCCGAGCGTGAGCCGCGCTGCTGCCAGATTGCCGGCGAGTTGCTCCTCGGTGCGGGCGCCCACCACCAGCGTGGTGATGGCGGGCTTGGTCAACAGGTAGGCCAGGGCCACCTGGGCCGGGGTGGTGCCATGCCCTTCTGCGATCGAGACCAGTTCCTCGACGATGTCGTAGAGCTTCTCCGAGTCGTAGACCGGCGGTTCGCTCCATCCTTCGAGATGGCGGCTGCCCGCGGGCGGGTCGACGCCGCGACGGTACTTGCCCGACAGCAGCCCTCCAGCCAAGGGGCTCCAGACGAGAATCCCCAGGCCCTGGTCGACCGCGGTGGGCACGATCTCGTACTCGATGTCGCGGGTCTGCACCGAATAGTTCACTTGGGTGCACACGAACGGGGTGAACCCGTGCTTGTCGGCCGTCCACAAGGACTTCATCAGGTGCCAGGCGGCGAAGTTGGAGGCACCGAGGTAGCGCACTTTGCCGGAGTGGACGAGGTCGTCCAGGGCCGACAGGGTCTCCTCCAGCGGGGTGAGCCCATCCCATTCGTGAACCTGGTAGAGGTCGATGTGGTCAGTGCCGAGTCGGCGCAGGCTCGCCTCGGCACTGCGGATGATGTGGTGGCGTGAGAGCCCGGCGTCATTGGGACCCTCGCCGACCGGCAGGCGGACCTTGGTCGCGATCAGGACGTCGTCCCGGTGGGGGCCGAGTGCCTCGCCGAGGATCTCTTCGGACAGGCCATCGGAGTAGATGTCGGCGGTGTCGAACAGGTTGATCCCGGCGTCACGGGCCACCTCGATCTGGCGGCGGGCGCCGTCCACGTCGATCTGGCCTACGTTGGTGGCGAATCCGGTACCGCCGAATCCCATCGTTCCGAGGGTGATCGTGGACACGCGCAGGCCACTGTTTCCCAACTGTCGGTACTCAACCATGGCCAGAACGCTACGCGAGGGCGCCCTGCCGGCGCTGGCAGGTCTCGTCAGGCTTGCCCAGTAGTGAGTCTCTTCAGGATTGCGGGATGTCGACGCCGGCGGGTGCGCGCCCGGTGTGGGCGTGCAGCAGTTCGAGCAGTTCGTCCTGGAATCGTTCGTCCCGGACTGCGGGGTGTGGGTCCTGGACGGCGTGGTGGTACCAGTAGCCGCCCGTACGCGGGGTGATCCTTCCGGCCTCGACGGTGGCGAGCCAGTGCTGCGTGCGGTGTCCCTCCGCGAGGTCGTCACTGGCGGTCGGGCCACCCATCCGGGTCGGCACCCAGCCCGGATCCACCGCATGGACCAGGCAGCGCGGCGATAGCCGGGCGAGCGCCATCGCGAGCGTGGTCGCGCAGAGCTTGGAGTCTTCGTAGGGCCGCCGACGCGTGGTGGCGTCGGTGAGATCGAGACCGGCGAGGTCGGTCGAGCCGGCGCGGTGCATCGAGCTGCTGAGCACGATCATCCGGGCTGGGACGGGCATGATCGCGCTGAGGATGTAGGGGGCCACGACGTTGACCGCGAGGATGTCCGGGCCGGTGAACACGCCGGCATTGTGGATGACGACGTCCATCGGGCCCAGGGCGGCCAGCTCTTCGCCGAGGTGCAGGGTCTGCTCGGGGTCGGCAAGGTCCGCGAACACGAGCGCGTGCATGCGCGTGCCGAAGGCGGGATCGGCGAAGCGTCCAGGGGCGCGGGCATGGGCGACCACCTCGTGGCCACTCACGGCGAGTGCCTCGGCCGTGGCGCGTCCCAATCCGGTCGACGCCCCGGTGACCAGCGCGCGTGCCATCGTCCGCTCCCTTCGTACCGACGCGAATGTTTCTCGGGTCCAGTTGTGCTGCCAACCCGACTATTCCTGCTCCAACCGGTTTGCGCGAGTAGGCCGCGGTTGGCGTCTCTGACCGTGGATCGAACCTTCCCCCGGCAGCCCGCTGGCCATGGCGGCCACGACGAACATGCGCGAGTAGCTTGACGCCTGCCGAGAGCATCGCGCACTGCCGGCCGCGATCTCCCCTTCTGGCAGGGACGATGCACGACCATCGTTGCCTCTGGCTGACCCGACCACGTGCGAAAATGGGACGAACAGGTATTACAGGTCATCGAGGGGACACCGCATGAGTGCCACGAGGTGGAAGCAGTCGGGTGCTCGGCTGGCCGCAGGCGTGTTCATCGCCGCAGTCCTGGCGACGGGGTGCGCCAGCGCAGACACCGCTGAGTCGTCCTCGACGGCCACCCAGACGGCTACCACGACGCAGCAGGACAGCGGCCATGCCGGGATGGACCATGCCGCCGACGGTGGCCCGGTGCCCGAGGGCATGACCCCGGCCACCAACCCCACCTACCCGATCGGGACGACGGTGACCGTGAACGCAGACCACTCCGACGGCATGATGGGCTCGACCGCGACGGTCGTGGGTGCCTACGACACGTACACCTATGCGGTCGACTACACCCCGACCACCGGCGGCGACCCGGTCACCGATCACCGCTGGGTGGTCCAGCAGGAGATCCTCGACGCCGGCGACGAGCGGCTTGCGGACGGCACTCAGGTCACCCTGGCCGCCGATCACATGGACGGAATGGACGGCGCCACGGCAACCATCGTCAGCTCGACCGACGAGACCGTCTACGTCATCGACTACGAGGCGGACGGGATGATGATGACGAATCACAAGTGGGTCGTCGAGAGTGAGTTGCAGCCCGCCTCGTAGGTGCTGAGTTCGTTCTGGAGCGCGTTGCGGAGCGCGACCTCAAGCACGTTGCCACTGCCCCAGAGGGCGGAGGCGACCTCAATGTTCCAGGCGTAAAGACGAAAGGCCTTGTCATGGTCGCCGTGGCAAGCTTGGAGATAGGTTGCGAGGCGGTCGGGGTTGAGTAGGCGCGTCAACTCAGCGTGGTGTGCTTGCTCTCTTGGTGCCCTGGGTCCGCGTGCTTTAACATTGCTCATGTAAGCCCCGGACGAGGCCGCTGACGCGGTCGCCGCGCCGGGGCAATTCTCTTGCCGAGACCTTCCTGCGGCCAACCTGTCATTGCTCGGTCCTCTTCCGATCGAATCGAATTGCTATTGCGATCAACGGACGTCGAGCTGAACGTGCGTGCCTGCTCGTCACATCACCCGGACGCTCACCAGTCCGTTGAACAGAATCGCGTCCTTCGCATCCTTCTTCTCCATCGCATAGCACTGGATCAGAATATGAGGTGCCACCGACAGCGCGTCGACTCGTTCCAGCGGACGAGCACGACTCACCGTACATCAACCCGCCCACCAGAGAATGCGGCCTTCGTCTTGTCGGAGTGGAGCAGACCCTCTACGGAGTGGTACTCGATCACCGCATGGACAACGGTGTACCGGAGTGGGCCAGCGAAGACAGTGCGCTCACACTGACCGCGCTTGGGGGCAGCAGGAGCCCGCTCAGCGAGTTGAGGCTTGAACTCGACCAGCGACGATTCACGTACTTGACGAGTGAGACCGACGGCCATGGAGCGTCAGTGCGCAGAGCTGGACTCGATCGGCTAAGCCGCGAGGAACTCGTCCGAGCGATTGAGGCCAAGATCCAGAGCGGCCTTATATTCAACCTGCGATTCGTGGATGGGACCCGTGATGGCGACCCTGCTCCCGAGAACGACGCTCTAATGTTCACCGTTCCAGTAGACTTCCCCGACTGCAGGGGCAAGGTTCGGCGCTACCAAGTCGGGATCAAGTACACCGCTGCAAGCCACTCTGGAGAATTGGTGACGTTTCACTAGCCGGGGTGGGGGCTGCGGCGGTTACGTTGGAGAGAGGCCGGGGCAATCCCGCCCTGCCGCCGCCGAAGCCCCACCCACCTGCCCCCGAAGCCGAAGTTCAACTCGGCGATCAGGCGGCCCGGCGACTCACCACGACGCAGCTTGGCCACTCGGCGCCGGGCCGCAGCGATGTCATCGACGGCTTGGACGGAGAGGACCCCGAGAGGGTCGTCGTACCAGTGACCTGCCAAAGTGCCGTGGCGTGCAGCTAGTTGCTCACTCAGCGCGTTGCGGAGCACCACTTCCAGGATGCCGAGCGCCTCGTAGAATGCTCCCGAGACGGCAAGGTTCCACTCGTAGAGTCGAACCGCCGCAGCGAGTTGCCGTTAGCCGCGTGCAAGTAGGGGCTGAGCCGCTCGGCGGAGAGCGCGGTGGCCACGTGGGTCACATAGGCGCCGCTCTCGGTCACCGTCGCACCCGCTCTGGTAGCGTCACTCATGAAGACCCCGGAAGGCCTCTGTGAGAGCACGTCTCCGGGGTTACTCCTTTCTCAGGCTAGTCATCACCGTCTGCTCACCGACGCGCACCGCGCCTACGCACACTCCGACGACGGGAACCGCAGACTCGCAAACTAGGCGCTGCACACACGACTGGAGAGCAACCAACGCCGAGAAGCTGCGCCCACGCCTCGCGGAACCGTTCAAGACGATCAGCCTGGAAGACAACAGGGCAAGGAAGCCGAACGGGAACACTCAACGTCTTCTGATGTCGCGTGTTCCCGTAAGCACTGTGGGTGGAGCCGAAGGGACTCGAACCCTCAACCTTCGCCTTGCAAAGGCGCTGCGCTACCAATTGCGCCACGGCCCCGGGACGGGGTGACGACCTGCGTCGTCCTAACACGGCCTGATCGGCCGCGAGCCTCAGCGGACCTGGTCGGTCGCCTCGGCCCAGAGACGGGCGTCCTGCTGGTCTGCCTTGGCCTTCTGGTAGGCCAGTGCCCCGGCTGCGGCCGCCGCCGCGACGATGAACAGGGTACGCACTGGATTCCTCTCGGCAGAACCGATCTGACCGTCTGCTGGGTGGGCCTAACAGGACTTGAACCTGTGGCCTCTTCCTTATCAGGGAAGCGCTCTAACCGACTGAGCTATAGGCCCATGACACGACGCGGCCACCAAGGGCGACCGGCACACAAAGATACCCCAGCAGCCACGGCGAACCAAACCGATTGGCCCGGCCTACCCTGTCACGCACGCGGGCGCGGAGATCGCCTGGTCCGCCTGGCTGTTCAGTCGTCGGTGAGGGTGGTGGTGATCCCACCGACGAGCGCGGAGCTGATGTTGTAGAGCACCGCGAGCAGCGTCCCCAGCGCCGTCAGCAGAGCCACGTTGACCACTGCGAGCACGGTGCCGAGTGAGAGCACCCGGGACAGCCCGACGTACTCGAGGATGTTGAACTGCTCGTTGCCGCGAACCTCCCAGGCGATCTCGTTCACCTGGCTGAACACGCCCATGCCGTCCAGCACCGTCCACGCCACCGCGAGCGCGATGACCAGCGCGATGCCCAACGCCACCGACAGCAGGAAGGACATCTTCATCATCGACCACGGGTCGATCCGTGACACCACGAGCCGTACCCGGCGCGGTGCACCGGCAGCGACCTTGGCCGCCGGAGTCACCGGTGGGGTGGCCGCCGCCTGGCGCACGGCCTGCTTCTTGGTCGGCGTCACCGTCGTGGCCGCCGTCGCGCCACGCGCGGCAGTCATCTGCACTGTCGCCGGTTGGCCGCTCGTGGGAGCCTGGCTGTTTGACGAGGTCACGCCTCACCTCCGCAAAGAAAACCTGCCTTGACGGTACGCCATGATCGGGCGGTGTGCGCGCAGCCGAAGCGGTACACGGCGTTCACGAATCTGCCTCCTCGGACGAAGAGCCCCCACCCGGGCCATCCATCTCGTCGCTCGCCGGAGCATCCGCATCCGTGGCCGAGACGTCCTGCGACGCGGAACCGTCCACAGCATCGATCGGCGAATCCACCGACGTCGTAACGCCTGAACCTGCGGCGCCCTCGCCATCCCCGGCTTCCCCGGTCTCGACGCCGTCCGGCTCATCGTCCCCGTTCTCCGGGGTGGACTCGACATTGCGGGTGATGGCGATGATGGAGTCGCCCGGATCGGGCTTGGCGAAGATCACACCCTGGGTGTCGCGTCCCTTGGCTGCGACCTCGTCCACCGAAGAGCGCACCACCTTGCCCTTCTCCATCACCACGAGCACCTCGTCGCCGTCGCGCACCATCAGGGCCCCGACCAGCGAACCGAGCCGATCGTTGGTGGCGGCCACCTTGATGCCGAGCCCGGCCCGCCCCTGCACCCGGTACTCGCTGATGTGGGTGCGCTTGGCGTTGCCGTTCTCGAAGACCACGAACAAGTCGTGCCGTGGAGTACCGATCACCGTCGCCAGCTCATCACCCTCGGCGCCCTCGGCCGCCGCGACCACGGCCTCGGCACCGTCCCCGGCGGCCTCCGGGTCTCCGGCCTGGGCGGCGGCCTCCTCGCTGGCCTGCGAGCGGACCACCACCATGGCCAGCAGTTCGTCGCCGTCGCGGAACTTCATCCCGGTGACCCCGGAGGTGGAGCGCCCCATCGGCCGCAGTTGTTTGTCGTCGGCCAGGAACCGCAGCGACATGCCCTTGCGGGACACCAGCACGATGTCGTCGCTGGCGTTGACCAGCCGCACCCCGACGAGCTCGTCCCGGTCGCTGCCCAGCGGTGCGTCCTCGCTCTGGTCGGTGCCCGCGTCGGCGTCCTCGGCTGCCTCGTCCCCCGCCTCGCCGAGCTCGCGCAACTTGATCGCGATCAGCCCGCCGGAGCGGTTCGAGTCGTACTCGGTCAGGGCGGTCTTCTTCACCCGTCCCTCGCGGGTGGCCAGCACCAGATATTCGGCCTGGTCATAGCTGGTCAGCCGCAGCACCTGAGCGATCTGCTCGCCCGGCTGGAAGGCCAGCAGGTTGGCCACGTGCTGACCCTTGGCGTCCCGTCCGGCTTCGGGGAGTTCGTAGGCCTTGGCCCGGTAGACCCGCCCGAAGTTGGTGAAGAACAGCAGCCAGTCGTGCGTGGAGGTGGCGAAGAAGTGTTCGACCACGTCGTCCTCGCGCAGCTGCGCGCCGCGCACGCCCTTGCCGCCGCGGCGCTGGGAACGATAGTTGTCCACCCGGGTGCGCTTGGCGTAACCGTCGCGGGTGATGGTGACGACGACGTCCTCGACCGGGACGAGGTCGGCCATCGACATGTCCCCATCGAACGGGACGATCCGGGTTCGCCGCTCGTCCCCGAACTTGTCCACGATCTCCGCCAGTTCGGTGGAGACGATCAGCCGCTGCCGCGACGGGGTGGCCAGGATCTCCTCATAGTCGGCGATCCGCGCCTCGAGTTCGGCGTGCTCGTCGACGAGCTTCTGCCGTTCGAGAGCGGCCAGCCGGCGTAACTGCATGTCCAGGATCGCCGAGGCCTGGATCTCGTCGATCTCCAGCAACGCCATCAGGCCGGTGCGGGCGTCGTCCACGGTGGCCGAGCGGCGGATGAGCGCGATCACCTCGTCGAGGGCGTCGAGCGCCTTGAGCAGCGCGCGGACGATGTGCATCCGCTCCTGCGCCTTGCGCAGCCGGTACCGGGTCCGCCGGACGATGACGTCCAGCTGGTGATCCACCCAGAGCCGGACGAAGGCGTCCAGGCTGAGCGTGCGCGGCACCCCCTCGACGAGGGCGAGCATGTTCGCCCCGAAGGTCTCCTGCAGCTGGGTGTGCTTGTACAGGTTGTTGAGGACGACCTTGGCGACCGCGTCGCGCTTGAGGACGATGACGAGCCGCTGCCCGGTGCGCCCGGAGGTCTCGTCCCGGATGTCGGCGATGCCGGCGAGCCGGCCGTCCTTGACCAGGTCGGCGATCTTGGCCGCCAGGTTGTCTGGGTTGACCTGATAGGGCAACTCGGTGACCACGAGGCAGGTGCGGTTCTGGATCTCCTCCACCTCGACCACCGCGCGCATGGTGATCTGGCCGCGGCCGGTGCGGTAGGCGTCGGTGATGCCGCGCCTGCCCATGATGAGGGCACCGGTGGGGAAGTCGGGACCTTGCACCCGGGCCAGCAGGGCGTCCAGGAGCTCCTCGCGGGTGGCGTCGGGGTTCTCCAGCGCCCACTGCACGCCGTCGGCGATCTCGCGCAGGTTGTGTGGGGGGATGTTCGTCGCCATGCCCACGGCGATGCCGGCCGAGCCGTTGACCAGCAGGTTCGGGAACCGGGCCGGCAGGACGAGTGGCTCCTGGGTGCGGCCGTCGTAGTTGTCGCCGAAGTCGACGGTGTCCTCGTCGATGTCGCGGACCATCTCCATGGCCAGCGGAGCCATCCGGCATTCGGTGTATCGGGGGGCGGCGGCCGGGTCGTTGCCGGGCGAGCCGAAGTTGCCCTGGCCCGCGACGAGCGGGTAGCGCAGCGACCAGGGCTGGGCGAGGCGGACGAGGGCGTCGTAGATGGCGCTGTCGCCGTGCGGGTGGAACTGGCCCATCACGTCGCCGACGACCCGCGAGCACTTGGAGAACTGCCGATCGGGGCGGTAGCCGCCGTCGTACATCGCGTAGAGGATGCGCCGGTGCACCGGTTTGAGCCCGTCACGCACGTCGGGAAGCGCCCGGCCGACGATGACGCTCATCGCGTAGTCCAGGTAGGAGCGCTGCATCTCCAGCTGCAGGTCGACCTGCTGGATCCGGTCGCCTACCGGTGGCTCGATCGGTGTGTCCGTCATGGACCGTCCTCGTCAGTCAGCCCAGGCGTGAGGTGCCCGGGACGGGGTGGAAGCTGAAGCACGGCGACGTGCGGTGAACCGCCGCCGGCCGCGGTGGCTCAGATGTCCAGGAAGCGCACGTCCTTGGCGTTCTGCTGGATGAACGACCGGCGCGACTCGACGTCCTCGCCCATCAGGATCGCGAAGATGCTGTCGGCGGCGGCGGCGTCCTCGATGGTCACCTGCTTGAGAGTCCGGGTGTCCGGATCCATCGTGGTGTCCCACAGTTCCCGGTAGTCCATCTCGCCCAGGCCCTTGTACCGCTGGATGCCGTTCTCCTTCGGCAGCCGCTTGCCGTGGCCACGCCCATCGGCCAGCAACGCGTCCCGTTCGCGATCGGAGTAGACGTACTCGTGCTCGGCGTTCGTCCACTTCAGCCGGTACAGCGGCGGCATCGCCAGGTAGACGTAACCGCCTTCGATGAGCGGCTTCATGTACCGGAACAGCAGGGTCAGCAGCAGTGTGCAGATGTGCTGGCCGTCCACGTCGGCGTCGGCCATCAGGATGATCTTGTGATACCGCAGCTTGGTGATGTCGAAATCCTCACCAAAACTGGTGCCGAAGGCGGTGATCAGCGCCTGGACCTCCTGGTTGCCGAGGGCACGATCGATCCTGGCCTTCTCGACATTGAGGATCTTGCCCCGGATCGGCAGGATCGCCTGGGTCTCGGGGTTGCGGCCCTGCACGGCCGAGCCGCCGGCCGAGTCGCCCTCGACGATGAAGACCTCGCACAGCGACGGATCGTTGGACTGACAGTCGCGCAGCTTGCCGGGCATCGAATTGGATTCCAGCAGCCCCTTGCGCCGGGTCGCCTCGCGGGCCTTGCGGGCCGCCATGCGGGCCGCGGACGCCTGCAGCGCCTTCTTCACCACGTCGCGGGCCTGAGTCGGGTTGCGCTCCAGCCAGTGGCCGAGCTGGTCCGAGACGACGCGCTGGACGAAGGTCTTGGCCTCGGTGTTGCCGAGTTTGGTCTTGGTCTGACCCTCGAACTGCGGCTCGGCCAACTTGATGGACAGCACCGCGGTGAGGCCCTCGCGGATGTCCTCTCCGGTGAGGTTGGCGTCTTTCTCCTTGATCAGCTTGGTGTCGCGGGCGTACTTGTTCACCAGCAGCGTCAACGCAGTACGAAAGCCCTCCTCGTGGGTGCCCCCCTCGTGGGTGTTGATGGTGTTGGCATAGGTGTGCACGGATTCGGAGTAGGCCCCGGTCCATTGCATGGCGACCTCGAGGGAGAGCTTGCGCTCGGTGTCCTCGGCCTCGAAGGAGATCACCTCGTCGTTGACCTTCTCCACCTTCTTGGAGGCGTTGAGGAAGTTGACGTAGTCGACCAAGCCACCGTCATAGCGATAGGTGACGGTGCGGGCCTTGGCCTCATCCGCCTTCGGCTCGGCGCTGGGGGTGATGTCCTCGGTGTCCTCCTTGCCGGGACGGGCGTCGGTGAGCCGGATGGTCAGGCCCTTGTTGAGGAAGGCCATCTGCTGGAACCGGGCCCGCAGCGTCTCGAACTCGTACTCGGTGGTCTCGAAGACGTCCTCACTGGCCCAGAACGTGACCGTGGTCCCGGTGTCGTCCACCTCCTCGCCGCGGGCGAGAGGGGCGTCGGGCACGCCGATCGTGTAGGACTGCCGCCAGGCGTAGCCGTCCCGGTGCACCTCGACCGCGACCCGGCTGGACAAGGCGTTGACCACGGACACGCCCACCCCGTGCAGACCACCGGAGACCGCGTACCCGCCACCGCCGAACTTGCCACCCGCGTGCAGCACGGTGAGCACCACTTCGACCGCGGGCTTGCCCTCGGAGGCGACGATGTCGACCGGGATACCGCGGCCGTCGTCGCGCACCCGCACACCGCCGTCGGCGAGGATGGTCACGTCGATCTCGCTGGCGTACCCGGCCAGGGCCTCGTCGACGGAGTTGTCGACAACCTCGTAGACGAGGTGGTGCAGCCCGCGTTCGCCGGTGGAGCCGATGTACATGCCGGGCCGTTTGCGGACGGCCTCCAGACCTTCCAGGACGGTGATCGCGCTGGCGTCGTAGCTGACCTCGCCCAGTTGGGTCTCGAGTTGCTCGATGAGTTCGGCTGCGTCGTGCTCGAGCGGCGTCGCGGGCTCGCTATGGTCATCGCCGACGGGCGCGAGCGCACCCTCGTCGGGCAGGTCATTCGGCTGTGCAGACACGGGCGATTTCTCCCATCGCATGGGCGGCCGGAAAGTCCGGACGCGACTGACGGCCACCGAGAGTCCGGGCTCAAGCCGGGAAGGGCGGCCGTCCGCGTACCATTCTACGCCCTTGCCGGCCGGTGGTCTGCCATCTCAGGCCCTTGACGGGCATTTTCCGAGACGCAACCCCCCGCCTTGACTACCCCCACAGGGTGCCCGTTCCACACCGGAGAAGACCTTCACCACAGAGTAAGTCGGGCGACATGTCGAACAAGTCGTGATTTCACCCTGGTCCTGGCTTTCGCCCGGCTACCCGTGCGCACCTGGCTCGTCCTGGCTGTTTCGCGGGAAGGCCCGCCGACCAGGGCCGCGGCGGCCGCCTGGCTTCCTTCGACGCCGCCGGCTGGACCGCCGCACCCGAGGAGGGATGACAGCGACCCAGCCCCCGATCATGGGGACTGGGTCGTGATGTTCAAAGGCTGGGCCTACGTCAAGGGGGGCCACATGAGAGTTACCGGGGCAGCAGATGGGTGAGTTGCTCTTTGACAGCCTCCGGATCCTGCGAACTGACCAGGTATCGACGCCCGTCTGAGAGCGTGAACTCCACTACCTGCTCACCACCGGATGACAGCAGCAGGCCCTTGCCCGAGGCCTTGCCTTTGATCCCCCAGCCGCCGAAGTCTTCGAAGGCCCGCACGCTCACCACGTCCACCTCGGTCGTCTCACTCACCGGGAATCGCTTGCGGTAGAAGGGGCGGAACCCTACTGCGATGCGGGACCCATCGGTCGCGATCGTCGTACCACTGAGGAAGGCTATTCCCAATGGAAGAAGCGCGATTATCAGAGCGGCCACTGCTCCGCCCACGGTGCCCTCATAGAGGGCCACGATGAGCGCCAACGGCAAAGCGCCGGCCAAAATGAGAATCTTCAGGCTGCGATCAAGGGGCTGGAACGACAAGCGCTTCATCTGACTCACCTCGGGATTCGTCGTGTTCTTCGAGAGTACGTCGACCTGGGTCCGTGTCTGCACGGTCTTGAGCTTCGTCCGGCCCTGACGAGGATGACCCGTCCTGACGCGGCGGGTAGGGCCGGATCAGGTAGAGCGTCAGGGCGCCGGCCATCGAACAGAAGAACGACCAGAGACCAAAGACGACTCCGATTCCAGCGTGAAAGCTGAGCCCGGCGATCCACAGCACGCCCCGTACCCGGCGCGGTGCGAACAGGCCGAACATCAAGCCAAACTCCAATGCCAAGCTCCCATATGTCAGCAGAATCACGCCGAGGAAGCTACCCGTGACGAAGAACAGAACACCGAACACGGGGTCTGCGGGAGAGAATGTGGGATCTTGGATCCAGTACCACAGTGCAGTCCCGTTGCTCCATTCCTCCACTCCCAGCTTGGCAATCGCCGCATGTGCGTAGATACCTGCGACCTGAACCCAGATCAGAACCAGGAAGGCATACGGGAACACCTTAAGGACGATATTTCGATCTTCGTAGCCGCGGTCTCGTCGCCAATGCCACAGACGCCGGTCAAAAAGCAGCATGGGAGCCAGCAGGAGGGTGAGGGCCCCGGCGACATGGTCGCCTCCGTCGGGAATCGGACTGGAGTTGTATAAACTCCAGGTCACCCACCAGTGGGGGATGGCCGTCAGCGCGGGCAAGATCCCGAGGATGACCAGGCCGAGGACGACGAGGGCGACCCCACGAGCCAGGGCAAGCGAATCACCGGCGACGCAAAAGAGCGACAAGGAGGCCGCCGGACCGCTGCACACCACCCCGGTCGGGTAGTTCTCGCTGCGGAAGAACAGCTGGTTCGTAGGAGTCAGAAGCAAGGTGCCCGCAGTGCCCAGGGCCAGCAATGTCCGAGCCACACCTAACGACGGGCCGAATGGGCTGACCAGGCGGATCGTCCGCTCATATCGAGCGACCATCCCGTCCGTCTGACCCGGCCGTGGCAGGTGCCCGGTCAGTTGCTCCTTCAATCCGTTCATGACAACTCCTGGCACTGGACGTCGAGGACGACGACTTCGTGCGGCATCTCCTGCACCGAATCGCGATACAGCCAGGGCACCGGATCGGTGCGGACCAGCCCGACCCTGCCGCACAGCCGTAGGTCATAGCCGCGACTGGTGACGCCGATGGCGGGCGTGTTTTGCAGGCAGGCATTGAGGTCGGTGTCGGAGCAGCTGGCCCATTCCACCTCGCCGAGGCCCTTCATCGCCTGTTCGGTGTCAAACTCTGTCAGCCGCGACGACCGGTTCCAGCCGAACGCGAAGCGCGCCGTACCGTTCGGCCCGCGGATGGCAGGGGTCCAGCCGTCCTCCCCCGGCCGGTACGGCACCACGTGCGCAAGCCTGGGCGACTTGGTGAAGAAGCCCCACCCCTGGACGGACAACAATGAGACGGACTCACCAGTCGACCTGCTGGCGCCTCGGGTGAGGTCTGCGACCGGCAACCAGGTGAGCCCGGCGACCACGCCGAGCGCGGCGACCAGCACGATGACCGAGGTCAGGTGCGGGGCGCCGGCCCGGCGAGGCCCGCCGAGTCGCGTGGAACTACGCCGGATCACACGACTCATGACGACCTCTCGTCACGCCGCGAGCATGCCGTCGGTCCGTCCGGGCACCCTCATGACAGCGCCATGATGTCGAGGACCAGACGTTCCTTGGCTGCCTGCGTGGTGGAGTCAGTGGCCGAGGATCCGCACCAGAGCCAGATCCCGCACCACAGGGCACCGCCGACGACGACGGCGGCCAATCCGGTGACCACGACAGTGTTGTGCACTGCGGCCGCGGCATAGGCGACACAGACCACGGCTACCCCGCACGCCTGGGTCGATTCGGCGCCGGCCGCCTGGGCCTGAGCCGGGGAAAGGCCCTGAGCCGACAACTGGCTACGGGAGAAGGTGTTGACCACCGATCCCAGTTCGCTCAGACCCTGCTCGGTCCGCACCGGATCCCCGCTGCGCAGATGCTCGATGGCAGATCCCATGTCGGCTGGGTAGTCCGCCAGCATGGTGTCCACCGATCGGATGGCTGCCGACTCGTAGCGAGCCTGGGCGGCGCGTTGGCCGGAGTTGGTGACCTCTGCGCTCACGCCGAGGTCATCGGCCGCCGGTCCGACTCCGTACACCAGACCGAGCACGAGTTCACGATCGGTCACCGACCGGTCGAACCTCGTGGTGGCGGTGGCGAGCCCGGTGCCAGCGATGGACACCAGGACGGTCACCAAGAGCGCGACTATCGTTCTGAACTTCATTGAACCTCCCGAGTTGAAGGACATGGCGGTTCGCGCGAACGCCCTCACCCTACGCAACCGGTTGAATACCTTACAAGGGTTGTTTTAGGATTAAATCGGTCAGAGGATCGCTGTGCTGGGGTCGGTCGATCACTGTCCGCGATGTGTCCAGCCACATGCTGCGGGGGTGAACATGCCGGACGGTGACATAGTCGGCACATGGGCAAAGCCGAGGCGGTCATGGTGGATGCGGGTGGGCGTGAGGTCCGGGTCAGCAGCCCGGACCGGGTGATCTACCAGGCCACCGGGCACAGCGCCCCGGTCACCAAGGCGATGGTCGCCGAGTACTTCGCCGTGGTCGGGGACGCCCTGTTGCGGGCTATCGGCCAGCGGCCCACCGCGCTGGAACGCTGGACCAGCGGCGTGCGGGACGGGATGCGGCTGGCTACCGGCCCGGGGGACCGCTCGGCCGACGCGTTTTACCAGAAGCGGGTGCCCAAGGGCGCCCCGGACTACCTGGAGTCCGTGCGGATCACCTTTCCCAGCGGTCGCACCGCGCAGGAGATCTGCCCCACGGAGGTGGCCGTTCCGGTGTGGTGCGCCCAGATGGGCACGCTCACCTTTCACCCCTGGCCGGTGCGCCGACCGGACGTGGACCACCCCGACCAGCTGCGGATCGACCTCGATCCGCAGGAGGGAACCAGCTTCGCCGACGCCGTCCGGGTCGCCGGCCTGGCCCGGACCCTGCTGGAGGAGTTGGGCATCCGGAGTTTCCCCAAGACCAGCGGCAACCGCGGTGTGCACATCTTCGTGCCGATCGAACCGCGGTGGGACTTCGCCGACGTGCGGCACGCGGCGATCGGGGTGGGCCAGGAGTTGGAGCGGCGCGATCCGCACGGCGTGACCACCGCCTGGTGGAAGGAGGAGCGGGGGGCGCGGATCTTCGTTGACTTCAACCAGAACTGCCGGGATCGCACGATGGCCTCGGCGTACTCTCTGCGCCCGATCGCCGGTGCCCCGGTGTCCATGCCGCTGGAGTGGGACGAACTCGCCGAGACCGACGACCCGCACGTGTGGAACCTGTTCACCGTGCCCACCCGACTCGCCGACCGCGGTGACGCGTGGGCCGACATCGACGCCGTCGCCCACGACCTCACGCCGATGCTCGACCTCTGGGACGGGGTGGAGCGCAACTTCCCACCCGACTACCCCAAGATGCCGGGGGAGCCGCCGAGGGTGCAGCCCTCGAAGAAGGTTGCCGCGCACTGGGACCAGGAAGGCAACCGGATCGAGGGCGCGTGAGTCGGTGGTGACGCCCAGCACTCCGGAACTGCCCGCGCGTGGCCATACTGCTGGGAGCGCCCGATCCGATCCGCTGGTTCTGCGGACCCGTCACCCTGGAGACCCGATGTCCGATGCCATCGCCCTGACCGAGTACGGCGGCCCCGAGGTGCTGCACCTGATCGACCTACCGCCCGCGGCCCCTGGCCCCGGGCAGGTGCGCATCCGCGTTCGGGCCGCCTCGGTCAACCCCTTCGACCTCAAGGTGCGCCAGGGGGCGATGGGCGGCACCGCCTCCGCGGACGCGCCGGTGGTCCTGGGCTTGGACGCGGCAGGCGTGGTGGAGCAGGTCGGCGACGGCGTGGAACTGCAGGTGGGTGATGAGGTCTTCGGCATCGCCGAGTCCGGCGCCTACCGGCAGCAGGCGCTGCTGAGTCGGGCCATCGCCAAGCCCCGCGACCTGTCCTTCGAGCTCGCTGCCTCGGTGGTGACCGTGGGCCGTACCGCCGAGCGGGTGCTCGCCGAACTCGGCGTGCATGCCGGGCAGACCCTGCTGGTGCACGGCGCTGCCGGCAGCGTCGGGGTGCTGGCAGCACAACTGGCCGTGTCCCGGGGCATCGCGGTGGTGGGAACCGCGGGCGAGCGCGACCTGGAGTGGCTGAGCACGCTGGGAGTTCGCCCGGCCCGGTACGGACCCGGCTGGATGGAGCGGGTACGGCAGGCCGCGCCACAGATCGACCTGATCTTCGACGCCTCCGGTGCCGGAGTCCTCGCGGACTCGGTGGAACTGGTGGGCGATCCTGCCAAGGTGGTGACCATCGCCGATCCGGCTGCGGCCGAGCATGGAGTGCGATTCAGTTCCGGCGGGCCGGACCCCAGCGGGCAAACCCTGCCCACGCTGGCCCAGCTGGCCGCTGACGGAGTGCTCACCCTGCCGATCGGCGCCACCTACCCCCTGGCCGAGGCGGCCACCGCGCATGCGGACATAGAGGCCCGGCGCAGCCGTGGCAAGGTCGTGCTCCTGCCCTGACCTGACCGACCCGGCCTGGCGTCACCGACCAGGCACGCAGCGCAGGTCAGACCGGTCGGCGACGCGGGCTCCTGGGGCTGGGCTCAGGTGGCCTGGCCGGGCCGGGCTGGCGGCCGGTTGGGCTTGCCCGGGCTGGCGGGCGGTTGGGTTTGCCCGGGCAGAGTCACTCGGCGGGGTCAGCGAGGGTGTCGAGGTAGGCCGACACCCGCTCGGAGCTCCACTCCGCCTCAAGATCGGCAACCACGCGCTCGCAGGCGGCGGCGGGGTCGTCACCGGTCTCCACCCAGTCGGCCCGGATCCAGCCATCCAGGTAGGCCGCGGAATCGGTGGCACCCAGTCGCATGGCGGCCTCGTCGATAGCCTCCTGGAAGCGCTGCGGGAGCGGGGTCTTGGTGGTGGTGTCGGCGTTGCGGGCGACCACCATCGAGGGCAGATCGCGCCAGAAGGTGATCTGGTACTCGGTCACGCGCGCAGGCTACTTGTCCCCGGCCCACGAATCGTGACATCCACGCCGCACACGCCCGACCGAACCTGAACGCGACCTAAACAGGGCGTCGCCGGCGCCCGCGACGGCCGGGACTCCACACTGCACGCACCCCCCGATCGGGATGCCACACGCGAGCCGAGAGCGGTACCAGCAGACGGACATGCACACCGGCCGACACGGGACCTGGCCCACGCACCCGCCGGTCGCCGTCAGCGGTGGAGTGCATGTCCTTCTGCAGACGCCCTGCGCGAGATCTCACGCACGAGAGGGGGTCTGCAGTTTCGGGTGCAATATCGACTACCTTCAGTAGTCGAGTTTCACTCTACGTATACGTTCCAGTATGCCGATAGTTCCAGCATGACCCCCCGGAACACCACCCCCAGGAAGACCACCCGGTGGCTCGTCCACGCGGCGGTGGCGGGCGTCGTGGCTGTGTTGCACGGCCACGCACCTACCGCCGCGATCGCGGCCGAAACCACCACGACCACAACCGCCAGTCGCACGGTTACCGTCTCCACGGCCGACGAACTGGCTGCAGCCCTGAAGGCTGCCAGCGCGGGAACCACCATCCAGCTACGGGACGGGCTCTACCAGGGCCGGTTCCGGATCACCGCGTCCGGCACCCCCCAGGCGCCGATCCGGATCGTGGGATCGCGGGCCGCCATCCTCGATGGAGGTTCGATCGAGACCGGCTACGTGCTGCACCTCGACCGCGCCAGCTACGTGGAGGTGCACGGCATCACGGTGCGCAACGGGAGCAAGGGCATCATCCTCGACGAGGCCACCCACAACGTGCTCAGCGACCTCGATGTGCACACCACCGGTGACGAACTCGTGCACCTGCGCAACAACAGCAGCGACAACACCATCACCGGCTGCGACATCCATGATTCAGGACTCGTGCACCCGGGGTGGGGCGAAGGCGTGTACATCGGCCTGTGGCACGGCAATTGGAGCACCTCACAGTCCCGTACCGGTGGCGAGCCGGACCGCTCCGACCGCAACCTCGTCTCCTACAACCACATCCACTCGGTCACCGCCGAGCCGCTGGACCTCAAGGAGGGCACCTCGGCCGGGCGGATCATCGGCAACCTGCTCGAGGCGGACGGGCTGACCGGAGAGAACTCGGCCGACTCCTGGGCTGATGTCAAGGGCAACGACTACCTCATCACCGGCAATGAAGGACGCAACGGGGGTACCGCGCTCAAGGACGGTTGGCAAGTGCACCAGCCGATCCCCGGCTCGGGCACCGGCAACGTCTTCGACGGCAACACCGGCCGCATCGCCAGCACCGGCTTCGGTATCCGGGTGGATATCTACGCCGGCAGCAACACCGTCCGGACGACGAACACCTTCGTACCCGCGGCCAGCGGCCTGACGAACGTCGCAGTGAGCTGAGGCTGTCCAAGACCAGGCCGGGTGTGCAGTCGCGACACCTGGGCGTCGCAGCCGGCACTGGCCGGACCACCAGGGAACCCACGGGTCCCGCAGAGTTCTAGGCGGGCCCGTCGGGGGCACCCTCGACAACCTCGAGGAGGTGATCCTGACGCCCCAGCCGCTGATAGGTCGTCGGGCGACGAGCCCGCAGGACCAGGGCGGTTACCAGGCCCACCGTGAACGAGACCGCGAGCACGACCAAAAGCCCCAGGTTCTCCCCGGGCTTGCCGCCGACCACGAGGTCGAAGTTCGCGATGGAGTACACCACGAGCCAGATGAGAGCTGCGGCAGCTAGCGCCGGCGCTAGCACGGTGCTCCATAGGTTCCCCTCAGAGCCGGATTCGGGACGCCGGAACCAGGCAATGACAGCAATGCTCACCAGCGCCATGAGAACGAAGATGCCCAGGTTGCCCAGGCCCGCCATCTGCGCGTAGAGGGTGGCGGGGTCGCTGCCGTTCACGACGAAGACCCCCAGACCGATAAACATGAGCAGGGAGATGGTCACAGAGGCCAACGCCGGAGACCTGAAACGCGCGTGCACCGTGCCCAGGAACCTTGGCAGGGCGCCATCGGCACCAAGGTTGAACAGGTAACGGGTCGAGGCATTGTGGATCGAGAGCAGTGCCGCGATCGCCGCGGTGATCACCAGTACGTTCACCACATCGCTGAACCACGGGCCCACGAACCTGTTCGCGGCAATCCCGAACATCCCGCCGGCATCGTTCTCAGCAGTCTGCTGCGCGGAGGGTCCGAAGGCAATGACCAGCACCCAGACCGAGAAGGTGTAGAGGGCCCCGATGAGCGCCACCGCGGTGTAGGTGGCCCGGGGGATGGTCTTGTCCGGGTCCTTCACCTCATCGCGATAGAGCGCGGTCGCCTCAAATCCGATAAAGACTGCCATCGCAAACAAGAGACTCACCGCAGCGTGCCCTTGAAAGAACTCGCCGGCGTTGAACGGGGCCAGACTCAGACCACTGTCCCCGCCGCGACCGACGACGAAGACGTCGAACACGAGCATGAGTCCCACCTCAATAATCATGATGACCATGAGCACCCGAGATGAGACTTCGATATTGAAGTACCCAAGGACGCCGATCAACGCCCAAGCGGCTGCCGCTGCCACCCACCAAGGGACATTGATCCCGCCGAACCGTGCCACCACGTCGGTGATCACCAGGCCCACAAAACAGTAGACACCCATGCCTATGATGGTGTAGGACAGCGTGGCCAGGAAGGCGCTGGCCAACCCTAGCGGGCGCCCCAGCCCGCTGCTTATGTATGCATAGAAGGCTCCCGGCCTGGCCATGCTCTTGGTCATCGCCACGTACCCCACCGAGAAGACCAGTAGCACGATCGTCACGATGACGAAGCCGACGGGGGCCGTCGTCCCGCCGGTTTGGATCGTCAGCGAAAAGTAGCCGGCCAGACACACCAGGGGCGATGAGAACGCCAATACCGTGAGTACGAGCTGAGCCGTCCCCATATGCCCCGAAAGTCTTCCATGCGCAGGGTCCGTGACTTGTTCCGTTCCGGACTTCGGTGAAGGTGTTGAAGCAGTCGTTGCCATTTTAATCACCCAGCAATATGGTTGTATGGTCTGTCGAAATGATGGATTATCGGGCGGACGAGTTATGTCGATGACGGCTGTTCGACGAGGATTCTGTCCACGCTCTGCGTCCGGTGCGGCCGGAAGCCGCTCCCAACCGGCATAACCCCGCCATCGATCACCTGATCCCCCGAGCCCCCAGCGCGCCACCGCGTTGGGAGGCTGGCCCCACACACGACGAGTGGGCTGCAGCCCGCGGCTCTGGCGGACTGGGAGACGGGCCCGGCCCCACCCGCGAAGGGTGGGTATGGGCGAGCAACCGCACGTGAGGGGCAAACAGCCAGCCCCCGCGCGCGAAGAGCGGGGCGGGGTCAGTCGCTACCGCTGACCGTGCTCGGCTCCCTGGCCACCACGCACCAAGAGTGGGTGGCCTTCGCGGCCTACCGGGCCACCCCTGCGCAGGCGGGCCCCACGCACGGGAGTGCGGGAGACGGCCAGCACGACCAGGTTCCTGGCGCGAGGCAGTCCCTACGCGCGAGGAGCGGGGCGCCCACCGTGGAGCGCTCCCACGCGATAATCGAGGCAGTCCCTACGCGCGAGGAGCGGGGCTGGTTGATCCGGTCCACATGGTCGAGGTGCGGAGGCAGTCCCTACGCGCGAGGAGCGGGGATCATGCATGGGCCCTATGCGACACGGTCTGGTGCCTCCATGCCCTGCAACAAGGCCCGAGCACGCGATACCGCGCCAGCCTGCAGAGCCGCCAGTGATCGGGTGGACTTCCATGCCGAGTGCGGCGTCAGGACTGCGTTGGGCACACCCCGCAGTACGTGATCCGACGGCAGTGGCTCCTGTTCGAAGACATCCAGGCCGGCACCGGCCAGGTGTCCCTCGCGCAGGGCGTCCGCGAGGGCCTCTTCGTCAACGAGCCCGCCGCGGGAGACGTTGACCACCACTGCTCCAGGCCTCATGAGTGCAATGGACTCACGAGAGACCAGATGACGAGTCTGCTCGGTCAGCGGAACGTGAAGCGACACCACATCGGACCCGGACAGGATGTCCTCCAGGGTGCCTGGCGTCACGTCGTCGAAACTGGCGACCGGATCATAAGCCGTCACCTGGGCTCCGACCGCCTTCCAGCACGCCGCCACGTGACGACCAATGCGACCCATGCCGATGATGCCCGCCCGGAGTTCGCTGAGTACGGGCGCCGAGGCAGGAACCTGCCCGGCCCATCCGCCAGTCCGGATAGCCTGTTGGCCCTGCGGTATCCGGCGAGCAAGCATGAGACCGAGCGCGAAGGCGTGACTGGCGACCTCTTCGGTTGAGGCGTCCGGCACGATACTGACCGGAATTTTCAGCCTCTTCGCGGCCTCCACGTCGATATTGTCATATCCGATCCCATATCGGACCACGCCACGACATCGTTCCAGCCGCTCAAACTCTGGCGCGCGTAGGCGGCCATACGGGGTGACCAGCACAATCGTCGCGTCGGGGACTGACTCTTCGAGGTCGGCTTGATCGGTCGCGACGACCACGTCAAGGTCAAATTCATCGGCAAGTTGGCGCTCAAGGTCCAGATGAGGAAACTGATGCGGTGTGATGAGCAGCTTCCCACGACCCGTTTCTGTCGCCATTTCTTTCCTGCTTTCAAGGTGAATGTTCTTATAAGGGAGCCCCGAGACCAGCGTTGCCTAGGCTCAGTCGACCGCCCGCCCGATCCGGCGGTAGGTGTCGATGTTCCGGCGGCGCAGGATCAACGCCATCACAATCCCGATCGCGATGGCCGTGTACGGGATCAGCACGAGAGTGAGGAGCAGACCCGGGCTTCCCACGACCAACAGGTCCATGTTGAGCGTGGCCGTCATCAGGGCAAATCCGATTCCGCATAGCGCAATGACTGGAGCGACAAGAGTGCGCCAGACGGAGGTACCCGACGGGTTCCTCCTGAAGTAGACGATCACGGCGAGCGCCGTCATCGACAGCAGCAGGAGCATTCCGTAGAAAGCGACGCCGGCAGCCGCCGCGTACAGGGAGTTCTCCTCCCCGCCGGAAAGCACCAGGACGAAAAGGACGACGAAGAGGAGCGAGGCAACCGTCACGGCCGACCTGTGCGGGGAACCGTGCTTGGAGTGCACGACGGCGATGGATCGAGGGAAGATGCCATCGACGGCGAGCGAGTGGGTGTACCGCGACAGGATGTTCTGCAACGACAGCATGGAGGCGAACACGCTGGTGACGAGCAGGATTGAGACGATCTGATTCGCCAGCACGCCGAAGTAGGTGAGAAGAGCGGCCGGCATCATGGCGGGCGGATCCGCTTGCGCGGTGGAGACGGCACTCGTCACGCCGACCGACAGAATGAGGGCATAGGCGGAGATGGCGTAGAAGATGCCCAGGAAAGCCACCGCGAGGAAAGTTGCCCGAGGAATGGTCCTCGACGGGTTCCGGACCTCATCGCGGTAGATGGCCGTCGCCTCAAAGCCGTTGAATACCCCGATACTGAAGAGCAGCAGGACACCGATGGTGGGAGTGATCAGATTGGTGGGGTTCCACGGCTCGAACGACTGACCCTCGGGGCCTCCGTTGCCGATGACCACCACGTCGAAGATCATCACCGCTGCGACTTCAATAGCCAGGATGACGGACAGCACCTTCGCCGACAGTTCCACATTGAAGTAGCTCAGGCCACCTGTGACGATCAGTAGGATGAGCGACCATATCCACCACGGTGTCGTGGTAGAACCTGTGAACGCCTCCAGGAAGTTATTGACCGCAATACCTCCAAAAACGGTGGCCGACGTGATGTTGAAGCCGTAGGTCACCAGCGCCAGCAGAGATCCGCCAAGCCCTATGGGACGGCCCAGACCCTCGCAGATATACGTATAGAAGGCACCCGGACGAGGAACCGCTTTGGTCATGCTCGTAAAGCCCAGGGCGAACAGGCCCATGAGGATGGCGACCGCGATGAAAGCTGCGGGGACCGCGATGCCGAACGAGATGTTGACAGATACGAAACCGAATACGACACCAAGTGGTGCAGTGAATGCGAGGACGGTGAAGAGGAGGCCGATCGTTCCCATCTGGCCGCGCAAGGTGTACCCGGTGCCGGCCACACCTCCGCTGACTTCCTCCATGGTGTGATTCACACCGTGATCCTGGCCCCCCGACAAGGTCGCCTGCTCGTCCATGTCAATCTCCGGTTTCTTCTGGCGCGGACGCACCGCGAGAGTTGTGTGTGAAGGCCAAGTCGTTCGACCGGCCGGACCCCGAGCCGACGGCTCCGCGACCGCTCCGCCTCGGTGTGAACATCGGTCAGCCAGCTCGTGGCCGGCGGCGTTGACAGGTGCTCAGGACGGTCGACCGGCCCCGGGGCTGCTACTGGAACTTCTTGAGAACCTTCTCGAGAACAACGTCGGGCTTCTCGATCATCACGAAGTGTCCGCACTCGGGGATGATGTCGAGCGTGTAGTTGGAGTAGAAGCGCGGGAGCTGCTCGCTGCCGCTCGGGGGAACAGCCGGATCGTCGGCCGCCCACAGCACGGTCACGTCAAGATCACACATGTCGTGATCCTCGGAGGTCCACGGTTCGGCGTACCGCGACAGATTCGCCCGATCGTAATTGAAGCCACCGTGCACATTGCCCGGCTTCATGTAGTTATCGACCATCACCGACATCTCTTGGTCGGTGAGCAGCGGCTTACGGTAGGACCAGTGGTCGAAGAAGTGCTTGTAGTAGATGCGCCTGGTGTCTGCATTGAGGCTGACCAGTTCGAGCGCCGAATCGTACTCGTGGAAGATGCAGAACCAGTCTTCAGGCGAATGGTTCCCCTCCATCGAGCCATAGCCGGGAGTGATCGCATCCAGAATCATCGCCTTGATCACCCGCTCGGGGTGACGGCGCAGGAACTTGTGCGCCACGGTGGCACCGTAATCGTGACCCACGACGTACGCCTGGCTGATCCCAAGTGCGTCGAGAAAGGCTGCCTGGTCGTCGGCCACCTGCGTCATCGTGTACTTGGACAGGTCCGAAAGATCCGTCTTCTCGGAGTCTCCGGCTCCCCGGAAGTCAGGCACGATGACATCGAAGTGCTCGGAGAGCGGACCGATAAGGTAGCGCCAGTCCCACCAGAAGCCGGGCCATCCGTGCCACAGAACGAGCGGCGGCCCGGACCCTTCACGCACGTAGTGCACTCGAAGGTCGGGAAGCTCGACGTAATCGTGGGTGAAATCGTCAGGCAAGCGAAGAGACACGATGGTTCCTTTCACGGGTGGGACAGGTTTCGTGGGCGGTCGATGGGTTTACCCGAGTTATCGCACTCAGCCATGCGCGTTATCGGCGGGGAGCATCTCGTCGCGCCCGATCCGGGCGTACACCTCTGGTCGGCGCAGTTTGAGCGACCAGGCCAGTGCGGCGCCGCAGGCGACGATGCCCCAGACGATCACCAGGACGATCACCGTGAGCCAGCCCACGGTGCCGGCCAGGAGCTCGAAGTGGATCGTGGCGATGATCAGGGCGATCGTCATGAAGACCAACGAGATCGCCGTCGCGACGATGGGGCGAGTCGCCGGGGCCTGCTGCCTGACCCTACGCAGGTACGCGGTGATGGCAAGCGACGACAGCACGAGCAGGATGACGAACGTGTAGGCATAGACCCCTGAAAGGCGCGCGTAGACGACATCACCGCTGACCTTGAAGAAGGCGAAGACAAGGATCCCGAACAGTGACGCGGCGCTGACCGTGGCCGAGGCTCGGTGCGGGGAACCGTGGCGCTCGTGCACGTGGCTGATGGCGGGCGGGAGGACCCCGTCGACGCTCAGATTGAACAGGTAGCGCGCGACGATGTTGTGGCTCGCGATGAGGAGTGCGAACGAACTGGTGATGAGCAGGACGGAGGCCGCAACATAGGCGCCCTCTCCGGTGTACTGACGCACACTCTCGCTCGACGCGGAGACCAGGTCCTCGTTCAAGACGCTCATGATCGTGTCTGGGCCGTAGGCATTGATGAAGACCCAGGCCGAGATCGCGTACAGCAGCGCGAGGGTGATGACGACCGTGTACGTGGCGCGCGGAATTGTCACGGCCGGCCGGCGCACCTCGTCCCGAAAGATGATTGTCGCCTCGAAGCCTCCGTAGATGGCGATCCCGAAGATGAATCCGATCGCCACGGAGCCATCTGACAGGCTGGCGGGATTCCAGCTCGTGAAGTCGATGCCGTGAGCGCCTCCTGCGACGAGTACCGAGACGTCATAGGCAACGAGCAGTGCCACCTCAAGGGCTAGAAACACGGTCAGCACTCGTGCCGAGAAACTGATGTTGATATACCCGAGCAGTGAGACGCCGGCGAACATAACGAGTGCGTACACCCACCACGGGATCTCCGGCCCGTGCAGGGCTCCCTGAACGAACGTTTCCGCGGCAGCCCCTCCAAGCCCGTAGGCGGAGACGTTGACCGCGTAGTAGGCCAGCATGGCAGCGAATCCGGAGCTGAGGCCGGCTCTCTTCCCCAGGCCCGCAGACACGAAGGCGTAGAAGCCGCCGGGCTTGGGCAGACGCAACCCCATCGCGACAAGGCCGGATGAGAACATCAGCGCCACCATCCCGCACAGCAGCAGCATCAGGGGCGTGCCAACGCCGCTGCCCAGGAGTATGGATACGGGGATGAAGCCCAGGAACACGACCATCGGCCCGTTGTAGGCCAACACAGTGAAGACCAGATGCGCAGTGCCGATATTGCCCTGGAGGGTATGGTCCTGGCCGCTCGAGTTGAGGGCTGATTGACGTCCAGCGTCAGATTGGGCTGTACTCATAATGTGGCCTCGCCGGTGAGACTGGTGGGATTGCTGGAAGGTTCTTGCCCCCGAGGTCACTCCGCCCCTTTGCCAGCGGAATAGTTTCGAGGCGCTGGCTTTGCCGATACGCGCAGGGGTCGAGCGGTGAGTTCGCCCTAGCGCTCAATCATCATCTTCTCCTTGACGATGATGGCGCCGGAACGCTCCAGGTCGATGTAGCGCCGGGCATCCTCGACAGCCTCCTTCCAGACATCCGAGTTGATAGCCTCCTCAAGCGCCTCGTCGCTTTCGAACCACAGCTCACCGATGCCGTCATTGGATGCGTCATCTCCCGGCGACACGACGTGGTTCTGGAGCCATTTGGTCAGGCCAGGAAGGCGCGAGATGATGGAGAGTTGGGTGTCGTCGCTCCACGCTGCCGTCATTTCCTCACGGGTGATGCCCTCTTTGCGGTAATGAACGAAGATGATCTTGGCCATGACTTTCTCCTGTCTTGCGATGGGGGGTGGAGTGCGCATGGATACACTATGAAGGTGCAAGGCGCGAAACTGTACCAATGTGAGACAGGGATGATCACGTGGCGTTCTCGTCGCGGCACAGTTAATTGGAGCCCGGGAAATCTTGGAGATTCCCCAACCCCTCACTTGGCATTTTTTGCCTTCCCATAGCGAATGGGTGACTTAGGCGATTGGATCGTATCGCGTGAGATGTTGTGCTTTTGGAAGCCGCTGGGCACCCGCTTCCACCCTGGGCTGAGACGCGCAGGCTTGCCGCCGGCTGGAGAGCCGTCGAGGTCAGCCGAGTTCGATGTCGACCCCGCGGCCTTGGTATGCCTCGATCTTCCGGTAAAGGGTCGAGCGGCCGATACCAAGAAGGCTTGCGGCGCGTACGCGGTTACCGTTCGCCTCGGACAGCGCGGCTCGGATCTGCTGGAGCTCGGCTTCTTCGAGGCGAGTAAGGCGGGCAGTACTCAGCGCACGTAGCTGAACGGCTGACAAGTCCGCAAGACGAGCCTCGGAGAGTGGGCCTCGCGCGGATGCGATTGATTTCATCAGCTCACGCAACTGATTGACGTTGCCTGGCCAGTCTGCGGCGACGAGAGCATCACGGAGCTTGGGCGACAACCGCACTTCACGTTCGGTGAACTGACCCAGAAAGTGGCTGGCCAAGGCCGGAATATCCTCGCGGCGCGCACGGAGCGGAGGCATCGAGACCTCAATCCCGCGTAGGGCCGCCAGGATGGGCAAGAGATCGTCTCTGACGGTGCCAGCCGTTAGAACAAGTTGCGGCTGTTCCAAGACCGACAGCAGCCCAGTGAAGTCCCCTTTGAACTCATCCGAAGCCAGGTCCACCCGGTGAACCACAACGGCCGATCCCTGGGCGAGGGCGGTGTCCACCGCGTCCACGGTCGCCGCCGAAGGGGCCGTGCTCGAGAACTCGAAAACCTGCACGTCATCGCGTAACAAGGCGGCCATGGTCTCCGCCAGGAACTGCTTGCCCGTCCCCTTCTCGCCGACGATGTAGGCGGGCGTGCGCCTGCTCACGGCTGCCGCGGCGGCATCCAGCGCACGTCGAAGGGTGCGACTTGTGCCGACGAATGCCGCAAAATGACTGTGATCCCGGGTCGGCACAGCAGACCGGCGACTTCTCGTCGCCGAGCCCGGCATTTGCAGGCGCATCACGGCGGCGCCTGTTGTTCCCAGGTCCCTGAAATCCATCGGCCGGATCTGCAGCAGCACCTCTCGACCGGCCTGGACACTCAGTCGGTGAGACGCTGTGGTGCCCGGGGCCGTCTCCCGGGCCAGAGCCGCGAGCACCGCGAAGTCATTCTGCTCGAGCATGCTGAGCGCGCTTCGACTGGCGATCGTGGTGCGCTCATCCATCGCGACAACGGCATCGGCACCACGCTTACGCACTTCGCGCAGATACTCCGACATCAAGGCCTGCTCACGAGCGGCCAGCCGCTCTGCCAACCTCCGGGTGATCTCGGCAGCGGCAGCATGCACGGTGAGCAAGATCGATTGCGGACTCGCGCTGCGCCCCACGCGTTCGGGCAACATGATGCCGATGACGCCGCGTACAGAACGGCGTATCGGATCCCGGATGGGCGTCGAGGTGCAATAGCTGCTGTGGAAGGCTTCGTTGAAGTGTTCCGGCCCCCAGACCTGTACCGCTCCGCCCTCCTCTAGGGCCGTACCGTCGGCATTGGTCCCGATCAGGTCCTCGGCCATGTTGCCGCCGAAAGTAGGAAATATTCGCTCCGCCTTGCGCTTTTCCGCCGAGTCCCCTCGAAACACGGCGAGTGTGCCCTGGGCATCTGTCAATACCACCGAGCCACCTGTGTCGACGCAGAGCTTCTCCAGTTCGGTGAGAACGGGCTCAGCGGCCATCAGGAGCTGTTCGTCAACGAGGGGTTCACTCGTGTCGAGAAGGCTTGCGTTGGCATTGACCTTGCAGGACATGCTGCGCTCCCACGAGCGCGCGATGACGGGCCTGAGGCTGGTGAGTCGTGTGCCCACCGGGTCGGCGAGGAACCTCTCCCGCAACGAGAGAATCTCGGTGTTGGACAGGGTCCCCACCGGGTGATTGGCAGACTCCACCGGTTCAGCCGCTGATGAAGACATTTCGGCCTGCTCCCTCCAGCCCATCGACGCGTCAGTACGTGAGTAGTTGGCTGAGCTCCTTCGGGAGTTTACGCGCCTGCTGGCGGCCGAAGAGCTGGAAGTACCACTTGCCGAGGGTCTGCTTGCCCGTGGTCCCGCTCGCCTTCCATCCGCCGAAGGTCTGCGGGCCCGGCCACCATCCGGTCGTGGCGTGACCGGGAACGTTCACGTCCACGCAGCCCGCCTCGATTCGTTCCAGGAACGTGCGAGCCTGATCCAGGTCGCCCGTGTAGATGCCGGCCGTCAGCCCCATCTGTGTGTCATTCGCCGCCGTCAGCGCCGTCTCGAAGTCGGGGACCTGGCTGATGGTGAGGAATGGCAGGAAATGCTCGACGGTCGCCAGGTCATCCGAAGACGGCACACCGGAGACCACGGTGGGCGGCACGAAGTACCCGTCACCGCTTGCTACCGATCCCGTGCAGACGCTGAAGCCGGACGATTCGGCGGTCGACCTCAGCCGCTCATACCGGGCCAGTGCTTCCGGCGACACAACCGGTCCCGCAAACACGCCAGGATCGCTTGGATCGCCCGCGCTCAGAGCCTTGACCCGCTCCTCGACGAGCGCGACCAGACGATCGTGCGCACCCGGGGTCACCAGCACACGCGACAGCGCACTGCACTTCTGACCGCTCAGGTCGAAGGCCGAGAACACGATGCCGTCCGCCGCCGTCTCCAGATCTGCCGAGTCGGTGACGATGACGGGATTCTTTCCACCCATCTCGGCGATCACCGGACGTGGGAAGGGCCCGGAGGAGAACGTCTGAAGAATCGACCTCCCCACGGCGACGGATCCGGTGAAGCTGATCCCGTCGACATCGGATGCCACCAACGCCCGCCCTGGCTCGTCCGCGCCGTGCACGACGTTGACAAGCCCTTCGGGAAGATCCATGGCCTGACAGAACTCGTGCACCGCATGCCCCGACCATGGCCCGTCGGCTGAGGTCTTGACGACCACCCCGTTACCGGCGATCAAGGCCGCCAGCGTCGGACCAGCCGCCTGGACGATGGGGTAGTTGAACGGGGTGATGACACCGAATACTCCATACGGCTTCAAGACCGAGTCGTTGGCCAAGCCCACAGGATCATCGGTTCGTTCATCTTCGAAGGCACCAGGTCGCGACGCATACTCGGCGTACTGCACAAGGATCTCCAGCACCTCTGCACCCTCGGCACGGGCGCCGGCGGCCGTCTTGCCGATTTCAAGCGCGACGCGCACGGCCCAATCGTCGATGTGGTCCTCGATGTAGGGGATGGCTGCTCGGACCCGGTCGATGCGCTCCAGCAGCGGCACCCGCGCCCACTCCTGCTGCGCTCGACGACTTGTGGCGACAGCCAACTCAACCAGTTCAGCCGGTGCATCGTGGCAACGGCTCACCACGATGTCGGGCCGGCTCGGATCCTCCCGCTCGAGCAGCGGGCCGTCGAAGTACTCCCTGCCACCGATGACGTGCGGAACGGTCGGGCAGTCACCCAGGCGGCCTTGTTCCATGGCAACAGCGAAGGTGGCCGTGCCGGTGTTCGTCGTGGACATCGATTCCTCTTCACGAAAGTCTCGGGGGTGCGGGTTTCATCGCCCGCCTACGGGGATGTAGTGACACTACGAAGGTGTGGGGTCGCGAAACTGTCCCAAGTTGGCGCACTGCTGTGGCGGGTGTCCGCCCATGTCAGTGGCAGGCAGGTCAGCGACGTAGCCGAAGTCGGCCATCACCGGCCTTGTGGTCGGCTGCAGGTGAGGCGAACGGTCCGGTGGGTCAGGCGATCGCGCTCCGAAGGGTCCCGACCTGGTCCAGTTCCACTTCCACGACGTCACCGGACTGCAACCACACAGGAGGCGTTCGCTTGGCTCCGATGCCCTGCGGTGTGCCGGTGGCGATCACATCACCCGGCAGCAGGCTCATGGTGCGCGTCACGTACTCGATGAGGTTCGCGACAGGGAAGATCATGTAGCGAGTGTTGGAGTGTTGCATCTCCACTCCGTTGACACGGGTTCGCAACTCGAGGGCCTGCAGATCAGGCACTTCGTCAAGGGTTACCAGCGCCGGACCGACCGGGGTGGAGCCGTCCACGGCCTTGCCGATGGTCCATTGGGTGCCCCGGTACTGCAGGTCGCGGGCCGTGATGTCGTTCAGCACGGTGACGCCGGCGATGACGTCGAGAGCGTCAGCCGCCTTGACCTCACGGGCCTCCCGCCCGATAACGATGGCCAACTCGCCTTCGAAGTCGAGCTGGTCGGTCACATCGCGGCCGCGCACGAGAGCCTGTGGACCGATCAAGGAGCTGGCGAACTTGACGAAGACGTCGGGGTGCTTCGGTAGAGCGCGACCGGTCTCGGCAACGTGGTCCTGGTAGTTCAGTCCGATGCAGAGCACCTTCGCCGGATCGGGTACAGGTGGCCCAACCTGCAGCGAGTCGATCGGTGTGGTGCGGCTGCCGCCGGTCTGCGTGATCCTGTCCACCGCCTCGGATACCACCGCAAGGTCCGTGCCGTGCGTGACGAGGAGCTCGCGCACCGTGGGCGAGGTCGGGCGTGCCACTCCGGCTGCGGCCAGAGCGTCATCGACATCCACCACACCACCCTCGGTCACCGCGCCAGCTCGCCAGACGCCCGACTGAAAGTACGAAATAAGTCGCATGACTATGCCTCCATGATTGCTGTTCGCCAGTTGCTCGTGGGCCAGACTTGTGAGAGGAGAAGACCTCTCGCTCAGCGATCGGCGATCGCCTTCACTGCGTCCACGAGTCGTTCGGTGAGGTCGGCCACGACCGCCGAGTCCATCGGGGTGGACAGGGCCGCCAGGTTGGCCGATGACAGGGCAACACCGCGCTCGTACGCTGCCCACCACAACCTCTGCTGCGTCTCTTGCGGCACCTTCGGTGCATCGATGAGGAACGGCCGCAGCAACGATCCGTACCCGCGCATCTGCCAGCCCGTGCCGGTCAAGGCCTGGCTTGCGCGTACCCGCGCGTCATCGCCCAGCGTGTTGAGTCGATCGATCTGATCTGCGGTGAGCAGGCGCAGAGCCGCCGCACCAGCGGCGGTGCTGACGGGATTGCCCGAGAAGGTTCCGGAGTGCGTGATGCTGCCCGGAGTCCACGGATCCAACACCTCCATCACCTCGTCCCGGCCGGCGACGGCCCCGATGGCAAAACCACCCCCGATGATCTTGCCCGCGGTCAGCAGGTCGGGTACCACCCCGCGAACACCACTGAGACCGTTGATCCCCAGGCGAAGGCTGATGACCTCGTCGATGATCAACAGCGCCCCATACCGGGTCGTCAACTTCCTCGCCTCGTCCACGAACTCAGCGCTGACCTCGATCAGGCCCGCCTTGTTCGGGAGCAGGTCCAGGACCAGCGCCGCATGCCGCTGCGGCGCAGCCTCGAAGACCGATCTGAGGGCGGCGACGTCGTTCAGGGGGACGAGATCGACATCCGCGCTGGTCGAGGTGGGTACTCCCCGGCTGGGGCCGCCGGCCAGCAAGGCCACGTCCGAGGACCCGTGATACCCATCCTTGGTCATGATGACGCCGTCGCGACCGGTCACGGCTCGAGCGACGCGGATCGCCGACATGACGGCTTCGGTCCCCGAGTTGGTGAAACGAACCTGCCCCAGACCCGGCAGCCGCTGGAGCAGCACCTCCGCGAGATCCCATTCGGTCAGATTCGGCACGCCCCACGAGGCACCATCCCGAAGCGCCTTCTCAGCCGCCTCGACGATCACTGGGTGAGCGTTGCCGTGCACCAGCGTGGTGAAGTTGCCGTTGGCGTCGATGATCTCGCGTCCGGAATCATCCCACAGCCGCCAGCCAGCACCCCGTACGGCGTAAGGGGCTCGGCCGCCGACGTGGTAGGCGGACCTCCCATAGCCACCGGGAAGCAGTGGCCGTCCCATGGCATTGCGTCGGGCGTGAACGTCGGTGACCGGGCCCAGACCGGTCGTGTGTGCAGTCATGCCTTCACGGTAGGAGCGGCTTCGCCCGGGAAACTGTCTTGCTCCGGGACATCCCCCGGTCTACACCGACCTAGCCGTCCCCAGGTGTCTCGAAGCGGGACAGAGCGCGACCGCTTGGGTTGACTAGCGTCACCGCGACGGCCCGCACGGGCACGTACCGAATCGACGACAAGGGGAGACTCATGGGTCGCGTTGACAGCAAGGTCACCATCATCACGGGAGCAGCAAGGGGGCAGGGAGAATCCCACGCGCGCCTGTTCGCCCAGGAGGGAGCCCGCGTCCTGATGACCGACATGCTGGACGACCTTGGCGAAGCGGTTGCACAGGAACTGCGCGAACAGGGCTTGGACGTCCACTATCTGCATCTCGATGTGTCCAGCGAGCAGGAGTGGTTGGAGGTGATTGCCGCAGCGCAGGACCGCTGGGGCCGTGTCGACATCCTCATCAACAACGCCGGCATCGTCGGCAGTATGAAGTCCGTTGAGGACGAGGACGTTGCCGACTGGGCGAAGATGACCCAGATCAACCAGCAGGGTGTGTTCCTGGGCCTCAAGCACGGCGCCCCCGCCATTGAACGCAGTGGGGGTGGCGCGATCGTCAACACGTGTTCGATCAACGGCACGGTCGGCAACCCAGGCGGGTTCTCCTACCAAGCCTCCAAGGGGGCGGTGAAGATGATGACCCGAGCAGCCGCAATGGAATACGCCGCGCGGGGTGTGCGCGTCAACTCCGTCTCACCGGGTCTGGTGATGACCCCGATGGCGGCTGAGGAGGGAGAGGAATCGAACCGCGAGTTCAGCCAGGCAACGCCGATGAAGCGGGGGGCGCAGCCCATCGAGGTGAGCTATGGCGTGCTGTTCCTGGCCAGTGACGAGGCCAGTTATGTCACCGGAGCCGACCTGCTGATCGACGGTGGATACACGGCGCAGTAAGCCGCCCGAGCGCGAGCTTGTGCTAGAGGATGCGACCTCGGCTGCGGCCCAGGTCGCATCCTTTTTGTGCGTACTCTCCGAGGTTTGACCCGGCGACGATCTCCGGGACGTCCTGGACGCCCAGCATCCCGGGGGATCTGCCATCAACAGACACTTCCTCGGCGGGTCGGTGATCCTGAGCGGACCATGGAACCGAACAGACCTGGAAACCGAACAGACACGAGAAATTGAACAGACACGAAATGACCGGCCCCCCCGGAGGGGGCCGGTCACTGCGGTACGGCGACGGGTGAGCCGAGCCGGTGTGTCAGGCGCTCTTGCCGGAAAGCTCCTTGGCAGTCACGGTGCCGGCCTCGATGGCGGCAATCTGCAGCGCGAGGTGCCTGGAGTAGAACCGGCCGTGTTCAATGCTCAGCGCGATCATGAACCAGAGCCCGTCGAAACCGCTGTGACGCCACAGTCGGCCATACTCCCGGTCGTCACTGACGTGCGCGAACTCGCCCAACTGGTCGGCCACCTCATCCCCCAGCACTTGGCGCGCAATTGCGGTGGGAGGTTCGTACCCGGTGGCGAAGACCACCACGTCCGCCCCGATCTCGGTTCCGTTATCGAGCACCACCTCGGTGGGGGTGAATCGAACGACTCCGCCGTGGCGGAGCTTGATGGTGCCATCGGCGATGAGTTCGGAGGCTCCGGCGTTGTAGTAGTAGCCGGTGGCGTTGGAACCGAAGATCAGTCCCAGGACCCCCGTGCCGTTCGGACCGCTGCTCAGTTCGAAGCCGACCTTGGTCAGCCGGTCGAGGATGTCGCGGTCCTTGGCGTTGGCTTCGGCGAGTTGCCCCGCGCCCAGCGACGGTAGGTGCCCGAACGGAAGTGCGGCGTTGACCAGGTCACCCTCCTCGAGGGAGTAGTGGCCGCCGGTGTGTACCGCGTGCATGACCTCGTGGAAGGTGGACGCGTTGAGCACGGCCGTGCCCGAGCGCTGAATCATCGTGACGTCGACGCCCTGCTCTGCCAGATCCTGCGCGATGTCGTGCCCGCTGACGCCGGTACCGACCACGACCACCTTCTTGCCTGCCCAGGCGGCAGGTCCCTGGTACTCGACGGCATGCAGGACCTCGCCCTGAAACTCGTCCCGGCCCGGAAGGTCCGGCACGTTCGGAGCGCCGTTCATGCCGGTGGCGAAGACGAGGTGGTGCGGCTGCATGCTGCGTCGAGTCCCATCGGCTCGCACGACGTCGAGGCTCCAGTGCGCAGTGTCCTCGTCGAAGGTGACGTTCTCGACCGTCGAGCCCGTCCACACGTTCAGATCGAGCAGGGTGGCGTAACTCTCCAGGAAGTCACCCAGCTTGTCTTTCGGGGTGAACCGGGTCCAGGTGGCCGGGAACGGCAGGTATGGGAGTTGGTCAGCCGCCAACGGGGTGTGCAGCGCCAACGACGAGTACCGCTTTCGCCAGGTGTCGCCAACGCGGTCGTGGGTCTCCACCACCAGTGTCGGGACGCCCATGGCCTGCAGGCGCGCCGCGATCATGAGGCCGTTGTGGCCTGCACCGATGACCAATGCGACGGGGTCTTCGTCCTCGAAGTTCGCCTTCAGCCTCTCCTGCCGATTCAGCATCGGCCCATGAATGCGTCCCGGTGGACGGTTGTCATTGGCCTGTTCAGGGTGACTATCCAGGGAGGACAGCGACAGAAGCAGGGTGGTTCCCCGCCAGATTCCGTCTTCAGATCGAGTGAGCTGCACGTAGCCTTCACCCGCGCCAGTGTCGGTCTTGAAGTCCAAGAACCCTGCGAGAGTGTCGGCTCCGTCCTGGACCTCCTGCACCACGGTTCCCTCGGCGCGAACGACGAGCATGGCGAGGGGCGTTGTCTCGGGGCTGGTCAGCAGCGCGATAACCTCGTCGCGGCCGATGGCATTGCGAAAATCCCAGGAGAGAGCAAGCAGATCCCGAACCGTGCATTCGTCGGTGAAGAGGTCGGCCACTGCCTCCGCATTGCGCGATTCCAAGGCGGCCTGACATCTGTCCACCCACTCGGACAGTGTGCGCATCGCGTCGGCTTCCTGCGCCATGGTGTCCTGAGACTCGATGGTTGCGTTGCTCATCGGGAGCTACTCCTTCGTTGAGAGTCTTACATTCCGGTCGAGAGTGACTCCCTCCCCGGACTGTGCCTCTAGATTCGGCCAGCAGGCCAGGTCGCGAACGTCCCACTTTGGGACAGGCCGGATGGCAGTTGGGCAGGTCTGCGGCCGCGTCGACAGGATGGAACCTGCTGTGTTCTGTGGGCTTCCAGGGCCAGCCGGCGATGCCCGAGCCACTTCCTCCGGGATGGCCCGGCCGGAGCCCGCCGTCACTTCCGGTGACTGACCTGCACGTCGTACACCACGACGCTGCCGGTTGAGGTGGGCCGATCACCGTGCCCCTCGTTGGTCTGCAGGTACGACCCCACCTTGAAGTAGCAGCGGGTGCAGTCCACCGGCACTGTCACCGCGGAATGGGTATCTGCGCCCCCGTAGGTGATCAGCGCCTCGCCGCCGCGCACCGACATTCGCACGACGAATCGCTCGCCCAACCGGTAGTCCGAGTCGAGGGTGTGCTCACCGGCGTTCTCGGTCTTGACGTAGAGGCGATTGCCGTCAAGCCGGATCAGAGCCACATAGTTGTCGGTGCCGTGCAGTTGCGCAGAGACGATCGCCGGGCGGACCGGCGGCACGTCGGTGATGGCCTCGTCCACCTGCAGTTCGTGTACGCCGGTATGGGACGACCACGCGGCCGGGCGTCCGGCGCTGTCCAGTTCGCGCAGTTCCGAACGAGCGAACTCGGAGCCCTGCTGCACGAAACCGCCCACCGGTGCGGTGAAGCGCACCGCATCCCCCTCGTCGGTGAGCTCGAAGTTCGGGCTGGTGAAACCGGCCAGTTGCGCACCGGAGAGTTCCCGCGGCTGCCCGGGCTCGCCCTCCAGGGGGACGGCCAACTTCCACCCATGCAGGTCCAGGACGCTGCTGGGCATATCCGGCCTACCGGTGTATGAAGCCGTGCCTTCCACCTGCGTGCGTTGACCCGCGGCACACCCGCCGGTCAGCAGGGCGGCGACGAGCAGGCCCGTACCGACCCGCTGGCGCCGGCGCCGGCGGTGGCCCGTGCGCGAGGTCGGGCAGGCCCGGCTCAGGCGTATCCCGGACGCCAACGGCGAGCCCGGATTCCGGCGACGACGACTGCGACCAACCAACCGAGCGCGGCCAAGCCCCAGATCGCTGCGACCCGAGGCGCCAGCCACTGCCCGCCGTTGGAGGCTTGATGATTGGTGGGGCCCAGGGCGATGTGCTCGGCGGCCAACCGGTTGTCGACGACCTCGTTGTCCACGGCAACCGTGCTGGCGGTGTCCGCGGGATCGAGCCGCACTCCGATCCGGTTGCCCTGCACGCGGTTACCGCGGAACTGGTTGTCCGCCGAGGCCGCGGTGACCAGCCCGTCGCCACCGTTGCCGGCAACGAGGTTGCCGGTGATGAGGTTCGCGGTGGAGTACTCGTCCATCATGATGCCGTTCTCGCCGTTGTACCGGGAGACGCTGTCGATCACCCTGCTGTCGGTGACGTGGTCGGAGAAGATGATGCCGTGGGCACCGTTGTGCTCGGCCGTGACTCGCGTGAACGTGAGCGCGGAGCTGTAGGTGTGCGGGTCGACCCCGTACAGGGCGTTGTGGGAGAAGGTCGAGTCGGTGACCTCGATGTCGCGGGCATTGTTGGTGTAGAAACCGATGAAGTTGTGGGTGAACGATGAATCCCTGACCGAGCCGGTTGCCAGCTCCGCCCAGGTCACGCCGTAGCTGGAGTTCCAGTCCCACCCGAGGTTGGTGAAGGTGGACCCGGAGATGTCCATCCGGGCCCCTTCGGTGGCCATCACGAAGGGCTGATATCCAGGGACGGCTGGGTCGTTGGATTCGACCGCATCGACCGCCACCCCGCGGAAGGTGAGCCGACCCCCGGTGGCCCCGATGAAGACACTCGGGGCATCGGACATGTTCAGCCGTTGGACGCCGCTGACAGCTACCTCGCCGCCGTCCACGATCAGGGCCGCGTTGAGTCGGACGGTCTGGTCGTCGTCCTTGAGGGTTATCCATGCCGGGTCGGCGATCGCCCGCGCCAGATCGGCGATCTGCCAGCCTCCCTCGTGGTCGACGACCCGCAAGGTCTGGCCGGACTCGATCATCCGTACCTCGCCGGGACTCACCACCACGGCCCGCAGTTGCAATGGGGACACCGGGTAGTCGAGCCCGCGGCTGTCCGCGGAGCGTCCGCTGAGCACGAGGGCGATCGGGTCGAAGGTCTGCACGTACGGAGCCCGTTGGTAGTGCGTGAACGGGGTGATCTGGATGGGGCGGATCCCCAGCGCCAGGGAGAAGTAGCCGGCCACACTCACCGCGACGACGGTAAGGATGGCCACCAGCCCGAAGTAGCGGCGGCGGCGCATCAGCCGGTCGTGTTCTGGGCCTGCGTGAGTGGTGCGGGTGACGGTCGCGGTCATGCGAGGAGCTTCATCGCGTCATTCGCCTTGGCGATCATGACGAACTTCTTCGGCCGCCCGCGCAGCACGGAGTACGTGATGATGAAGATCGGTGCCAGTGCCGTCATCGGGGTGAGCAGGGTGGCGCACAGGGTCTGCACGATCCGGCGTCCCCAGAATCGGCGGTCGTGCAGTTGCCGGTTGGGTGCTCCCCCGGCGTTGATCCACCCGCACAGGCCGTAACTGAGAAACCACAGCACCAGGGAGATCCAGAACACCACGTGCACCTGCGGGGGGACCTTGGCGATCCCCGACAGCAGGAGGACGGCACCGACGAACGAGGCGATCGTGGAGAAGAAGCCGATGGCGTATTTGGCACCCTTGAAGATGGCCGGGGCCAACGGCATGATGTCGCGGTTGCCGATGGCGTCGAAGTTGCCCCAGGTCCAGCGCCACCGTTGGTTGAGGGCCTCCTTGAAGGTCCAGGGTGAGACCAGCTGGATAGCGGCATGGAAGTAGCCCCAACTCAATCCCAGGTGGGCGGCGTTGGTGCCGAACACCAGGTCGTCCGAGGCGACGATGGGGCGATCCCAGGTGACGATCTCCTCGGCCTGGCCGGTGATGCACAACCCCTCGCCGTGGACGAAGAGCGGCTTCTGCAGTACCCCTTGGGTGCAGGAGCAATAGGTGAGGCAATTGCGGGTGCGGATGTTGTCCAGGTGGGAGAGCAGGAAGTGCTTCCACCCGCCGACCGCGTACCAGCGGCTGGGTACGGTGATGCCCTGGCAGAGGTCATAGTCGCCGCCGAAGGCGCGAGTGACATAGGTCTGCGAGGGCAGCGTGTCGTCGTCGACGAAGAGGATCTTGACGTCCGCGCGATTGAGGCCGAGGTCTGCGCGCAGCAGCCGGGTGTACTCCAGGGCCCGGGCCTTGTCCACCGGCCGGCACTCGAAGTCCGCCGGGACGACGATGACCCGATCGACCCCGGTGTAGTCGACGAAGTGGCCCGGTTCGATCACCACCCACAGTTCGTGACTCATCGGCAGGTCATAGGCCCTGATCTCGTTGACGGTGCGCTGCACCAGGTCTGCCTCACGGCCGACGGTGGTGATCTGAATGACCAGGTGCGAGAACCTGTCTGGCCGGCTGAGGAAGCCCCACCCGGCCCAGGCCGCCCCCAACGCCATGAGGACGACCTCGATGGTGGGGATGAGAAAGAAGGCGAAGAGCACCCATTGCAGGATCGCGACGGTGTCGGACTCAGGCATTGCTGGTCCGGCTCGCCTGGTCGAGGTCGATGACCTCACGCCCGGCCCGGGTGCCGAAGGACAGCACGTTCGACTCGGCCCTGGTGGGGCCGGCTTTCGCGGTTGCCGCCGACGCCGCCCGGTCGGGGGCGGCCAGATCCTGCGTGCCGTGGTCGACGAGGGCGTTGATCTCCTCCGTGGCCTGCAACAGGGCGGTGTCCAAGCCGAGCGCGGCGGCATGTTCGATGAGGGCGCGAGTGTCCTTGGGGAGGCAGGCGCCACCGTAGGCTCCGAAGTCGCGCGTGCCGTACACCGGGTTCCACAGGTTCTCGGCGCTGAGCAGGCTTGCCCGGAAGGCGCTTTCGATGTCGTGCGGCTCGATGCCGGCCCGCTCCCCGTAGAGCCGGAACCAGTTGTAGGTACTCACCTTGATGGCATTGCCGACGTTGTTGACGTACTTCTGGAACTCGGCTGCCTCAAGGGGAAGCCATCGCAGCGGGCCACCGAAGGGGGCCATCAGCAGGGTGAGGGCCTGGTGGGCGCGGTCGCCCGGCTCCAGCGTCGCCAGGGTCACCAAGCGGGGCTCGAGAAAGTCACGACCGGCGGACTCGGCTCGTAGGTACTCGGGGTTGTACACCACGCCGAAGCCGGTCCCCACCGCTCGCCCGGACGCGCTCTCCAGCAGTGGGATGAGCCGGTCGCGCATGGTGCCCGGCGGCATCGTGCACCGGTAGACGATCACCGGATGACTCTGCGCCGGGTCTTCCTCGCCGATGGCCAGGCCAATGGACTCGGTGGCCGACTCCAGATGCGTCAGGTCGATGCCGTCGGCGCCGGTGAGTGCGGTGACGGTGACGAAGACGATGTCGTCAGCGCCGAGTCGCAGCTGGGCCGGGGTGCACACCGGGTAGCCCTGCTCGGCAAGTTCAGCGAGCCGCTCGGTGCGCACATCCACGAAATGCACCTCATGGCCGTGAGCCGCCAGGCCCACACCCGTGGCCGTCCCGACGACGCCCGCCCCGACAATACGAATCGTTGCCACCAGACCCCCTATGTGTCAGCCGATCACTCGTCGTAGCAACCGGTTGGTAGATAGTCACCACATAGGCAAGATGGCTGCAACTTCATGCTTGACAGATCCTCATGTGCACTTCGCGTTTTTCGATTATTGGGTGAATAAATAGGTTAAAACCTGTTCCATTCTCGGGAACGCGATTCTGACAAGAATATGAACAGTGCGTTACGTCGACTAGTCCATGAATACTGACAGTAGTATTCGATCACTCGACGTCACTTTCGTCATCGTTCAACGGGATTCGGGTCTCAGTCACCAAGCGTGACGGAGTGTGATCTGTTGCATGAGGTGACTGGCGTGTCGTGACCGGCGATTCTGGTTCGCCCACCAGTTGAGCCATCCCTGGCGGGCCGCAACTCGACCCGGATCCTCGCCCTGTCCGAGGCCTCAGCCGTACGTATCGCGTGGACCCCGGCCGCCGCTTGCCCGAATCCGGCCCTTGTTCCAGCTCGGTGCGGTGGGGCCCTTGATCACCAGCCGGGTCACCACCCCGTCCCCCAGTTCGCGGGCGATCTTCGCCAGCAGTTGTGGCGCCATCAGCCGCAGCTGGCTGGCCCAGGCGGTCGAGTCGGCGACGACCGTCAGGACGCCCTCGTCGAAGGACTCCGCCGAACTGTGGGCGGCCACCTGATCACCGACGATGGCACCCCACCGGCCCATGGCGCCCCCGATGGTGATCGGCTCCTGCCAGCCCAGCTCGGTGACGAGATGGCCGATCGAGGCGCCGAAGGTCTGCGGATCCCGCGAATCTGGGCCTGCCCCGGTGTACCCGCGGCGACGACTGCGACCCGCGCCGAGTTTGCCGCGCCCGGTCGGGCCACCCGGCCGCAAGCCCTTGGCCGCGGCCGCCGCCCGGGCCCGGCCGAGGGTCTCGCGGACCAGGTCGGCCCCGGACGCCTGCGTCGCATCCGTCGACGACCCTGCCTTGGGCGGGCGAGGCGACCCCGAGCCTGCCTCATCCCGCACCGCATCCGGCCCGCTGGGTTCCGGCCCGCTGGGTTCCGGGCCGCTGGGTTCCGGGCCGCAGGATCCGGTGGTGGGTTCGTCGGCCATGAGGCCAGTCTCGCATCGACCACGCCACCGTGGACGGCCCCCAAGGTCAGAGTCATCTCCATGCGGGACCAGATTTCTGCGCGTTCACTCAGGACTCTGATCTGCCGACTGTCAGTGCTCAACGAGACAGTGTGTGTGACCCGGTAGAAACCAACGATAAGAGGAGGAACATGTCACGCACTCGCTGGGACCTTCCCGTGGCTATGTCGGCCGCAGACCTTCTGGGCGTCACCATCCATGTCAGTGGCGACTGACACTCGCAGCGGCCAGATACGCCCGAGCGGTCGCAACGGCCGAGCGGTCGACTCGTGGGCTTGCCACGAGTGCGACTTCACCTTGTGGATCCCTCTGGCCCGTCTGGAAGCCTGCGACGTCGGGTTGTACGACGACGCCCGATTCCCCGGCCGTTTGATCGTCACCCTTCGTCATCACTACGAGCACCTGGACGAAGTCCCCGAGGCAACGACCTGCGCGCCGATGCGCGACATCCGGACGTGTTCGACTCTGCTGAGGCGCGACCTTGCTGGCCGGGTAAACGTTGCGATCCTCGGGAATCAGGTGGCTCACGTCCATGCGCACGTCATCCCGCGGCTGGGGAGTGCGGAACGGCTGCCCCGTGAGGCGCCCTGGCGTGACCCCCGGCCGCGATCAGACCTCGCTACACACCGGCGTGACGAGCTAATCGACCAGCTGTCCGAGGGCCTGCATGCCTTGTTCTCGAGCCGCTTGGAAGCCTCGACCTGAACACCTGCACCGGGGCCACGCCCAACGGGACTCGCGATGCCGCACAGGATGATGACGCGCCGGAGCCGCACATGTGGCCAGGGAAGGCGCCAGAAGGTCCTCTTCTGATGCCTCCCGGGTCAGCGGTGCCGCCGTAGCATCCGTCGTCCGCTCATCATCAGACCTGACCCGGTGACGAGCAGGATGACGCCCAGCCAGGCCAGTCGAGCCGCCTCACTACCCGTCCAGGCGAGGCTGCCGGACGTGCTCGTCCCGGTACCGGACGACCCCGTGGAGGTCACGGGCGTAGGCGTGGGAGTCGCAGTGGGGGTCGGGGTCGGGGTCCCCGGTTCCGGGGAGGTGACGGCCAGCGTCGAGCCGGCGGTGGTGGCGGTCTCGCTGGATGATTCGGCCGACCAGAGCCGGGCCACGGTGGCCAATGATCCGGATGTGACGCCGGTTCCGACCAGTGCCCCGACCCGCACGGTCACCGTCTCACCAACCCCCAGATCGCCGAGCGTGCAGGTGACGGTGCCGCCTTGGACGGTGCACGTGCCCTGGCTGGTCCGCACCGTGCCGTCCACCACGCTCAGGCCGGTCGGCAGCGGGAAGACGAGCATGGCCGAGCGGGCCAGCGACGGGCCGTTATTGCCGGCTACCAGGGTGAACTCGACCTGGTCGCCCGGGGCCACCGAGGACGGTGACGGGGAGTTGGTCAGGGTGAGCTCCACGGTCGGCACCAAGGCGGTGCGCACCACCGCACTGTCGGTCGCCGTCGAGGCCTCGGACGTGACGGTGGCTGTGTTGGCCAGTTCTGCGGTGGCCGCCGGATCGATGGACGCCACGATCGAGGCGGTGAACGCCTCGCCGACGGACAGCTGATCGGCCGTGCAGGTGACCTGCAGCCCGGTGATCGCACAGGTGCCGGGAGTCGAGGTGGCGGTGGCCGAGAGCACCCCGGCGGGCAGGTCATCGGTCAGCTCGACCTGGCGGGCCGTCGAGGGGCCCTGGTTGGTCACGGTCACCGTGTAGGTCACGTCCCCGCCGGGGGTGGCCGGGTCGGGGGTGGCGGTCTTGACGATCGCCAGCGTGGCGGCCGGAATCCAGGTCAGCGAATCGCTCGCGCTGTTGTTCCCGGTATCGGGATCCAGGTCGGTGCCGCCAGCCAGACCGGAGATCGTGGCTGAACCTGTCGCGGCCGGGTCGCTGGTCAGCCGGATGGTGAAGGCGGCCTGACCGGCCGACGCGAGCGGATCGGTCGTACACCGCACGCCACCGGTGATCGGCGTGCAGGTGGCCCCGGTCGCCGACTCGAAACTGGTGCCGGCCGGCAGGGTGAGGTCCACCCAGGGCTGGTTCACCGTGCTGGGTCCGGCGTTGCTCACCGTCACGGCCACATCCACCGGCTCGCCCGGCGTGCCTTCGAGCGGAGCGTCGATCTGCAGGGAGAGGTCGGCGGGTCCGTCGATCGAGTTCCTGGCCGTCGCGTACGGGGAGTTCTCCACCCCGGGCGCCGGCTGAATGTAGTTCTCGGTGTTGTTCTGCGCCCCGCCCCAGGCCCAGTTGGGCAGTTCCCCGCCGGCGTTGTCGTTGACGTCGATGGTGAACGTCATCGTCATCGTCTCCCCGACCGGCAGGGTGCCGTACGTGCACTGGTAGTACTCATCGGTGATGACGCTCGGGTCTGCACCGGGGGTGTCGTCGTAGACCGTGACGAACTCGCAGGTGCCCACCGGGCCATCGATCGTGGACGAGACATACACCGCCAGCGGATCGCCGTTGGTGTCCACCGGCACCCGGTCGAGGATCCACGCATTCAGCGCGTCCGACGGCCCGTGGTTTGTGGCGGTGATCGTGTAGGTCACCTGCCCGCCGGCTGGGACGTTGCCGTTCACCAGGCCCGAGGTGATCTCCTTGGTCATCTCGAAGGCGGACAGGGCCTGCACCTCCTGCGTGACGCTCGACTCGTTGTCCCCGGCCGCCGGGTCGGTGGTCTGGGAGGCGATCCGAGCGGTGTTGGTGAGATCGGTGCCGCCCAGGTCCGCGCCAAGCAGGAGGTTCAGTGCGATGGTCGCGACCTGTCCCTTGACCAGATCTCCCAGGTCACACGACAGATCGGTTCCCGTCTGAGTGCAGGTGCCCGAGGGGGTCTGCGCCGAGACCAGCGTGGTACCGGGGGGAAGCGCGTCGGTGACGACCACCCCGGCCGCGGTGGAGGGCCCGTTGTTGACCGCGGAGATGACGTACGACTGTTCCAAGCCGGCAACCGGGATATCTGATGTGGCGTACTTGACCACCGCGAGGTCGGCGGCCTGCTCGGTGGTCACCTGCACGCTACCGCTGGCCGGAGTATCGCCGCGTTCGTCGGTGACGGTCGCGGTGTTGGTGATGGTCAGCCCGGACGGCGCCGACTCGGGAACCCGCGCCTGGATGGTGATCGTGGCATGCCCGCCAGCCGGTAGGTCGCCCAGCGAACAGCTGACCGTGGTGGCGCCGTCCGCACCGGTGCAGGTGCCCACGTCGGTGCGCACGCCGGTGCCCAGGACGGCGAGTCCGGCGGGCAGGTCGTCGGTGAACATCACCGCGGGCGCCACGCTCGGGCCGTCGTTGGCGACCACGATCGAGTAGACGACGGATCCGCCGACGGCCACCAGGTCACGATCGGCCGCCTTGGTCACGCTCAGATGCGAGCTGGCCTGGACGGGAGTGGTCGCCGAGGACTCGACATGGTTGGGGCCCTCGGTGGTGTAGTCGAGGCTTGCGGTGTTGGTGACGCCGCCGGGATCGATGCTGGTACCCACCAGCACACCGATGGTCATCGTCGCCGATCCACCGCCGGCCAGCCGGGCGAGGGTGCAGGTGACGGTCTGGGCGCTGACCGTACAGGTCGCACCCGGCATCGACGCGGACAGGATGGTGAGCCCGTCGGGGACGGTGTCGGTGACGACATATCCGCCGGTGATCGGTAACGCGTCGGAGTCGCCGGTATTGCTCACCACGATGGCGTACTCGGCCTGGGATCCGGCGGCGAAGGGCACCTCGGGCCCGGACTTGGCGATGCTCAGCGATGCGTTGTTGTAGACCGACGTGCTGGCCGTGGCAGCGTTGTTTGTCAGGTCGCTCTCCGCGGTGGTGGTCCCGACCGACCCGTTCAGGGTCAGGGTGGCGGGACGGATGGCCGGGTCAAGGGCCACCGTGACCGGGAGGGTGACCGGCACGCTCGGATCCACCGGCGGAACGGTGCAGCTGACCAGCTGTCCGGCCTGGGTGCAGGTGTAGCCAGCCGGGTAGTCCACGGTCGGGGTGATCCGCACTCCGGCCGGCATCCGCAGGGTGATCACCGGGGAGCTGGCTCGGGAGGGGCCCGCATTGGTGACGACCAGTGACCCGGCGAACTCGGTTCCCGCGGGATGTGCGCCGGCATCGAGGTTGATCGCCATCGTCAGGTCGGCCAGCGGTGCCAGGTCGGCACCGACCGAGGTGGTGTTGTTGTTCCGGCTCTCGTCGTCATAGTTGGCATCCACCAGGCCCGGGTCGACTGCCGCGGTGTTGGTGATGTGGCCGGTCTGAGAGGGAGCCGCCAGGACGGTGAACGTGAAGGCCTGCGTGCTCGTGGCGGCCAGCACCGCCCCCGTCGCGCAGTTCACCTCGCCGGGAGTGTCCCCCGCCGAGCACAGATCACCGACGGCGCTGACGAACGAGACACCCGTCGGGAGAGTGTCGGTGACGGACCAGTCGGCGTGGGCGTCGGACGGGCCGTTGTTGGTGACGGTGATGGTGTAACTGAACGGCACCCCGGGGGTGGGGGTGAGGTCGGACACCTGCTTGGTGATGGACAGGTCCGCCGACTGGACGGCCGTCGAGACGGTGGTGGCCGGGGTGTTGTTGCCCGGTTCGGGGTCGGGGGTGGAGGAGTCGACTCCCGCGACATTCGTCGCCGAGGATCCCGCCCCCTCGGCCCGCGTCTGGATCGGAACGCGAATCGCGACCGACCCACCGGCGGTGACCGGGCTCGACAACGTGCATTCGACGACGTCGCCGGCCGTCCCGGTCGCGGGCGTGGTGACCTCGCATCCCGCAGGTGGGGACGCACCGAGTTCCATGTAGGCCGGCAGCGTGTCCGTGATGACGACGGCGTTCGCATCGGAGGGCCCCGTGTTGGCCACGGTGAACCAGAAGTAGGTCAGCTCGCCCCAGGCGAAGGCGTAGTTCTCCTGGGTCTTGACCAATGACAGATCGGCTCGCCGGACGACGGGACCGGTGGCCGAGCCGATGTCGTTCGTGTCGTCCCGGTCGGTCTGACCGTAGGTCGCGTCCTCGCTTGCCGTTGCGGTGACGGTGACGGAGGTCGGCGTGTCGTCGCTGCCCAGGCTCGGATCGACCTGGTAGACCACGTTGATGGAGACCGGATCGTTGGGGGCCAGGGCGTCGAAGGTGCACTGCAGGTCACCGGAGACGACCTCGCACGACCCGTGGTCAGTACCGAAGCTGTCGATCATGTAACCGGGTGGGGTCGGCTGGGCGACAACCGCGTTGTACGCGGTGGACGGGCCGTTGTTGACGGCCGAGATCGTGTAGTTCGCGGTACCACCCGCGACAATGTCGCCGTTGAGCGTCTCGGTGACGGCCAGGTCGTTGACATAGGACGCCCACCCGCTGGTGAGCAGATCGAAGCTGCCGTTGAGCACGTTGTTCGACAGGTTGATGTCCGGAGTGCTCGTCGTGGTGCGCGAGACGAAGGGGTAGGAACCCGGCGCCAGGCTCGGGTCCGGCAGGATGGAGACCGTCCAGTTGTATCCGGGTGCCGGGCCGGGGGCGACCGGTCCCACCGGACATTCGAGCAGTTGACCGGTCTGAGTACAGACCGGGTCGCTGCTGGAGTCGGGCACGTAGCTGAAGCCCAGCGGGAGTTCCAGGGAGGCCACGACGTCCTGAGCAGTGGCGTAGCCCTGGTAGTCGAGGGTGACGACCTCCATCTGGTACGGGAAGACCTGCCCTGCCGTGGTGAGTCCGTTGTAGCGGCCCGGGTTCGGCGTCCCCCGGTTCCACAGATCCGTCACACCGGGACGCGGGGAGGTCTCGGTGGTGGAGTTGTTCGCCTCGAGTGGGTCGGTCTGATCGGCGGAGACCGACGCCGTGTTGAGCGCGGGGTCACCGTTGGCTCCGTACACGGTCGCCTGGTACTCCACGACCACGCTCTCCCCGGACGCCAGAGCGGGGATGTCGCAGGTGAAGCTCGGCCAGTACGTGTTGGTGTCCGGGCCGGTCATGGAGGCCCGGGTGCACGTTCCGGCAGCTCCGGTGAGCGTGGGGTCCGCCTGGACGGACAGCCCGGAGATGGGTGTGCTGCTCGGGCTGAAGGTCGGGGTGGGCATCGTGTCCTGGAGGACGACCCCGGTCGCGGCGGCCGGGCCGTTGTTGGTGACACTCACCTGGTACGTGATCGGGTTGTCGGTCGAGGGGTTGCCGAGCGCGGTCTTGACCACCCGCAGGTCGGCCACCGGCTCGGTCGTGGTGGCGACCGCGTTGGTGTAGTAGCGGAAGGTCTTGTTGATCGCCGGCGAGAGGTAGTCGACGGTCGCCTCGTTGCCGATCTCGGTGCCGGACGGCAGGCCTGCGTCCACCGTCACCCGGAAGCGCACGGCGGCGCTGGCCAGTGGGGCGAGAGTGCCGCCGGTGGAGGAGGTGGCTCCGGTGCCCAGCCTGGCGACGATGGTGCCTGCGGTGTACTCGGCCGCATCGTCGCCGGCGGCATCGGTGCGCGCCTGGGTGGTGGGCGTGCTGGTGCTCGGCAGATAGGCGATGCTGCCGGGCACATAGGTGGTGCCGTCGGGGATGGCGTCCGTAAGCACGGTCTGCTCGGAGGAGTCGCCGCCGGTGTTCGCCAGCGAGATCTGATATTCGAGGGTGTCACCCGGCCAGGCAGGCTCATGTCCGTTGAGGTTGACCACCGATTTGGTGATCGACGCGAAGGCGGGAGCGTATAGATCGACCTGAGTGGTCACCACGCCCGGGGCATAGGCGTCCCCCGAGGTGGACAGCAACAGGTTGGCCGAGGTGGCGCCGTTGTCGATGATGTTGCTCGCGTCCACCCGGGCTACGTCCACCCCCATCCCGTTCACGTAATCGGGATTGCGTGCGGCTGTCACGGTGGGGTCGCTCACCGAACTGTCGAAGAAGTTCGTCGACGGGTGGTTCGCGTTCGAGAGCCGGGTGCCCTCCAACGAGGACTCGTCGCCGATGATCCCCAGGTCGCCCTCCCAGGCGACCAGACCGACGGACGCGTTGACGGCGCCGGTCAGCGGCGTGAGGAATCCGGAGACGTTGATCTGGGTGTTGTCGCTGCCCGAGATCTGGTCGAGGCCCAGATTGATGGTCAGGTCACGGATCGGGTCGCCCGGATTGCGGTAGGCGACCACCAGAGACCACCCGGCGAACTTGTTGCCCACGTTGGGGATCGAGGCGATGTTGCCGACCCAGTAGGTGCCGGTCGGGTTGGCGCGCACGATCGAGGTGACATCGGCACTGGCCTGGTAGAAGCCTCCGGAGGACCAGATCGGACTTGCCTGCTGGCCGGGGTAGGGGCTGGCGTTGATGGTCTGGTAGGCGCCGGAGCCGACAGCCAACTGAACACTGGCGGGGTCATTGACCCGACCCGACCCGGTGTTGCCTCCCCAGACCAACTGAGCCCGCAGGATGGTCGAGCCGCTGGGAATCTCCAGGTCGGCGCTGGTGGAGTTCACCGTCGAGCCGTCGCTGTCAAGATCGATCCACTGCATGACGTACGCGTTGTTGTTGTAGCTGGACAGGGTCAGGCCAGGGGTACCGGCCTGCGCCTGGGCACACCTGGTCTGGCTGTTGTCACACGTCATGTTCGAGTTGCCGAACATCCGGATGCCGCCGTTGTCCTGCGCGGAGAACACCCGCGTGAAGGTGGTGGGTGAGGGCGGAGGCGTCGGGGCCGGCCCCCCGCCACCAGAACCTCGTCCGGCGCCCGCCGGAGCCAGGCCGGCGAAGACCATCGCGAGCGCGAGGGCGATGGTCGCCAGCGCGGCGATCGGAGATCTGCCGAGCCTGCGATGCACGACCCTGCGGCGGAGTCCGGCACCGGTGAGCGGATGTCGCCGACTCGACCCACCCCAGGATCGGCGATCGAGCCCCGAGGAACCGGCGCTCGTCGCGAGGTTGGAAACAAGACCGGGAATCCCCCGCATCGACATTTGCGCTTAATCGACGGTGTTTCGGTATTCTTGAGTGATATCACCCGGAAGGGTGAATGGTCACCGTGAGTGGTAGTACTACGGACTATTCGGTCGTGTTCGATGGACTCATTCGACGCTCACCCAGGCTTGTGGCGTGTGGATGGTTCACCCCGATGGCTGTGGGTTACCGGCGCATTGCTCACTCGCAGCGCGAAGGTCTGTCGTCGCCGGCACCACCCGGACCCCGAACCGCCAGGATCGCGATATTCCTCGCCTGAGACCACCCCCACGGGTGGCCCGCAAGCCCGCCTGGTCTCACCCGGCGCGCGTCACCGTCCCGTCGGCGACCCGGACCGGGTCGCCCAGCAGTGCGGCCGGAACGTCCTGCTCCACGGCAGCGGTGACGATGACCTGCTCCGCTCCGGCGACGGCGTCCGCGAGCCTGGCCCGACGGCCGGTGTCGAGTTCGGCGAAGACGTCGTCGAGGATGAGCACCGGATCTCCGCCATCGGCGTCCCGGCGCAGCAGGTCGTATCCGGCCAGGCGCAGGGCCAGTGCGAAGGACCAGGACTCACCGTGGCTGGCATAGCCCTTGGCGGGCAGACCGGCCAGCCACAGTTGAAGGTCGTCACGGTGCGGGCCCACCAAGGTCTGGCCGCGCTCGAGTTCGTCCGCGCGTACCTCGCCCAGCCGTTGGGCCATGGCGGCAGCCAGGTCGGCCCGGCTCGGCAGTGCGGCGTCTTCCCGCCGGGCCACTCCTGGCGGGGCCGCTTCTCGGGGTGCCGCAGCCAAGGCTTCCGCCGAGGCGGCATCAACGCCGCCCTCGGCAGCATCGTGGCCCTCGGGCTCGCCCCGGACGTCGGCGCCCGCGTCCACCGCGGCGGGACTGTCGTCGCCAGCCCTCGGCTCGACGGATGAGGGGTCTGCCGAAGCAGGGGCGGGGTCGAAGAGGTGCGAGGTGTCGATGAGCTGGTCGAGGCTGCTGCGATAGCCGAGCCCGGCGATGCCTTGTCCGGCGGACACGGTGCGGTAGGCCTCGTGCACCAGCGGTGCCAGCCGGTGGATCAGGTACAGCCGTGCGGCAAGCAGATCGGCGCCGTGCCGGCAGAGTTGGGAGTCCCACACCTCCAGCGTCGCCTCCACCGAGGCTCCCGCCAGGTCAGCGCTGCTGGGAGCCGCCGGCGGTGCCTGGCGACGCCCTCGACGGGTGCCGCGGGTCGAGGCCTGCCGCAGCAGCGTGTTGCGCTGGCGCAAGGCCCGCTCGTAGTCGGCGCGGACCCCGGCGAAGCGGGGCGCCAGGAGCACCAGCAGGTCATCGAGAAACCGGCGGCGGCCGTCCGGGTCGCCCTTGACCAGGGCCAGATCCTCCGGGGCGAAGAGCACCGTGCGCAGATGCCCGACCAAGTCGCGAGGCTTGACCGGCGCTCGGTTCAGCCGGGCGCGATTGGCCCGGCCGGGGGTGATCTCGACCTCGAGCATCACCTCGCGGGTCGAGTCACCGTCGGCACGCACGACGGCGGCCCGAGCGATCGCCCGCTCGGCGCCGGCCCGCACCAAGGGGGCGTCGGTGGCCACCCGGTGGCTGGTGAGAGTGGCCAGGTAACCGATCGCCTCGGCGAGATTGGTCTTGCCCTGACCGTTGGCGCCCACCAACGTGCACACCCCGGGAGTCAACTCGAGATCGACGCCGTGGTAGTTCCGGAAATCGGCCAGGGTGAGGTGTCGGACGTACATGTGCCGGGTGCGCGGCCTGCCTGGCCGGGCTCAGCTCCCGCCGTCCGGTGTGGGGCCGGTGCGTGGTACCGGATGCACGGCGTGGCCGCCGAACTGGTTGCGCAGGGCAGCCACCGCCCGCATCGCCGGCGAGTCATCCTGGCGGGAACTGAAGCGGGCGAACAGCGCGGCGCTGATCACCGGCATCGGCACTGCCTGCTCGATCGCTTCGTGGACGGTCCAGCGGCCTTCCCCGGAATCGTCCACGTAGCCGGTCAGATCGTCGAGTTCGGGGTCGGCGTCCAGGGCGCGCACCAGCAGGTCCAGCAGCCAGGAGCGCACCACGGTGCCGCGAGACCACGCCTTGAGCACGGCCGGGACGTCGCGTACCAGGTCTTTCGCCTCGAGCAGTTCGTAGCCTTCCGCGTAGGCCTGCATCAACCCGTACTCGATGCCGTTATGCACCATTTTCGCGTAGTGGCCCGCCCCGACCGTCCCGGCATGCGCGAAGCCGTCCTCGCGTGGACCCTCCGGACGCAGGGCGTCGAAGATCGGCAGGCAGTACTCCACGTCGGCGTCGGCGCCACCACACATCAGGCCGTAGCCGTACTCCAGCCCCCAGATGCCGCCCGAGACGCCGCAGTCGATGAATCCGATGCCCGAGGCGGCGAGCAGTTCGGCGTGCGAGGCGTCCTCGGTGTAGCGGGAGTTACCCCCATCGATCACCAGATCGCCGCGGCCCAGCAGAGTCGCGAGTTCGCTGATCACCCCGTCGGTGATCTGCCCGGCCGGGACCATCACCCACACGACCTTGCGGTCGTCGCCGATCGCCTCGACCATCTCGGCCAGGGAGTCGCTGTCGCTGACCTCGGGGTTGCGGTCGTATCCGGTGACCTCGACCCCTCGCGCCCGCAATCGCTGGCGCATGTTGTTGCCCATCTTGCCCAGGCCGACCAGTCCGATGTGCATGGTGAACTCCTGGGTGGTGGGGGCTGGCGGTCGGGCCTGGTGCCGGGTCAGGCGCCGATCCGGACCGGCATGACGAGGTAGCGGTAGGCGTCGTCCGGGTCGCCCTCTGCCTCGGCCTGACCGGTCAGAACGGCGGGTTTGGTGGGCAGGGTGAACGACAGGCGAACGAAGGGATCGCTCACCGCGTTGAGTCCGTCGGTGAGGAAGTGCGGGTTGAAGGCGATGGTGATGTCCTCCCCCGACAAGGTGCAGGGCAACGCCTCGGTGGCCTGCGCGTCGTCGCCCTGGCCGGCCTCCAGGCTCACCTGCTCGGCGGTGAACGACAGATGGACCGCCGTGTTGCCCTCGATGACCAGGGAGACCCGGCGGAGCGCTTCGACCAGGGCCGCGCGATCGACGACGGCGTAGGCGGCGGATTGAGCCGGGAAGAGCGCTTGCACCCGATCGACGGGGTAGTCACCGTCCAGCAGGAGTGAGGTGACCTCCCGGCCGTTCGCGGCGAAGCCGATGAGGTCGCGGGTGCCGTCGGTGGACAGCGAGAGCACGATGTCGCCGCCGGAACCCAGGGTTCGCGCGACCGCGGTGAGGGTGCGGGCCCGCACCAGCGCGGCCGAGTCGACTTCGGGGGAACCGGCGTTCCAGCCGACCTCGCGCATGCCGAGGCGGTACCGGTCGGTGGCCAGCAGGGTGAGCCCGTCCCCGGCCACCCGAATCCGCACCCCGGTCAGGATCGGCACCGACTCCTCACGGCTGGCCGCAATGCTCACCTGGTTGACGGCCTCGGCGAAGTCGGCCGCGGAGATCCGGCCGATCTCCTCGGGGAGCTTGGGCAGGGCTGGATAGTCCTCGACCGGCATCGCCCCGAGGGCGAACCGGCTCGCCCCGCACGTGATCTCCACCCGGGAACTCTCCTGGTGCAGATCGACGGGCTTGTCGGGCAGGTTGCGGCAGATCTCGGCGAGCAGCTTGCCCGAGACCAGGGCCCGGCCGGGCTCGAGCACGTCGGCCGGGATCTCCACGCGGGCCGAGACCTCGTAGTCGAAGGCCGACAGCACCAGCGTGCCGTCCTCGGTGGCATCGAGCAGCAGGCCGGCCAGCACCGGAACCGGCGGCCGGGAGGGCAGGGACCGAGCAGTCCAGGTGACCGCGTCGGTGAGGACGTCTCGCTCAACGCGAACCTTCACGCCGGTCACTCCTTTCGCAAATGCCATGACGGCGATCGGACGACATGTGTCGACTCATCAGCCCAGCGGGACGCAACCCCCAGAACGGATGCCATGCGCACGACCCGGACGGGTCAGCCCACGGGTCGGCACCACGCCGAAACACGAGTCGAACGTGACCCTACGCCCTCTGGCCGGTGGCGTGGAAACCGAGGTCGCGGGGAACGCCTTGAAGGGGCCGATCACCACGCTGGACCCGCGGCTCCCACCGCGGCAGTCGGGCACCACCCCGGCCGGGAACGACTCGGAACGATCGGGGCCGGGTGGGAAGACCGACGTGGGACGACTGGGGACGCGACGGGAAAATCATCATGAACGCTCAAGCCCCGGGTGAGGGCGACCGATGGGGATCAGGTCAGCGTGCCAGTGGACCCTCACGGCCGTCCCATCAGTCTGGTCGCTCGGTCTGGTCGCTGGGTCTGGTCGCTGGGTCAGTTCGTCCCCAGGTTCCCCGTTTGTGGGTTGTCATTTCCTTCAGAGATAAAGAGTTCATCGTGGTCATAGGCGATGTGGACCCTGTGGATAACAGGTGTTCTCCCAGGTCACCTGGCAGATGAGGATGGGGACGGGCGGTGGGAACCGCGGTGGACGCACCCCGTGTGCCTGTGGACGCCCTGCGTCACGGCAGTTGTTCACCGTGTCCGTCCACGTGACGTCCACCGGCATCGGTGGGTTATCCACCGCGTTATCCACAGGGTGTGGACTCTGACATTCGTTCGAGAAACGGTCCTCGGGGCAGGGCACCGAGAGCGCTCGAACAGGCCTGAAGGCGAGATTGACCTGAAGCACGAGCTGACCCTGAAGCCAGAGATTGACGCCGTGGTCGCCGGCGCCGCACGGGGTTCCACGTTGTCGAGCGTCCCGACAGGCCTGGGGTCCGGAGCGGGCGAGCCTGGTCTCCGGGGACGCATCGGGGTATGAGTCCGCCGTCGGGTGTGGCGAGGCCCGGTGGCCACTGCGCGGCCTCTACAACGCTCTCAATGGTCCCGCCGTCGGGTGGCGGGGCCGGCGGCCGAGCCTGAGCGGCGTGCACGGCCCTTCGCGGCCCAAGTCCTACTGGTTGCGGATCCGCACACCCAGTTCGGAGACATGGCGCCAGGTGGCCGGCTTCTCGGTCATCAGCTGCCGCACCTTGCGTTCGGCGTGCATCACCGTGGTGTGGTCGCGGCCGCCGAAGGCCTGCCCGATCTTGGGCAGCGACAACTCGGTCATCTCCCGGCACAGGAACATCGCGATCTGACGGGCGGTGACGATGGTGCGTGAGCGCGACGGACCCCGGATGTCGTCCTCGCTGAGTTCGAAGTACTCGGCGGTCTTGGTGATGATGAGCGGCGCCGTGATCTCCCGACCCTGCTCCCCGATGAGGTCCTTGAGCACCAACTGGGCCAGGTCCAGGGTCACCGGCAACTTGTTGAGGCTGGCGTAGGCCGTCACCCGGATGAGGGCACCCTCGAGTTCGCGGATGTTCGTGGTGATGTTGGAAGCGATGTACTCCAGCACGTCGTCCGGGCCGTCGAGCCGGTCGGACTCGGCCTTGCGGCGCAAGATGGCGATCCGGGTCTCCAGGTCGGGCGGCTGGATGTCGGTGAGCAGCCCCCACTCGAACCGCGAGCGCATCCGCTCCTCGAAGCCGGTGAGCTGGCGCGGGGCGACGTCGGAGGTGATCACCACCTGCTTGTTCGCCTGGTGCAGGGCGTTGAAGGTGTGGAAGAACTCCTCCTGGGTCTGCACCTTGCCGTTGAGGAACTGGATGTCGTCGATGAGCAGCAGATCGACGTCGCGGTACCGCTGCTGGAAGACCGAGGCGCGATCGTCCCGGATCGAGTTGATGAACTCGTTGGTGAACTCCTCGCTGTTGACGAAACGCACCCGCATGTTGGCGTAGAGCCGCTGGGCGTAGTGCCCGATGGCGTGTAGTAGGTGAGTCTTGCCCAGCCCGGAGTCGCCGTAGACGAAGAGCGGGTTGTATGCCTGGGCCGGTGCCTCGGCGACCGCGACTGAGGCCGCGTGAGCGAACCGGTTGGACGAGCCGATGACGAACGAGTCGAAGACGTAGCGTGGATTCAGCCTGGCCGGCTCCACCGCAGGCGCCGTCCGGGCCCCCGTGGAGCGCGGCACGCCGGCCGGATCGTTGTGGCGTTCGGTCGGGCGGTCCTGGGCGGGGACCGAGGAGAGTTCTCGCCACGGCTGGGTGCCCTCGGGGCGGTCGTCGTCCGGTTCGGCTTCTTCGGCTGACCGAAGGTCCGGGGTACCCGGGCGGTGCAGGTGAGGACGGTGGTAGGCGACCGTGGGGTCGGTCTCGCCGCGGCCGGACGACGTCTCGGCGGGAGGCTCGCCCTGGCCAGCGGGGCCTGCGATGTCCGCCTGGGGAGTGATGCCCGGTGACGTCCCGCCCTGGTCCCCCCGTAGCTGGCTGCCGGGCGTCCCGGATCGAATCGACGAGAGGAATGTGTCCGACTCGGGATCAGTTTCGGAAATGTTCCGCTGAGTGGACGCTGCCGCTTCCGCCCTGTCGGAACCACGCGGCGGCGCAACGGCGTGGCTCGGCGGCTGGCTGGATGAGTGGTTCGGCTGCTGGGTGGCGGAGCCGGCCTCGGGCGTCGCCTCGGTGCGGTCGTGTCGGCTGAGCTCCTCCAGGGCCCCTGCGTCGACGATCACCCGCATCCGGACCTCGGGCTGGTCGATGCGCGGCCGCAGGATGTCCAGGATGGACTCCCGGGCGCGATCCTCGATCATCCGCTTGGTCAGGTCGTTGGGTGCCATCAGCAGGAGAGTGCCTTCGAGCAGAGCGACCGGGCGGGTCAACCGAAGAAAACCGGCTAAGGCCTCCGAGACGCCCAAGTCGTGCTCGACGATGTCCGTAACCTCAGACCACACGGCCATGAGTTCGGAACTCTCCACGCGGGGACCCCTCCCATCGATCAGTCTGTCCACAGAGTTATCCACAGCCTGTGGGAAGATGCGACCGCATTACCCGGGCAGGAATGGATCCGAGATGGATCTGGCTGCCGATGGGAACCGATCGCCGGACGCTACCTCGACAGCCCCGAGCGAGACAACCCAGGACCGGGAAGAATCCCAGAATCGGCGTGTCACAACGCTTCTGGAACCCTCGCAGATGGTAGTTGCCGGAGCTCGCGCTGTCGAGGGCAGAGTTCGCAGGCTCCGGCCCGAGGGCACTCCATCCCGACCGCCCGCACCCAGGTTTGCCGGTGTTGAGGCGGGTGCCGTACCGTGGTGTGTTGCTGTGTCCTGGGTGGGCCCTGCCCGGCCACCGGTTCACGAACCACCTCAGGTGCCACAGCCCCGACCTGACTGACCCCCCCGTGATGCCGACGGGGACACGATCTTGTGGAGCCGCAGTGAGCAAGCGAACCTTCCAGCCGAACAACCGTCGGCGGGCCAAGACCCACGGCTTCCGGCTGCGGATGCGCACCCGCGCCGGCCGCGCCATCCTGGCCAACCGTCGCCGGAAGGGCCGTAGCGAACTGTCGGCCTGAGCCCGGCGGAAGGGTCGCCATGTTGCCGCGAGCCCGGCGCATCACCATCGCAGACGAGTTCACCGTCTGCGTGCGCCGTGGTGCTCGGGCCGGTACCCGAACGGTCGTGGCGCATCTGTTCGACCGCGACGCACCTGCCGCGGTCCACGAGCCGGCCCGAGCGGGTTTCATCGTGGGCAAGAGCGTCGGGAACTCCGTGATACGACACCGGGTGGTGCGACGACTCCGGCACGTCACCGGTCCCCTTCTCGATACCCTGCCTGCAGGTGCCTTGCTAGTGATCCGAGCCCTGCCAGCAAGCGCCCGGGCCTCCAGCGCGGAGCTCGCCCGAGACTGTGCCGCCGGAATCGAGCGAGCGGGATCGCGTGCGCGGTCGTCCGCGGTAGCCGGGAGTGGTTCGCCCCGCTAGGGCCGTTCGATGGACGAGATTGCGGGCACCAGCCCGAAGGAGAAGGAGGTGTGCGTGGCGACACGGCAATCGCACCTTCCCCGCACCGCACCGAGTGGATCCACCGAACCGAAGCGAACGGTCGGTACCGAGGCCGCCGGGATCAATGAGGCCGCCAGGATCGATGACGAGGTCGGTGCCGTCCGAGTTCAAGCGCGCCGGCTGCTGGCCGTGTTTGCCCGCCTCCCGCGCCTGCTCGGACTCGCGCTGGTGGGGCTGTACCAGGTACTGATCTCCCCGCTGCTGCCTCCGGGCGTGTGCCGGTTCTACCCCAGTTGCTCGCGCTACGCCTTCACCGCCATCTCCCGGCACGGCCTCGTGTGGGGAGGGTGGCTCGCGGTACGGCGCCTGGTGCGCTGCCACCCGTGGAACCCGGGCGGGGTGGACGACGTTCCCGAGCACGACTGGCGCGGCCGACCGCACCGTTGCCAGGACGCCCACCCCGACCCCGCCGGATCCACCGGCTGACCCGGTCGGCCACCCTGCGAGCCTGACGCCTGCCCCCCACCCCTGGAGAACTGTTCGTGTGGAACATCCTCAAGCCCATTGAATGGGTCGTGGCCTGGATCATGGTCCAGTTCCACTCGCTCCTGAGCGCCGTCGGCATGGACCCGGCGTCCGGTTGGACGTGGGCCTTGTCCATCGTCGGCCTCGTCGTCGTCATCCGGATCCTGCTCATCCCGCTGTTCGTCAAGCAGATCAAGGCATCGCGCGGGCTGCAGCTCATCCAGCCGGAGATGCGCAAGATCCAGGACAAGTACAAGGGCAAGAAGGACCAGGCCTCCCGCGAGGCGATGTCCCGCGAGACGATGGATCTGTACAAGCGCACCGGGACGAATCCGTTCTCGTCCTGCATGCCGATCCTGCTGCAGATGCCGATCTTCTTCGCCCTGTTCCGGGTGCTCAACTACTACGTGGTGCAGCAGCAGGCGATCGGCCCGCTCACCGTGGAACTGGCCAAGCAGGCCGACGAGTCCATGCTCCTGGGAGCGCCCCTGTCGGCCACGTTCATGCAGGCCGGTGCCGAGACCAGCACACGGATCCTCACGGTCGTCCTCATCATCTTGATGTCCGCCTCGACGTTCATCACGCAGAAGCAGTTGATGTCGCAGAACATGCCGGCCTCTGCGATGGAGAGCAACCCCTTCATGCAGCAGCAGAAGGTCATGCTCTACCTCTTCCCCCTGATCTTCGCCATCTCCGGGGTCAACTTCCCCATCGGCGTGCTCATCTACTGGCTCACCACCAACCTGTGGTCAATGGCTCAGCAGTTCTTCGTCATCCGTCGGATGCCGGCCCCGGGCTCTCCCGCCGAGCGCGCGATGCAGGAGCGCCGGGCCAAGCGCGGTAAGCCGGTGCCCTCATCCGGTGTGTCGATGACCAAGGACGGCTCCGCCGGCCAGACCGACACCGCGGTGGCCGAGCCCGAGCGCAAGGGCCAGCGCTCCCAACCCAAACGCAAGGACCGTCAACGGCGCCCGCAATCCGGGGGTGGTGGCGGCAAGCCCAAACCCACGGAGTCCGGCGGTGGCTCACGCTGATCACGCCCCGCCAGGATCTCGGGGCCGGCGTCCAGGCCGAACCGGCGACGCTGCCTCGCGCCGGCGTCCGGACCCGGGATGCCCAGGCCCGCTGAGGGACGACCGCGCCCCGGCCGGCCTGGCCACACAGACCCAGACCTTTGCCCGCGCGAAGGTCCCACCTTGGAGGACATGTGGAGGACACACGTATGGATGACGACACGGCAACCGGCACGTCCGTCGAAGCGATCACTGCCGATACCGACGACAAGTCCCCGGGGGGCGCAGACGCCCCGGCTGAGTCGCCTGCGGCCGAGGTTCCACAGACCACGCCGGCCGAGGCGGGGCCTGCGGCGGACGCAGAGTCCTCGACCGACTCAGAGTCCACCACGAGTTCGCCACAGGACGACGAGCGGGCCGCGACCAAGCGGCTCGAAGAGGAAGGGGACGTCGCAGCGGACTACCTGGAGGAACTGCTCGACATCCTCGATCTGGACGGCGATATCGACATCGACGTGGAGAACGGTCGGGCCTCGGTATCGGTGGGGGACGCCTCCAGTGCCCGTTCGCTACGGCGCCTGGTCGGCACCGACGGAGAGGTCCTGGAGGCCCTGCAGGAACTGACCCGCCTGGCGGTGCAGACCAAGACGGGTGAGCGGACCCGACTCATGCTCGATGTGGCCGGGCACCGCAGTGGCCGCCGTCGGGAGTTGGAGTCGCTGGCCGCGGAGACGGTGGAGCAGGTGCGACGTGGAGGCGAGCCGATCTCGCTGTCTCCGATGACCCCCTTCGAACGTAAGGTGATCCACGACGTGGTGGCCGACGCCGGTCTGCGGAGCGAGTCCGAGGGCGAAGGGGTGGACCGGCGGGTCGTCGTCCACCCCGCGTCTGCGTGAGCACTCCGGACCCAGGCGTGGACCCGGCCTTCCTGGCCGCTCTCGATCGGGACTGGACAGCCGGGGATCCGGAACTGGAGTTGCTGGCGGACGAGTTGTTCGCCGATCGGATCGACCTGGCACGCCGCTACTACGCCCACCTGGCCACCACAGGTCTGGAGTGGGGGCTGATCGGCCCCCGCGAGGTCGACCGGCTGCTCGAACGGCATCTGCTCAACTGCGCGCTCGCGGTGGAGTTGGTGCCGCCTGGCAGTGACGTGCTCGACGTGGGTAGCGGCGCCGGGCTTCCCGGTCTGGTGTGGGCGATCGCCAGACCCGACCTGAGGGTGACGCTGCTCGAACCCTTGCAACGGCGGGTGAGGTGGCTCGAGCAGGTGATCGTGGATCTACAGATCCCGGTCGCGATCATCCGGGGACGAGCCGAGGAGTTGGCCCAGACGGCCGGGCGGCGGCCCCCACAGGTGACGGGTAGGAGGTCCTCGGGGGTCACTCAAGGACAGTCATCGACCACCCGGACTGCCAGCGAGAGCGGCTGGCCGCGGGGTGTGACACCCGGGGCAGTACGCCTGCCCGGTGAGGTCGACTGGCCGGGTGCCGCCGTGGTCACCGCACGCGCGGTGGCCGGCCTCGGTCGGCTCGCCGAGTGGTGCCTCCCGCTGACCAGCCCGGGCGGAACGGTGCTGGCCCTGAAAGGGGAACGTGCCGCCGAGGAACTCGATCGGGACCGCAGGGTGCTGGACTCCCTGGGTGCCCAGGGCGAGGTGATCGAGTGTGACGATCCGCGGCTGCCTCAACCGACCCGGGTCGTCGCCATCCGAAGGCGAAAATAGTCTAAGCGACTGCTATGTGTGGTTGGTCCGGAAGTGGCCTGCGCACCCCTGTCGAGGTCACCTCGTTCCGGCACCGCTGTCGCGGCCCCTGACGAGAGCTCGACACCCAGGCCCGACAGGTCGCACCATTCGGCCCATTCTGCGGAGTTTGCACTTCGGGGCCGGTCCAGCGCTACTACCGTTGGACGATGTGAGCGGTAATCGACCTGGCTCCGTGCAGGAGAAGTCACGATCCCTCCGGGAGACGGCCGAGCGCCGGGACCGGCAACGGCGGCTGCTCATCATCACGGCAGCCGCACTTGTGTGCATCGTGCTGGTCGTCGCGGTCGCGGTGGCGATCGCGTCTCAACCCGACGACCCCGGTGAGGCAGGCACATCCGACGGCGGGACCGCCTTCATCGACACCGCAACCAGCGTTCCGGTTGCCGTCCTCGACGCCGCCGGAGCGCCCGAGAGCCAGGGCCTGCGAGCGATGCAAGCCATCCCCGACGGTGAGCCCCTGGTCACAGACGGCAAGCCCACGGTCATCTACGTCGGTGCTGAGTTCTGTCCGTACTGTGCCTCGGAGCGATGGGCTCTCATCTCGGCCCTGTCTCGGTTCGGCACGTGGTCCGGGCTCGAGCCGGCCCGCTCCGGGGCGACCGATGGGGACATTCCCACGGTTAGCTTCACCAACGCCGAGTTCGACAGCGACCAGGTCGTGTTTCGTGGTTTCGAGACCGCGGACCGGGACGGCAATCCGCTGTCGGCACCACCCGAGGACGTCAGCCAGTTGATGGCCACGCACAACCCAGGACAGAACGGCCAGGGAAGTCCCATCCCCTGGACGTACTTCGGGGTCATGCAGATCATCGGCTCCCCGGTGCCACTCGAGCCTTTCCTGGACGGCTCCACCACTGCCACCTCGCTGACCCACCAGGAGGTCGCCGACGCGATGGCCACCGGGTCCGGGGAGTTGGGCACAAGCATCAACGCCGAGACCAACGCGCTGACGGCTCAGATCTGTGAGTTGACGGACAACCAACCTGTCGACGTGTGCTCTGCGGCCGGAGTCGCTGCCGCAGCCGCCGTCCTTCCCGGATAGGGCGCACGATGAAGCGCCCGGGCTGGTTGGCCCCGACGAGCCTTGTGCTGTGTCTCATCGGACTCGGGGTTTCGGTGTACCTCAGTTATGAGCACGCCACTGCGAACGCGTCACTGTACTGTCCGACGGGAGCATCCGCTTCCAGTTGCCTGACCGTGACGACAAGTCCGTGGTCAACCCTCTTTGGGATTCCGGTGGCCTATCTGGGTCTGGGGTACTACGTGTTTCTCACCGGGCTCTGCCTGCCTGCGGTGTGGCGTTCGCGGAGCCGCCTGCTGGACCCGCTGCGCTTGATCAGCCTCATCGGCGGACTGGGGATGGTCCTGTATCTGGTGTGGGCCGAGCTTTTCCGAATCCACGCGATCTGCACCTGGTGCACCGTGGTTCACGTGTCGACGTTCGCGCTGCTGGGCGTGGTGGCCTTCGGTCAGATTCTCAGTGAGCCCGACGCCGATGTTGAGCCGGTGGGCGCCGATCTGTCTCAGGAGACGGTGGAGTAGCGCCCGCGGGTTGGCCGGGAAGCGCGTGGCTGGGGCCGCTCCTGCGCCTGGGCTGGCGTGTGCCGGTGTCTGGTTCGTGGATGGCGACTGGCTAGGCGTTGCGGTGATTCGCTGAGGCGGTGATTCGTGGGCGGCCTTGATTCGTTGGGCTACGGATCATGCATCGGGTCGCGGATTGGAGTGCGCCAGGGGCCATCGTGATGGACCTGGACGACGACGGCGAGTCGTAGCGGTGTGCCATCACCAGGTTGTCGGTGCGCGCACCTACGATGACGACCGTGAACGTGAGCTTGACGGCGCAGCACCGTCGCGACAGAACTGGTCTCGGGTGGCCCGTGGTCACTCAGACGGCGCTCTCCGCGTCTGACGCGGGGTGGGGTGGGTTGGGGTGGCCCCTGACCGGGCACGTAGACAAGACGAATCCCGATTCCCTGGGTGCCGACCGCCGTGTTTCACGTGAAACGGTGACCCAGGGCGAGAGCTCGCTGGCTTTCGCCCCAGGGCGGGTTGAGGAACCACCGGATGGTCCGTCGTCCGTCACGACCGGCGAGGAGGATCAGGTTTCACGTGAAACGCCGGTGACGACACCAGGCGGCCTGACCCCCGTGGCGGACAGCGAGGAGTCCATCACCGAACCTCGTGATGTGGCCAAGGCCTCCCCGAACGAGACGCCCACGCTCGACGCTCAGCCCGTCGCCGCTTCAGTTGCCGTGACTCAGCAGCGTGGGGACGATGCCGTTTCACGTGAAACGCAGGTCGCGAGCGAGTCTGAGGGCTCGTCTCCGGCTGGCGCGTTCTCCACTGTCGACACCGCAGCTCCCTCGCAGGATCGCCTCACTCCTCAGCCCGAAAGCCGGCAGGCCGACCCTGTCACCCCGACCGGGCCCCAGGTAGCCGAGGCTGGGCTGGCGGTGCCCGCCGAGGTATCCGTCTCGGCGACCGAGGTAGCTGCGGCGTCGACCGGCGCCGACGCTCAGCCTCGGCCCACCCAGCCCAGGCTTCCGCCACTGCCCCGGCCTCCATCCACCCGGATCATCACGGTGGCGAACCAGAAGGGCGGCGTGGGCAAGACCACCACCGCGGTCAACATCGCTGCGGCGCTTGCCTTGAGTGGCCTTCGAGTCCTCGTCATCGACCAAGACCCGCAAGGCAACGCCTCGACGGCCCTCGGCATCTCACACCGGGAGGGTGATCCGGGCATCTACGACGTTCTCGTGGACTCGCGCCCGCTGGCGGAGGTGATCTACGAGTGCCCCGACATCGACGGGCTCTCTGTCGTCCCGGCAACGATCGACCTGGCCGGTGCCGAGATCGAACTCGTGCCGATGGTCGCTCGGGAGACCCGCCTTCGCACCGCCCTGCACGCGTATCAGCAGTCCCGTCACCGGGCCGGCGAACCGGACCTCGACTACATCCTCATCGACTGCCCACCCAGTCTCGGCCTGCTGACCGTCAACGCCTTTGCAGCGGCCGACGAGGTGCTGGTGCCGATTCAATGCGAGTACTACGCGCTCGAGGGTGTGCAGATGCTGCTGCGCAACATCGACTTGATCCGCACCCACCTCAACCCGACCTTGCATGTCTCGACCATGCTGCTGACGATGTTCGACGGGCGGACCCGGCTCGCGGCGGACGTGGTCGAGGAAGTGCGGCAACACTTCCCACAGCAGGTCCTCAGCACCCTGGTACCCCGATCGGTCCGGATCTCTGAGGCACCCAGCAACGGACAGACGGTGCTGACCTACGATCCGAACTCGAGCGGGAGTCTGTCGTACCTGGCCGCGGCGACCGAACTTGCTCGCCGCAGCGGTGAGTAGCCCTGGCGGCGGAAACGGTTGGGCGGACCGGAGTGGTGCGTGGCCGCAGTCGACGTGACCACAGTCGAATTGAGATGGAACCAAGCATGAAGAGTGGACCCCCACGGCTTGAGATCGCCGGAACCACCGGCACAGAGAGGACACGGACGTGAGCGAACGCCGAAAAGGACTGGGCAAGGGGCTGGGAGCCCTCATTCCATCCGGTCCACCCGCCGGGACGACCGAGGCGGCGGTGAGCACCATGTCACGCACCCGGCCCGTGGACGTGTTCTTCGCCGGTGGTGGCCGCCGCGAGCCGGCCCCTCGCGTTCCGGGCGAGCAGGACGGGGCAGCGGGCAGCACGGCGCGCCAGCCGCATCAGGGGTCCGCCACGAGTCTCAGGCAGGCAGCTCCGGAGGTCACTCATCGGCCGGCCCAGACCGCCGACGCTGACGGTTCACCGGCTCAGCTGGGCGCCGCGTCTGACACGACCCATTCCTCGGCCCGACCTGCACAGTCCGGCGCCGAGACCGCCGCCCGCCCCCATGACGGTGCGGACGCTCCTGTCGACGGCGAGACGGACCTGACCGCGCCCGAGCAGCCGGGAGACGGCGCGACGTCCACCGACGTCGGCCGGGCGGGTACGGCCGACGTGGCTGCGGACCCCGAGGAGGACCTCGTCGCCGTGCCGGGGGCCACCTTCGAGGAGATCCCGCTGGCGAGCATCGTCGCCAACCCGCGCCAGCCCCGTCAGGTGTTCGACGAGGACGAGCTCGCGGAGCTGGTGCATTCCATCCGCGAAGTGGGGGTGCTGCAGCCGGTTGTGGTGCGCCCCGTGTCGTCCGGCTATGAGCTCGTGATGGGCGAGCGGCGCTGGAGGGCCTGCCAGCAGGCGGGCTTGGACACGGTGCCGGCCATCGTCCGGCAGACTCCCGACTCGGACCTACTGCGTGACGCCCTGCTGGAGAACCTTCACCGGGCCCAGCTCAATCCCCTCGAAGAGGCGGCGGCCTACGACCAACTGCTCAAGGACTTCGAGTGCAGCCATGAGCAGCTTGCGTCGCGAATCGGGCGCTCTCGACCGCAGATCTCCAACACGATCCGGCTGCTCAATCTGCCGGCGCTGGTCCAGCGTCGCGTGGCCGCCGGCGTCCTCAGCGCTGGGCATGCTCGTGCGTTGCTTGGCCTGGGAGACCCGGCAAGTATGGAGCGGCTCGCGCAACGCATTGTGGCAGAAGGACTTTCAGTACGGTCCACGGAAGAGATCGTCTCCTTGGGGCTGGTCGATGGGCAGCCTCGCCCCCGGCGGAACACCCGGGAAAGGCCTCGTGATGAGCGGCTGGACAGCTACGCCGGTCGGTTGTCGGACAGGCTCGAGACCCGGGTGCAGATCGCCATGGGAGCCCGTCGGGGCAAGCTCACCGTCGAATTTGCCGGGATGGAAGACCTGGACCGGATCATGGACCTGCTCGCAGGGCATGCGGAGGCGGGAGTCGGTCGAGTCGGAGAGTAAGGGGGCTGTGGTGCGAGCCGTCTCGCGACTAGCATGAGCGCTGCGGGTGCTGGACGCTGCGCCCCCGGGGAACGCGAGGCGACGTGAAGCTCATTCGTGTAGTGGTGCTGGCGCTGGTGGCGGGTGCCGTGGCGGCTTTCGTCGCGGAGTTGCTTCGCCCCCGCCGTACGGTGGACCGCGGCTACGACCCGGCGCGGGTCAGCTGATGGCGGGCGATCGTGGTGGGCGCCGCGGCCTGCGGTTGCTCTGGAAGTCAGGGCGGTCTGGCCGGATGCCCAGCCGTTCTCCGGCCCCCCGGCGGGTGGGCAGGTGACCCGTCGACTCTCCAGCCTCACCCTGGACAACCTTGAGGACCTGCCGTCCTCGTGTCGCAGTTGCGTCGCCTGGGAGTTGGACCCGGTGGCGGCGTGCACGCTGGAGTCGGCGACCGATGCCCACCTGCAGAAGCAGGGCTGGCTGACTCAGACGCTGCTGCAGTGGGGGTCGTGCGGACTGCTCGGGTACGTGGACGAGGAGGTGGCGGGTTTTCTCACCTATGCCCCCAGCGGTTTCGTCCCTCGGAGCCTGACCTTCCCTACCAGTCCGATCAGCCCGGACGCCGTGCTGTTGATGACGGGAGGCGTCACCCTGGAGCACCGGCGCGCGGGGATTGCGCGGATGCTCGCCCAAGGAGTCGCCAAGGACCTGACCCGACGCGGGGTGCGCGCGATCGAGTGCTTCGCGACCACGCACGCCCCGAGCCGGGACGACCCGGACGTCGACCTGGGGTGCACCCCCGGCTGCCTGTTGCCGGCGTCCTTCCTGCTTGCCGTCGGCTTCAAAACGATTCGGCCGCATCGGGATACGCCGCGACTCCGGCTCGATCTGCGGGCTGCGGTGTCCTGGCGTGAAGACGTCGAACATGCCTTGGAGAAGTTGCTCGGAACGGTCCGGGTCCCGACCTTCGCGCCGATGTCCCAGCCGCCGACAGTTCCGCTGCATCGCAGTCGCGGCTGAACGAACAGCGGTGGACGCAGGAAGTGAGCGGCACCGCCCGAGTGAGCGGCACCCGCTGAGTGAGCGGCACCGGTTGGGCACCTGAGCCTTTGTCTGGCGGCAGGCCGGCAACGAAACTGGCCCGGCCGACGAGCGTCGACCGGGCCGGCACGTGCAGTGGCCTCAGGCGATGAACTCCTCGAGATCCCGCACCAGCATCGGCTTGGGCTTGGCGCCGCGGATGGTCTTGACCACCTCGCCGCCCGAGTAGACGTTCAGGGTGGGAATAGCGGTGATGCCATAAGCCTCGGCCGTGCGCTGGTTGGCCTCAGTGTCGAGCTTGACGACCTTGAGCTTGTCGCCGTACTCGGCCGCCAACTCTTCCAGGATCGGGGCGACCTGCTTGCAGGGAACGCACCACGAGGCCCAGAAGTCAACCAGCACGGGGCCTTCGGCCTTGAGGACCTCAGCCTCGAAGGTCGCGTCGGTCACGTCCTTGGTGTACTCGCCCATGTGTTTCGGCATCCTTCCTCGACGATGCATCGTCGCCGGAACACCCTGCGACGTGCTACCCACAACAACTGCGGAGGCAAAGGTAATCCACCCAGCACCTCCGATGTAACGGTCCGCGTCTGGACTGAGCGGATTGCGCTAGTTGATGCGTCAATCTTTCAGCCCATCCTGCGACGCAGGGTGCACATCCTTCTTCGGCTACCTCAGGGTTCCAGCAGGACGCTGGCGTCATCCAGCCGGTCCGGACGGTAGTCGCTGATGATCGTGCGGATCGTGCCACTGCGTGAACGTACGACGATTGAACGGGTCCGGATCGAGCCGCGGGTATAGCGGACGCCGTCCAGCAGCCAGCCGTCGGTGATCCCGGTGGCCACGAAGAAGGCGTTGTCGCCACCGACCAGGTCATTGGTGGTGAAAACTCGGTCGAGGTCGTGGCCGGCGGCGAGGGCCTTCTCCCGCTCTTCGTTGCTCTGGGGAGCCAGCTGAGCCAGGAAGGTTCCGTTGATGGCCTTCATCGCGCAGGCGGTGATGATTCCCTCGGGGGTGCCACCGATCCCGAGCATGATGTCGACGCCGGTGTCCGGTCGGGCCGCCGCGATGGAGGCGGCGATATCCCCTGCCGGCAGGAACGAGATCCGTGCGCCCGCTTCGCGGATCTCTTCCACCAACTTGCCGTGTCGGGCCCGCTGCAGCATGGCCACCGTGACGTCCTCGGGGCCCACCCCGCGTGCCTTGGCGACCTTCTCGATCGTGTCGGACACCGGGGCGTCGATGTCCACCTTGTCCGCGAGATCCGGCCCCACCACCAGCTTGCGCATGTAGAAGACGTCCTTGGGGTTGTACATGGTGCCCCGGTCGGACGCAGCGATCACCGAGATGGCATTACCCATGCCCCCGGTGAGCAACTCGGTGCCATCGATCGGGTCGACGGCGATGTCATACCCATGCCCACCACCGGTGCCCAATGCCTCGCCATTGTCGAGCATCGGCGCATTGTCCTTCTCGCCCTCGCCGATGACCACCACCCCCCGCATCGGAACGGCAGCCAGGACGTCGCGCATGGCGTCCACGGCGGCCTTGTCACCCGCGTACCGCTCCCCGCGGCCCACCCACCGCGAACCGGCGATGGCGGCGGCCTCGGTAGCTCGCACGAGGTCCAAACCGATGTTGGGGTCGGGGATCTTGATCCTGGTGCGACGCGCGTTGGCGATTCTCATGGGCGAACTCTCCTCGGTGACAGCCTCTTCAGGCTGACCCTAGCGCGGAACGTCCACGCGAACGGGGAGTGTGCCTGCACGCGTGGTCGTCCGAGCCTTGCCAACGTGGGTGCGTGAGCCTGCCAGTCGGCTGATCGAGGCTGCCACCCCCGGCGGAGCACCGGGCGCTCAGCCGACGGCAACCCCCAGCGGGGTGCTCGGGGCACCCTCGGAGCCTGCGAGGTACCGCTCGGCATCGAGTGCGGCAACACACCCGGACCCGGCGGCCGTGATCGCCTGCATGTACTCGTGGTCGACCACGTCGCCGCAGGCGAACACCCCGGGCAGGGTGGTGCGTGAGGAGCGGCCCTCCACCTGGACGAAGCCCTTGTCGGTCAGGGCGATCTGGTCGGCGAACAACTCCACCCGCGGGTCGTGTCCGATGGCCACGAAGATGCCGGTCATGTCCAGGGTGCGCTCGGCTCCGGTGACCGTGTCGCGCAGGACGATGCCGGTGACCTTGCCCTCGCCGAGCACGTCGGCCACCTCACTGTTCCAGGCGAACGAGATCTTCGGGTCGGCGAAGGCCCGCTCCTGCATGATCTTGGAGGCGCGCAACTCCTCGCGGCGGTGCACCACGGTCACCGAGCGGGCGAACCGCGACAGGAAGGTGGCCTCCTCCATGGCGGAGTCTCCGCCACCGACCACCGCGATGTCCTGGTCGCGGAAGAAGAAGCCGTCGCAGGTGGCGCACCAGGAGACGCCGTGCCCGGAGAGCCGCTTCTCGTTCTCCAGCCCGATCTCCCGGTAGGCCGAGCCGGTCGCCAGGATGACGGTCCGGGCAAGCACCGTCTCCCCCATGCCGGTGGTGATCTGCTTGGGATCGCTGCGCAGGTCGAGGCTGGTGGCGTCGTCGTAGACCACCTCGGCACCGAAGCGCTCGGCCTGCTCCTGCATGGCCTGCATGAGGTCGGGCCCCATCAGCCCGGTCGGGAAGCCCGGGTAGTTCTCCACCTCGGTGGTGTTCATGAGTGCCCCGCCGATCGTCACCGAGCCCGCGATGACCAGCGGCTTGAGGTCGGCGCGGGCCGCATAGATGGCCGCGGTCCATCCCGCCGGGCCCGACCCGACGACCACCACATTGCGCACCTGCGGCTGCTCACTCATGCGATTCACGTGCTCCTTCGTCTGTACTTTGCTGGGTAGACCGGTGATGGCCGCGCCAGGTCGGTCACTGTTGTCGCGAGTCAGTGCCGACGTCGATGCTGTCCGTGCCGTCAAACAGATCGTAGGAGGCACATGTTCCGGGTGCGTCGCCGAGCCACCCGATTGACCTGGACGTCACACCGGGTTCGGCCGGAGTTCACCTGCACCCTGGTCATTCACGTTCACCCGGGTCATTCACGTGCACCCGGTCACTCGGCTTCGGGGACCACCCTCAGCCGGAGACGTCCACGACGGTGTCGAAGCCACCGTCCATCCGGGTACGGCAGCCGGCGTCGACGATGACCGCCGACCTCGAACCGTCGGGTGCGGTGACGAGGTAGACCAGCGTCGGCATCCCCTCGTAGTCGCTGGAGTACGCCTGCACCTGGTCGATCGAGGCCGGGTCCACGAGTTTGCCAGCACACGCCCGGGCGTCCTGGTCGGACTGGGTGGCCGGGGTCAGGGGGCCGAGGTTCGTACCCAGATCGGTGTCCAGGGAGGTGATCGCGTTATCGACCCCGGCGGCGTCGGTGGCCTGGGAGGCCAGGCTGCTCCGGGTACCGGCGTCGGGGGTGGAGGAGTCGCCGGCAGGCGCGCCGGACTCGGTACCTGCCACATCCCCGGGTTCGGTGGGGGTGGATGCCGGCGCCGCCCCGGGGCCGGTCTCGCCGGCCGAGCCGGTGTCGTCCGGCTCGGAGGAGGCGGCCGATGGCGACGCGGACTGATCCAGGGCTCCACTGGCATCGCCTGCCGCGGACTCCACGGTTGCCGAGTCCTGAGACTGCACGATCAGGGTTCCGGCCACGGCTACCGCCGCGATTCCCGCCGCCACGCCGAGCGCGGCCGTCCACCGGCGTCGCGGCCGACGTGCGGTCAAGTCGGTGACCGAGGCGCCCTCGTGCCCAGGGGGGCCGGGCTCGGGGCCCGTCCCCTGCGGGCCGTCAGGCGTCGGGAGCACCGCGGTGTCCGCAACGGCGGCAGAGCCGACGGTGGGCGCCTGGCTCCAGGCAACCGGTGGCCAATCAGTGAAGTCGGGGGGTGTGTCCAGGCCTGGGCCCGGCGCCGCAGCGTCGCTTCGTGCCGCCGCCGTGGTGATCCGGTGCACCAGGTCCTCGGGCGGGTCGAGGCCCAGGGCCGGGTCGTGCGCGGCCTGGGAGAGCAGCCCCCGCACGTGGCGAAGTTCGGTGACGACCTGGGTGCACCGGTCGCAGTCGGCGACGTGCTCACCGATGCGCGCGGGTGCGGCGTCGTCGATGAGATCGTCGAGGTCTTCCGGCCGTGGGTGGGCGCCGGGGAGACGAGCGTTCACGTGGTTTCTCCTGGCGAGAGTCGAGTGCCGAAAGATCTGACGCCCCAGATTCGGCCCCGGTTCCCCCGGAACCGTGGCAGGCGGGAGTCGCGTCCAGGCGTGGTGCGGTTTCTGCTCGCCGTGCCAGGTGACGGCGGGGAGGTGGGCGGTCCTGCCAGCGGGGCGGGGGCGCCGGAGGTGGACGCGGTCGACCGCGGCCCGCCGTCGCCGGGTTCGCGCAACAGCTCGGCCAAGGCTGCCCGCCCCCGCGAGCACCGTGACTTGACCGTCCCTTCGGCGATCCCCAGCACGTGCGCGGCTTCCAGCACCGACAGCTCGTGCAGGTCCACCAGGACGATCGCCGCGCGCTGGTGTTCGGGCAACTGCGCGAGGGCGCCGTACAGCATCACCTGGGTCTCGGTGCGGGCGTGCTCGTCGTGCCCGGTGGACAGGTCGTACTCCGGCAGTGGCACGGCCGGGCGGGCTTTGGCGCGCCGCAGTCGGTCCAGGCAGGCGTTGACCACCACCCGGTACAACCAGGTTCCCACCTGGGCGTCACCCCGGAACGAACCCGCGTTGCGGTGCACGGAGATGAAGGCGTCCTGGAGCGCGTCCGCAGCGTCCTCGCGATTGCGCATGGTGCGTAGCGCCACCGCCCACAGCCGGCGCTGGTGTCGGCGCACGAGTTCTTCGAAGGCGGTGGGGTCTCCCTGGGCGTGCGCCTGCAGCAGGGCGACGTCACTGGGTTCGGGGCCTGCGTCGTGTGGACTGGAACCCGGGTCGGCGGACTCCTTGGGCTGTGCCCGGTCCGAGGAGGCGTCTGGGGTGGGGAGGGTCACGACACGCTCACCTCCGACACCGACGCCCGGTACTCGCCGTCGAGGCGGGGCAGTTCGGTGAACCAGACGATGAGGTAGCCGGTCTCCGGCGCCGGGTCCAGGGCCTTCTCCAGCGTGCCTGCCGGGCCGGAGGCCACCACCTGCGAGCCCTCCAGGGTCGCGCCGGTGGCGGTGCGGATCTCCACCGTGCCACCTTCGCCCGGCACGCTTACCGTCACGTTGGAAACGGTTGCCGGCTGCTCCAACCTCACCAGCAGACCGACCCCGCTCTTGAGATTGCCCAGGGCGGCGGACTTGTAGAAGCTCGACGTCCAGGCGGTGGCTGGATCGCCGTCGGCGGCCAGCGGCGCCTGCGCGTCGTTCTCGGTGTTATCACCCTCGGGATCGAAGGCCGTCACCTCGGCGATCACCGGAGCGGCCCCCGCCGGAGCCGCGGTGGTGCTGGAGCTGGCGGAGGGGCTGGTGCTGGCCACTGGTGTGCTGCCGGTGTCCCGCAGGGTCTGGAAGGCGAGCACGAAACCGACGACGACGAGGACTGCCACCAGGACGAGGGGGATCCAGTTGAACCTGCGACGCGAGTTCTGCGGTGCCTCGCCAGCGGAGGCGAAGGGGAACGGATCCTCCTCCTGCTCCTCCCTCTCGCTCAGATCGGGCAGCAGTACCGGATCGTCGCGTCCGGCGGGTTGCCTGGTGTCGGGCCTGGTCGCCGAGGGGACCGGGCCCGCAGCGGCACCGGAACCCACCGGGGGGCGCTGGTCGGCGACCACGCCCGCGTCACCGTCGATTCGCCCGGTCTCCGAGCGCAACAGGTCTGCGCCGAGTTCTGCGTTGAGATCTGGGTCGAGGCTGGTGTCCAGGCCCGGCGCAGCGGCCTGCGGGCCGAGGGCGGCGGCGCGGGCTGCGGCCAGCCGACGCTGGCGGGCCGTGGTGGTCAGATCCTCCTCGGCCGTCGCGGACTCCTTGCCGGGCGGGTCCGGAGCCGCGGATTCGGTCGCTGGCCGGGGGGCGGCGGCGGCTGAGCCGGGCTCGGGTGTCTGGGACCTGGTCGCGTCTGCTCGAGTCGGGTCAGGTCGGGAGGGGTCGGCCGCAGGAGCGACCTCGCTCGGTCTTGTCGGGCTGGTCGGGCTGGTCGGGCTGGTCGGGCTCAGCGAGGGCGCGGCGGCCGCGGTGGCAACCCCCATTGCGGGGGTGTGCGGGCTCGACTCGGCGGAGCGGCCCGGATCGGACGAGCTGGACGCCTGAACGGGGGCACCGGCACGGACCGAGTCCGTGTCCCCCTCGCGGTCCCCTTCACGCTGCGCGCCCCGCAGATCGGTCTCAGTGCTGCGGTCACGCAGATCCGGGGATGTGCTTGCCCAGATCGCTGGGAAGCGGCTCGGCGCCCGGCCCGGGGCGGTGCGTAGATCGTCGGCAAGACGACGGCTGTCCATCGAGGTGACCGCCACGGACGACCATGGCCGGAGTTGATCGGCCAGCTCGGCGGGCGATGCCGGGCCGTCCCCGGCCGCGTCGAAGGTCACCGAGCACAGGGTGTTGAGGTCTGCCGGCACGCCCGATGTCACATCCTGCGGCGGGACGGCCGCGTTGCCGACCATCGGCGCGGTCTCCAGCGGGGTGGTGTGCGAGGCCGTCGGCAATGGCCACCGTCCGGTCAGCGCGGCATACAGCAGGGCCACCAAGCCGACCGCGTCCACCCGTTCGGCCGCGCGACCGTCCGGCAGGGCACCGCCCCGGGCCGCGGCATCCACCGCCAAGCCGTGCACCCGCACGGATCCGTCCTCGGTGAGCAGGACGCTCGTCGGGTCCAGCGCGAGGTGATGGAGACCGCGCTGGGCGGCGAAGGCCAGAGCCTGGCTCGCCTCACCGATCAGCGCCCGGGCCTGTTCGGGTGGCAGAGGTCCGTCTGCGGCGAGCAGATCCGCCAGTGACTTGCTCTCGATCCACTCGCTGACCACGTACGTCTGATTGGCCGCCTCACCGGAGATGGTGGACGCCTGATGGGCCACGTCGAGCAGACGCACCAACCGGGGATCGTCCACCAGCGCAGCCCGTCGCGCGGCATCGAGGGTCTCGGCCGCGGTCTTGGGCGAGACCAGCCGGACCGCCACCGCTCGATCCAGGGTGGTGTCCACCCCACGCCATAGGCTGGAGGTCGGTGACTCGCTGAGACGTTCCTCCAGTCGATAGCGACCGGCGAGCAACACGCCATGCCCTAGCCCACTCACTGCGCGCCACTCCGTCCGACCGAAGATCCCGACCCGTCCATGCTAGGACCTTGCCGGGAGGCGGGCTCGGGACTCGCCCGGTGGATGGCTATGGGTCTGGTGCACGCTGCTGCGGACAGCCGCGCGTAGAACCCGGTGCGACCCGGGTGGGCGGGGATCACGCTCGGTCGCTCAAGCAGTTTCCGGCAGGTCCGTCCTCGACAGTGCGGTGTTCGACAGTGTGGTTTGGACAGTGTGGTGCTCGACAGTGCGGTGTTCGACTGCGCGGTGTTCGCCGGGCGCAAACGTTCGCAGGGCGCAGACTCAGACGGAGTGCGCCGTACCCGTCTTGCTGGCGTGGGTGTACTCGCGCAGCGGTGGGATGTAGTGCATGAGCAGGGTGGTCGTATCGCCCGTGACCTCGAGTTGAACGCCATTGCCGGGCAGCGCAGTGATCGACTCCGGCACCACGGAGAAGCCCGTGTTGCGACTGTCCAGGTACTTCTGCGCTGCGTCGGTGGCGACCTGCTGGTTCCAACCGCGGCTGGTGGCGTCAGAGGCAGCGAAGGCGGCGCTGTCGGCGGCGTCCTGGACTCGGACCTGGAGCGTCGCGACGGACATCACGTCGAAACCCACCACGCCCAGGACGATGAGCACCACCGTGACCTTGGCGAGCCAACTCACGACGATGCCACCCTGATCGTCTTCCCAGCGAATGACAGGCTTCACGTTGAGTCGTATCGGTGGCAGCCGCGATGACCTGAACGGGCAGCGCATCACGAGTTTGCGAAGAGATGTGTCACATGCGGTGAGCGTCAGCCCGGCAGTGGTGTTTTCGGCCGTGTTTGGCCGCACTGATGCGGGTTGACCAGATCTGGCCGGGCTAGGTCAGCATGGAGCGGGTCAGCTGCCAATGCAGGTCAGCGATCTCCTCGGGCGTGAGCGAGCCACCCGGCTGAAACCAGTTCGCCACTCGATCGCACATCGCGATGATCGCCAGGGAGATGACCGTCACCTCGGTCGTCGATCGACCGGGTGCGAAGGCCGCCACCCGTTCGGAGACCAGGTTGAGGTAGGCGCGCTGCTCGGACAGCAACTGGTCGTAGTCGTCCGGGGAGAGAAACTGCCCGGCGGTGGCCGTGTTGAGGACGAGATCAGCCACTCGCGCGATGTGCATGTTGTGGATCTGGTACAGCACGTGCCGACGGACGGTCTCCCGCAGTTCCTCCTCGGGGTCGGCACCGGACACGGTGGCGGCGTTCGCCATGAAGTCGCCCAGCACCCGGGAGACGGCCTCGGTGAGGATCGCCTCTTTGGATGGAAAGTGGCTGTAGAGGCCGGGGGCCTTGATCCCGGCGGCCGCGGCGACCTCCTTGACTGTGAGCGCACCGAACCCGCGATGGGCGACCACCGTGATCGCTGCGGCGAGGATCCTCTCTCGCGTCGCATCGGGATCGAAAACCCTACGCAGACTGACGATCTCGTCGGAGACAGGAGCCGCTGGGGGAGTTCCCCCGTGGCGGGCCGTCGGGGCCGGCGTGGACGTCATGTCTCCTCCGTTGGCGGGATCGGTCAGCGAGGTTGCAATGCTCGAGGTCCCGAGCGAAGTGACCTGCGCACACCAGCATAGGAGCGCTTGCGGCGCGGCGGGCGGGCGTCCCCGCGGCGCAGCGATGCCGGGGTCCCGGTCGTCGTGGTGGGCAACAGACTGGGTCGTCGTTGCCCGGGAGCGCACCTGGCCGGCGATGAGACCGGCCTCTTCGGCTCGCGTTCCTGAGTGCGCCGCCGGGTGGCCCGGCCGGATCGTGATCTCGGCATCAGCTGCCATCAGCAACCTCCCTGACAAGTGTCCCCACGCACCGGCCACCGGCCCAGTGGACACTTTCGCGTCCGTCAGGCACGTGTGCGTACACCCACAGCGACGCCCACCCCAGCACCGCTCCTGGTGTACCCAAACACGTCCCAGGCACGCATTTGCGTACACCAGGGCCCGTCGTTTGCTCGGTGATTCCGGCCGGACCATTGACGGCCCGGTCATCGTGAGTCTAGCCTAACGAATATTCGTTCGTTCGATGCGGGTAGCCACCTCCGGTGGTTCCCGACCTCGGATTCAGGCCGGAAAGGGGCAACTCATGGTGTCGGTGGGAATTGTCGGGATGGGCCAGATGGGAGGGGCCGCGCTGGGCATCCTGCTGGCGCAGCTGCCTGAGGCCCGGTTCGTCGCGATGGACCGCTCTCGCGAAGCCGTACAACGCGCTCAGGCGGTCGATCCTGCGCGCATTCGTGGGGAAGTGGTCGATGCGACCTCGGACTCGGTCGACCTGAACGGCTTGGACTTGGTGCTCAACATGTCCGGGCCCTTCTTCGCCGGCTCCGACAGCCTGGCCCACGCCGCACTCAAGGCCGGTACGACCTACATCGACATCGGCGACGACCTCGAGGCGACCGAAACGGTGTTGGCGATGGATGCCGAGGCCAAGCGGGCCGGCGTGGCGCTCATCACCGGTGCCGGCTGGTCGCCTGGGGTATCCAATTGGTGCGCCTCACGCCTGCTCGCGGAGTTCCCGGACAGCGACGGCGTCCAGGTGGTGTGGGCCACCCACGAGCGGGACCCGGGCGGATTGGCACCCCTGCGGCACATGCTCCACATGGCGGTCACGCCGTGCCCGGTCTGGCGCAACGGCGAGTGGGTGCAGTCGCCGGGCTTCGTCCCCGAAACCGCCGGCACCTTCGCCTTCCCCGAGCCCCTCGGCGTCATCGAGGCCTACGACACCGCCCACCCCGAGCCCAGGACGCTGGCCAGGTTCTACCCGCAGGTGCGCAACGCGAGTTGCAAGGGATCTCTGAGACCCGCCTGGGCCAATGCCGCCTTCTCGACGCTGGGCCGGATCGGGTTCGGCTACAGCGACATCGGGGTCGATGTGGCGGGCAACGAGGTCGAGCCCGCCGAGTTCCTGTGGCGGATGATGTGGGCGCGGCACCAAGCGTCGACGGCGTCCTCGGCCGGCCAGCCGCTGACCGGGCTGCTGGTGCAGGTGCTCCACGACACCCACGTGCTGGGTGCCGTGGCGCTCCTGGACGACGCGCCGATGTCCCGAGGCACCGGGCTCGGTGCGGCAATCGCCGCGCTCGCCGCCCTGCGTGAGCGGCCGCCCGCCGGGGCCTGGGGGCCGGAGATCCTCCCGTGGCAGTTCGCCCTCGCCGAGTTCGAACGGATCGGACGCTCGATGGGGGGCTTCGGGCCGGGCATTAGGGTCCTCGGCGAGCCCGCACTGACGTCCGTGCAGACCGGTGTGTGAGGGGCGTGCGGTGAGCCGGGCGTGGGACACCGAGCGGATGAGCCTTGCCCCGGCCGTCGCGGGCTGGGCCGCCACGCGTCCCGGCGCCATCGCCCTGCGGTGCGGCCCACAGAGCCTGACCTGGGCCGAACTCGACCAGGCGATGACCGACTTCGTCGCGATATTGCGTGAGCGAGGGATCGCAGCGGGAGATCGGGTGGTGCTGCTGGGCGAGAACAGCGTGCCCTGGGTTGTCGCCTTCCTGGGGTGCCTGCGCGCCCAGGCAGTCGTCGTGCCGATGAACACCCGGCTCGCCGCGACGCAGATGGCTCGCCAGATCGCCAAGGTCCAGGCCACGCTCGTGCTGCACGACGCCTGCGTGCGCCTGGACGAGATCGACCTGGCTGGTGCGCAGAGCCTGGAACTGCCGGTGCCAGTGTCAGTGCCCTTGCCGGTGCCGCGCAGCCCGCAGGAACCTGCGTTGTCGAGCCCAGCGATCGAGGAGGTGGCCTCCCCCGAGGCTCCCGCGCTCATCAGCTTCAGCTCCGGGACGACCGGGACCCCCAAGGGTGCCGTCATCAGCGGGGCCGCACTGGGCGAACTGGCGCACTCCTTCGCCGACTACTTCGGAACCGGACCGCACGACAGCACCCTGATCGTCGTCCCGATCTTCCACAACACCGGATTCGCGGATCAGTTGGCGCACCTGGTGGTGGCCGGTGGGACGACGAACCTGCTGCCCCGCTACCGGACCGAAGAAGCAGCTGCGGAGCTGATCGCGCATCCGGTGACCTTCCTGGCCGCGGTGCCCAGCATTCTGCGGATGCTCATGCTGCATGAGGATGCCGAGGCGATCTTCGGCGGAGTCCGCACGATCATGTACGGCGGCAGCCCGATGCCGGAGGCCTGGGTGCACGAACTCCAGCGTCGCTGGCCCCACCTGGCCCTCGTGCACGGGTACGGCCTGAGTGAGTTCACCTCGGTGTGCACGTTCCTGCCCAGTGGGCTCGCTGCCACCAAGGCAGAGTCCGTGGGGCGGCCGTTGCCCGGTGTCGACCTGCGCCTCGTCGACGAGACCGGAGGCGATGTCGAGCCCGGCGGATTGGGCGAGGTCTGGCTGGCCGGGCCGACCCGCATGATCGGGTACTGGGATGAACCGGGCCTGACCGCGGCGCGGTTCGCCGGACGGTGGCTACGCACCGGTGATCTCGGTCGGGTCGACGCGGACGGCTTGTTGTGGCTGCACGGCCGCGCGGACGAGGTCATCAATCGTGGCGGCGAGAAGATCATGCCGACCTATGTCGAGTCGCAGATCGTCCGCCAGGACCCGGTCGCGGCCGCCTGCGCCTTCGGGTACCCCGACGACGTCCTCCAAGAACGCGTCGCCGCGGCCATCGAACTGCGCCCCGGCGCCGTCCTCGATGAGCAGGAACTCGCCCGGGCCCTTCGCGCCCGGCTGCCCGACTACGCGATTCCCGATCGCTGGATGGTCTACGACGCCCTCCCGGTGAATGCATCGGGAAAGTTCGATCGCAAGGTCCTGCGGGCGGACCTGATGGCGACACCTCGTCCCACACCTCCAGACCACCACCCGAACCCGGCTGCCATCACCCAACAGGAGGCATGACATGAGCACGCCCAGATACGCCGTGGTCGACCCGGCCACCGGCAACCTCGTGCGGGAGTACCCGAGCGCGACGAAGCAGTCGGTCGATGCTGCCATCGCTGCCGCTGCCAGCGCCTACCAGGGTTGGTCCCACACCAGCACCGTCGACCACCGAGCCGATCTGCTGGGCGGAGTCGCCCGGCTGCACAACGAGCGGGCCACCGAACTCGCCGAGATCATCCACCGGGAGATGGGCAAGCCGCTCGACCAGGCCATCGGCGAAGTCGAGTTCAGCGCCTCGATCTACGGGTACTACGCCGAACACGCGAGCAACTTCCTGGCCGACGAACCGATCGGCCTGCTCGAGGGTGAGGGAAGTGCCATCATCCGCCGTCAGCCGGTCGGCGTGCTGCTCGGGATCATGCCGTGGAACTTCCCGTACTACCAGGTCGCCCGGTTCGTGGCCCCCAATCTCGCGCTCGGCAACACCATCGTGCTCAAGCACGCGCCGCAGTGTCCGGAGTCGGCCGCCGCACTGGAGCGGATCTTCCTCGATGCCGGGTACCCGCAGGGGTGCTACGTCAACGTCTACGCCACCAACGAACAGGTCGCGCACGCCATCGCGGACCCCCGCGTGCAGGGAGTGTCCTTCACCGGGTCCGAGCGGGCGGGTGCCCAGATCGCCGAACTGGCCGGGCGAAACCTCAAGAAGGTGGTGCTCGAGCTGGGCGGCTCGGACCCCTTCGTTGTGTTGTCCACCGCCGACCTGCCGGCCACCGTCCGCGCCGCAGTCGATGCCCGGTTTGAGAACACCGGGCAGGCCTGCAACGCCGCGAAGCGATTCATCGTCGCCGAGGAACTCTACGAGGACTTCGTGGCGGAGTTCGCCGAGCAGCTGCTGGCCCGGGCCGACGGACTCGCGCCGCTGTCCAGCACCGCCGCCGCCCAGCGGTTGGAGGAGCAGGTTCAGCGGGCGGTGGACGCCGGCGCGAGCCTGGTCTGCCAGGGCACACGCCAGGGCGCGACCTTCCCGCCCGCGGTACTGACCGACCTGGACCCGGACTCCGCAGCGGCCGCCGAGGAGCTCTTCGGCCCGGTGGCGGTGGTGTATCGAGCCGCGTCCGAGCACGAGGCGGTGGAGCTGGCGAACAGCACCCCCTACGGCCTGGGTTCCTATGTCTTCAGCACCGACTCCCAGCAGGCGATGCGGGTTGCCGACCAGATCGAGGCGGGCATGGTCTTCGTCAACGGCGTCGGCCTGGAGAGCGCGGAGTTGCCATTCGGCGGCATCAAGCGCTCCGGATTCGGGCGTGAACTCGGCCGGCTGGGGATCGAGGAGTTCGCCAACAAGAAGCTGATCCGCACCGCCCTGACCTGAGCCCGGGTCGCCAAGAACTTCACCGAAACCCCCACCAGGAGAAAGGCACCCCCATGACCATCGAATTCAACGCCGCCATCTTCCGGGCACCCGATGCCCCGCTCACCGTGGAGCAGGTGCGGCTCCCCTCGACCCCACCACCGGGCGACGTCCTCGTCCGCCTCAAAGCCAGCGGAGTGTGCCACAGCGACCTGCACGTGGTGGTGGGCGAATGGGAGGCCCCCGCGCCGATGATCCTCGGCCATGAAGGTGCCGGGATCGTCGAAAGCGTCGGCGACGGCGTCACGAACCTGTCGGCGGGCGACCATGTCGTGCTCTCCTGGACCCCCTCGTGTCGCAAGTGTCGCTACTGCATCACCGGCCGGCCGGTTCTGTGCGACCTGGTCAGCCAACACTCGGCCAACCACCTGTCCTTCGACGGCCGTACGCGGGTGAGCGCACCGGACGGCGGCGAGATCTACAGCTTCGCGGGCCTGGGAACCTTCGGCGAATACACGATGGTGCCCGAGTCGGCCGCCATCGCGGTCCGCGACGACGCGCCGTTCGCGCAATCGGCCCTGGTCGGCTGCGCTGTCACGACCGGAGTCGGCGCGGCCGTCAATACCGCTCAGGTGCGCCCCAGCGAGAGCGTGCTGGTGATCGGCTGCGGTGGTGTGGGGTTGAACGCGATCCAGGGCGCTCGCCTGGTCGGGGCCCGTCAGATCATCGCCGCCGACATCTCGGACGACAAACTCAAGCAGGCACGTGTCTTCGGAGCCACCGAGGTGATCAACACGGCGTCGCAGGACCTGTCCGAACGCGTGCTCGCCCTCACCGCGGGGCGAGGAGTCGAGGTGGCCATCGAGGCCATCGGCCTGCCACGCACGATCGAAGCGGCCTACGGGGTGCTTGCTCGGGGCGGTCGGGCCGTGGTCGCGGGCCAGGTCCCCGACGGCCTGAGGATCTCCATCGACCCGTTCGTCATGTCAGATTCCGAGCTTTCGCTGATCGGTTCGAACTACGGCTCGAGTCGGCCGGATGTGGATTTCCCGCTGCTGGTCGAGCACTACCTGCACGGACGCATCGACCTGGACTCCCTGGTCACCCGCGTCATCGACCTGCAGGAGATCAACGACGCCTTCGAGGACATGAAGCGCGGCAACGGTATCCGTTCGGTGATCGCCTACTGAGGCGCGTCCTCAGTCAAGCCTGCCCCAGGCCCCGCTCGGGCCGTCTGCCCGGAACAAGACCAATCTCATGGAGGAAACCATGGACGCCACCCAGTCATCCCTGGCGCACGAACTCGATCGCCGCCTGGCCCTGATCGCCCAGGAGTGGCACACCCACCCCGTTCCACCGCTTCAGCGGGCCGACCTCCTCGCGCTCGCGGCGATCGTCGTGGTGGCCGTGCTGCTCGCCCTGATAGTCGGAGTGTCACGATGAGCGCCCACGAGGACGTCAGCCGCGAGGCGACCTTCGGTTCCCTCCCGGTCACCCGCCAGGAACGGGTCTGGAACTTCGCCGACTTCACCTGGGTGAATGTCGGCCTCGCCATCGCCACCTGGGCCTTCGTCGGCGGCGGAGCCACGGCACTGCTGGTCGGATTCCGGGACGGGATCCTGGCCATGCTGGTCGGCAATGCGATCGGCGTGGTCATCATGCTGCTGGCCAGTGTCGTGTCCAGCCAACGGTACGGCGTCGAGCAGTACACCATCCTGCGCAGCGTCTTCGGCTTGCGCGGGGTTGCCGTGATGGTCTTCACCGTCGTGCTGTTCACCGAGGTCGGGTGGTCCTCACTGCTCAGCGTGATGTTCGGACGAGCGGTGACCCAGGTCTCGAACGAATCCTTCGGCACCGACATCGCCCCGCACAGCTTCCCCGTGACCCTGCTGGCGCTGCTTGCCATCGTGCTCGCCTGGGCGCTGCTGGCCAAGGGCCCGCTGACGATCCGGTTCTTCAACCGCTTCGTGGCCCCGGGCCTGGCACTGCTGACCGTGGGGATGTTCGGGATGCTGTTCCTGGAGACCAGTTGGCCCGAACTGCTGGCCGCGGCCCCGCTGGCCCCGTTCGACGACTCCCGGCTCAACTTCGTCGTCGCGGTGGAGTTGAACCTCGCGGTGGGGTTCTCCTGGTGGCCGGTGATGGGAAGCCTGGCCCGGCTGACGACAAGCCCGCGCGCAGCCCTGTGGCCGGCCTTCATCGGACTCTTCGTGGCGACCGTGGTCGCCCAGATCGTCGGGATGGCTGCCGCCCTCACCCTCGGGGACTCGGATCCGACCGTGTGGATGGTTCCGCTGGGGGGAGCCGGGTTGGGTGTGCTGGCGCTGCTGTTCATCGCCTTCGCCAACCTCACCAGCCTGGCGTCCATCGCCTACTCCACCTGTCTGGCCATCCGGCAGGCCGGAGGCAACCTGCTGGTCAACGTTCGGTGGGAGATCCTGTGCGCCGCGTTCTTCGTGCTGCCGGCGATCCTGGCCTTCTTCCCCTGGCTGCTGTATGACCAGTTCCTGCTCATCGCCACGTGGACCGGGGCCTTCCTGTCCGCAATCTGCGGCACGGTCGTGGCGGACTACTTCTTCCTGCGCCGCCAGCACCTCGACCTACGCGGCATCTACAGCCCCGGCGCGCAGAGTCCCTATCACTTCACCGCGGGTTTCAATGTCGCCGCGATCGTCTCGACCGGGCTCGGGGCCGCCACCTACGTGTTCCTCTACAACCCGCAGACCCTGCAGACCCATGAGGCGTTTACCTGGCTGACCGCCTCGATTCCTGCCGTGGTGGTCGCCGGCCTCACCCACGTCGTCCTCACGCTGGCCACGTACCGGCGGGTCGGGCGTGGTGGCTACGACCAGGCGCCAGGTGCTGAGGGTGCGCGGCCGGGGGCACCGCAGGAGGCCTCGAAGGGTCAGCGCTTCGAGGCAGGTGCCGGTCATGCGTGAACATCCCACCGGCCTGGTCGCCGCCGGCCCCGCCGATCTGACCACTCGCATGCGGGAGTTCATCGCCGACGAGGTGCTCGCGGTCGATGACGAGTACGACGGCGACATCGAGGCGGCCGGCGGCGAGGCGACGCGTGTGCGTCTGCAGGGCCTGGCCCGAGAGCGCGGCCTGCTGACCCCGCATGGACCGGTGGAGTACGGCGGGCTCGGGCTCGGCCTGGTCGATCGGTTCGACGTCTTCGAGGCTGCCGGCTATTCGCTGTTCGGCCCGATGGCGATCAACGCGAACGCTCCCGATGAGGGGAACGCACACCTGCTGGACCACATTGCGAGCCCGACGCAGCGGGAGCGCTACCTGGCCCCGCTGGTTCGCGGCATCCACCGCTCGGCTTTCGCGATGACCGAGCCTTCACCCGGTGCGGGATCGGACCCGGCCATGTTGCGCACCACCGGGCGCAAGGTCGACGGGGGGTGGCTGATCGACGGGGTCAAACGGTTCATCACCGGTGCGGACGGGGCCGGGTTCTTCATCATCATGGCCCGCACGAGTGGTGAGCCCGGCTCGGCGGGCGGCGCGACGATGTTCCTCGCCGAGGCGAGTTCGCCGGGGATAGAGGTGCTGCGGCACGTCGAGACGGTCGACAAGAGCATGCTCGGCGGACACTGCGAGGTGCGATTCACCCGAGTCTTCGTCAGCGACGACGATGTCCTTGGTGGTGTCGACGAGGGCATGCGGTACGCCCAGGTGCGGCTCGGGCCGGCCCGGATGACGCACGTGATGCGCTGGATGGGCGCCGCACGGCGGGCGCACGAGGTCGCCCTGCGCTACGTCAGCGAGCGTGCGGCCTTCGGCTCGCGTCTGAGCGAGCAGGGCATGATCCACGAGAAGATCGCCGACAGCGAGATCGACCTGGCGGCCACGCGTGCCCTGGCGCTCCAGGCGTGCCACCTGCTCGACGAGGGCCAACGGGCCTCGACGCAGACCTCGATCGCCAAGACCTTCGCCGCCGAGGCGCTGTATCGGGTCGTCGACCGTGCCGTGCAGATGTGCGGCGGTCTCGGGGTCTCCCGCGACCTGCCAGTGGCCAAGATCGCCCGCGAGATCCGCCCGTTCCGCATCTACGACGGCCCGTCCGAAGTGCACCGATGGTCCATTGCACGCAGAGCGTTGCGTGCCGTTGAAGGAGTGATGACACCGTGATCAGCAGAACCGGCGACTCCAGCCCGGTGAGGGTGAATCCGGCTGCCGCGAGTCCGGCAGCCTCAAGTCAGGCAGCCTCGAATCCGGCAGCCTCGAATCCGATCGACTCGAACCTCACCGAGTCCGAACTGAGCCGACTGGGCGCGGCGCTGCGGGAGAACGGGACGGTGCCCGCCGGGCCGTTGCACGCCACCCTGATCGCCGGTGGACGCTCCAACCTGACCTACCGGGTCAGCGACGGCGCCTCGACCTGGGTGCTGCGCACACCGCCGCGGGTCGGACGCACACCCTCTGCCCATGACGTGGCCCGGGAGTTCACCGTCACCTCGGCCCTGGTCGGCACCAGCGTGCCCGTCGCTCGTCCGGTCCTGCTGGTGGATGACGAATCGGTGCTCGGCGTGCCCGGCGCGATGGTGGAGTACGTGCCCGCGCGGTCCCTGCGCTGGGCCAGTGACCTCGACGGCCTCAGCGATCAGGACCTCGACGAGCTGGTCACCCGCTTGCTGGGCGTGCTGGCAGCCTTGCACGACGTGGACCACATCAGCGTCGGCCTGGAGCGGTTCGGCCGTCCAGATGGGTATGCGGAGCGTCAACTGCGGCGCTGGTCCGGGCAGTGGGAACTGGTCGGCACACCCGAACTGGCCTCGACCGGCGAAGGCCTGGCCGAGCGACTCCGCGCCCACCTGCCGGACCGGCAGCAGCACGTCGCGATCGTGCATGGCGACTTTCGCCTGGACAACACGATGGTCTGGGTCGACCCAGCGACCAGGCCGGAGATCGCCGCGGTCGTCGACTGGGAACTGTCCACGATCGGCGACCCGGTGGCCGACGTCGCCTTGATGTGCGCCTACCGCGACCCGGTCTTCGACCTGATCGCCGCAGGATCGAGTTCCTGGACCAGCCCCCGCCTGCCGCACGCGTCCGCGCTCGCGGACAGGTACCAGCAGGTGGGTGGGGTCCAACTGGCCGACTGGAACTTCCACCTTGCCATGGCGTACTTCAAGATCGGCGTCATCGCCGCCGGTATCGCCCATCGCCACCGCGCCGGAACCGGTGACGAGGGCTACGCCAGGGCGGGAGAGTCCGTCCCCCACTACTTCGAACTCGCCCACGACGCGTTGCGGAGCCGGTCATGACAGGGGTGTCGAGCCCACCTCGCACGGCCCTGGTCACCGGCGCCTCGCGCGGGATCGGATTGGGGATCGCCACCCGGCTCGCCGAACAAGGCTGGGGTCTGACGATCACCGCTCGGGACACCGGCCGGCTCGGCGAGGTCGCCGGGATTCTGCGGGCAGCTGGGGCCAGCCAGGTGATCACCCTGGCCGCCGATCTGGCTGAGGACGAGGCCGCCGGGCACCTGGTCGAGACTCACCGACAGGCGTACGGGGCGATGAATGCCCTCGTTCTCAACGCCGGCGTGGGAACCGTGGCGCGGGCCGCGGACTTCCCGGCACGCCGCGTGGCCAAGACCCTCCAGGTCAACCTGGTGTCGTCCATCCACCTGACCGGGCAGGCCTTGCCACTGCTGCGCGCCGGAGCCCTCGCCGACCCCGACCGGGGGGCCACCATCATCGGGTTGTCCTCGATCACCGGGGTCCACGCCGACGTGGGCTACTCGATCTACGGCGCCAGCAAGGCGGCCCTGCTGCGCTACCTCGAGGCGGTCGACCAGGAGGAGTCCCCGGGCGGCGTCCGGGCCACCTCGATCGCGCCGGCCTACGTCGCCACCGACATGACCGCCTGGGTCTCGGACACGGTCCCTGCCGATTCGATGATCGCCGTCCAGGACGTCGTCGAGGTGGTCGACATGGTGCTGCGGCTGTCCCGCAACGCCGGCGTCGCGCCGATCGTGATGACCCGGTCCGGCACGTCGGGCTTGACTGCCTGACCCAGGTGCAGCAGATCGGTGGTCGTTCAGGGTGACCTCACCCGCCGAGCAGGCGTCCCAACCGTCCCCGCCCGACGAAGGCACCCAGTTCCCGCACCCGCAGCACCCGCAGCCCCACCAGGTACACCGCGACGATGACCAGCCCGGCCACCGCGCAGCAGCCGAGCGCGGCCGCGATGCCACCGCCACGCCACGGCAGCCAGGTCACCACCTGCCAGCCCACCACCGCGCTGACCACGCCGATGAGCACCAGCCGCACGTGGGTGCGGATCACCGCATGGGCGTCGATACCGCCGTGCCGGCGACGCAGCAGCCAGGCCGAGGCGATCGCGGCGAAGGTGTTCGCCACGCTGAGCCCGGCCGCCACGCCCACCACCATCTGGGTCGGGGGCAGCAGCCAGGCCGACAACAGGTCGGCGGTGACCACGATGACCTGCTGGGGGACGGCCACCAGGAACGGGGTGCGGGCGTCCTCGTAGGCGTAGAACACCCGCTGGATGAGATAGGCGGCGCTGAAGCCGGTCAGACCCACGGACATCGCCGCCACCACCCGGCCGAGCGCAGCGCCGGCCTCGGCGTTCCCGGCCGTCATCGCGACCCCCAGCGGTTCCGCCAGGACGAGGAGCCCGACCGTGGCCAGCACCGAGAACACCCCCACCGTGCGCAGCCCGAGGGACAGGTCGTCGCGGACCGTGGACCACTCGTCCCGCCCGGCCGCGGCCGACATCCTGGTGAACAGGGCGGTGACCAGGGAGACGGCCACCAGGGAGTGCGGGAGCATGAACAGCAGCAGGGCGTTGGTGTAGGTCGCCGAGCCGGGGGTGGCGTCCGCCAGTGGGGTGCCCTGGGTGAGTTCGGAGGCGCGGTTCGCGACGTTGGTGGTCACCACCAGGGCCACCTGCCCCACCAGCACCGCGGCGAAGGTCCACATCGCCACCCGGCTGGCCCCGCGCAGGCCTACGCCCCGCACCCCCCACACGGGGCGGAACCGGATCCCCAGCCGGTGCAGCGGCCAGAGCAGGATGAGTGCCTGGCAGATCACTCCGAGCGTGGCGAAACCGCCCACCATGGCGATCTTCTGCGGCGTCCACGAGTCCAGCGGGTGACCGGTGACCGACTCCGGCCCGTAGACGGCGATGAAGACCCCGAGCCCGGCGATCGCCACGATGTTGTTCAGGGCGGGCGCCCACATGTACGCCCCGAAGTGGCCCTTGGCGTTGAGCACCTGCCCGAGCACGGTGTACAGGCCGTAGAAGAAGACCTGCGGGATGCACCAGAAACCGAAGCCGATACCCACCGCGCGCCACCCGGGGCTGACACTGGCCGAGTACAGGGTGATCAGCCACGGGGTGGCTGCGGTGAGCACCACGGTGGCCCCGAGCAAGCCCGCCACGGACAGGGTCACCAGCCGGTTGACATACTCCTCACCGCCATCCTCGGACTTGGCCGCCCGCACGATCTGCGGCACCAGGACTGCGTTGAGCACGCCCCCGGCCAGCAGCATGTACAGGATGTTGGGGATCTTGTTGGCGGTGTCGAACATGTTCGCCGGCATGGTCGTCAACCCGAGGGCGACGATGAGTACCAGGGACCGGGCGAAGCCGAGGATGCGGGACACCGCGGTACCGGCCGCCATCACGGCGGAGGACCGCAGCAGGCTCATGGATGAGAGTCCTTATCGGGGGGAGATGGGACGGTGAACTGTTCGGCCGCGCGGGAACTACGGGTCCCTCGGCGTACCGACCGGATCAGTCCCACCGCGAAGAGACCGAAGGCGACCACGCCGATGGCCGCGGTGCCGAAGGACTCCCAGTCTGCGCGCACCTGCACCTGGGTCACCGTCGGCTCGCCCAGGGCCAGGCCTCCGGGAGTCAGGACGGTGATCCGGACGGAGGTGTCGCCGTTGCCGACACCCCGCACCGGCACGTGCCCCACGGCACTGCTGCGCGGTGGGACGACGACCTCCACGTCCTTGGTGACCACCAGGCGATTGGACGTCGGCTGCACGTTGAGCACCACCCGGACCACGTCGTCGGTGTCATTGCTCACCGTGACGGGCAGCCGGACATTGCGCGAGACCTGGGTGACGGTCGCACCCGGCACCACGTGGATGCCGGTGCGTAGTTGTTCGGCGGTCTGGGCGTACTGGTCGATGGCCTGGGCCCACAGATCCACGTCTTCGCTTGGCTCCTGTGCTGTGGGCGGCTCCGCCGTGGTGCCCGAGGAGTCGCGGTAGGTCACCGAGACCAGCCCGGCCGCGCCGCGCCGGCTGTCGGCGAGCCGGTCACGTGGCTCGGCCACCACGCTGAGCAGTTCTGCGGCCTGGTCGAGCTGTCGGGAGACCTCGTCCACGCCCTGCGCATCCAGGGCCTGACGGCGTTGGGCGGTGCTCAGCCGCGGGTCGTCTCGGGTCTGTGGCTCGGCGGCGAGCAGGTCGTTCAGGGTGCCGGGGTCGGCCCACGAGGCCCCCAGGACGTCGAGCCCGAGCACCCCGTTGCCGGTCGCGGTCCACCCGCGCGGGGCGTCCACCAGCAGGGTGCGCTGCAGGCTCGGCGCTTGCAGGGCGATCACCGCAGTGTCGGCCCGCAGCCGTTGCACGGCATTGCCGCCGCCGTCGGGTAGGTTCTGGCCGGTCAGTGCCAGTGCCTGGGAGAGCTGGGTGTCGCTGACCAGGGTGGGAACCTCGTCGGCCCCGGCGCTCACCTGGGAGCGGGCGCTGTAGGAGGTCTGGCTCGACCCTTGCTGAGTCTGATCGTTCAGCACGATGGCAGCCTTGCGCCCGAGCGAGGCGACCAGGTCCACGGTCTCGGAGTCGGCCTGCCCCAGCACCGGGTAGGCGATGTCGCGGCGTACCGGGACGCCCGTGTCGTCGAAGATCTGGGCGGCGATCTCGTCCGCGAGTTGGGCCAGCGGCTGCTGTCCGGCGTCGGCGAGTGCGAGGAGATCGGGGTCGGCGTATCCCAGGCCGAGCAGTTCGTGCCGGGCGGCCACGGTACGGACCCGCTCCCGCCAGGCCTGCAGCGCCTGGTCGTCCTGCTCGCTCAGGGTGGGGGCGGCGGGATCGCCCTCGGTGGGTTTGGCGGTGAGCACGGAGGGGTCGAGGGCGAGGGTGACCCCGGGTCGCTCGGCCAGGTCCAACAGTCCGGCCAGCCGTCCCTGGTCGGCGGTCTCGGCGAGTTGGGTGCTGCGGGCCAGTCCGGTCTGCGGGTCCAGCCGGCCCGAGGTGACCGGGACCAGCACCGAATAGCGAGGAGTGTTGCTCAGGTGCAGCCCGGGGTTCCACACCAGGAAGCTGCGGGTGATCGCCTGGCGGACGTCGATCGTGTCGTCCACCAGCACCAGAGCCACCGCCCGGGGCCCGAACTGGTCGGGATCGTCGGCGAGCCTGGCCGGGTCTGCCGGCACGTTCACCTGAACCTGTCGAGACGCGCCGGGGGCGAGCTCGGCGTCGATCGGGACCCGGGTGACCTCCATCCCGACGCTGCCCTCCAGGCTTGCTCCGCGCCACGCCTGGATCGCCGACCGGGTGGTAAGCATGCGTGGCTGCATGGTGAGCAGCACCGACCAGCCGGCCGGAATCGGGGCGTCGCCCGCGGTGAGGGTGAAGGTGATGATCGCCTCCTGCCCGGGCTGCAGATACTCAGGCGCTTGGTCTATGCGGATCCACGGAGCTCCGGTGACCGGTTCGTCGTCGTCGGTCGGCTCACCCGCGGCGCTGTCGGACGGGCCGGCCTGGCCGGCGGTCGGGGAGGCGGAGCTCGTGGCGGCCCCCGCCAGGACCGCGCGCGAGGCGGCGGCTGGGGTCGCGGTGAGGCCACCCAGGCCTGGCAGGGTGAGGCCGACGAGCAGGGCCACGGCCGCGCACAGCCGCGCCGCCGCGGCGGTCACGTCGGATCCGCCAACTGCTTCTCGGCGGCCCGGGCGATCCGCCGTTCGTTGAGGAAGGACAGTCGCGCGTCGAGTTCGTCCAGGTCGACCCAGGCGACGTCGATGGCCTCCTGGTCGGGGTCGCCCTCCACCGTCAACTCGCCCCCCGTGGCCTCCAGCAGATAGTGGTGGACGGTCTTGTGCACCCGGCGTCCGTCGATGGAGAACCAGTAGTCGATGCTGCCCAAGGTGGCCACCACTCGCCCGGTGATGCCGGTCTCCTCGGCGACCTCGCGGATCGCCGCCTCCTCGGGGGTTTCGTCGTTCTCCAGGTGCCCCTTGGGCAGGCACCATTCGAGTCGCCCCGCCCGGTTCAGCCGGGCGATCACCGCCACCCGCGGGCTGTGATTGGTGATGTCCACGACGATGCCGCCGGCGGAGACCTCCTCGACCGTGTGCCGGAAGTTCGCCAGACGATGGACGACCGTCTCGGGAAGCGGATGAGGCACCGGCCGATTGCCCGGTCCAGGACCGGGGGGCGGCTGGGCAGACATGGGAAAACTCTACGGGTCGAGGATGAGGGCTGGGCTCGGCCAGGGTTCGGCGGGTTGTTCGTCTCACTTCGCCGGCGTTCGCGGACGGCCGTGCTCCGGTGCGGACACCGGGTGCTGGCGCCGGGTAAAAGCCCGGCCCGCCCGCTTTCGTGGTCCGGGTCACGAAAACGGACGAGCCGGGGTCGAGGGGATGGCGCGCAGCCGGGTGGGCGCGCGCCACCTTCGGGTGACCGACCGGTCAGTTCCGGGATCGGTCACTCGGTAGGGCCGTGGTGCGGCCGGTACCGAGGCGTAGGGGTGCCGGGGGATGGCACCGCGAGGGTGGTGGGATCGGGCTTACTGGGTGGTCTCGGCCGTCACCGGCCTCATAGGGGTGGTTTCGATGGGGTGGTTCGGGCGTCACCGGCGGGACAGGGAGTGATCGTCCGCCAGGTCGATCTGCACGACGATGACATCGCCGGCCGCATGGCGAACCACCGTCGAGGGCACCGTGCCCAGAAGTTGGCCACGGTCGGCCCCCATCCCGCGGTTACCGACCACGATGAGGTTCTTGGAGTTGCCGTCCGCGGCGGTCAGCAGTGCCTGGGCCGGGTCCCCGGCGATCAGCAGGGAGTCGTAGCTGGTGACTCGATGGCGGTTGAGGTCGTCCACCGTTCGCTCGAGGGCGAGCCGCCCGGCCTCCGTGCCGTGCAGATGCGCTCGCACCCCGTCCACCCCGAACTCGTCCGGGTCATAGGCGGTGACGATGGTGAGCTTGGCTCCCGCGTCGCGGGCGATGGCCATCGCCCGGTGCACCCCGAAGAGCGAGTTGTCGGTGCCGTCCGAGCCCACGATCACCCGGTCGTACACACTCACGCCCCGATCGGGGGCACCCAGCGGGACGATCTCGGATTCGTCGGTGTCGCTGGGCGGCTTGACCCAGAGCATCGCCACCGCGCCGATCAGGAACAGCGCCCCCGCCAGCAGCAGGGCGTTGGTGGCCTTGTTGCCCAGCAGGTTCTGGTAGATCCACCCGAAGGTCATCGTCTCCACGAGCATCGGGATGACGATCATCATGTTGAGGATGCCCATGTAGACGCCGGACTTCCGGTTCGGCACCATGCTGGCGACCATCAGGTACGGGACTCCGACGGCACTGGCCCAGAAGATGCCCAGGCCCACCATCGCGACCAGGGCCATCCACTGGTTGGTCACCGTGGACAACCACATGAGGCTGAGCCCGCCGATCGCCAGGCTGGCGGCGTGCACGATCCGTCCGCCGAACTTGACGACGATCGGCAACATGATGAGCGCGACCAGCATCGTGACCAGGTTGTACGAGCCGTTCATCAGGCCGGACCAGCCCGCGGCCTGCTGGAAAGCGGGGTCGTGAGTGTCGGTCACGCCGAACACCGATTCACCGACGCTGAGGGCGACGAACTGCCAGTAGATGAACATCGCGTACCACTGGAAGACGAAGACGAAGCCGATCTTGTGCATGGCGATGGGCATCGTCCGGACGGCGGAGACCAGGTCGCGCACGAAGGTGACCGGGCCGCCCTTGGTGGCGGCGATCTCGTCCAGTTCGTGCTGCGGGGGCCGCAGCTCGGTGGTGCGGGCCATCGCGGTGAAGACCGTGAAGCCGATACACACCACGCCGATGAAGAAGCACACGTAGACCCAGTAGGGCACGCCGTTGCCGGCCAGGCCGGGCAGCCAGCGCTGGAAGGCGAAGATCGAGAAGTTCGACAGCACCGCGCCGGCGCCGGTGAACATGCTCTGGACGAGGAAGCCGCGGGCCAACTGGTTCTTGGGCAACCGGTCGGAGATGAACGCCCGGTACGGCTCCATCGAGGTGTTGTTGCCGATGTCGAGCAGCCAGTAGCAGACCACCGCGAGCCACAGCACGGAGACGAACGGGAACACGATGAGCGTGAAGATGCACAGCAGCGCCCCGGCGAGGATGTACAGCTTTCGCCGGCCCCAGCGGTCGCTCCAGGTCCGGTCGCTGGCCGCACCGATGAGCGGCTGAATGAGCAGGCCGGTCATCGGGCCGGCGAGGTTGAGGATCGGCAGACTGTGTCCGTCGGCGCCCAGGGCGGTGAACAGCGGGGTGATCGCGGTCTGAGTCAGGCCGAAACTGAACTGGACTCCGAAGAAGCCCATGTTCATCACGAGGATGTTCGACGACGACATCGCCGGTTTGTTATGGATCGTGCTGTTCGCATCCTGTACGGACGGTTCCATCTGGGTAGCCGTCATCGATGTGTGTCCCTTCGGTGGGAAAGCATGAGCGGCCTGCGGCCGGTGGGCCGAAGGCATGAAGCCAGTCGCCGTGGCGGCTGCGCGTCGGCGCCCGGACAGGCTTCAACGACGCGCTGTGACTCACATCACGGCTGACGCATGCGGAACAGTAGGGAAGATCGGGGGTTCATGCAATGGGTGGCTTCATCTTTCTTTGGTTGGTTCTCGGACCCGGGGTGGTGATACCACACTGGCCCACGGCGGGCCAGAGATCAGCGGGAAACCGTCGACAGATCGTACAAGATCCGGGTGAAACCGCCTGAGTAGGAGTGTGTTCCACACCCGTATCACGTTAAGGCGAACGTGACAATTAATAAGGTACCCGGGGTTTTGCGGGCATTTGATCGAAGTATTCGTACGTGTGCGAATGAAGATTCTGTGTGCAGCAGACACTGCCTCGAGGGGCGTGGGGGTGGCCGTTGTCGCCGAGTCTGTGTGCATCTGAGCACCGTCCGGAGCAAGTCGCAGATGCTGTCGCCCGAACAAGAATACGATTCGGTAAACCTACTGGTCGGTAACGACTTTCGTCGGATTGAGGGGTTAGCGACACGTGTAACTGGCAGCAGTGCGAGTTGCGAACGTGTGCATGTTGGCCCGTGCGTGTGCAAAAACCGGCCTGGGAGGGCGAAAGGTCTCGGTGCGGAACCGAGCTCCGAGCCCGGCTCGTACCGCGCGGGGGTGACTCAGCTCGTGGACTCGACACGCGCGGGGACACCCGGGCGGCCTGCCGACCCGTGATTGCCCGCACCCCGGTGCGCCGACTGCGGTCCCGTGGGTCGCCGCGGACGGGAGGTCGCCTACCGGAGGTCGTCGCCCGGAGGTCCTGACCGGGAGGTCGTCGGCCGGGGTGGTGAAAATTGTGTGAATGCCGGCGGTACCGCGGGCTATCGGGATGATTCGGGCTGCTCGGCCCACCAGGCGAGCAGTTCGGCCTCCGCCCGCTCCCGGGTCAGCGGCCCGTGTTCCATCCGCAGATCGAGGAGGTGCTGGTAGGCCCGGCCCACCACCCGTCCCGGGGGAATGCCGAGTACCGCCATGATCTCGGTGCCGTCGAGGTCGGGGCGGATGGCGGCCAGCTCCTCGCGATCCTTCAGCTCGCTGATCCGATGCTCGAGGTCGTCGTAGGCGGCGGCCAGACGCTCGGCCTTGCGCCGGTTGCGGGTGGTGCAGTCGGCGCGGGTGAGCAGATGTAGACGCGGCAGCAGGGGGCCGGCGTCGGTGACATACCGCCGCACCGCGGAGTCCGTCCAGCCCGACGCCCCCGGGCGGGAGTCCGCGTAGCCGTGGAAGCGCAGGTGCAGTTCGACGAGCCGGGCCACCTCGGCGGTGGTCTCCTTGTCGAACCGCAGCGCCTTCATCCGCTTGGCGGTGAGCTTGGCACCCACCACCTCGTGGTGATGGAAGGAGACTCCGCCGCCGGATTCGAACCGTCGGGTCGCCGGCTTGCCGATGTCATGGAGCAGGGCGGCAAGTCGCAACACCAGGTCGGGCACGGCGATCCCGTCGGCGCGCAGCCGCGGCTCGAGTGCGATGGCCTGATCGAGGACGGTGAGAGTGTGCTCGTAGACGTCCTTGTGCCGGTGATGTTCGTCGATAGTGAGCTTGAGTGCGGGCAGTTCGGGTAGCACCTGCTCACACAGACCTGTCTCCACCAGCACCCGCAGCCCCTCGCGCGGGTGGGCGCCCAGGACGAGCTTGGTGAGTTCGGCCCGAACGCGCTCGGCGGAGACGATCTCCAGGCGGCCAGCCAGTTCGCGCACGGCCGCTCGGGTGCCGGGTTCGACGTCGAAGCCGAGCTGGGAGACGAACCGCGCCACCCGCATCATCCGCAGCGGGTCGTCCCCGAAGGAGACCCGGGGTTCGATGGGCGTGCGCAGCAGACCACCGGCCAGGTCGGCCAGGCCGTCGAACGGGTCGACGAAGGTGAGTTCCGGAAGACGGACGGCCATCGCGTTGACCGTCAGGTCACGCCGGGCCAGGTCGCCCTCGAGGTCGTCGCCGAAGGCCACCACGGGTTTGCGCGTCTGGCCGTCGTAACTGTCCGCCCGGTAGGTGGTGATCTCGATCGTGTAGGGACCTTTGCGGCACCCGATCGTGCCGAACTCGCGCCCGATCTCCCAGTGCGTGTCTGCCCAGCCGTCGATGAGCTCCAGGGTCAGTTCCGGGCGGGCGCTCGTGGTCAGGTCGAGGTCGGTCAGGTCGTCATTGAGCCGGCCGAGCAGGGCATCACGTACCGGCCCGCCCACCAGGGCGAGTTCCTGACCGGCCGCGGCGAAGCGGGCGGACAGCGGCTCGAGCACCGGGGCGAAGGACACCAGCGTGGCGGCGGCCCGCTGCTGCAACTGCTGCACAGACGTTCGTGACACGAGGTATCAGGGTGCCAGATCTCGGCCCCCACTGCTGCCGGATACCGCTCGATGGAGGTTGACCTGCGTCACGGGCAGCCGGCACGACCGGTGAAGTAGGGGGGAGTAGGCCGACTTCGCCGATGGCCAGGTCGGCTGGCGTGGATCACTGGGGGTAGGCGTCTGCGGCCAGTTGTCTGGCCTGCCAGGCGCTGGCCACCATCTCGCGCAGGTCGTGCCGCATCGTCCAGCCGAGATCCCGGGCCGCCAGCTCTCCGGTGGCCACGATCCGCGCCGGATCTCCGGCCCGCCGGGCTCGCACCGTCGGCGTGAAGTCGATCCCGGTGACCTGGGCGATGGTGGTCATGATCTGGCGAACCGAGATCCCGTCCCCGCTGCCGAGGTTGTACACCCGTTCCACCGGCTCGCCGGCCAGCATCCGCCGGGCGGCCGCCACGTGCGCGTCGGCGAGGTCCTGGACGTGGATGTAGTCGCGCACGCAGGTGCCGTCCGGGGTGTCGTAGTCGTCGCCATTGATCGCCGGGGTCTCACCGCGAAAGAGCAGGTCGAAGACGATTGGGAAGAGGTTGTGCGGGCTCACGTCGAAGAGCTCGGGCGAGCCGGAGCCGACGACGTTGAAGTAGCGCAGGGAGGTGTGCACCAGGCCGTGCGCGATGCCCGCGTCGCGTAGCAGCCACTCCCCGATGAGCTTGCTCTCCCCGTAGGGGGACTCCGGGTGGGTGGGGGTCTGCTCGGTGACCAGATCCACGTCCGGGGTGCCGAAGGTGGCCGCCGAGGACGAGAACACCACCCGGTTCACGCCGGCCTTGAGCATCTCGTCCAACAGGACGACGGTGGCCTGGACGTTCTGTTCGTAGCAGTGCAATGGCCGCTGCACCGACACCCCGGCGTACTTGAAGCCGGCGATGTGCACGACCCCGTCGATCTCATGCTCGGCGAGGGTGGCGGCCACCGCCTCACGGTTGAGCAGGGTGGCGTTGACGAAAGGGACGCCTTCGGGGACGAACTGCCGCAGGCCGGTCGAAAGGTCGTCGAGAACCACCGGATCCAGCCCTGCGTGCTGCAGGCTCGCTACCACGTGCGATCCGATGTAGCCGGCTCCGCCGGTCACCAGCCAGGCCATCAGCCCTCCGATTCGGGTTATGAGTGTGGACTCCACCCGCAGGTGGCCGACACCGGCGCCGTGAGGGGCTGCCAGGACGCCGACCAGCATAGGCCCGGTTTGGCCGAGGTGAGGCTGGGACCGACTTGTCGCCTCCGATTGGGTGGGTCGTAGTTTGGGTCGTGGCGTGGTGGGCCCCTGGCCAGTGGACTTGGTGGACCGTCGGCCAGTGGGCCGGTGCAGTTGGGCGCCAGTCATCGCCTGGCGGAGGCTCAAGAGGTAGGGAGGATCAGGGCGTGGAACACCGGGTTACGACGATCGGCGTTTATGGCTCGGACCTGTCCGCCTTCCTGGGCTGCCTGCGAGCGGCGCGGGTGCAGTTGCTGCTCGACGTCCGCCAGCGTCGCGGGGTGCGTGGGTCCGAGTACGCCTGGGCGAACTCGGTGCACCTGCAGCAGGCGTTGGCCGAGGCGGGCATCGGCTACCAGCACCACCGTGACCTGGCCCCGACGACCCGGTTGCGTGAGTTGCAGTACGCCGAGGACGACCGCCGTGGGGTGGGCAAGCGTTCCCGGCGGGAGTTGGCCCCGGCCTTCATCCGCGGCTACACCACCGAGATCCTCGACCATGCGGATCTCGGACAGCTGGTGTCGTCGCTGCCGACTAGTGGCGCCGCAGCCCTGTTCTGTGTGGAACGGGACGCCGCCGCGTGCCATCGCCGGCTGATCGCCGAGCGCTTGGCAGAGCGGTTCGGGGTGAGCATCGAGCATCTGCGCGCGCAGTGACGACGCACTGCCCGAGCGCGTGCGCGTGGCTGCACACGTCGAGCACCTGCGCGCAGTGACGACGAGAAAGTCCGGCTTGAGGCCGCCAAACCCGGCATCGAGCACCTGCGCGTGGTGCGGACTCCGATCGCGTGCGCCTGTCCTGACTTGGGGTGTAATCAACTCCGCAGCACGCACGAGTTTGTGTCCGCTCGTGTGGTGGGAGTTGGGGTCACTCGCCCGGTGTCGCACTCCGGGCTGGCCCGTCGCGAGCCTGTGTCTACTGTTCTGGTTTGGCTGCGCGCTCTACTCGCTCGGTACCGCGACCAGAGACTCACCGCGGGCGCGCCACCCGGTACCGACGGCTAAGGCCAGCATGAACACCGCCATCGACGCCCACAGCAGTGGCGCCATCCCAGTGGCGGGCACGGCGAGCACGCACAGGACGGCGGCGGTGACGAACGAGGCGTTGAAGACCATGTCGTACAGCGAGAAGGCCCGCCCCAGGTACTCCTCGTCCAGGCTGACCTGCACCGTGGTGTCGACGCAGATCTTGATCCCTTGAACGCTCAGGCCCAGCAGCAGGCATCCCCCCAACAGCACCTCGCGTGACATGGACACCGCGAAGCTCAGGTAGACCAGCACCATGGCGAGCAGACAACTGATCATCCAGCGGGTGATCCCGAGTCGGCGCACGAGCACCGGGACGAGGACCGCGGCCAGCCCGGCGCCGGCACCGGTGATCGCCCCCGCGGTGGCCACCAGGGCGATGCCCTCGTCCGGGTGATCGGTGAAGGTGTTGCGGCACAGCAGGATGGTGAGGATGGTGAAGCAGCCGAAACCGATCCGGATGCCGGCGGTCAAGATCATCGACCACCGGGCGGGGGGCCGACCCCACAGGTGCCGGGCGCCCTGGGCCATCCCCACCGCGAGGTCGACGATCTGGCCGAGCATCGGGGCACGCTGCGGACCGTCGTCGGGTCCGAGTGCCTGGCGTTGCAGCCGGGAGACCGCCAACCCCGAGCCCAGGTAGGCCGTCAGTGGCACGACCATGCCCACGGCTCCGGCCAGGTGCTCCCCATGCGGGATCCAGGTGGCGAACAGCCGTCCGGCGGCGAACCCCAGGCCGCCGCCGACCACGGTGGAGATCGTGCCCAGGGTGGGGGTGATGGAGTTCGCCAGCACCAGGCTTGCCGGGCGCACCACGTGTGGCAGGGCGGCCCCGAGGCCGGCCAGCACGAACCGGTCCACGGACAGGCACACCAGCACGACGAGCAGCACCCAGCCGGCATGGGCGTCACCCCAGAGCAGTCCCGCGGTGATCAACACCAGAACTGCCCGCACCGCATTGGCGGCCAACAGCACCTGACGGCGGAACCAGCGGTCCAGCAGCACTCCGGCGAACGGACCCACGATCGTGTAGGGCAAAAGGCTGGCGGTCAGCGCCCAGGCCACGCCTGCCGGGGTGGTCTCACGCTGCGGGGAGAAGAAGAACAAACCGGCTAAGCCGACTTGAAAGGCGCCGTCACCGAGCTGGGAGAGAACTCGGGTGGCCAATAGCCGCCGATAGTCGCGGGTGTGGAACAACTCCCCGGCGCCAGCCCAACCCTCGTTCACCTGGCCAGCGTAGGTGCGGTTCGATGCCGGGCGCGGGCCCGGGCGCGGGCGCGGGGCTGGGTCAGGCGGAAGTAGTCGGGTCCGGGGAGCCTGCACGATCCCGACCCATCCCTGGACCGGCCTTGTCTTGGGCGTCGGGTGGTTGTGGCGGGGGCTTGGGGTGCGTTAGGGGTATGCCGAGGTCGTCGTATGTGCCGACGTTGGCATGCCGTTGTTTGCTCGGTCCGTGGTGGCGGCGGGAGTGCTGCCGGATTCGGCCTGCTCTACCGGCGTGAGGGTCAGGGGTGCCTAGCGGAGTCGCCGCCGCTGGCAGTTCGTTGGCTCGAGCTTTCGGTGGTTTTGGTGCACGTGTGAACCAGCGGTGGCCGTGAGCCTCAGGTGGTCGTGGCCGAGGGGTGGGTGCGTCACGGGTATGCCGAGGTCGTCGTATGTGCCGACGATGGCATGCCGTAGTTGGTTGAGGCCGGCGCGGCTCTGGGCGTGAGCGGCCCTTGGTGCGGTAGAGGCTGGCGGTGCCTCGGTTGGTGGTTGGTCGGTGGTGTCCGAGGGGCCGGCGTGTGCCGCGAGGCTGTAGTGGTCGTGGTGGTGGGGCGAGGGTGCGCAAGGTATGCCGAGGTCGTCGTATGTGCCGACGTTGGCATGCCGCTGTTGGTTGAGGCGGGCTGGGCTCTGGGCGTGAGCGGGTCCTTGGTGCGGTAGAGGCTGGCGGTGCCTGGGATGGTGGTTGGTCGGTGGTGTCCGAGGGGCCGGCGTGTGCCCTGAGGCTGAAGTGGTCGTGGTGGTGGGCGGCGGTGTGAAAGGTGTGCCGAGGTCGTCGTATGTGCCGACGTTGGCATGCCGTTGATGGTGCCGGTGGCGATGGGGGCCGTGATGGTGGTACCGGTTCGGCCTATTTGACTGGTGGCGTCGGGTGGCGGGTGTGGCCTCGGGCATCAGCGGTGCTGGTGCCCCAGAGGCTGGCGGTGCCTCGGGGTAGGGGTTGTCCGTGGTGTCCGAGGGCCGGTGCTTGCTCTGTGGCTGTAGTGGTTTTGGCGGTCGGGGTGGGTGCGTTACGGGTATGCCGAGGTCGTCGTATGTGCCGACTTTGGAATGCCGTTGTCGTTCGCCCGGTAGTCAACCTGGGGTGCCGTCCGGTTCGTCCTGTTTGGCGGAGGCTGTTGGCCTTGAGCTCCCGCGCCTAGCCCCGTACCCCGGCGCCCGTACCCCAGCGCCGTCGCTGGTGAACTGGCAGCAGATCCGGGCCCCCGGCGGGGGTCACCCGACGAGGTCGAGGGCGATGTCGACGAGCATGTCCTCCTGACCACCGACCAGGCCCCTGCGCCCGGCCTCCAGCAGAAGCGCCCGGGAGTCGACGCCGTAGTTCTGGGCCGCGATCTCGGCGTGCCGCAGGAATGAGGAGTACACCCCGGCGTAGCCGAGGGTGAGGGTTTCCCGGTCGACCTGAACTGGACGGTCGCGCAGCGGGCGGACGATGTCGTCGGCGGCGTCCTGCAGTTTGAGCAGGTCGCAGCCGTGCTCCCAGCCCATCAGGTCGGCCACCGCGATGAATGGCTCGATCGGGCAGTTGCCTGCTCCGGCGCCCTGCCCGGCCAGGGAGGCGTCGACCCGGTAGACGCCCTCCTCCACCGCGACGACGGAGTTGGCCACCGACAGGGACAGGTTCTCGTGGGCGTGAATGCCGATCTGGGTCTGCGGGTCGAGCACGTCGCGGTAGGCGCGGACCCGGGCCCGCACCCCGTCCATGGTCAGCCGCCCACCGGAGTCGGTGACGTACACGCAGTGCGCCCCATAGCTCTCCATCAGCTTGGCCTGCTCGGCCAGCTGGGCCGGCTCGGACATGTGGCTCATCATCAGGAAGCCGGACACGTCCATCCCGATCTCGCGGGCAGTGGCGATGTGCTGAGCCGAGACGTCCGCCTCGGTGCAGTGGGTGGCGATCCGCACCGAACGGACTCCGAGGGAGTAGGCGTGCTCGAGTTCGGCGATCGTGCCGATGCCCGGCAACAACAATGTGGTGAGCACGGCGGTGCGGGTGTGCTCGGCCGCCGCCTCGATCCACTCCCAGTCGGTGTTCGAGCCCGGGCCGTAGTTGAGCGAACCTCCGGCCAGGCCGTCGCCGTGAGCGACCTCAATGGCGTCCACGCCGGCCTCTTCGAGAGCGATGACGATGCGGGCGACGTCTGCGGGATCGATCCGGTGCCGAATGGCGTGCATGCCGTCGCGCAGGGTGACGTCCTGGACGTAGACCTTGGTCATCGAGGGCTCCCGGTGGTGATCGGCTCGTCGGCGGTGGTGGTGTCGATCGTGGTGTCGGCCTCGCCGGCGCGGTCGAGACGGGCCTGCTCGGCGAGCCGCTCGCCGGTACGCAGGGCGGCCGAGGTCATGATGTCGAGGTTGCCGGCGTAGGCGGGCAGGTAGTGCGCGGCGCCCTCGACCTCGAGGAAGACGCTGACCTTGTGGGTAACGGTGAGTTCGCCCTCGCCCTTGCTCAGCAGGGTGTGCATCGGCTCGCCGGCCGGGATCTCGGTGAACTGCACCTTCTGCTTGAGTCGGTACCCGGGCACGTACTGGCTGACCGCAGCGATCATCTCCTCGACGGACTCGCGGATGGCGTCCTGCTTGGTGCCGCCGGGGTCGTCGATCAAGGCGAAGACGGTGTCGCGCATGATCACCGGCGGCTCGGCCGGGTTGAGGATGATGATCGCCTTGCCCTTCCACGCGCCGCCGACCGCTTCGATCGCTGCGGCCGTGGTCTCGGTGAACTCGTCGATGTTCGCCCGAGTGCCGGGACCGGCCGACTTGGACGCAATCGAGGCGACGATCTCGGCGTAGGGCACCTCGGTGACCCGGGAGATGGCCGCGACCACCGGTATGGTGGCCTGCCCGCCGCAGGTGACCATGTTGACGTTCGACTCGCCCAAGTGGGCGTCCAGGTTCACCGGCGGGACGACGTAGGGGCCGATGGCCGCGGGGGTCAGGTCCACGATGCGCTTGCCGTACTGGGCCAGCACCGAGGCGTTGTGCTTGTGCGCTCCCGCCGAGGTGGCGTCGAAGACGATCCCGATCTCGTCGAAGTCGTCCATGGCGACCAGGCCCTCGACGCCGTCCGCGGTGGTGGGAACGCCCATCCGTCCGGCCCGGGCGAGGCCGTCGGAGTTGGGATCGATGCCCACCATGGCAGCCATCTCCAGGGTGGAGGAGAGCCGCTTGATCTTGATCATCAGATCGGTGCCGATATTGCCCGATCCGATCACGGCCACCTTGACGGGCTGTGTTGTCCCCGGCATTGCGCTGATCCCTTCCGTCGGCTGCCCCGCACGACCAGCCGACGGCGCGGCGTCGCGACAGCACCGCCGGTGAGCGGCCGTCTCAGAGTGCACCCGTTTCCGGCCGAGGAGGTCACTTCGTCCCGCAGAGCGGGACGTCATCCTGGGTGCTCCCGCACAGCGGGACGTGGTGGTGATTGGGGGCACAACGGGACCGAACTGGTTCCGGTGGGTGGGACGAACGGAGGTACCTGGTGGTCCTGGACCATGCGGTCCGAGGCCGGATCGTGGCGTCGATGGGGTGGGCCCCTACTCCGCGGCCACCAAGGCCCCGCCGAGGCCGATCATCATCGTGCCACCGGCCAGACCGAGGTGGTCGAGCCGCTTGGGGTGAGCCAGGAACCAGCTGCGGGCTCGTCCGGCCACCAGTGCCCAGACACTGTCCGAGGTCACCGCGATGGCCGCGAAGATGGCCCCCAGCCCGAACAGCTGCCAACCCAGTGAACCGGCCTGCGCGGAGGCGAACTGCGGCAGAAAGGCTCCGAAGAAGACGATGGTCTTGGGATTGGTGGAGCCGACCACGAATCCGGTGCGCAGCGCGGTGAGGATCCCCTCTTCGGGCACGTGGACGCCCTGTTCCAGTGCCACCCGGGCATCCTTGCGGTGCCGGATCGACTGGATGCCCAGCCACACGACGTAGCAGGCACCGGCGATCTTGAGCACCGAGTAGGCGTGGGCGCTGGCCGCCACGATGGCACCGAGCCCGACCGCCACCGCGATCACCTGGACGAGCAGGCCGAGGGCGTTGCCGACCACCGAGAGCAGGGCGGTGCGACGTCCCTGGGTGAGGGCTCGACCGATGGTGAACAGCAGGCTGGGCCCGGGCACCTGGATGAAGAGGAAGGAGGCCAGCACGAAGGCGGCCAGGTGGTTCACGCGGTACCTGCCGGGGTGTGGCAGGACGGCACACGGACGGTGAGCATCCCCAGATGGTAGGGCTCAGTCGGGGCAACACTCGACCCGATGTGTTGCCTCGTGCCTCGCGGCCACTGACCCGCCCTGCGGCGTGGTGTCCTGGTGTACGGAGATGTGTCTCGCAGACGCGTTTGTGTTCACTGGAGCGTGGGTGGTCGGCTGGTGAGGTGAAGACGCAGGGCCTGCCACTCCGGGTGGAGCGGCAGGCCCGATCGCGTATCGCGGTACTCCCCGTCCAGGCCCTGTCGGTCCGGTCCCGAGACACACCCACAGGGAGTGGTCCTGGGTCTGGTTCACGAACTCGTCGAAGAACCCTGGTGGTTGGGGGAGGTGAACCGTGTTACTTGCTGTCCTCGGCGTCGACCTCGCCGGGCTTGCGGTCCGCGGAGTCCTTGGCGTCGTCCTTGGCGTCGTCGTCCGACGTGCTGGCGCCGGACGCGGTGGACGAGGACGCACCGGAACTGTCGGTGCTGGACGAGCCCGAGGAAGCAGCACCCGAGGAAGCAGCACCCGACGAAGAACCAGTACCCGACGAAGCAGTGCTCGACGAGGAGCCCGTCGACGCGGAGTCCGACGGCGTCGTGCTGGTTGAGGCAGGTGCGGGCTTGACCGGCGGAGTGACGGGAGTGGCCGCGGTGGCCCACGGGTCGTCGGTGGGCGCATTCATCCGGCGCCACACCGCGTACCCGGCACCGCTGGCCGCAACGAGCCCGACGAGTGTGGCCATCACCCGGCCGAAACGACTCTTCCGCTTCTTGGCAGGCTTGGCAGCGGAGGAGGCAGCCTTGGCCACGCTGTCGAGCTGCTCGTGGCTGGCCTGCTTCGCCTCATTCGCCCGCTCGGTGGCCGCCTCGGCGGCGGCGCTCACTGCGGCGACCACCTTGGGCAGCACATCGTCGACGATCCGGTCGTGTACCTCGTCAACCTTGGGGCCCAGGGCTTTGGCGGCCTGCTCCACCCGCGGGGCGGCCCTCTCCAGGCTCCGGTCGCGCGCCTTCTCCAGACGGGGAGCCGCCCAGTCGCGAGCGTTCTCGGCTGCATGCAAGGCGGCCTCGGAGGCCGACTCCGCGAACGGCGTGGCCCGCTCGCGCAGCGCCGCCGCCTGGGCGCGGGCCGCCGCAGCCTGACTCCGGGCCGCCTCCGAGGCGGCTTCGCTGCGGGACTTCTTCTTGGTAGAGAACAAGAGTCTCCCCTTTCCTGCCCGGACCGTTCCGAGCGACGACGAGTCGATGGCCCCATTCGATGCCCATCTTGCCTTGTGCAGCGCCGCACACGCACGCTGGGATCGAGGTTCCTGGCAGCCAGGGGGGTCTGCGGCCGCGAGCCGGTCGCTGCCCGGACCAGGCAGCAGCGCTGCCGGGCCACCTCGGTTCGTCGACTCCCGGGCTCGATACCCACCTGGCGACGGCTTGCGGACGCAGACCTCCAGGGGGTGACAGTCGGTGCATGGTGACAGTCGGTGCATTCGGTCGACCCCAGGGCCGACCTAGTTGGACCTAGCTGGCCGATCCCGTCGACTGCGGTCGCTGTGGCGCCGTCCGATGCGCCTGCGGCCGTGACAGGATGACCTCATGTTCGCGACCATGCACACCTCGCTCGGCGACATCCGGATCGAGCTCTTCCCGAACCAAGCCCCCAAGACGGTCCGCAACTTCACTGGCCTGGCCACCGGCAGCCAGGAGTGGACCCACCCCGGAACCCGGGAGAAGAAGACCGACACCCCGTTCTACGACGGCCTGACCTTCCACCGGGTGATCGACGGCTTCATGATCCAGGGCGGCTGCCCGCTCGGCACCGGCACCGGCGGCCCGGGCTACGAGTTCGACGACGAGGTCACCACCGAACTCGTCTTCGACCGTCCCTACCTGCTCGCGATGGCCAATGCGGGCAAGCGATTCGGCAAGGGCACCAACGGGTCCCAGTTCTTCATCACCGTGGGCCCCACGCCGCACCTGAACCTCAAGCACACCATCTTCGGTGAGGTTGCCGACGACGCCTCCCGCGCCGTGGTGGACAAGATCGCCTCGGTCCGCGTCGGCGCGAGCGATCGTCCGGTGGAGCCGGTGACGATCACCGGCATCGACATCGAGGAGTAGGCGCTCGCCCAGCGCGACGGGCGCTCCGTCGCCCAGCCGGGCATTGCTGAGAACCCATCACGAGACGAGGCCTGAGCGCGTGTCCCAGACCCCGGGCGTGACCTGCCCCCAGCACCCCGGTTCCCCGGCGCCGATCCGCTGCCAACGGTGCGACCGGCCGATCTGTCCCCGCTGTCAGGTGCCCGCCGCGGTGGGATTCCACTGCCCACAATGCGTCCAGCAGGCCAACGCCCATCGACGCGAGACCACCACCGTGCTCGGTGGTCGTCCGGTTGCCACCACCACCCTCACCTACATCCTGGTCGGGGCCGCTCTGCTGGTCACCCTCACCGGCTACACGCCGATGCGCCAGGCCGTGCTCCCCCTCCTGGCCTTCAACCCGGACGCGGTGCTCACCCGCCCGTGGACGGTCCTGACCTACGGGATCGCCGGTGGCGGCGGTTTCCTGCCGCTGCTGTCGCTGCTGGCCCTGTACCTGCTCGGCCGCGAATGCGAACAGCTGCTCGGCACCGCCCGCTTCGCCGCCCTGTGGGTGGCGGTCACCCTCGGCGGTGCCCTTGCCGTCTGGCTGATCGGCCTCGTCCTCGGCCCGGACGGCCTACCGGGCCTGTCCGGGCTGTGCTGGACCGGTGGATG